>CAMZAX010000001.1 GCA_947304355.1 uncultured Selenomonadales bacterium
TATCAGAGAACTGCTTATGTTTTTCTTTTACTTGAGTTTACCAACAACCCCTAACATTCCTGCAGACGATTCGGCAACAAACTTTTGCCTTTGATTCTAAGGAGGGATTCACAATGACAACAAGAGTTTGGTACGGCACGAACAACGCGGACTATTACTTTAACAGCGAATGTACGGATGTTACGCTTATGTCTTCCTTCGCCGGCGACGACACACTCGTCAACGACACTTGGTCTCGCTTTCGGCGACGGGCGGCGTTTCAGTCTTTTCCGGCGGCGGCAAGGATACCATCGAAGTCGCCACGGTCGACGGCGCGCGCTACTACAACTACATCAACATAAGCGGCGGTAACAACTACATCAACAACAGCAATATCCTGCACTCGACGATTAAAGCCGGCACGGGCTCCGACACGATAACTTCGGGCGGTTATTTCTCGTCAATCCTCGCAAGCGGCGGACACAATCGCATAATCCTCACGACCGAAAACGGCAACAACACAATCACTGCCTTCAGCGGCAATGATTACGTCTCGATAAAAGGCGCGTCGGGCAACAACTACATCAACGTTGGCAAGGGTAAAAACACCGTCAGGGGCGGCACGGGCAACAGCTCCACAGTCATCGCGGGCGACGGCAATAACTACGTCTCGATAGGCGGCGGGCTCGTCAGTCTCGGCAACGCCTCCACGGGCAGTAAAGTTTCGCTCGGCTCCTACGGCAGCGCGTCAATCATTTCGGGCAGCGGCAATGACACGCTCCTCGTCGCCAAAGCCGACGGCGCACGCTACTACAACGTCATCGACATGGGCGAAGGCAATAACTACATTAACAACAGCAATATTCTGCACTCGACGATAAGCGCGGGCGCGGGCAACGACACGATTGTAACGGGCGGCTATTACGCCTCAATCAACGCGGGCGCGGGCAACAACCTCGTAAGCCTCTCGACTGAAAACGGCAACAACACGATTATCACGGGCGCGGGCAATGATTCAATCCTCGGCAACGCAAGCGACAATCTGTTCGTGTACGCGGGCGGCAACGACCTGCTCGGCGAAAGCGCGACGGGCAGTAAAATTTCATTGGCGGGCGACGGCGCAAGCAACCTTACCGACATCAGCGGCATTGCGTTCGATTCGCTCGGCAGCGGTGTCTTGACCTTCAACGACGACTCGAACAACACGCTGACGATTCAAAACGCGGCAGGCTTGAAAGTTGTCATAAACGGCACGACGCGACTCCTCGGCGAAAATGCTCTCTACTCCGAAAACCAACAAAGCGTCACGCTGACTTCCGCCTACACGGGCGACATTGACGCAAGCAAGTTCACCAACTTCAATGCTGCGGCACTCGGCCGGCCTGTCGCTCTGCTCGGCAACGTCCTTGCCAACAACCTGGTCGGCGGCAAGGGCAACGATACACTTTACGGCGTGGCGGGCAACGACACGTTAAACGGCGGCGCGGGCTCGGATACTTTCCTTTACACGGCGAACACGGGCAACGACACCATTGGCGATTACGAAAGCGTCGACGTGTTGCAAATCCTCAAGGCGGACGGCGCGGCGGGCGGCACCTTCACCGATTCGGCTTACAGCTCCGGCAAATTGACGCTCACGATTGACGGCGGCGGTTCGGTTGTCTTCGCGGACGTCTCGACTTCGACGACCTTCAACGTCAACGGCGACAGCTACACCATAAGCGACAATGCACTTGTCAAAAAATAAAATCTGCGCGGCATAAAAATTTATCCCCGACTGTCAGTTGACTGCCGGGGATTTTTTTTGGCAAGCACGCGCGAATAATTCAAACATGATTCAAGCAGACGCGGCGGCAATGGTGTATAATCGTCAAAAATGTCGAGAGGTGAGCAACGATGATTAAAAAATTTTTTCAAGACTGGCAGATTCTCAAGAGCGGCAGACGCGCCGACTTCGCAATCATAATCGCAATCACCGTGATTTTCCTGTTCGTCATAACAATCAACGTGCGCTTGATTTTCAAAACGACCGCGAACAAAACCGAAGAGATCGGGCAAATGCAACTTGAATCGATAAGCAACGACTTCCAAACCGCGCTATACCAGGCGGAGGGCGCGACGTTGCGCATGGCAATGGACGCCGAACAACTTATCAGAGCCAAGACGCCGCTCAACGAGATTGAAACGTTCTTCCGCAAGTGGAAACGCGAACAGAAAAATTTAACGGACGGCGTTTGTTTCAACGCCTACATAGCCGGCAAGGATTGGTCGTTCATTCCCGATTTCGACATGCCGCCCGAATATCACGCGCCCGAACGCCTCTGGTACAAAGGCGCGGCGGAAAATCCCGGCAAAGTCTACATAACCGAACCCTACGTCGACGCGATGACCGGCATGATGTGTTACACGATTTCCAAAATGCTTGACGACGGCGAAACCGTTGTCGCACTGGACTTCAACTTTGCCGACGTGCAATACTTTATCCGCCGAATGAGCATTAACAAAGACCGCAACGCTTTAATCGTCACGCAAAGCGGCATGATTATCGGCTACAACGACATGAAGCTCGTCGGCGAAAGAGTGTCCGAAAAGTTGCCCGAATACGCGCCCGTTTTAGCCCGCGTCCAACAAACCGAAAGCAACGAAAGTTTCACCGCGACGATTGACGGCGACGAGTACACGATTTTCAGCAGCAAGACGCCCAACGGCTGGTACATTATCCTAAGCGTCGACAACCGCGCGTTTTATCGGGACAGCTACATTCAAATCGGCTTAACGACGATTATCAGCCTGATTATGATGCTCGCGATAATTTTCTTTTACCTCAACGCAATGAAGAACGGACTGCGCGCCGAAAACGCTCTGCACGTCAAGGAAGAATTTTTGTCGCGGCTGTCAAGCAGATTGCGCGACCCGCTGAAAAATATTTTGAACTTATCAAGCGTCGAAGTCATGCGCTCGGACGCCAACCCCGTCGAAAACGCCGCCAAAGTTCGCGAATCGGCGTTGAAACTCTCCGACATGCTCGACGATCTGTTTTCGTTCTCGACGATTATTTCAAGCGACAAGAAAAAAATTTCCGCCGAAAAGATTTCCCGCGACAAAGACCTTTCCAAAGTCAGCCGCTACGCCCGACGCGGTATCGTCGCGGTTTTGGTCGTCGCAATGACCGTGGCTTTTGTCATCTGCTTAAGGACGACAATCAAGGCGGGCGATACACGCATGGGGCGCGAAGTCGATACCTACGAACATCAGCTCGCCAACTGGATTGAAAAGCAACGCAGCATCCTGTTCATGTTCGCAAATCTTTTGGGCGAACACCCCGAACTTATGAACGATTATCCCTCCGCCGTGAAATTTCTCGACGACATAGCGAAACATTATCCCGAAATTTCCGTGTGCTACCTCGCCAATCCTTACAACGAACACAGCGTCATAATGAATAACGGTTGGGTGCCGCCCGAAAATTTCCGCCCCGAAACTCGTCCGTGGTATATCGACGCCGAAAAATCCGTAAGGGGCTTCAGCGTGTCCGCGCCCTATCTCGACGCGCAGACCGGACTTTATTGCGTCACCATGGCGAAAATCGTTTTCGGCACGAAGGGCGAATTCATCGGCGTTTTCGCGATTGACTTTTACCTCGACCGCTTGACGCAGGTGCTGGGCGAAAGCTACACCAAAGACGGTTACGCGTTCCTCGTCGACCGCAACGGAATAATAATCAATCATCCCAACGGCGAATATCAGCTGACCAAAAGCCGCATGACAGACATCTTCGGCACGGAATATTCAAGAGTTTATTCGGGCGAAGACGTGCGAATCGTGCGCGACTATACCGACCGCTTCGTCGCCTGCCTTGTCAAGAAGAACGTCGTATCGCAATTCACCGTTGCCGTCGCGAACAGCTGGTGGAACATTTACGGCAACATCGTCCTGCTCGGCTTGGTGTTTGTCATATTGCTCGCCATTTGCGTCGCGATTGTCGACACGCTGATTGCTCGGCTGTTGCGTTGGCAGGCTTCGGTTAATAAGCAACTGCAAGACGCCTCCGACACCGCAGTCGCCGCCAGTCAAGCCAAATCGCAATTCCTTGCGCAAATGTCGCATGAGATTCGCACGCCGATTAACGCGGTGCTCGGCATGAACGAAATGATTTTGCGCGAAAGCAACAACCCCGACGTTATCGAATACGCCAACAACATTCAGAGCGCGGGCAAGACGCTGTTGACGCTGATTAATTCGATTCTCGACTTCAGCAAGATTGAAGACGGCAAAATGGAAATCATCCCCGTGCGCTACGAAACCGTGCGCCTGATTGACGACCTCGTTCACATGATTTCCGAAAAGGCGCGCAAAAAAGGTCTCGCCTTCAAGACGGACATAGATCCGACTTTGCCGCAAAGTCTTTACGGCGACGACGTGCGCCTCCGCCAAATCGTCACGAACCTTTTAACCAACGCCGTCAAGTACACGCACACCGGCTCCGTCACGTTGCACATGAGCGGCAAGCCCGTCGACAACGACACCCTTGAGCTGCAAGTCAAAATCAGCGACACGGGCATCGGCATTCGCAAGGAAGATCTCGGCAAGCTGTTCCAATCCTTCCAACGCCTCGACGAAGAGAAGAACCGCAATATCGAAGGCACGGGCTTGGGTATCGCCATTGTCCAGAAACTCCTTACAATGATGGACAGCCGCCTTGAAGTCGCAAGCGAATACGGGCGCGGCTCCGAATTTTCCTTCAAGCTGAAACAGAAAGTCATTGACCGCAACCCGATCGGCGAATACGACGAACGCCACCTTAAACCCGTCGACAGCGGCGCGGATAAAAAATTCTTGACGGCGGCGGGCGCGAAAGTTCTCGCTGTCGACGACAATGACATGAACTTGAAAGTTATCAGCGGTCTGCTCAAGCGCAACAAAATCGTACCCGACCTCGCCGACAGCGGGCAACAGTGCATTGAGATGGCGAAGAAAAATTTCTATCACATAATTTTTCTCGATAACATGATGCCCGGCATGAACGGCATTGAGACGTTGAAAGTCATGCGCCGCGAAAATATTTTGAGCGACAGGACGGCGGTCGTCATGCTCACCGCAAGCGCGATTGCCGGTATGCGCGAAGTCTATCTGCGCGAAGGCTTCGACGATTACTTGAGCAAGCCCATTGACGTCGGCGAACTTGAGGCGATTTTAGAACGACACTTGTCCGCCGAGCTTGTTTCGTTCGCTGTCGAAGAAAATCTTTCCGCTCCGCCCACGCAGATTCCGCCGCCCGAAGACGACGACGAGCCCGCAGGCGAAGACGAATTCGGCAAGCGCGACCGTCAACACTTCGCCGCGACCTGCCCCGACATCGACCTCGACACGGGCTTGAAGTATTGCATGGACAGCAAAAGCTTTTTCGTCGAAATGCTAACGACGTTCGTCGACCCGCAACGCCCCGAAAAGATTCAAGCCGCCTTCGACGCGGACGACTGGAAAAATTATCAAATCCTCGTGCACGCGCTCAAGTCAACGTCGCTGTCAATCGGCGCGACCGCGCTCAGCGAACGGGCAAAGGTTTTGGAACTCGCGGCAAAGGACGGCAACACCGACTTAATCAAAGCGAATCACGCCGACCTTATGACGGCTTATCAAAGCGTCCGCAATCAAATCGCGACGTGGCTTGGCGTTGACGACGACGAGCCCGCAGGCGAAGACGAATTCGGCAAGCGCGACCGTCAACACTTCGCCGCGACCTGCCCCGACATCGACCTCGACACGGGCTTGAAGTATTGCATGGACAGCAAAAGCTTTTTCGTCGAAATGCTAACGACGTTCGTCGACCCGCAACGCCCCGAAAAGATTCAAGCCGCCTTCGACGCGGACGACTGGAAAAATTATCAAATCCTCGTGCACGCGCTCAAGTCAACGTCGCTGTCAATCGGCGCGACCGCGCTCAGCGAACGGGCAAAGGTTTTGGAACTCGCGGCAAAGGACGGCAACACCGACTTAATCAAAGCGAATCACGCCGACCTTATGACGGCTTATCAAAGCGTCCGCAATCAAATCGCGCATTGGTTGGAGGCAGGACAATGAGCAAAATTTTAATTGTCGACGACGAACAAATGATGTTGATGATGGCGCGGCGCATTCTGTCGTGCAAATACGACGTGATAACTGCAACGACGGGCGCGCAGGCTGTCGAACTCTTCAGGCGCGAACGACCCGATATGGTCTTGTCCGATTTGATGATGCCCGAACTCGACGGCTACGAATTGCATAAAATCTTGCAGTCGTTGAGCGCGGAGCCCGTGCCGATAATGTTCATGACCGCCGACGAAAGCGCAGAGTCCGAAAGCAAGGGCTTTGAACTCGGCGCGGCGGATTACATTCACAAGCCCTTCAAGCCCGACGTCTTGCTTCGGCGCGTGGACAACATAATCGGCAACCTCGACAAGATTCACGGGCTGGAGGCGGCTGCTTCGACCGACCCGCTGACGGGCTTGCTGAACAAATCGGCGGCGCAAAAGGAAATCGGCGAACGCGTCAAGACTGCGGCGGGCGCGTTGCTTATGCTCGACCTCGACAGCTTCAAACTCGTAAACGACCTTTACGGGCACGCGGCGGGCGACAAGATTCTGATTCGTTTCGCGCGCTTGCTCAAGGAAGTGATTCGCGGCAACGACTTGGCGGGACGCACAGGCGGTGACGAGTTTATCGCGTTCCTGCAGGGCGTCAATGACGAAAAAATTCTTCGCGACAAGACCGCTTACTTAAACGAAAACCTTTTAGCCGCCGCAAAAAAATTATTCGGCTCCGATATGCAAATTCCGCTTGGCACGTCGATTGGCGCGGTTTTCGTCCCCGACGAGGGCACGGACTTCACGACGCTCTACAGGAAAGCCGACAGCGCGCTTTACAACGTCAAGCAACACGGCAAGCACGGGCTGGCGGTTTTCAGCGCGCGCACTCACGCGGAACATTCGACGAGTGGCGGACTCTCGCAACTGCGCATGATTTTGGGCGAACGCAACGCGGAGGCGGGCGCGTACTTCGTCGACTTCGAGGCGTTCAAAAAAATTTATCAACTGCTGTCGCGCATGACCGACCACTTCCAAAAGGGCTTGACGCTTATGCAATTTACGTTCGGCGCGGGCGATGCGGCGGACGACTTCAAAGACGTGTTAATCCATTCGTTGCGACGGAGCGACTGCGTTTCGCGCAACGGCAATAAATTTCTCGTGCTGTTGCCGGAAGCGACCGCGCATGAGGCTGACGGCGTGAAGGACAGAATTTTTTCGCGTCTGCCCGCGCCGCTTGCCGACAACGTTACTTTTGAACGCGAACAAATTTTTTGAGGAGGTCTTGTCATGCGGAAAAAGAACATTTTGGTTATCGACGATGACGAAATGAATTTGCAAATCGCGAAGATGATTCTCGAACGGAAATTGCCGTGCGAAGTGATCTGCGCGGCGGGCGGCGTCGAAGGCATTGACATTTTGCGCAACCGACGCGTCAATCTCGTCCTGCTTGATGTGATTATGCCCGACACGGACGGCATTGAAACGCTCAGGCAAATCCGCGACGACGCGACGATTAAAGACGTGTCCGTAATGATGTTGACGGCTTCGGGCGACATGGAGAACGTCAAGCACGCCGCCGAATTGGGCGTCGAAGATTACATTAAAAAGCCGTTCATGCCCGCCGATTTGGTTAAGCGCGTCGAAAAGAAATTGTCCGAAGAGCACGCCGAAGAAATTCTTTTGCTCGGCGACGATGCGGACGAATTGGCGGCAATGAAACAAATCGTCGAAGAAAATTTCCCGCACGACGTTACGACTGCTGCGACCTTCGACGACGCGAAAAAAATCCTCGGCGCGGAGACCGTGACGTTGGTTATCGCCTGCGCGGGCATGAAATTCATTGACGGCTTCCGCGTGCTGAATTTCATGGCGGCTGACGAAAACTTTTCTGCGGTGCCCTTCGCGGTGACGACTGTCGACAATTTGCTTGAACTGCTCGACAAGCTGAACCCGCCTGAAGTCGAAGAGCCGCCGCCTGCCGAAGTCGAAGAACCTGCGGAGCCGACACCCGTCGAAGGAACTCAACCGCCGCACGTCGAAGAAATCGCCAAATCCGTCGTGACGCGTGATGACAAAAGGAAACTTGCGCACGTCGTGACAAATTTCATCGGCTACGAATTGGACTTGAAGATTTGACGCGGCTCGTTGAAGGGGGTTGAATTCCTTGCCCAAAATTTTCCCGCAAATCGCGGCGTTGGTTGCGTTGTTAATCGCGGCGGGCTTTTTCATATGGGTGCAGGCAAACGACTTGCTTAACGCGACGCTCGAACGGACGCTTGCGAAACAAACGGCGATTTTGGCTGTCGCGGCGGAAGAACGATTCGACGCGGAGTTTGCAAGCTTGCGATTGGCGGCGAAATGTTTGGAGGCGCAACAAGCCGCGCAGGTCGTGTTGCAGACGGGCAACGAAAATATTTCGGTCGGCTTGCTCACTGCGGACGGCAATGCGATTCACGACGGCACGCCGCTGTTGAATCAAGACTTCCCGCGCTTGTTGTCGGCTTATCGCGGCAATGAAGTCGTCGATTACTGCGCGGGCAAAGGCGTACTGTTCGCGGTGCCCGTCGCGCTCGGCGATAACGCCAATGCCGCGCTTTACCGCCTGTATGACGAAACGCTTGCGGCTGAATCGTTCAAGCTTGCCGAAGACAATGACACCCGCCTTTTGATTCAAGACGGCGACGGCAAAGTTATCGTGCCTTACAAAAATTACGGCGCGGCTGAAAAAGAATTCTTCGCGAACGCGGCATTTCAACGCGGCTTTGAAACCCTGCGCGACAAGCTTGAGACGCAAACCTCGGCGGCGGTTTATTGCGACAGTCCGTTCGGAGATTTTTTCCTGTTTGCGACGAAGTTGCCGCACATGAATTACACGTTGGTCGGTTGCGTGCCGTGGGAGTCCGCAGCGGGCGACGTTGCCGAAATTTATAACTTCATGCGCGTCGGCGGAGTGCTTGCGTTGATTCTGCTGGCGGCGGGCGGTGCTTATCTGCTCGTATTGCGTGCGCGGCTCGAAGACGCCGGCGAACTGCGCGCGGCGAAACTCGCGGCGGACGAAGCCAACAACGCAAAAAGCATTTTCCTCGCCAACATGAGCCACAAGATTCGCACGCCAATTAACGCGATTGTCGGCATGAACGAAATGATTCTGCGCGAAAGCAACAGCCCCGAAATCGTCAATTACGCGCAAAACACCGCCGCCGCCGCCGAAACGCTCTTGTCGCTGGTCAATGACATTCGCGACTTCAGCAAGATTGAATCGGGCAAATTCGCGCTCGCCGAAGAAAATTACAGGCTCGTCGACGTGATTAAAAACCTCGTCAACATGATTCGTCCGCGCGCCGAACAGAAAAAACTCGCCTTCAATCTGCACGTCAATCCTGCGGCGGAAAATATCCTGCGCGGCGATTCGGAACGCATTCAGCAAATCGCGCTGAACTTTTTGAGCAATGCCGTCAAGTACACCGAAAGCGGCTCCGTCACGTTCAGCGTCGACGGTGAAACCGTTTCAGCCGACACTTTCATTTTGTCGTTGAGTGTCAAGGATACGGGCAAGGGCATTCGCGACATCCCGAAACTCGTCGAAGACTGCGAACGCTTTGACATTCACAAGACCCGCCACGCCGACGGCACGGGCTTGGGGCTCGCCATAACCTACAAGCTCGTCCACATGATGAACGGCAAAATCGACATTCAAAGCGCGCACGGCGAAGGCTCGACTTTCACCGCGCTGATTCCGCAGAAGATTGCCGGCAACGAATTAATCGGCGTCTTCACCGAACACGCGCCCGCCGCGCAGGGAAAGTATCAGCCCGCGTTCGTCGCGCCCGCCGCAACAATTTTGGTCGTCGACGATGACGAAATGAATTTGCTCGTCACTGCCAAGCTTTTGCAGGCAACGCAGATTAAAGTTGACACGGCGACAAGCGGCGCGGCTTGCCTGAAGAAACTCGCCGAACGTCACTACGATTTGATTTTCCTCGATTTGATGATGCCCGATCTCGACGGCGTGCAGACGCTCGAACGCACTCGCGCAATGGACGGAAACTTGAGCAAGAACGCGCCGATTATCGCGCTGACTGCCGACGCCGCGCCGGGGACGCAACAACGCCTTATCGACGCGGGCTTCAACGACTACCTGACCAAACCGATTGATATAAAACTTTTGGAGCAGATACTCGTTGACTTCCTGCCCGCCGAAAAAATTTTGTCGCCCGCGCCGCGCTGATTCGTTGTCGCCTTTCGGGGCGTTTTTTTATTGGACGGCATTGCTTTTTGGCGTCGAAATTTATTACAATCAAGCAAGCAGACCCTTTGATTTTAACGGGGAGGTTTTGTTGATGGACAGTGTGATTCTGGTAATCGACGACGACGAAATGAACTTGAAGGTCGCGAAAGTTATTCTCGAACGGAAATTGGCGTGCAGCGTCATTTGCACCGATAACGGCATTGTCGGGCTCGACATCTTGCGCAAACAGCACGTCGATTTGGTTTTGCTCGATATTTTGATGCCGTATTTCGACGGGCTTGAGACGCTCGAAGAAATTCGTGCCGACGCGCAGATTGCGAAAGTGCCCGTCATAATGCTCACGGCTTCGGGCGATTTTGAAAACGTCAAGCAGGCGTTAAAGCTGGGCGTCAAGGATTATGTCATGAAACCGCTTTTGCCCGACGATTTGATTCAGCGCGTCAAAACAAAGCTCGCCGAGGCGGACGATTTTATATGACGCGTGCCGACGACTTTAACCGTTGCAACAAAAAATCAGCCCCGACACCCGCCGAGGCTGATTAAATTTTTGCGCCGAATCATTCTATACAGTTCAATTCCCCGTGAAAACCGAATTCTGCCGCCAACTGCTCCTTGGTGATGTCTGCGGTTGTCAAAGGCTTTTCCTTCGGCAATTTTAAAACCGGCTTGCCGGCATTGTTAGTCAAAATATAGTGAGAAAATTCGTGCCGGATGTAAATGAACGCATTCACGGAAGTATTTCGTTGGAACATCCTCTCGGCAAATTGGACGCCGTTTTTTTCAAGGAATGTTTTCAATCTGATTTTAATTTTGGCGTGATTAAAGTCGTATACGCCGACAAACGGAATTGTTTTCGCGAACGCGGACTTCAATATCACGGACTGTAAAACGCCGTGATGCCCTAAGTCCTTGTATGTCGTAAAAGCATTGTACAAATTGCCGCGAATGTATGTGAATCCCTTGCAATAGCCGTAAGTCAAAATGTCGGTGCACTCGTCAACTTTGCTCTGCGTGTCGGCGACGGCGTCCTTGAAAAGAAAATCGTCAAAGTCCATCCGCGAGGTTATGACGAAATCGTAATTGTTACAGGCGTCTTCAATCAAATGAAGTCGGTCGCTGTTTTTTATAAACGTAAGCGGCAAGGCGGAAGAATTTTTCAGCGTCGAGAAAACGAATTCGTATTTGGGATTGTCAAAGAACTTGTCGTTCAACATAAAGACGAGCTCAAAATTTTTGTTCGTCTGATTGTCCAGCGAGGGCAAAGCGTTGTTTTTTGCCAAAACCAATTGCTTCGCCAAAAAATCCGGATCGTAAATGTCGTGCGGATACTTCGGATCGTCGAACGTGAAAAATCGTATCATGACAAAGTGCTTAAATTTTTTTTCGGATTCGGGCATTTGCTTAACCTCCTTGCAAAATTTTCAACCTGTCCGCCGTGACCGCACGGAACAAATGCACGCGCACCGACGGAACAGAAAACTGTTGGCAGTATATTTACGCGTATAAACGTTGTCAAGCATTGCGCCGACAAAAAATTTCGGGCGGCTGAAAAAATTTTTTGTACAAATTCGTCAAGCTGTGGTATTATGGCGCGGAAAAACTTTTCGCGTTCACGGGAGGCACAATGGGCAGGAATAATTTTTTGGGCAAGAAATATCTTTACGAGGTTTTGCCGATGTTGAAGTGGGTTGCCGAGCAAGTCCCCGGCGGATTCTTCGTTTACTCCGCGCACGAGCCGTTCGACATCTTTTACGTGAACAGCGAGGTTTTATCGATTTACGGTTGCGAAAATCTTGACGAATTCCGCGAGCTGACGGGCTACACCTTTCGCGGCATGGTTTATCCCGACGACTTCGCCGCAATTCAAGAGTCAATCGAAGAACAAATCGCCGACCCCGAAAACGACCGATTGGATCACGTCGAATATCGAATCACGCGCAAGGACGGCGCAATCCGCTGGATTGACGATTACGGGCACTTCGCGACCTTCCCCGAACACGGCGACGCTTTTTACGTTTTTATCAGCGACATTACCGAACGGCGGCTTATTCAGGAGGAAAAGTTGCGCATGGAAATGGAATTGCAAAAGGAAAAGCAGGCAAGCGAAATCAAAGCGGCGTTTCTGTTCAACATTTCGCACGACATCTTGACGCCGCTCAACGCGATAATGGGTTTCACGGACTTGGCGCGCCGACATATCAACGAACCCGAATTGCTCAAGACTTACCTTGAACGCGTCGACGAATCAAGCCGCCAAATGCTTGTCCTGGTCAACGACCTGCTTGACATGAGCAAAATCACCTACGGCAAGACGCAACTGCGCTCCGAAGTGTGCGACCTGGAAGAACAGGTGCTTATTGTCCTGCACGCGTTCAAGAAACGAGCCGAGGCGAAGAACATCGCGCTTGAAAGCGTCATCAATCTGCCGCGCGAACTCGTCTACACCGACGACGTGAACTTGCGGAAGATCTTGTCCGTGCTGATTGACAACGCGATAAAATTCACTCCGCCCGGCGGTCACGTCAAAGTCACGGCGCGCAAGAAGAAAGCCACCGATTCGGGCTACATCCGTTGCGAATTCGTTGTTTCGGACGACGGAATCGGCATCAGCGAAAATTTTATGGAGCGCATGTACGAAAGCTTTGAACGCGAAGAAACGTCGACGAAGACCGGACATCTCAGCACGGGCTTGGGGCTTGCCATAACCAAAAAACTTTTGGACGCAATGGGCGGCTCAATCACCGCCGTCAGCAAAAAAGGCGAGGGCACCACGTTCACCGTCGGCTTGCCGTTCAAATTCGTGCGCGACGAAACCGAAGATACCGCCGCCGTTGAAACCGTCACTGCCGAAGAAAACTGCGGGCACAGGATTTTGCTCGTGGACGACATCGAACTCAACCGCATGTTGGCGGAGACGATTCTTGAAGAATCCGGTTTTTCGGTCGAAACAGTTGCGGACGGTTGCGACGCTGTGGAGGCTTTCACTAAACACCCGCCCGGCTATTACGACCTTGTCTTGATGGATATTCAAATGCCCGTCATGAACGGCTACGAGGCGACCCGCGCCATTCGTTCGCTCGACCGCCCCGACGCCAAGGTTTTGCCGATTATCGCGCTCAGTGCCAATTCCCGCGACGAGGACAAGCGCATGAGCATGGAAAGCGGCATGAACTATCACATTGCCAAACCGTTTGACGTGGTGCAACTTATCGCAGCCGTCAACAAATATATTGCCGCAAGGAAAGATTTATAAAGGGGAAAGGGACAAGGGGAAAGGGACAAGAGTTTTTGACTTGTCCCTTGTCCCATATCCCTTGTCCCTAAAAAAAAAGGAGACTGGAAAATGGAAATCAAAAAGGAACAAAACGGCACAGCATTGACGATTCACGTTATCGGACGCCTCGACGCGGGCAGCGCGCCCGAACTGTCCAAGGAACTGACGACCGCGCTCAACGGCGTGGAAGATTTGACATTCGACTTCGCGGAGCTCAAGTACATCGCGTCGGCGGGTTTGCGCGTCTTGCTCGTCGCCCAAAAGCGCATGGCAAAGCAAGGCTCAATGAAACTCATTCACGTCAGCGAAGCGGTTATGGAAGTCCTTGAAATGACAGGCTTTTCCAGTTTGATGACGATCGCTTAAACGGAGAAGGTTTTTATGGAGAAGATTACGATTGAAGCCGCGACGGACAATCTGCAACAAGTTATCGACTTCGCGACCGAACGGCTCGAAGCGCACGATTGTCCCATGAAAGTCGTTATGCAAATGGAGCTTGTCATCGAAGAAGTTTTCGTGAACGTGTCAAGCTACGCTTATCGCCCGGACGTGGGCAACGTGACGATTTGTCTTGACTTCGCGGAAAATCCCGCGTCCGTCGAAATAACTTTCATTGACAGCGGCAAGCCTTACAATCCGCTCGAAAAGGACGACCCCGATACCACGCTCGGCATCGACGAACGCGAAATCGGCGGGCTCGGCATTTTCCTCGTCAAGAAAAACACCGACGACATTGCTTACGAATACACGGACAAGCAAAACATTCTGCGTGTTAAAAAGTTTTTTTGAGGTTGTTCTATGAAGTGGAACATACAAAACAGACTGCTCGTTCTCGTCTTGGCGGCGGGGATATTGTCATTCTTGACTTTGAGCGGTCTTTCTTTTTACGGCATGACTGTCATGCGCGACGAAATGACGGAGCTGGGCGACAAGGTCGGCAAGGCGGGCGCGGACTTTACCGAAACGCTGATAACTTATCAGATTAAGCAGACGCTCGGCGAAATCGCACAAGCCCGCGCAGAATTCATTGACCACGAAACGGAAACGATTATGTCCACCGTCAGAATCATGGCGCGGACAATGACGCGTATCGCCTCGAACCCCGAAGACTACAAGCCCGTCAAAGTTCTGAATCCGCGCTTTGAACCGGTCTATAACACGCAAACTTACTTGACTTACGGTCCGGACGTTAAGCGTTACGGCGTTACGCCCGAATTGGAACGCGAGATCGGCATTGCCGGCAATATCGCCACCGTGCTCATGCCGATTGCAAATTCGTTTATCGATTACAAGTCGTCCTTCTACGTCGGCTCAAAGCACGGCTGGTTTATCTGCAGCAGCGTCTTCCCCGATAAGGTCGGCGAGCCGTTGCCTTTCGAGGAGAGCGAGTTTTTCGATTACGACCCGCGCGAGCGTCCGTGGTACAAGACCGCGATTGCGGCGAATGCGCCCGTCTTTTCCGAACTGTACGCGCACGTAAACATCAGCGAATATCAGCTTATCGGTTGTTCTGCGCCCTATTACGACCGCGACGGCGTGGCGGGCGTCGTCGGGCTTGACGTGTCCAACGTTGACATTTACAAGGCGATTGAAGAAACTGCAATCGGCGAGAACGGCTTCAGCTTTGTGCTGGACAAAAATGGGAAAATTATTTTTTCGTCGCGCACGGAAGGCGAATTGATTGCCACTTCCGGCGGCGAAGATTTGCGGCAACATTCCACCCGACGCGGCTTGGCAAACGCGGCACGCAGGATGGTTGACGGCAAAAGCGGAATCATGCCCGTTGTCGTCGACGGCGAAGATTATTTGATTGCGTTCGCGCCCATGAAAAAAATCGGCTGGAGTTTCGCCACGCTGACTCCGCGCAAGGACATCGACGCGGCGACTGAAAATGCCAAAGATTATTTCCTTGCGCAGGTCGAAGGCTTTATCGGGCGTCTGCAAAGCGAATTGCTTTTTATCATGTTGGTCGGCATTGTTTTGCTCGGCGGCTTGAGCTACGTTTTCTGGACGGCGAGCAAAAAAGTTTCGGCGCGTTTCGTCAAACCGATTCACGAGCTTTCAGACGGCGTGCGCGACATTGCAAGCGGCAACCTGGACAAAAAGCTTGACATACACACGGGCGACGAGATTGAACACCTTGCCGTTTCTTTCAACGCAATGACCGCCGAGTTGCAGGCTTACATGGCGAACTTGACGAAAGTCACCGCTGAACGCGAACGCCTTGCAACCGAGCTTGACGTTGCCACGGATATTCAACGCGGCATGTTGCCCAAGGATTTTCCTGCCCGCAAAGATTTTGAACTGCTTGCGACGATGACGCCGGCAAAGGAAGTCGGCGGCGATTTCTACGACTTTTACTTCCTCGACGAGACGCATTTGGCGATAACTGTCGCGGACGTGTCGGGCAAGGGCATTCCCGCCGCGCTGTTCATGGTTATCAGCAAGACGGTCTTGAATAACTTCATGGTGTCGATTCACAACAGTGCGGGGCTTGCCGAAGTCGTCGCCGCCGCCAACGACGAACTCTGCGCCAACAACGAGGCGATGATGTTCGTGACAGCGTTCGTCGGCGTGCTCGACCTTGAGACGGGCGAATTCGTCTACGTCAACGCCGGGCACAATCCGCCTGTGGTTTACCGCGCCGAGGAGAATCACTGCGAATTTCTCGACGTGAAGAAAAATTTCGTCATGGGGCCTATGGACGGAATTCCGTTTGTCGAACAGCGCACGACGTTCAAGCGCGGCGATTTGATTTTCATTTACACGGACGGCGTCACGGAGGCTCTCAACGTCACGGAAGAAGAATACTTACCCGAACGTTTGATTGCGTTCATGAACTCGACGGACTGCGCGGCGGACTTGGATACGTTGCTGAAAAACATTCGCTCTGACGTTGCGGCACATGTCGGCGCGGCTGAACAGTCGGACGATATTACAATGTTCGCGCTTAGATTTAACGGGAGTCGCGAAAATGAAGCTTAACATTCACAAAAAAGTTTTGATACTGGTTTTGGGCGCGGGGCTCACGACGTTTCTTGTGCTTGGCATTTTTTCCTACTTCGGGGAACGCATCGTGCAAAGGGACATGGAGGCAATGAGCGTCGAACTCGGCGAAAAGAGCGCAAGCTACACCGACGACCTTTTGACAGACCAGCTCAAGCAGACGCTCGGCGAACTTGCAAAGGCAAAAGCGCAATTCATTGACCGCGAAATGTCAATCACCAAAGAAGACGCATTGGTTTTGGCGAACGCGATGACCGAAATCATGTCGCACCCCGAAAATTACGCGCCTAAGACTTTGCCCGACCCGCGCACCGACCCCGTAAAGCAGGGCGAACCTTATCGCATTTACGCGCCCGACATTCGCGACAACCTCACGCCCGAAATTCTTCAAGAGCACGCGCTTGCCTCCAACATCAGAGATTTGCTCGCGGAGCTGTTAAAGGGTTACACGGGCTACAACGCCACGGCGTTCGTTGGCGGCGAAAAGGGCTGGTACATTTGCGCGCGCCTTATTCGCGACGAAAACGGCGATACCGATTTCAACGCGACGATTTCGTTTTCTTACGAGCGGATTTACGAATTCGACCCGCGCAAGCGTCCTTGGTACGTCGCCGCGAAAAATGCCGGCGAGCCCGTCATTTCCGACCTTTACGGCACGGTTGAGACTTCGGGCGCGCATTCCTATCAGCAAATCGGAGCGTCCGCGCCCTTTTACGATGCGCAAGGCAACATGATTGGCGTCGCCGGGCTGGACTCTTCCAACGAAGACATCTACAACGAAATCAACACTTTAACGTCGGACAAAGGCTCAATAAATTTCGTGCTCAACGAGCGCGGCGAAGTGATTTTTTCGTCGCAAGATTCGGGTGTTCTTGCCGTGAATACTTCGGATGATCTCGTCGCGAGAAGCGGCGGACGCGATTTGCGCCAAAGTGACGAACGAACCATTGCACACGCGGCTTGGAAGATGGTCGGCGGCGAACACGGCGTTTTGCCCGTCGTCTTGGACGGAAAAAATTTTTACCTTGCCTTCACGCCCATGCCCGAAACCGGCTGGAGCTTCGGCATGATCGTCGATGAATTGGAAATCCTTCGCGAGACGCAAGCCACCCGCGATTATTTTCAGGAACAAGTCACCACATTGCAACAGCAAATGCGCCGGGAATATTCCTACGTGGATGAGCTTGCCATATGGGTGCCCGCCGTCCTGCTGATAATTTTGTTCTTGATGAGTAAGAGTCTTTCGCAGCGTTTCGTCAAACCGATTCACGAGCTTTCAGACGGCGTGCGCGACATTGCAAGCGGCAACCTGGACAAAAAGCTTGACATACACACGGGCGACGAGATTGAACACCTTGCCGTTTCTTTCAACGCAATGACCGCCGAGTTGCAGGCTTACATGGCGAACTTGACGAAAGTCACCGCTGAACGCGAACGCCTTGCAACCGAGCTTGACGTTGCCACGGATATTCAACGCGGCATGTTGCCCAAGGATTTTCCTGCCCGCAAAGATTTTGAACTGCTTGCGACGATGACGCCGGCAAAGGAAGTCGGCGGCGATTTCTACGATTTTTACTTCCTCGACGAGACGCACCTTGCAATAACGGTTGCGGACGTTTCGGGCAAAGGCATTCCCGCCGCGCTGTTCATGGTTATCAGCAAGACAATCCTCAACAACTTCGCGAAGACTTTTTACAAGCGCAACGGACTCGCGCCCGTCGTGGAGGCCGCCAACGAGCAGCTCTGCGCCAACAACGAGGCGATGATGTTCGTGACGGCGTTCGTCGGCGTGCTTGACTTGCAGACGGGTGAATTCGTTTACGTCAACGCCGGACACAATCCGCCCGTGGTCTACCGCGCCGAATCAAATCACTGCGAATTTCTCGACGTGAAGAAAAATTTCGTCATGGGGCCTATGGACGGAATTCCGTTTGTCGAACAGCGCACGACGTTCAAGCGCGGCGATTTGATTTTCATTTACACGGACGGCGTCACGGAGGCTCTCAACGTCGCGGAAGAAGAATACTTGCCCGAACGTTTGATTGCGTTCATGAACTCGACGGACTGCGCGGCGGATTTGGAGACGTTGCTTGCAAATATTCGCTCTGACGTTGCGGCACATGTCGGCGAGGCTGAACAGTCAGACGATATTACCATGTTCGCGCTTAGATTTAACGGCAAAGACACGACGAGTGCCTGAAGTTCAGCTGACTTAACCGCGCCCGCCGGATGCCGTTATGCAACCAAAAAGGAGGTCAACGACTATTATGGGCAGTATAATAATTAGACGCGGAATGAAACTTAGCGACGAACAAATTAAGCGAATCCGCGAAAACGCCCCGAAATCCGACGCCGACATTGACTTGAGCGACATTCCCGAAATCACGGACGACGAATGGAAAAAATTCAAACCTGCGCGGCTTCGCGGCGATATTTTCAAGCGATTTGCTGCTGGAAAGGTACAGGCTTAAAAATTTATGGACAGACGAAACTTTTTGCGATTTGCGGCATTGACGGCGGCAAGTCTTTTTTTTGGAAACCGCGACGCGTCCGCTTACGTCTTGGACACGTGGGAGCCGCCGATTAGAAAATTGTTCCTGAACTTCACCGATTACGAGGAACGTAAATTAACCGAAATGATTGTGATTCACCACGCGGGCTTTCCCGACGGCGACAAAGATTCTTCCGCCGAAGAAATCCACAAATTTCATCAGGAGGTCAACGGCTGGGCGGGCATCGGCTATCATTACGTGATTCGCAAGGACGGCACGATTGAACAGGGACGCAAACCCCTGGCGGTCGGCGCGCACGCCCTCCACCACAACAAAAATTCCGTCGGCATATGCGTCGCGGGCAATTTTGAAGTCGCCAAACCCAATCGCGAGCAAATGGATTCGCTCAAGTTGCTGACGGCGTGGCTTTGTCAAAAGTACAAGCTCAACCCCATGCGCAAGGGCGTTATCGTCGGGCACAGGAACTTGAACGACACGGCTTGCCCCGGCGAAAATCTTTACAAGCGGCTCGACGAGATACGCTACTACTGCCGCGACTTTGAATAAAAAATTTTCCGCGTGACGATTTTTTTAGGCGGCTCTTAACTTCGCGCTTTACAATGTGAAAAAATTTTTTGGAGGTGCACGTCATGACAAAATCTTTGCGCAAGCTTTTGGCGGCGGGGCTGATTGCCGGCACGTTGTTAATCGCCGCGCCCGTCGACGCCGAAGTTCGGACTTACGAGGGAACCGACGAATACATCATGAGTGAATTCGAGACGATTGACGTTGCCAAACAACGCGCCAAGCAAAAGGCCGAACGCGCCGCGCAGGAAAAAGCCGGCGTCTTCGTCGAGTCGAACACCGAAGTCGTCAACATGATGGTCACCAAGGACGAAATCGTCACAATGACGGGCGGCATCTTGAAAGTCGTCGACGTGCAGTATGACGTAAAACCGCTCACCAATGCCAACGGCTTCATTATTCGCGCGACCGTCAAAGCCGACATCGACAGCGACGACGTTTCCAAGTGGCTCAATCGCGGCGAAGGCGAACGTTCCGACATGGTTGCACAGAATCTTGAATTGCAAAAGGCCATTGCCGCGCAGGACGCGCAAATCGCCGAACTTAAACGCCAACTCGCCGCCAAGCCGCAAGACGCCGAAAAAATTTCACAACAATTCGCCGCAGAGGACAAAGTCTTCCAATCCAATCAACAGCTCGCCAACGCGGGCAAGCTTTACTTCGAGGGCGACTTGAACGGCGCGATTGCACGTTGCACGCAGGCGATTGGACTGAACCCCGACAACGCGCTTGCCTATTCGATTCGCGGCGCGGTTTACTATCGGCTCAACAACTTAAACGCCGCCATTGCCGACTACAACAAGGCGATTCAGCTTAACCCCGGCGACTACAAAACTTTTTACAATCGCGGGCTGGCTTACGTCAAGCTGAACGACTTCCGTAAGGCGGAGGCTGACTTCGGCAACGCGATTCTGCTCAACCCAAACGACGCCGACAGCTGCTACAATCGCGGCGTTTGCCGTCAACGCTTGGGCAACGTTTACGGCGCGCAACAAGACTTGAACAGGGCGAAGGCTCTCGGTTATAAATTCTGACGCGACACAAATTCGGCGACCGATTCGCGATAATCGGTTGCTTTTTTTTATTTCCGATTGACGAGAAGATATTCGGTTGTTAAACTGCGACAAAAAGGGAAAGGGGACAAGGAGACGGGGACAAGAGTTTTGAACTTGTCCCTTGTCCCTTAACCCTTGTCCCTTTCAAGAGGTGATGACTTGAACGAAAAAAATTTGACGCCGATGATGGAACAATATCACGCGCAAAAATCGAAACACCCCGACGAATTGTTGTTCTTCCGGCTCGGCGACTTCTTTGAGATGTTCAACGACGACGCCGTTACTGCCTCGCGCGAAATCGGCTTGACTTTGACCAAACGGCAGGGCGTCCCGATGTGCGGCGTCCCCGCGCACGCCGTCGAAACTTATCTGCAGAAATTTGTTGCCAAAGGCTATCGCGTGGCTGTCGTCGACCAAATCGGCGACCCCAAGGGCAAAGGCTTGACCGAACGCGCGCTGACAAAAATCGTCACGCCCGGCACGATTCTGACCGAAGACGCCTTGACCGATTCAAGCAACAACTACCTTGCGCTGATTCTCGAAGGCGGCGACGAAATCGCTCTTGCGGGCGCGGACATCTCCACGGGTGAAATTTTTTATTGCCTGTACGACGGCGGCAATCGCGAACAAAATCTTTTTGACGAACTGTATCGCCTGAGCCCGCACGAAATTTTAATCGCGGGCGAGCCGACGTTCCTCAAGCGGCTGAAAAACTTCGCCGAACACAAATTGGACGGTTGCGCCTTCACGAACGTCGACGCCGATAAAAATCCCAACGAAAATTTTTCCGCAAAGCACTTCGACGAACGCGACCTGCCCGCCGCCGAACTTGCCGCCGACGCCGTTGAATTTTTGTTGCGCTACATTCATGCGACCGTTCGCACTGACTTAAAGCATCTGTCGAAGCTCACGCGCCTTGACATGAGCAATCATTTGATTCTTGACGCGACCGCCCTGCGCAACCTGGAAGTCGTCCGAAACCTGCGCGACGGCTCCAAAAAGGATACGCTCTTCGACGTGCTTGACTTTACCAAGACGCCGCTCGGCAATCGTCTGTTGCGCCGCTGGTTGGAAAGCCCGCTCGTCGACATAAACGCAATCAATCGCCGTCTTGACGCCGTGGAAGAATTGTTCAAAGCTTTCACGACGCGACGCAGCTTGCGCGAGACTTTGCGCGACATTCACGACTTTGAACGCCTGATGACCAAAATCGAAGTCGGCTCCGCCAATGCCCGCGACTTGACCGCGCTGAAAATTTCAATGCTTGCTCTGCCGAAAATAGTTGAAATTCTGCGCGACGTGACGGGCGACATTTTGAGCGCGTGCCGCGACGGGTTGGGCGACTTCGGCGACGAGGCAAAGCTAATCGGCGACGCAATCAGCGAAAACGCATCGCCCTCCGTGCGCGACGGCGGAATCATTTGCAGCGGCTACAACGAAGAGCTTGACGAACTGCGCCGCATTTCGATTGACAGCCGCGCCTTCCTGCAGAAGTTTGAAGACCGCGAGAAACAACGGACGGGCATTCGCGCCTTGAAGGTCGGCTACAATCGCGTTTTCGGCTACTACATTGAAGTTCGGCACAGCGGCGCGAGCAAAATTCCCGATAATTACATTCGCAAGCAGACGCTTGTAAATGCCGAACGATACATCACGCCGGAGCTTAAAGACTTCGAGACGAAAATTTTGGGCGCGCAGGAACGTATCGTTAATCTGGAATATACGCTGTTCTGCGAAGTGCGCGACCGAATCAAGACGCGCCTGCCGCAAATCCAGGACACCGCCAAGCGAATCGCGCTGATTGACGTTATCGCGTCGATGGCGGAGGCCGCGCAGGCGAACAATTACGCGCGCCCCGACTTGAATATTAACGGCGTGCTTGACATTCGCGACGGACGCCACCCGCTGGTTGAGCGCATATTGACGAGCGGGCTGTTCGTGCCCAACGACACGAGCCTTGCGCCGAATCGTTGCGCGCTGATGATTATCACGGGGCCTAACATGGCGGGCAAGTCGACGTACATGCGGCAAGTCGCGCTGTTGACGCTAATGACGCAGGCGGGCAGTTTCATTCCGGCGGCGAGCGCGAACATTTGTCCCGTCGACAGGATTTTCACGCGAATCGGCGCGGGTGACGACATTGTAAGCGGACAGTCGACGTTCATGGTTGAAATGAACGAAGTCGCGCAGATTTTGAAATACGCCACGGAACGCAGCTTGATTGTCCTTGACGAGGTCGGGCGCGGCACTTCCACGTTTGACGGCATGAGTATCGCCCGCGCGGTCATTGAGTACATTGACAAAAAAATTCGCGCCAAAACTCTTTTCGCGACGCACTACCACGAGCTGACGGACTTGGCGGACACTTCAGACCGAATCGAAAATTTCAGCGTTGCTGTCCGCGAGCGCGGCAACGAAGTCATTTTCCTGCGTCGAATCAAGCCCGGCGGCGCGGACAAATCTTACGGCATACAAGTCGCGAAATTGGCGGGCTTGCCCAGGTCGGTCATGCGTCGCGCCGAAGAAATTTTGAAGTCGATGGAGACCGCCGAGCCCGTCCGCCCCGTCACGACAAAAAAAGCCCCCGCGCAGATGCCGGGGCTGTTCGTCGGTCGCGGCTTGAAAGATTTGCTTGCGCTGGACGTGCCGAGCTTGACGCCGATTGAGGCTATGTCT
Organism: uncultured Selenomonadales bacterium; assembly: GCA_947304355.1. Lineage (GTDB taxonomy): Bacteria > Bacillota > Negativicutes > Selenomonadales > Selenomonadaceae > Quinella. Next base: position 23,385 of record CAMZAX010000001.1, read on the forward strand.
AAACTTTACGAACTCCAACAACAAGTACGGAAGGAATTGGGTCAATGAGAAAGTTTTTTTTGCTCCTGATGATTATTTTGACGGTGAGCGGTTGCGGCTCTTCGACGGGCGACGGCGGCGACAAATCCGCGCCCAAAGTCGGTATGCTTGCGCAACTGAACTCGACGCCCGAAAAGGCAACGCAACAATACGGCGGCGAGGCTCTGAATTTTTACGACGACTTCAACTCAATGCAGATGGCTCTGTCGTCGAAGAATATCAATGCGATTCGCACTTACGGCAGCGTCGCCAAATACATGAACGCGAACAATCCCGAATTCGTGATACGCGAGGATCAAATGGTTCCGATTGTCGACAATTTCTGTTGCGCCGTCCGCAAGGATGATACCGCTTTGAAAAACGAATTCGACGCGGCAATTGACGCAATGAAGGCTGATGGCACGCTTGACGCGCTGATTGACACGTACATAACCAACGCGACGGATAATCCCCAGCCTGTGGAGATTGCGCAAATTGACGGCGCGCAGACGCTCAAAGTCGGCGTGACGGGCGATTTGCCGCCGCTTGACTTGGTGCTTGCCGACGGGACGCCCGCAGGTTTCAACACTGCCGTCCTTGCCGAAATTTCCAAACGCATCGGCAAAAATATCGAACTCGTGCAAGTGAACAGCGCAGCCCGTGCCGCCGCGTTGACTTCCGGTCAAGTCGACGTTATCTTTTGGGTAGTGGTGCCCGCCGACGATTCAAACCGCCCGAAGGATTTCGACACGCCCGAAGGCGTCGCCGTCACGGAGCCCTATTATCAAGATGTTGTCGTCAGCGTCAATCTTTCGACGCTCGGCGCGGGTTTTTGACAAGCCGCTTGAATAATATTGTATTCACGAACGATAAGGCTTGCATACCTTAACTTTTGTGTTATAATGCGTTTCGTGTTGAAAATCTTTCTTAACGGAGGCAAATAACCATGAAAATAGGAATCGTCGGATACGGCAACCTCGGACGCGGCGTTGAATGCGCGGTCAAAGAAAATCCCGATACGGAGTTGGTGGCGGTCTTCACGCGCCGCGACCCCGCAACTGTCAAGATTCAGACGGCGGGCGTCCCCGTCCTGCACGTCGACGACGCAAAAAATTGGGTCGGCAAAATCGACGTGATGATTCTCTGCGGCGGCTCGGCAACCGATTTGCCCAAGCAGACGCCCGAATTCGCCAAGATGTTCAACGTCATTGACAGCTTCGACACGCACGCCAAAATCCCGCAACACTTCGCGGCAGTCGACGCGGCGGCAAAGGCAAACGGTCACGTCGCGATTATCTCGGTCGGCTGGGATCCGGGCTTGTTCAGTCTCGCCCGTGTCTACGCCAACGCGATTCTGCCCGACGGCAACGATTACACTTTCTGGGGCAAAGGCGTAAGCCAAGGTCACTCCGACGCGATTCGCCGCGTCAAGGGCGTCAAGAATGCCAAGCAGTACACCGTTCCGATTGAAGCCGCGCTCGACGCCGTCCGCAGCGGAAAGAACCCAGAACTCACCACGCGCCGGAAACATTTGCGCGAATGCTACGTCGTCCTCGAAGAGGGCGCAGACGCCGCCGAAGTCGAACAGGCGATTAAAACCATGCCGAACTACTTCGCCGACTACGATACGATTGTCAACTTCATCAGCGAAGAAGAACTGCAGACCAAACACGCGGGACTTGCGCACGGCGGCTTCGTGATTCGTTCGGGCAAGACCGGGCTCGACAAGGAACACAGCCACATCATCGAATTCAATCTCAAGCTCGATTCCAATCCCGAATTCACGACGGCTGTTTTGGTAGCTTATGCGCGCGCCGCTTATCGTCTCAATCAGGAAGGCAACAACGGCTGCAAGACGGTGTTCGACATTGCGCCCGCGTATCTGTCCGCGCAGAGCAACGAAGACCTCCGCGCTCACATGCTGTAAGATATGACGCTCGAACCACCGCAACCGCCGACGGCTCCCGCGCCCGCCGTTCGTCCGACGCCGCCCACGCCACCGCGTATCGACAAGACGCCCTTTGTAAGGGAACAGGCAACGGATGACGCGCCGCAGGTTACTCGCGAAGTCGAAACGCCTGAGGATATGGCACGGGACGCCGTCGCGCACGGGTCGGGAGCTTTGACCAAACGCACCGTCGAACGTGACGACGACGACACGCCGCCGCCCAATCAGACGGTGACGGTAATTCCGCCCGACGCGCCGCTTGTCGCCGAAATGCAAGACACGCAATCTGATTACGATCGCGGCCGGGACGTTTTGCGCGAATTCAGAGAACTCGACGCCCGCGAAGCTCAAAACGCGTACAATCCCCCCGCGCAGACTTCGACGGAGCAGGAACGTCCCGTCGCGCCGAAACTGAATCACGACGACGGACACGGCGGAGCATTTTGGATATTCACGGCTGTTTTCGTGATAGTTGCGGCGTTCGTGCTTGTAACGAAATTTCTTTTCAGGAGCAAGCCCGCGCTGACCAAGGCGCAACTCTTCGACGATTCGGGCAAAACTAAAACGACGACGGACGAAGTTAAAACTTCACCGCCGCCGCCCAAGCCCGTCAAGTTGCCGCCGAAGAAAGACGACACGGGCAAGCATTTTGAAGTTCGCGTTTAAGTCAAAAACGCCTTGAGACGTTGCGCAAGTTCCTTCTCGAAGTTGACGGGGTTGCGCGTTTGAATAAGGATAATTCCGGGGCCTCTGAAACGGCAAACGAGTCCTTCACCCGAAGTGATACTCGAAATCCAGCCGTTGGAGGCTCTTTCCATTTTGTAGTCCATGTAGTCCGGCCACGCGACCAGGTGCCCGTTGTCGATTATGACTTCCTCGCCGTCGTCAAGGTTTATCGGATGAATCACGCCGTAGCTCGACACGAAGACCGTGCCGCGTCCGCGCGCGTTGAGTATGAAAAAGCCTTCGCCGCTGAGCAAACCGCGCGACAGGTTTTGCATTTCCGTATCGACTTGAATGCCCTGCGTGCTCGCAAGGAAACCGTCCTTTTGGATGTTGAGCCCGTAGGAGCCGTCAAGCTCAACGTCAAGTATGCCGCCGATTTGCGAATGACCGAACAGCACCATACCCGCGCCGCGTCGCGCAACCAGCTCTTGAAAGAACAGACTTTCGCCCGAAAGAAATTTTCTCGCCAAGCCGCGCAGGAGACCGCCGTCCATTTTGCCTTCCACGTCGATTGTCGGCGACATTGCGATCATCGCGTCGGATTCGGCTTTGATAGTCTCGCCGCGTTCCAAGTGACACTCGACGATTGGAAACGCTTCGGGATAAAGAATTTCGTACTTCAAACGAATCACCTCAAAATCATTTGTATGTAAAGTAAGTCGCCCGCATTTGCTCACGAGTTTTCGGGGCGTCCCACAGCTCGCCGATTGAATTCTTGCGCAGAGCCGCCGCCAAGTGATTGAACAGGTCGGGGAAGTCGCGGCTCAAGTCGGCGATAAGATTTTTCACGCGTTGACGATTGGTCGCGCCGTCGAACGGGCACGGGGACTTCAACACGTCAAGCCCGCGCTTTGCCGCGAAATTTATAACCTCGCGCTCGCGGACGTAAACCAGCGGACGAATCACCGTGACGCTGCTGCGGTCAAGGAAAGTCTTCGGTTGAAAAGTTTCAAGCTGTCCCGTCGACAGCAGGCTCATGAAAAAAGTCTCGACGGCGTCGTCCAAGTGATGCGCGTAGGCAACTTTGTTCGCGCCCAATTCGTTGGCAGTGCGATTCATGACGGCGCGGCGGAAGTAGGCGCAGGTGTAGCAAGGGCTTTTGTTGCCCTGCTCGCGAATCAGCCCGGCGATGTCGGCGGAGCGGACTTCGTGCGAAATTCCAAGCTCGTTGCAAAAATTTTTGACGCGTGAAATTTTTTCGCCGAAGTCGTCGCTAAACTTCGGGTCAATCGTAAGCGCGGCAAGCGTGAAATTTTTTTTGGTGCGGTGCTTGAGGCAGGCAAGCGCGTAAGTCAAAAGCAAGCTGTCCTTGCCGCCCGACACGCCGATTAAAATTTTGTCGCCGTCGTCAATCAGCTCGAATTCGACGACAGCGCGAAAGACTTTGCTGAAAATCACCTGCGGCAACTTGAAATCAGTCATGACGCCTCCAACGTAAGCGAAAAGGCGGAAGCTTTGAACTCCCGCCTTGAAATTTTCTGTGTTGGTGGAGACGGAGGGATTCGAACCCTTGACCTCACGGATGCGAACCGTACGCTCTCCCAGCTGAGCTACGCCCCCAACGCGCGTGATTATAACCGTTGCCCCGCCCGTTGTCAAGAAAAATTTTTGTGCTTTTAATCTGCGCGTGGTATAATCGCCGAAAAAATTTCAAGGAGACTGACGAATGAACTTTGCCAAAAAAATTTTCGCAACGATAATGACGGCACTCGCCTCGCTGAATTTGTTGACGCCCGCCGCCCACGCCGAATATAAAACGTCGACTGTCATGCACAAGCTGGAAGTTTACTCGCACGATTCGGGCGGAACGCTGATTTTTTCCGACAGCCCCGAATACGTCCGCCGCAACGGTATCCTTTACACCGACACGGTAAGCGGCGACGCGCGACTTTTGTTTTACCACCTCAACGACACGGGCGTCCGCAAACGTTTCGCCATAATCTTCGAGAACACCGCCAAGGGCAAGAACGTCATAAAAATCACGCGCGGCGGGCTAAGCGAACCCAACAAGAATTATTTCAGCGTAGGCAAAATCGCGCAGACCATGTACATGCAAGACAACTTCACAGACAAAATCGAGCTCAAGCATTACGAACGCAAAGTCTATCAGCCTTACGACGATTACTTTCTGCTAAAGCCGGGGCAACTGATTCACGGCGTGTGCGACTTCACCGCAAGCAAGCCCGTAAAGATTTTCCTGCTGATGTATCCCGAAAACGCCGACCCGCTTGACTTCCTAACCTACGCCGAAATTTTGCCCAAAGACGAACACCGCCTGCGCGGCACGTTCAAGCAGATGAATCGCACGTTGACGCTCAAGCAGCCCTACGATTGGGAACGCGACGGGCTCGGCTACATTTTAATCGGCGACAACGTCAACGACCTGTTCAAGCGCGGCGTCGACGCGACAGACGGCTCCGAAGTCGTCAACTACGGCAACTACGGCATAAATTATACGCTCAACTTCCGCATGAAGTTCCCGACGCGTTTTTGTCTAAGTCCGCTCGGCGGGCACTACGCGGGCGCGTTGCGTTACAAATACTTCGGTAATTCGGGCGTGATTCAAACGCCGACGCAACGTCTTTACTTTGGCGACAGGACACCGCCCGAATCGCCCAATGTCGCTCAAGCTCGTGTCGAAGGCATTTCGCTGATGACAGACGGCACCGAATTGACGGAGCTCGGCAATTATCGCGGGCAAGTCAGCTTTGAATACTCGCCGCCCGGCGCAAGCAATCTGCCCGTCAATATCGTGCTCATGCCGTCGAATCAAAGGTAACGCCCGAAAGTTTTCTTCAGCTTCAGCATTACGTCAATCAGCCAATCGAATTGCGCAGCCCGCGCAGTCTCGTCGTCGAAGGACACTTGCCTTGATATGACAATACGACTTGCCTTTTTGTCGGGCAGTTCGCGCCAATCGAAAGTCAAGCCCGTTTCCGATTCAATGGCGTCTTTGTTATTGAAAAGCTCTTGAAATTTCACGTTATCAAAAATGCGAAGATAGACTTCAATTTCATTACGCCGACGAACTTGCGAAACGGTCATTCTGCAAGCGGCAGTGCCCATGGCAAAATAAATCTCGGTATTGGCTGAAGGCGTGGGAGATTTAAAATTATCTTTGAACGATTTCTGTTGCAAAGCGTATTCCAAAAATGCGTGCCAATAATTGTAACGTTTCTGCTGTTTCTCGGTGATTTCGGTTTTGCGCATCTCCTTAGTCCAGTCGTTGGGCTTCTCGATAACGTCAAACTTGACGGCGGGCGCGGAATCGCCAATGCGATAAAGTTTTATTTCGCACAGGAAAAAACCGATGCGCTCGTCTGTGTTGTTGTTCAGCCACTCGACAGCGGCGCGGTGTTCTTCGCGGGCGTGCTTGACAATCCAAATGATTATCTCCGCCGATTTGCCCGCCGCGTAGGTTATCAGCTTGCCAAGGTGATCGTGATTCGTGTCCTCAAGCTGATTCTCGATGATGATTCGTCTGCCGGTGATTGCGTCCGTCGCGAATATGTCAACGTGAAAGTCGCCTACGTTGGATTCGGTTTCCTCGACCGCGATTTCCAAATCAACGGCATCGGCGAGGAGGGAAATGTTTTCGGTCGCCGCCAGCCACGGCGTGAAGTCCGTCGCTTCATTCGGCCACACCGTCCGCAAGTCAGTGATTTCTTCCAGTTTGCCCAAAGTGTCCATTTGATTCAAAGTTCCTTTCGCTGTAAAATTTTTTTCATTATAAGCGGCAACAATCGCGCCGTCAAAAATTTTGGGAGTGATTCACATGCTTAAGCTCAGACCGCGCAGGTTGCGGCTCAATGAAAATTTGCGCGCCATGATTCGCGAAACCAATGTAAGCGTCAAGGATTTGATTTACCCGCTGTTCGTCGTGGCGGGCTCAAACGTTCGCGAAGAAATTCCGTCAATGCCCGACTGCTTTCACCTGTCCGTTGACAACGCCGTCGAACTCGCCAAACGAATCGCCGCGCTCGGCATACCCGCCGTCGAAGTGTTCGGCTTGCCCGAATACAAGGACGACATCGGTTCCGGCGCGTGGGACATGAACAGCCCCGTTCAACGCGCAATCGCCGCAATCAAACACGCCGTGCCCGAACTGGTTATCGTCGGCGACGTGTGCCTTTGCCAATACACAACGCACGGGCATTGCGGCAAGCTCTGCGGTCATTACGTCGACAACGACGAAACCTTGAAACTTTTGCAGAAAGTCGCCGTCAGTCAAGCAGAGGCGGGCGCGGACATCGTTGCCCCGTCGGATATGATGGACGGACGCATTGCCGCCATTCGCGACGCGCTCGATGACAAAGGGCTTATCAACGTGTCGATTATGAGTTACGCCGTAAAATACGCTTCGGGCTATTACGCGCCCTTCCGCGACGCCGCCAACTCCGCGCCGCAATTCGGCGACCGCAAGCAATATCAAATGGATTGCGCCAACGTCCGCGAGGCTCTCAAGGAAGTCGAACTTGACCTTGCCGAAGGTGCCGACATCATCATGATTAAACCTGCGCTTGCTTACCTTGACGTCGTGGCGAAGGTGCGCGCGCAAATCAATCGTCCCGTCGCGGTCTACAACGTCAGCGGCGAATACGCAATGGTCAAAGCTGCCGCCGCCAACGGTTGGATTGACGAACGCCGCATCGTCGTCGAAAACTTGACGGCAATGAAACGCGCCGGCGCAGACGTTATCATCACTTACCACGCGATTGACTTCGCCGAATGGATTTGAGGTGTCTTTATGAATTTGAGTAAATCCCTTGCCACTTTCAACGAGGCGAAAGCAACGTGACGTTGCATCCTGTAGTCGCGCCGCAACGTTTCGACGATTTAAAATCATTCACCGCGACGATACGCAACGTTGCACATTGCTAGCATAGTAATTTTGGGAGGGCATATTGTGAACTTAACGAAATCCCTTGCCGCGTTCAACGAGGCGAAAAAATTCATGCCGGGCGGCGTCAACAGCCCCGTGCGTTCGTTTTCGAGCGTCGACAGCAATCCGCCGTTCATATCGCGCGGCGCGGGCAGTCACATCTTCGACATCGACGGCAACGAGTACATTGATTACGTCGGCTCGTGGGGACCTTTGATTTTGGGTCACGCGCACCCGAAAGTCGTTGACGCCTTGAAACGCGCCGTCGAACGCGGCACAAGCTACGGCGCACCGACCGAATTGGAAACGCGGCTTGCAAAACTCGTGAACAAAATTTTTCCGTCGATTGAAGTCATGCGCATGGTCAACAGCGGCACCGAAGCGACCATGAGCGCGCTTAGGGTTGCGCGCGGCTTTACGGGACGCGAAAAGATTATCAAGTTTATCGGCTGTTATCACGGGCACAGCGACGCGTTGTTGGTCAAGGCGGGCAGCGGTGCGGCGACTTTCGGCGAACCGTCGAGCCCCGGCGTGACACGCGGCACCGCGCGGGACACGATAACTTTGCCGTATAACGACCTTGCCGCCGTCGAACGAGTCTTTGCCGAATGCGGCGAACAAATTGCGGCTGTTATCGTCGAGCCCGTCGCGGGCAACATGGGTCTCGTCTTGCCGAAAGAAAATTATCTGCGCGGACTTCGTGACGTTACAAAAAAATTCGGCGCGCTGTTGATATTCGATGAAGTGATGTGCGGCTTTCGAGTGGCGTTGGGCGGCGCGCAAGAAAAATACGGCGTCACGCCCGACTTGACTTGCTTGGGCAAGATAATCGGCGGCGGGCTGCCCTGCGCGGCATACGGCGGGCGCGAAGACATAATGCGCAACGTTTCGCCCGACGGACGGATTTATCAGGCGGGTACGCTCAGCGGCAACCCCTTGGCGATGACGGCGGGCATTGCGACGTTGACGACCTTGCTTGAAGAAAATTTGACGCCGCAAATCATTGCGCGGACTTCAAAGCTCGTTGACGGACTCAAGACCGCCGCGCAGATTGCAAACGTCGCGATACAGACGCCGCAAGCGGGCTCAATGTTCGGCGTGTTCTTCAGCGCGCAACCCGTCACGGATTACGACGGAGCGGCGGCGGCGAATCAAACCCGGTTCAAGAAATTTTTCGCGTCGATGTTGGAGCAGGGCATTTACCTTGCGCCGTCACAATTCGAGACGCTGTTCATGTCGGCGGCGCATTCGGACGAGGACGTTGACAAAACTTTAACGGCGGCTAAAGTCGCGTTCGAGGTGTGCAGATGATTGACGAACTGAAAAATTTTGTCGCGGACGGTATCGGCGCGTGCAGAGTGCTTGTCGTCGGCGACGTGATGTTGGACAAATATTATTTCGGCGAAGTCAGCCGCATATCGCCCGAAGCGCCCGTGCCGATTGCCCGCGTCATAAACGTCAGCGAAACGCTGGGCGGCGCGGCGAACGTCGCTCACAACTTGGCATTGCTCGGCTGTCAAACGTCAATAATCGGGCAGGTCGGCGCAGACGCTCACGGCGAAAAATTTCTTGCCCTGCTGAAAAGTATCGGCGTCGACCATTCGGGCTTGATTGAGATTCTGAAACCGACGACGACGAAAATTCGCGTGATAAGCGGTCATCAGCAGATGATTCGGCTTGACTTCGAGGACGCGACCGAACTTGACGGCGCGACGACCGATAAGCTGTTGGAGAACTTTTCCGCGCGCTTGCCGAACGTCGACGCGGTTATCATTTCGGATTACGGCAAGGGCGTCTGCACGAAGAAAATTTGCCGCGAAGTTATCGGCGCGTGTCGTGCGCAACGCAAAGTCGTCGTCGTCGACCCGAAGGGCGATAATTGGCAGAAATACTTCGACGCGGGCTTTATCACGCCGAACCTTAAGGAACTCAACGCCGTCCTGCCTAAAGCGATTCCCAACGACGACGCGCAGATTGAAACGGCGGCTCGTCACGTCATCGACGAATTCAACCTGCGCGGCTTGGTTGTGACGCGTTCGGCAAAGGGCTTGTCGCTGATTGACGGCGAACGGACAACGCACATCAATGCGCGGGCTCAGGAAGTCTACGACGTGTCGGGCGCGGGCGATACGGTTATCGCGGTGTTCGCGTTGGCATTGGCTGGCGGACTGGACGCGGCGGCTGCGGCTTACCTTGCCAACGTTGCGGCGGGCGTCGTCGTCGCGAAGGTCGGCACCTACGCCGTCAATCGTCAGGAATTGCTGAATGCGCTTTAAGGAGGTTTGCACATGACGGGACTATTGGAGACGCCTTACGGCACGCGAGACTTTTTGCCTGCGGAGGCGGCGGCGAAACGAATCATCGAGCAAAAAATTTTCGAGCTGTTCGCGAGTTACGGCTATGCGGAAGTCGTGACGCCGGCAATGGAATTCTTGGATACGTTGACGACTTCGGGCGGGCGCGCGCTTGAGCCGCACTTGTTCAAGATGTTCGACGGCAAAAATCGGACGCTTGCCCTGCGCCACGAAATGACGACGCCGATTGCGCGGCTTGCAGTCAGTCGTTTGAAGGATTCGCCGTTGCCGCTCAAGCTGTCCTACAACACGAACGTATTCCGCTTCCGCACGAATCAGCCGGGGCGTCAATGCGAATTTTATCAGGCGGGCGTCGAGCTGTTGGGCGTGTCGAATGCCTTCGCCGACGCGGAAATCGTCGCACTTGCCGCGCAGGCTTTGAGCGTCGCGGGACTGCACGACTTCAAAATCTGCCTCGGTCAAGTCGAATTCGCGGGCGGACTCATGGCGCACTTGCCGACCGACGTTCAAGCGCAAATCAAATCGGCAATAGAACGCCACGACATCGTTGCGCTGAACAATCTGGACGTGGATGACGCGCTGAAAAAAATCCCGACGTTGCAGGGCGGGCGTGAAGTTTTGGACACGGCGCAATCACTTGCCGACAACGACCGCAGTCGCAAGGCTCTGGACAACTTGGCGGAGATTTATCGGTTGCTTGAAATTTACGGCGCGGCTGATAAAATTACTTTCGACCTGGGCTTGATTCGCGATTTCGAGTACTACACGGGTATGGTCTTCGAGGCTTATGCGCACGGCGTTGGCTACTCGTTGGCGGGCGGCGGCAGGTACGATAACATGTTGCAAGACTTCGGCACGGCGTGTCCCGCCACGGGTTTCGCGCTCGGCATCGAACGAATTCTTGACGCACGGAAGTTTCAAGGCGTCGACGAACCTGCGCGGGCGAAAGATTTTTACGTCAGCTTCGCGGCAGGTCACGAAGACGCGGCGATTCGCAAGGCGGCTGAACTTCGGGCGGCGGGCAAAATCGTCGAGATGTCCTTGACACCGCAGACGAAACCCGACGCCGAACGGTCTTGCGCCGAAAAATGTTGTATGGAGTTAGTTTACGCAGTATGAGTGTTTTTGGAAGGATAATGCAGTTCGTCAGAGCTGTGACGGCGCGTGTCAGCGTCGAGGACGGCAAATACATTTCTGCACACCTTAACGCCGAGGAGCAGAAAATTTTTTTCGCAATGAGCGTCGCCGACCAATATCACAGCTTGCGAACGGCGTACAAGGTTGAGCGGCTGATAATCGAGGACAAGCGCGGCGTCGACCGTGAATTTTTGATTCGTTGCGCGCTGTTGCACGACACGGGCAGACGTGCCGGCGACTTGACGATTCGCGGGAAAATTTTCGCCGTGCTGATAACGACCTTCGCGCCGAAATTCGCCGAACGATTGGAAGTCAACGGCAACCGCGCGCTTTACGTCTATCATCATCACGCGGAGATTGGCGCACGGAAACTTCAGCAAATCGGGCTGTTCAAGGAGGCGAAAATCATCGCCAAACACCACGCCCCGCCCAAGCCCGACGATCCGCTTGAATTGAAACTTTTACGGCTTGCCGACAATGAAAACTGATTACAAATGGAGGCATTGGATGATTCACAAGTTTAAGCAAGGCGACGATTACGTTTTATTGGATGTCAATAGCGGCGCGGTTCATGTGATTGACGAGGCGACGTACAAAATCCTTGACGACTTCGACGGCACCAACGACGCCGAAATTTTGCGCAAGCACCCCGACGCCGACACCGCCGAGATTCTCGACGAACTGCACGGGCTGATTGACGCGGGCTTACTTTTCGCGCCCGAAGTCGACGTTCCGCCCACGTTTAAGGCGCGCGGCGTCGTCAAAAGCCTTTGCCTTATGGTCGCGCAAGATTGCAATTTGCGTTGCAAGTATTGTTTCGGCGACGGCGGCACTTTCGGGCACCGCGCCGTTATGTCGGAGGAGGTCGGGCGCGCGGCGGTTGACTTCATCATAAAAAATTCGGGCATACGCAAGCACTGCGAGATTGACTTTTTCGGCGGCGAACCGCTGATTAATTTCCGCACAGTCAAGGCCGTGACCGAATACGTCCGCCAACGCGAAGTCGACACCGGCAAAGTCTTCAAGCTGACGTTGACGACCAACGGCGTTTTGCTCGACGACAAGGCAATCGCTTGGCTCAACGACAACAATATTTCGCTCGTGCTCAGTTTGGACGGACGCAAGAAAATTCATGACGCCATGCGCCCCGACATAAGCGGCAAGGGCAGTTACGACCGCGTGCTGAAAAATTTCAAGCGTTGCGTCGAAAGTCGCGGCGGCGACAATTATTATCTGCGCGGCACTTACACGAATCGCAACCTTGACTTCACGGCGGACGTCTTGAGTGCGCTCGACGAAGGCTTTGATATTCTGTCGATGGAACCTGTCGTCTTGAAGGATTCGCCTCTTGCGTTGAACGTTGACGATTTGCCGCGCATTCGCGAAGAGTACGACCGCTTGACCGCCGCTTACCTTGAACGTCGCCGCGCAGGCAGAGGATTCTTTTTCTTCCACTTCAACGTTGACTTGTCGAACGGTCCTTGCGTCGCGAAACGATTGGCGGGTTGCGGCGCGGGGCACGAGTATTTTGCGGTTGCCGAGAACGGCGACTTGTATCCGTGTCATCAATTCGTCGGGCGCGAACGTTATCGGCTTGGAAATATTTTTGACGGCGTGGACGAATCTGCGCGGCATTGGCTGAAATATTTTCGCGAATCGCACGTTTTGAACAAGCCGAAGTGCCGCGACTGTTGGGCGAAATTTTTCTGCAGCGGCGGCTGTCACGCGAACGCCGATTTGTTTCACGGCGACATCCGCGAGCCGTATGAAGTCGGTTGCGAAATTCAGCGCAAGCGATTGGAGTGTGCCATTTACATTCAAGCCAAGCTTGCCGAATAAAATCTTCAAAGCCTTCCGCATTCGGAGCGACGGGGATTTTTTTTGCGAACGCGCGGCGCGATAGGAAATTGACAAAAAAAAAAAACAACTACTATAATGCGCGTAATGACTTCAAAAATTTTTTGGGGAGATGATTTTTTATGTCCGATGTTCTTCACGGCAACGCAGGCGAAGACATTATCAACGTCAGCGAGGACAAAACGCAAGTCTACGGTTTGAAAGGCCACGACACGCTTGTAAGCGGCGGATACAGCCACGTCCTGCTTATCGGCGGGTCGGGTGACGATCACTTGATTATGGCGGGCGGCAACGGCACGCTTTCAGGCGGCGGCGGCTCCGACATCTTCGAGCTGAATTATTCCGCGTCAAAGGCACTGTCCGCTGTTATCGAAGATTTTGTACCGGGCGAAGACAAAATCGTCGTCAACTTCGCGGGCTCCGCCGCACCGACAACTTTAAAATCCGTCAGCGGCACCGATGTCGTTTGGAGCGATTTAACGGGCAACCTCAACGTCACGCTCAAGGGCGTCCGCGACAACGATTACTTCGACGGCGACGCCCCCGAAGAGGCTTGGGAGGTTTTGAGACTCACCAACAAAGAGCGCGAAAATCCTACGACTGTCGCGGGGCAATCGATACCCGAAGTTAAAGACCTTCCTTGGCTCACGCTGTCGGACGGCTTGATGAAGGCGGCAGAAATTCGCGTTAAGGAGATAACCGCGCTCGGCGAAAGCGGCATTTTGGACGTGTTCAAGCACGACCGCACAGACGGTTCCTCTTATTCCTCGGTTTTTGACGACGTCAACAAACATTATTTACCTTACGGCGAAAACATTCATGCAGGCTCCTCTTTGGCGTCGGGTGCCGGGGCTTCTTGGATAGGCTCTGAAACTCACCACAAAAATATTTTGAGCATCAATCCCAACAACAATCAACCTGCCAATTACCTTAAGCTCGGCGTCGGCTACAATTACGACGACACCGATCCTACCGACACCAGATGGTATTGGGAACAATTGTTCGGCGGCTCTATGAAAGACCCCGCGCCCGAACCCGTCGACGTTTCAACCGTAAACCTCAGCGTCAGTTCGGTCTTGAAATTCATTCAAGGTGACGACAAACCCAATACAATCAGCAACACCGTTTTCGGCGCGACGATTGACGCGCTCGGCGGCAACGACTCAATCACAAACAGCGGCTTCAACGTCTCAATCAGCGGCGGCAACGATAACGACACAATCGACAACAGCGGCTCATTCACGACAATCAACGGCGGGCTCGGCAACGACCGTATCAACTTGAACGGCGCGCAGAGTGTTCTGATTCAATACAAGGCGGGCGACGGCTCCGATACAATCAGCGGCTTCAACGCAAGCGACACGTTCAGCCTTTCAGGCGGCGAATACACGCCCGTCACCGTCGGCAATGATGTCGTCGTAAGTCTCGGCACCGATTCTGTCACTTTCGTTGACGCGGCAAGCTTGGAGACTTTCAGTATCGTCGGCGGCACGCGCAGCAAACTTTATATCGGCACGCTCGGCAACGACAGTATCAACGTCACCGGCGTCAGCGGCGCGATGATTGAACCGCTCGGCGGCAACGACACAATCGACGGCTTCGACACCAATGACACGTTGCAAATCGCGGGCGGCTCTTACACTTCCCTCACGCTCGACGGTAATTTAATCTTGTCGAAAGGCGCGGACACGATAAACATTTTGGGTGCGGCAAACTTGTCGCCGATTAACATCGCGGGCTACAGCGGCATCCCCGTCACCGTCGAAAGCGCATTGCTCATTCGCGGCACGGAAGGCGCGGACGATTTGAAAGTTCCGTGGGACAACGCGACTGTTCGGGCTCTCGGCGGCGACGACACCATTACCAACAACGCCAACAACGTTTCAATCGGCGGCGGCTCCGGCAATGATTACGTCTACAACAATGACAACCACCGCACGGTTTACGTCTACGAAAGCGGCAATGACACAATCGAAGGCTTCAACGAAGACGACACGCTCAATATCGGCAACTACACTTATACGCTCGAAACAATCGGCTCCGATATTCTCGTCAGCATAATCGACACCTCCGCCGCGGCCGTCGGCACCGTCACGTTGAAAGATTATCCCGCAGGGCAAGAGCCTAATATCGACAATCCCGGTTATCGCCCGCCGAGCAGACCGGGGGAAGAACTTTATGACGACGGAGACTATTCGTTTATTACAGGAACAGACGGCGACGACACAATCACCAATACAAGCTCCTATGTCACAATCGACGCGCTCGGCGGCAACGACTCTATCGAAAACCGGGGCTACACAGAAGACGATTCGTCTTACAATTACGGCGTGTCAATCAACGCGGGCGACGGTTACGATACCGTTTCCAGCTACTCCAATAATTCGACAATCCTCGGCGGCGCGGGCAATGATTCAATCGACAACCACGGAAGTTCCGTATTGGCAGAAGGCGGCGCAGGTAATGATACGCTCTATAATTTCGGCGGCGGCGACAGCTTAAGCGGCAGCAACGCAACGCTTAACGGCGGCAGCGGCAATGATTTAATCCACAACTACGCCAATGCAGTGACAATGACGGGCGGCGCGGGCAACGACACGATAACCGACTACGGCAACAGCACCATATCGATTGACGGCGGCGCGGGCAAAGATACCGTCGAAAATCGCGGCGATAACGTTTCAATCAACGGCGGGAGCGGCAACGACAGCATCAGCAACGAGGGCACGGACGTCACAATCATCGGCGGCGACGGCTCCGACACGATTGCCAACAAAACGGTCATCTACGCTACTAATAACGGCGGGAGAACCGTTCGCCCCGATAGCGTTTCGATTAACGGCGGGGCGGGCAATGATTCAATCGACAACACGGGCTCGAACGTGACAATCGGCGGCGGCGACGGCAACGACTCGATTACAAACACGAGTGGCGATTCGGTGTCAATGGCGGGCGGCGCAGACGACGACTTCATTTCCAACAACGGCTCGCTCGTTACAATCACCGCCGGCACGGGCAACGACTCTGTTTCCAACACCGCCGCGAACGTTTCAATCTCAGGCGGCGATGGCAATGATTACCTTTCAAACAGTGGCGCGAACGTCACGATTCTCGGCGAAGCGGGCAACGACATCATCCAAAGCAGCGGCGCGAACGTTTCCATACTCGGCGGCACGGGCAGTGACCGAATCAGTCTGTCCGGCAGTTCGCAAGATAATTTCCTGCGCTACTCGCTCGGCGACGGCAACGACACCGTTTGGGGCATCGGCGAAGACGACACGTTTAACTTCCTGCTGGATAACTCTTTGCTCACTTCGGTAGGCAGCGGCAACGATTTAATCATCAACGTCAGAACGGGCGGCTCAATAACTTTCATAGACGGCAGGAATCATCCGCCTAAATTTACGTTTGGCGAATCGGGCACGTCGGGCGGCATCTCAGGCGAAGGTGATTCGCCTGGCAACCCCGGCGGCGGTGGCGGCACTTCGACGGGCGGCAATGACGGCGGCAACGACAGCAGCGGCGGAAACACTTCGGGCGGCACGTCGTCTCGTGAAGGCAGAGCAAGCGCGGCGTCGGGCGGCAGGTCGGCAAGCGGTCTCGGACGCAACGAACACTCGACGACAGAAAACGCGTCAACCGGAAACTCAAATGCCTTGCCGGAAGCCGTGACGCAATTAACTCACAGAAATACTTCGACGACGACGCAAGAAACTTCAACGACCTCGACAAGGCAACACGTCTACACGGGCGGCAACCAAGTCATCAGCGATTACGCGGCGGGCGAAAAGATTGTCTTCGGCGCGACGTACACGGGCGCATTTTATGACGGCAACGGCGACTTCTTCGCGGGCTCGACGACGGGCGCGCTTGTCGTTCAAAACGCCATGAATAAAGTTGTCGACCTCACGGACGCGGCGGGCAATGCGTTCGTCAAGGCATATGCGGCGACGACTGCGGGCATTATCGACGGACGCGGGCTCGGCGGCTTTGAAGTCATCAACGGCTCGGCGGGCGCGGACGCGATTTACGCGGGCGACGGCGGCTCACAACTTTGGGGCGGCGCGGACGTTGCCTCGGACGCAATGATGGGCGGCGGCGGCACGGACATTTTCATCGGCGGCAAGAATCAGGGCGCGGATTACTTCTTGAACGCGTCGTCGGCTGATATTGTTCACTTGAACGATTCGACGTTGAGCGACATCGTTGCGACGGCTGAAGAGAACGGCACAATCGGTATCGCGTTCAATACGGGCAACGTCATTGCTGTACAAAGTTCGGAGGCTTTAAGCGCGACGGTTATGCTTGCGGACGGCTCGGCTTACAAATACAACCACGCGAACAAATCTTGGCAAAGCGCGTAAAAGGAACTAGGAACTAGAAATTACAAATCCCCGCCGCTCTTCGTGAGTGACGGGGATTTTTTTATTGCCGAATCGCCATGATTAATTCTCGGAGCTTCGTCGCCTTGATAACTTGGTCGAAACAAATCTTTGCCAGAGCGGACGCCGTGCCGCGCGGGTGATAGGCGTCGTGGAACATCTGTCCGGCTTTCTTGTCGACAAGCGAATCGTTGCGGCGGTCGTAAACAATCAGCTCGGCGCGGGCGGTGCTGTCCAAAATCACGTCGTTCCACGCGTACATTTCGTGTTGGTTGTAAGTCAACAGCACGGGGCAAACGACAATATCGGCGTCGAGTTCGGCGGCAAGCGGGCGCATTGCTTCGGCAAGTTTGGCTTTTTTGTCGGCGGCGCGCAGTCGTTGCCAAATGTCGCTTAAAGCGTTGGCGCAATCTGTTGTAGGCAAGTATTCGGCATAGTTGAGCGTTTTGTTCAACGGAATGTGCAAGGCGCGTGCGATTTTGAATTCAAGGTCGGTGCGCGTGTCCAAGTCGGGCATTGTACTCCGAATGATTATCGGCAGGCGGGCGATGCGCACGGGCTGAGCAGCTTGAGCCGTCGCCGTCAACAGCAACAGCGCGATTAGTGTGGACAAAAATTTTTTCAAGCGAATCACCTCAAATCGTCGGGATAATGCCTTCGGCGGCAAGCATCCACATCAACGGATCAAGGACGCGGTGCGGACGGATTTTGGCAAGGCGTTTGTGCACGTCGGGCGGGCGTCCGAAACTCGACACGCCGAAAACCCTTACGTCGCGAAAGTTGGCGTCAATCGCGCCGAGGAAAGCCGTTTCGCCTTGACGACTCAACCAGTCGCGAATTTCCAAGTCAACCATCTCGCTGTCGGACTCGACGAAGCCCTTGCTGTGCACGTGCGGGCTCTCCTTGAGTATCGTCGCACCGGAAGCGAAGCCGTTAAGCATTTCGTTGAGCGCGTCGATTTTGGTAAGTACGACGGCGGCTTTGCGGTCGATTCGTTTGCCGGGTGCGATGTTGCCGGCGCGGCGGATGTAGTTCGCCAAAGAATTCACCATGCTGACCATATTGGCGGGTGCGCTCGTCTGTCGGTCGATTGCCATTGAGGCGTTCAAGGTCTCGTGCGGCAATTCGACGCGGACGCTCGGCAAAAGCAACGGGTCGAACATAATCAACAGCATTCGTGCGCCGGCAAGGTAGCGGCTGATTTGCGCGTCAAGCGGCGTGTAGTCGATATGCTCGCAATCTTCGCCCGCGCCGTCGTAAATCGTCAACGCGTAAGTCGGAATCTTGTCGCCCTTCGCCGAATTGTCCAGAATCGTCCAGAGTTGCGGCTTGGGTGCGACGCCCGCCTCCGTGCCGCTCAAACAGTGTCGCTCCTCGTAAACCAGTTGCTCGTTGAGTTGCGCGCGCCGCGTCGTCTCCACGTCCATTGCCTGCAAAACCCACGGCAACCCGGAATATTTCAGCTCGTGAATCAGCGTCGTGAAGTAGCTTGACTTGCCCGCGCCCGAAACGCCTACCGCGCAGAAGCTCAAATATTTGTCATGGAAAAGGATTTGCGGCGGGAGTTGTTCGCCGCAGTGTTTGCAGACCGCCTCGCGAACCGTTTGTCCTTTGTTCTTGCAGAATGCGCGTTTGCAGACGGGCAGGCGTCCTTTGATTCGGTCGGCGATTGACAAGCGGACTTCGTGGCGATTGTCTTCGTCGGGGTCGCAGAAAAATTTCAAGCCGCTGAGTTTCAGTTTCCTCAAGCAGTACGGGCAGATTGCGTTCGAGTTGCCGGAATTGAACATTGGGAAAAACCTCCGGTTAAGGGAAAAAGGACAAGGGGTAAGGGACTAGGGGTTAGGTTTTGCTGACCCCTGACCCCTGTTCCCTGACCTCTATTTTTTCGGGACGGTCAAACTGTCGGGGCGCGTCGCCTTCAAATCGAAACGCCGCGCATCTTCCTTGGAAGTCAACAGCTTGACGACGGTGCCGGACGAAATATCTTTCCACGTGTCGTTCGGCAAATCGATTTCGAGTCGCCCGCCCTTGTAGCCTTCGGGGTATTCGCGAATCGTGCCGAGCGTGCGCGTCGCCGAGTCGCCGAGTTCGATATTCATGCGCCCGTCGCGTCGACAAACCAGATACATTTTCGGCGTCGAGGCGGCGTCGCTTTCGATTATCAGCTTGCAGTCCTTGGCGTGCGCGGTCTTGGTTATAAAGCCGCTTGTGCCCCATTCCAGCCGATACGCGATGATTTGCTTGGGGCTGTTGTTGAGCGTCAAGGTCGACGGCGCGGAGTAAGCGGACGTCCCGTCGCCGAATTGATATTCGCCGATGACCGTGATGAAAATTTCTTTTTGCGGCAAGTGCGTCTGCAAAATGAACGTGTCCTGCGCGTATTTCTTGGCGGGGATTCGATTCATTTGCCGCGCCCGCGCAGTTTCAATCGTGGCGTAGAGGTCGTCGGCGTCGCGCGTGTTAATCTTGTAGTGAATCATGTAAAGATTTTCGGGCACGGACTTGAGGATGAGTTTCAAGCCGCCCGCGTCGATTTGAGTTTTGGCGGCGTCAATTTCGCAGGGCTCGACGTTGGCGCAGGTGACGATTTCGCTGACAACGCCCAATTCACGGGTTGCGCTGATGACTGCGATTTTCATGATGTCGCCCGTCAACGGGAAGTCGCAAGCCTCGTCGGAACTTTCCGCGCGTTTGCAGACGACACCGTTGCCCAAAAGCTCGTCGACTTTATCAAGCTCGAAAACCTTGCCGACCTGCGCGGCGTCTTTCTTGTCGACGACTTCTTTGAACCAAAGGGCAAAGTCACCCGTCGACTTCCACTTGAAAAAAGCACGACCGTTGCGCACGCCGCCGCTTAAATTCGTCACGGGCTTGGGCGGCTGTTCGGGCGTCAACGTCACGGTCAAGCCGCTGCTGTATTTGTAAGTTCGTTCGATAGTCCAAACCTTGCCGGCAATCTCGTCGTTTTGGCGCGCGAAAAATTTTTCGTTGTTGGCGGCGTTGTCCTCGGCGGCGTAGTAGACGCACTGCAGGCGATACTGATACTGCTTGCGGTTGCGGACGTTCTTGTCGACGAAGGAATTCTGCTCGCATTCGGTGACGACGACGCTTTTGCCCGCGCTGTCACTGCGGAGGATTCGCACGCCAAGGCAGTTATCTGACGGCAGACGCCAAATGAATTTGCACGCGCCGTCCTCGGTTTTGGCGATGAGTTTCTTTTCGTCAAGGTCGCTGTAATGCACGGCGGTGGTCGTCGTCGGCGCGGAAGTCGTGCCCAGTCGCGTGGAGAAGACCGCGTAACCGTAAAGCACGCCCGGCAAGACGGTGCTGTCGACGAATTCAAGGCGGTCGGTGTTTTCAATCAGAACGTCGCCGTCGCGATAAGTTTGCGGCACGCCGTCGACTTTGCGAATCAGCGTGTAAGTGATGCCCAAATCGTTCGCCGCCTGCCAAGAGACGGTGCAAATCAGATTCGGCGTCGCGGCAAGGCTTGACGACTTCGCCTTGACGGAAATTTTCCCGATGGGTGACGCGTTGACGACGGGCGAATAATTTTCGCGGAGCGTGGCAACAATCGCGGGCGGGGCTTTCGGCGGGATGAGTTTCAATCTGTCCTGCGCGGGTTTGTAGTCTTTAATCTTGCGCAAAATCTCGACGCAATCGCTGACGGCCTTCGCGGGCGCAATCGACAGGCTCGGCAATTTTTTTTCAGCCCACGCGTCCAATTCGCGGCGTTTGAGTTTGTCGGCGGTCTTGTTGATTCGCCATTCAATTTTCTTCAGGTCGTTGGATTCGGGCTTGAGCAGTCGGGCGCGGGCAAGCATTTTCATAATCTCCGCCGTGACAAGGTGAACGTCTTCGTCGGCGTTGCGCGCCTGTTCAACAAGGTCAAGCATTGAATTCATTTCGGCAACGTAGCGCGAAAAGTTTTTCAGCTCGACGAACGAAAAATCGCACGCGGTACAATGTTCGGCAGTCGCGGGCAATTTCTTGCCGCATTTCGGACACTCGACGTAAAAATTTTCGCCGCAGATTTTGCAACGGGCGCGCTCGGCGTCTTCGCGCGTGCGGAAGTTTTCAAACGCGCCGCAGTTGGCGCACGTCACGCAAAAAGAATTTTCCTCGACGCTGCCGGTCGCCTCGTAGGGATTTTTCAGCAAGCCCGCCGCCTTGTTGTAGAGAGCCGCGCTCAGTTCGTAGGTCAAAAAGTTGCGGAAGTTGCGGCGAATGCGATTGATGCAGTTGTCGGCGAAGTAGCTGTCGCGCTTGAAAATTTCGGGCGCGGCTTTTATCTTCGCGAAGAAATCTTCAAGGCTCGCGATTCGCAAAGAGTGATCGTATTTGAAGCGGCTGTCGTCGGTGTTGAAAACCTGCGTCTGTGCAAGGTTGAGGAGCGATTTAATCGACTGCCACTGCGGGATTGGTGCGGAATATTTTTTTGCGGCGTCGCGGAAAATTTCGCGCAAGTCTTCGGTCGTGCGGCGGCGGTAGAAGTCGGGCGACGGTTCAATTTGATTTTCAATATGGAACGCCAACTCGTACAGGTCGTGAACGTTTGCAGACCACGGAAAATTTTTTTCGTCGGGCACGGTTTGAAACACCGCGAAGTTTTTGCGCAGCTCCTCCATTATCGAATCGGCAAGGAAGAAATTATTCAGCAACGTCAAAATTGCCTGCGTCGATTTTGCGGGTTTTATCTCGAAGCCCTGTTCGCGATAGGTCGCCTCGATTGTCGGGACGCTTAGCCGTAATTTGTCGCGCACCTGCCGAATCTGCGCCTGATTGACTTGCAACGTGCCCTGCGCCTCGCCGCGCTGAATCTCGATATAAAGCCGCAATTCTTCGACGCGCTGTTGCTTGAGCGATTCCGCCTCGCGTTGTCGAAAGCGCGGGTTTTCAATCGTCAGCGCAATGTAGCCGTCCATTTGCAGTTCGGCGCGGATTGCCGCAAGGCGCGTCGGGTCGACGGTCGTATTTTGTTCGGTGGTTAAGCGTTTCTTCCATGCGTCGTAAGCGGCGCGGATTTTTTTGTCCTTGTCGGGAGGATCAAATTCCAAGCCGAGCATTTCAAAGATATTTCTTTTAGCCAAGTGATTCCCCCCAAAAGATTTGTTTGCGACGATATTATCAGAAAATCTTCATTTAAACAAGACGCGCGCCTTGCTTGCGTAAAAAAAAATCCCGCCGAATTTTCGACGGGGAAAGAAATTTTTCATGACGTTATTGGTTGAGTTTCTTGTCGGCGTAAATTTTGATGCCGTTAATCGTCGCCTCCAACGCGACACCCTTGGTCGTCATCTGGAAGACCCAAACGCCCGGTGCGGCATATTCCGCGCCGTCGACTGCGCCGCCGCTCACGCCGTCACTTGCCGCCGCCTCCGCCGAAGCACCGAAACGAATTTTGCCGGCAATGAAGTTGTCCCAAGCCTCGCGGGTGTTGATAAGGAAAACCAAATCGTATTCCTGCGCGCCGAGCCCGATGCCCGCCGAAAGTTCCTGCAGGCGCAGATAGACGCGTTCACCGGTCTGATTATTAATCGCAATGCCGCGCCCGTGCGCGTCGCCGAAGATTCCGATTTTGATTCCCGTGTTCGACAGCGTGGCGTAGGCGTAGCACTCGTTGATAACGCGTTGCGCGTGCGGGTATCTCGCGTAGAGATTTTTGAGCGTCTTGTCGTGCAGAGCGTTGATTTGCGCGCGCTGTTCGGCGGGAGTCGCCGCAAAGACCGTCGACGCCGTGACCAGGCACAAAAGCACCGTCAATGCCGTTAAAAGTTTTTTCATGTCAATCGCCTCCAATTAATCTAAACCAATGACACCGTATCTGCCGAGGTTGAAAAAATACGTGTGTTCAAATTTTTCCGCCATCAACATCACACCGACCGAGCCGCTGCACCGCGCCGTCACGAATGCATTGCACATCGACAGCAACACCATTTCCGTCAAATATTCTTTGCCGCGCAAAAAATAATCGTTGGGTCTGTCAATGCGCATGACACCAACCGCGTTTCCCGGCACGTAAGTGACGTATTCGCGGTCGAACGTCACGCAGAAATCTTTGAACACCTGCTTGAACACCTGCACGATAGATTTGTCCTCCGTCGCGAGAAAAAGTTTGTTGCAATGCCACTCACGTAACTTTTCAACGACGATGCTCAATGCAAATTCAATGGGGGGGGGGGATAGGATGTTCGTGTGGTCTCATTGTAGTGTAATCCGTTCCGCGCAAATGCACGCCGAGCACACGGTCGGTCGGAGCAAACAATTTTTGACGCACGGCAACAATTTCCTGCAACAGCGCGGGCTTTATTTTCAGCAAGCCGAGTTTGACGAGCATTCGCCACTCCGTAAGGAAATCGTTATCTTTGAAAACAGTATCGTTAGGATACGATACATTGATAGGATAATCTCCCTTGCACAAAATGACATTGTCGCCGGCGTAGGCTTGCTCAAGTCCGATACGAAGCGGCTGTTCAAAAAAATATTCCCACGCGTTTTCCTTGCCGAGCTTTTCGGGCGGCAGGTAGATGTTCGGATAGTTTTGCATGTCGACGACGGGAAGCCGGCCGTTCGACAGCGCGTAGCGAATATGCCCGGCGAACACGATAAAATTTGAAAAAAGCCCGACTCTAAAATCTTGTCGGCGGATTATGTGGTAAGTCGGCTTAGTCGGGTCGCCACGCTTGATGTAGTGTTCACTCCAATCGGTGTCCGTCAATAAAATCGCCTCCCGAAAAAACGGGCGACAGGAATTCAGTTAGGAGTTTGAAGGTAGGAGCTAGGAGTTGACGACGCAATTTTAACTCCTAATTCCTAATTCCTAACTCCTAACTGCCTTGCCGCCGCCCTGCAAAATATTTCAGAGTAAGAATTTTATTTCATGGTAACGAGATTTTTGCCCGTCATTTCGGCAGGAATGTCCATGCCCGCCATGGTGAGGAGAGTCGGGGCAACGTCGCAAAGAGCACCGTCCTTGACGGCGGCAACGCGGTCGCTGACGACGATAATCGGCACGGGATTGGTCGTGTGTGCTGTGAACGGTTCCTTGAGCTTGTAATCGAACATCTGGTCTGCGTTGCCGTGGTCGGCGATAATGACGACTTCGCCGCCGACTTTCTTCATGCACGCGACGAAAATGCCGACGCAAACGTCAACGGTCTCGACAGCCTGCACCGCCGCCTTCATAACGCCCGTGTGACCAACCATGTCGCCGTTCGCGAAGTTGAGGATAATGAAGTCGTACTTTTCGGAGAGAATCGCCTCGGCAACTTTCATGGTGACGGTCGGCGCACTCATTTCGGGCTTGAGGTCGTAAGTGGCAACCTTCGGGCTGGGCACCAAGATACGGTCTTCGCCCGCGTAGGGTTCCTCGACGCCGCCGTTAAAGAAGAACGTGACGTGCGCGTATTTTTCCGTTTCGGCGATACGCAACTGATTCAAGCCCGCCTTGCTGATTGTCTCGCCCAAGCCGTTGGTGACGCTTTCGGGCGGATAAGCAACGTCGACGTTCAAGCCTTCCTCGTATTGCGTCATGGTCGCGAAGGGAATGCCGACAATCTCTTCGACACGCGGGAAGCCGTCGAAACTTTTATCGGTAAAGGCGTGCGTCAATTCGCGTGCGCGGTCGGGACGGAAGTTGAAGAAAATAATTCCGTCGTTCTTGCCGATTCCGGCGTAGTCGCCGATAACCACGGGGTTGACGAATTCGTCGGTAACCTTGTTGTCGTAGGAAGCTTTAATCGCCACGTCGGAGGACGGCTGTTTCGGGGCGTCTGCTTTGGCAATGGCGTCGTAAGCTTTTTGAACTCTGTCCCAACGTTTGTCGCGATCCATTGCGTAGTAGCGGCCGCTGATTGTCGCGATTTGACCCGCGCCGATTTCTTTAATCTTCGTCTCAAGTTCGGCGAGATATTCGGCGGCGGAACTGGGCGGCACGTCGCGTCCGTCAAGGAAGCAGTGAACGTAAACTTTCGCGACGCCTTTCTTTTTGGCAAGCTGAAGCAAGCCGTAAAGGTGTTGCGTGTGGCTGTGGACGCCGCCGGGCGAAACGAGACCGAACAAGTGGAGCGCGCCGCCCGAAGCCGTCACTTTGTCGACGACGCCGACAAGAGCTTTGTTTTCGAAAAAGTCACCGTCACGAATCGCCTTGGTGATTTTCGTCAGCGGCTGGTAGATAACTCTACCCGCGCCGATGTTCATGTGACCGACTTCGGAGTTGCCCATTTGCCCGTCAGGCAAGCCGACGTATTCGCCCGAAGCCTGCAGTTGCGCATGGGGATATTTAGCCGTGAGTTCGTCGAGGACGGGCGTATTGCCGACTTGAATCGCGTTGAACTTGTCGGTCTCGTTGCCGATACCCCAACCGTCCATGATAATCAAGCAAATCGGTGCGTGTTTAATTTTTGCCATCGTTGCACTCTCCTTTGTAAGAAAAGCCGCCAACCTAACAACTAGCAACCAGTTACTAGCCGCTAAATTGGCGGTTCAACTTGTATTATCCAACTAAAATTCTTCCGAACTATTTCAAAAAGACGGCGACAACCATTGCTGCGATACCGATTATTGTGACGATTGACATGTTGCGGACGTGCTTGCCCATGCCGTCAATACTTTGGCGCATTTCCCGCATATCTGTATCGTGCTTTTCAAGTGCCACTCGAATATCGGCGTCATGTTTAGCTTGCGCGACTTCCTGTCTTTCACGAATTTCGCGCATATCGGCATCTTGTTTTTGACGAGCCGCACGGCTTTCCGCAATGAACATATCAAGCTTTGCCAGTACGGTGCTGACTTGCTGTTCGAGCGTCGTAACTTTCGTTTCGAGGTTGTCAACCCGGGTTTCAATGTCTGCCATAATCGTCACCGCCTTTCCGTCGCAAGATGGTTAGAGTCGTCTTATCGAAGGCTCAGAAATTTACAATCGCGCTGAAGTCCGGAGCTTTGAGGCTCGCGCCGCCGACCAATGCGCCGTCGACGTTGGGTTGTTTCATGAGGTCTTTAATCGTCGCGGGCTTGACGGAGCCGCCGTATTGAATGCGAATGGCGTCCGCCGCCTCTTGACCGAATTTCTTTGCGACGCACTCGCGGATAGCTTTGCAGACTTCCTCTGCCTGTTCAAAGGTCGCGGTCTTGCCGGTGCCGATAGCCCAAATCGGCTCGTAAGCGATGACGAGTTTCTTGACTTCCGCAGGCGCGAAGCCGTCAAGGTCTTTGTCGATTTGTCCGACGACGTGTTCAATGTACTTGCCGGACTCGCGAACTTCAAGGGACTCGCCGCAGCAGATAATCGGCGTGATGCCCGCGTTGAAAGCAGCCTTCGCGCGCTTGTTGACGCCTTCGTCCGTTTCGCCGAAATAGTCGCGGCGTTCGCTGTGACCGAGGATAACGTAGTC
Organism: uncultured Selenomonadales bacterium; assembly: GCA_947304355.1. Classification (GTDB taxonomy): domain Bacteria; phylum Bacillota; class Negativicutes; order Selenomonadales; family Selenomonadaceae; genus Quinella. The sequence continues at coordinate 50,045 of CAMZAX010000001.1, forward strand.
AACGTTGATTTCGTTCAACATGCCCGTGGAGATTTCGCCGGTGTACGCGCCCTTTGCTTCCCAGTGGACGTTCTGCGCGGCGACGTGAATGTTGGTGGACTTGACAGCCGCCGCAACAGCCGCCAAAGCCGTGGCGGTCGGGGCGACGACAACGCGGCACTCTGCGTCCTTTACGAGCGGAATGAGCTCCTGAACGAGCGCGACGCCTTGTTTAATGGTGTTGTTCATCTTCCAGTTGCCGGCGATAATCGGGGTGCGTCCCACGCCGTCAATCGCGTCAATGCCGGGCAGGACTTTGCCTTCGAGATATTCGAGGGTCGCGCCGCCGCCGGTGGAGATGTGCGAAATTTTCTTGTCGAGACCGGTTTTCTTCAAAGCCGCAATGGAGTCGCCGCCGCCGACGATTGAGATTGCGCCTTTATCGGTCGCGTCAGCAACAGCTTTTGCAACAGCGAGCGTGCCTTTCGCGAAGTTGTCGAATTCAAAGACGCCCATGGGACCGTTCCAGATAATCGTCTTCGCGCCTTCGAGGGCTTTGACGTATTCTTGGGAAGTCTTTTCGCCGCTGTCGAGACCCATCCAATCTGCGGGGCACTGGTCAACGGGAACAGTCTTGTATTCGGCGTCCGCCGCGAATTTGTTGGCAACAACGAGGTCAACGGGCAGGACGACTTTGACGCCCTTTGCGGCCGCTTTGTCGAGGAGTTGTTTCGCGAGTTCAACTTTGTCCGCTTCGAGGAGGGACGTGCCGACTTCGTAGCCTTTTGCCTTGTCGAAGGTGTGAGCCATGCCGCCGCCGATAATGATCGTGTCGACCTTGTCAATCATGTTGCTGATGACGCCGATTTTATCGGAGACTTTCGCGCCGCCGATAATGCCGACGAACGGGCGTTGCGGAGCCTGGAGCGTCTTGCCGATGTAGTTGATTTCCTTTTCCATGAGGAAGCCTGACGCTGTTTCGAGGAAGTGGGTGATGCCGACGTTGGAGGCGTGAGCACGATGAGCCATACCGAACGCGTCATTGACGGCGATGTCCGCGAGCGCGGCAAGTTGTTTCGCGAATTTGGGATTATTCTTCTTTTCTTCCTTGTGATAGCGCAGGTTCTCAAGCAGGAGGATTTCGCCGGGCTGGAGCGCGGCGGCTGCTTTTTCGGCGGGTTCGCCAATGCAATCTTCCGCCCACTTGACTTCCCTGCCGAGGATTTCGGCGAGTTTCTTGGCAATGGGTTTGGTGGAGAATTTGGGTTCGCGAGCTTCGGTCGGACGTCCGAGATGGCAACCGATAATGATAGCCGCGCCCTGTTCGAGCAGATAGTTGAGCGTCGGGATCGTCGCGTCAATGCGTTTGGTGTTGGTGATGTTCTGGTTTTCGTCCATCGGGACGTTGTAGTCGACGCGCAGGAAAACCTTTTTGCCCTTCAGGTTGATGTCGCGAATGTTTTTCTTGTTCATGAAAAAACCTCCCACAAAATGTAAACACTTTAACCCTAAACGGAAAACAGCCCGGCTCAACATTGACGAAGAGCCGAGCCGTCACATTTTTAACCGTGTTCAGTTGCCAAGAAAATCTTACTTCAATTCTGCGAAATACTTAATGGTGCGAACCATCTGACTGGTGTAGCTGTTTTCGTTGTCATACCAGGAAACGACTTGCACGAGGGTGTTGCCGTCGCCAATGGGGCTGACCATGGTCTGAGTCGCGTCGAAGAGCGAGCCGAAGCGCATGCCGATGATGTCGCTGGAGACGATTTGTTCGTCGCAATAGCCGAAGGACTCGTTGGAAGCAGCTTTCATAGCCTCGTTGATTTGGTCAACGGTGACTTCGCCCTTAACAACCGCGAACAGGAGCGTGGTGGAGCCGGTCGGGGTCGGGACGCGCTGTGCTGCGCCGATGAGTTTGCCCTTCAATTCGGGGATAACCAAGCCGATAGCTTTCGCTGCGCCGGTGCTGTTGGGGACGATGTTGCATGCGCCTGCGCGAGAACGACGGAGGTCGCCTTTGCGCTGCGGGCCGTCGAGGATCATTTGGTCGCCGGTGTAAGCGTGAATCGTCGCCATAATGCCGCTCTGAATCGGAGCGAGTTTGTGCAGAGCCGCCGTCATGGGAGCCAAGCAGTTGGTGGTGCAGGATGCCGCCGAGAGGACTTTCACGTCGGGGGTCAAGGTCTTGTGGTTGACGTTGTAGACGATAGTCGGGAGGTCATTGCCGGCGGGAGCCGAGATAACGACTTTCTTCGCGCCTGCTTCCAAGTGAGCGGAGGCTTTCTCTTTGCTGGTATAGAAGCCCGTGCACTCAAGGACGACGTCAACTTCGTGTTTGCCCCAGGGGATTTCTTTCGCGTCTTTTATGGCGTAGATGATGATCTCTTTGCCGTCGACGACGATGGAGTTCTCTTTTGCTTCGACTTGGTGTTTGCCTTCGCCGATCTTGCCGCAGAAACCGCCCTGCGCGGTGTCGTACTTCAACAGGTGTGCGAGCATCTTCGGGCTGGTGAGGTCGTTGATAGCGACAACTTCGTAACCCTCAGCGTCGAACATTTGACGGAACGCCAGGCGACCGATACGACCGAAACCATTGATAGCAACTTTAACAGCCATTTAAAAATACCTCCCTAAACACTTTAAAAATCTGAAAGAATAAGCTTTAATCTGTTTGTAATGTTACACCAAAAGCTTTTCAGTGTCAATAAATTTTCGGAACATTTTTAATTTCATATTCATTTCATGGAACGCCGCGCAATCACTTTCACGGGCGAAAAATTTGCAACTTCAACGGCGGTGTGCTATATTTGCCGCTGTAAAATTTTTTCAAGGATGTGGACAATCAAATATGGCAAAATTAAAGAGCAAAGCTCCAAAGAAAGCGAAACCCGGTGCGCCCGTGCCCGTTCGGCAAGCAGCCGCGCCCGTGCGTCAAGCCGGGAACATCCCGCCGTTGCCGGGCGTGTCGGTCATTATCCCGACGTACAATTCGGCGCGCTATATCGCCTCGTGCGTGCAAAGCGTGCTCGGTCAGACCTTCGGCGCGTTTGAAATTATTGTTGTCGACGACTGCTCGACCGACGACACCGTAAAAATCGTGACGGAGATGGCGCAGCGTGACGGGCGAATCAGACTCGTGCGCCACGCGAAAAATTCCGGCGCGGCAAGCCAACCGCGCAACACCGGCTTGCGCATGAGTCGCGGAAAATATATCGGCTTCCTCGACAGCGACGACATGTACACGCCGACCGCGCTCGCCGAACTCGTCACCATTGCCGAAAAGTGGAATGCCGACGTTGTTCACACGGAGCAAGTTCTGTTCCCCGAAAACCAGACGATTGACGTGACGCCGCAGACGAAGTTCACGACCTTCAGCAAAGAGACGGGCGGCTTCAGCAAAGAACCCGTGCTTGAGACCGACAACCTTGCCGAACGCGTCCAGATGTTTTGCAGGAGCCGCCTCTTCGGCTGGGTGCACAACAAGCTTTATCGTCGCGATTTCCTCATGGAAAGGAATTTGCACTTCGACGACCTGTTGACTTCGGAGGACATAGTTTTTTACTTCAAGGTCATCTGCACCGCGCCGCGCATCGTCCGTGTCCCGAACATCATTTACATTTACCGCCACAACCCCAACTCGATTACGCGCAAGATGGTTTCGATTGAACAGTCCCTGCACGCGTTGACGCACTTGATGATTGAAGGCTCGAAGGTTATGGACGACTTCATGGGCGGCATTGAATTCTTCGTCAAGAATCCGCAGTTCCGTCAGTTGCCGCTCGATTACATTGTTCAGCAACATTTGATTTGGACGCAGCGTTTCTACGACAAGTACTCAACCGCGCAGCTTGACGAACTCGTTCGCCGCGAGCTGAAAAAATATTGCGGAGACTTCACGCCGTTCTTCGCCTACATTTACGCCGCGATTCACACGTATCGTCAGCGGCTTATCAACAACGACAAGCAAATCCGTGAACTTCAGGCGAAAGTCGGTGCGCAACAATAAAACATCAGACAGCAAAAAAATTTCTCCCCGCTTATTCGGCTAGGAGATTTTTTATTGGGCTTTGGAAAGTTTCTTCGCTTGGTCGGCGGTAATCAGCGCGGCGATAAGCTCGTCAAGGTCGCCGTTCAAAACCGCCTCCAACTTGTAAAGTGTCAAACCGATACGGTGATCGGTCACGCGCCCTTGAGGAAAGTTGTACGTGCGGATTCGTTCGCTACGGTCGCCGGAACCGATTTGGCTTTTGCGGTCTGCGGCAATCGCCTCGGCTTGTTCGCGGACAGCCAAATCTTTGACGCGGGCGCGAAGGACGCGCATGGCTCGTTCCTTGTTTTTGAGCTGGGATTTTTCGTCTTGACACTGGACGACAATACCCGTCGGCAGGTGCGTAATCCTAATCGCAGTCTCGGTGCGGTTGACGTATTGCCCGCCCGCGCCGCTCGCGCAGTAGGTGTCGATTCGCAAATCGGCGGGATTAATCGCAACGTCGACTTCCTCGGCTTCGGGCAGGACGGCAACGGTGACCGCGCTGGTGTGAATCCTGCCGCCGCTTTCGGTGACGGGGACGCGTTGGACGCGGTGAGTGCCGCTTTCGTATTTGAGCTTGCTGTATGCGCCCGCGCCGTCGACGGTGAAAATGACTTCCTTGAATCCGCCCAAGTTCATTGTGTTTGAATCGACGATATCGACGTGCCAACCTTGCCGCTCGGCGTAGCGCGTGTACATGCGGAACAGGTCGCCGGCGAATAAAGCCGCCTCGTCGCCGCCCACGCCGCCGCGTATTTCCATAATGACGTTGCGTTCGTCGTTGGGGTCTTTGGGCATGAGCAATATCGGCAATTCGCGTTCAAGGTCGTGTTCGGATTTGCGCAACTCGCCAAGCTCTTCCGCCGCCAAGGTTTTAAGGTCTTCGTCCGACGACGTTGCCAATAAATTTTTGTCTTCGGCGATTTGTCGACGGACTTTGTTGTATTCGCGCAGTTTGCTGACGATTGGCAAAAGGGCGGCGTGTTCGCGCGTGAGTGCCGTGAATTTTTCGACGTCCGCCACGACAGCCGGGTCGCTAAGTCGCGCCTCAACCTCTTGGAAGTGTTCTTCGACTTTTTGGAATTTGTCTAACAAAAATTTCACCTCTAAAAATTTTGGTCATGACGTGCAAATTAAGTAATCCTTGCCGTAGCGATACCCTGCGCCGTGAAAAAAATCGAACAGCCCGTCGTCATAATGAATCGAAGGAATTAAGATACCTGCCCGTTCGCTCAAAGCTTGTTGCAATGTGATGTATTTGTAATTTTCATCTGCGCTGTCGTTACGAATGTTGTTTATGAGACTGTTGAATTCGACGCCGCACGCTTTAAATCGTTCAAAGAGGATTTTGCTGTAAGGCACGGTATCCAAAATATATATTTCGCCGAATTTTTTCCTGAAAATCATTTCGTCGACGAGACGTTTAAATTCGTTAGGCTTGGCAAAAGGCGGCAAGTGATTATAAAGCCCGAAGATGTCGCAGAATTCGCAACCGGGTATATTTTGTCTGCCGTTGAAGTACATTTCCTTGCGCAACTCTTGATAAATCCTTCCGCGCCAAGTTTCTCGTAACGTTTGATGTTTCAAATCTCCGAGCGTCATTTTAGTCAAGGGGTCGTTACAACATTTTGCAACCGTGCCGTCGGGGCGAACGATCATTTGCGTGAACGGCAGAATGCACGGCGATTGCGGTCGAAATTTATTTTTTTCATTAAGTCTGTTAGGCGCGGAGCCTGCGCGGGTATTGAGCTTCTGATTTTTTTTCTCATTGAGATTTGAACGTCACATTTAAAGTCGTGTGGGGGGGGGGTTGAATCCAGAACCTTTTTTACGGACGGTATCAGCTTGAAATTGTCGTCATAGTTATCGACGATGAGCAAGTCCAAATTCCTTACCAAAACCGAAAATTTTTCCGCGTTCAAGAGAGTGCCGTTGGTATAGAGTGTATGTTTTGCGTTGGGCAAAAGTTTTCTTGCGTGTTCGATAAATTTCAGAATGCGCCCATCCAGCAACGGCTCGTTGTTCGAGAAAAGACTTATTGAGCCGTGATAATCCATTGCGCAGAGTTGGTTGATTATGGAGTAAAAAAGGTCTTCGGTCATGACGGCAGGCTTGCGCGTGTCATTATGCCTGTTTACGGGGCAAAAAGGACAATCATTGTTGCAACGATTTTGAGTTTCTATTTCGATTGTGCAAAAATCCGGAATGGTCTCGGAGGAAAGAAAATTTTTCGCGAAATATTGCACACTGTCTCTGCCGGCTTTGTCCAGTCTGTCCAGAAGTTTATTTGATTGATTCAAATCTGCGCCGGAAGTCGGTACTATTCTTATTCCCATAAAAATAACACCTCATTTCGACAGAATTTTAATGGCAGTGTCAAGCGTGTGCCAAGCAAGCGTCGCGCATTTGACGCGGGCGGGCATCGTCGAAATATTTTTCAGAGCCGCCGCCTCGTCCAGGTCGTCAAGGTCGGCGTCGTCGGTGACTTCGCCCTGAATCATTTTGATAAAAAGTTCGGCAAGTCGCCGCGCCTCGTCGACGGTCTTGCCGCGCATGAGTTCAATCATCATGTCGGTCGACGCCTGCGAAATGGCACAACCCGTCCCGTTGAACGCCGCGTCTTTAATCACGCCGCCGGAGACTTCAAGTTCAAGCGTTATCTCGTCGCCGCAAGAAGGATTGTGTCCGCGCTCGCTTATCGTCGCGTGTTCAAGGTGTCGCCGATTGTCGCGGGATTGGCTGTGTTCGGCGATGAGTTCGGTGTAAATATTTTCAAGCAAGGTGCATAATCCCCCTGACTTTTTGAATCGCCTCAATCAGCCGCTCGACGTCGCGGCGCGTGTTGTAAAAGTAAAAACTCGCCCGACATGTCGCGTTCTGTCCAAGGTATTTAATCAGCGGTTGCGCGCAATGATGTCCGGCGCGAATCGCCACGCCTTCCGCGTCAAGAATCGTCGCCACGTCGTGCGGGTGCACGTCACGGACGTTGAACGACACGATACCGATTTTGTTGGGCGCGTCACAACCGTACAGCTCGACGTAGGGCAGTCGCTTAAGCTCGGCAACGGCAAAGGTCGTCAAGTCGCCTTCAATGCGTTCAATCGTGTCGAAGCCGACGCCGCGCAGATAATCAATCGCCGCAGACAAACCCGCCGCGCCGCCGACGTTTTGGGTGCCCGCCTCGAATTTTTGCGGCAGTTCGGCGTAAGTCGTCGCCTGTTCTTCGACGTACTCAATCATGTCGCCGCCGCTTAGGAACGGTGGCATTGCCTCAAGCAGTTCGCGTTTGCCGTACAGCACGCCGATTCCCATTGGCGAAAGCATTTTGTGACCGGAGAACGCCAAAAAGTCCGCGTCAAGGTCGCGAACGTCAACGGGGATGTGCGGCACCGATTGCGCGCCGTCGACGACGATAACCGCGCCGACTTCGTGAGCCCGCGCCGCCAATGCTTTGATGTCGTTGACAAGCCCCAATACGTTTGAAATTTGCGTGACCGCCAAAATTTTCGTGCGCTGCGTGAGTTTGTTCGCGATGTCGTCCGCCGAAAGGTTTCCGTCCGCCGCAAGGTATATGTAATTCAACTTCGCGCCCGTCGCCTTTGCCACGCGTTGCCACGGCACAAGGTTGGAGTGGTGTTCGGCTATCGTGATTAAAATTTCGTCGCCGCCGCGCAGATTCGTCAAGCCGTAGCTGTAGGCGACAAGGTTGAGCGATTCGGTTGCGTTCTTCGTGAAAATGATTTCCTGCGGCGTCGCGTTGAGGAAGTCGGCAACTTTGCGGCGCGCCTCCTCGTAAATTTTCGTAGCCTTGACGCTGAGTTCGTAAACGCCGCGATGGGGATTGGCATTGCAGCCGCCGTAGTAGCCGCAAATCGAACGGACGACGCTTTCGGGTTTTTGAGTGGTCGCGCTGTTGTCAAGGTAGGCAATCGGGTGCCCGTTCATTCGACTGCGCAAAATCGGGAAGTCGTTCAAAAAATTTTTATCCATAAACAAATCTCCCAAGAAGTGTTTCAATTTCCGTCATGATATGTTCAACGGCGGAGGCAATGTCTTCCTGCGTCCCAAACTGCGTCAAAGTCGCGCCAACGTCATAAAAGTCAATGATGTTGCCGTGCGCGTCGTGCAAATTTTTTCTGCCGACCAGACCGTTGAACTTTTTATCGTACTTGTCGACAAATTCTTGCGGCAAAATATTTTTCCCGTCGAGAAAGGGCTTAATGTCCGTCTCTTTGTAAAGCCCTTGTTTTACTTTGTGAGAGAAAATCATAAAGCCCGCACAAAACGCCGTTGATTCGTCAAGATAGCTGCATCTGTCGTTGTAACAGCCGACTCGAAACAAAAGTTCCTTGTCGTCGTCGAACTTTACAACGTTGCCTGTCGCGTCTGTGCATTGGAGACAGATACTCGGCCAAGAAAACGCCTTGCCAAAAAATCTGTCGATAAATCGCTTGTAATCGTAAGCGTCGCCGACTTCCGCACGTCGATTGCTCCCGCGCTTGAGATGATGTTCTCTGCAAAATTTTTTGTCAAAGCGTTCGTCCAATGACGTGAAGAATTTGCGCATAATATTTTCTGCTTGCCGTTGCGAATCGGTCTTGCCGATAATAGAAACGATTTCAGCGCGCAACCGTTCCAACTTCTGTTTGCAAGAAAAATTTTCGGGCGTTTGAGCCAGACAGTCTTCAACCCAATGAAGGAGCTCCGAACGAAAAGACACGTCGTCAATTTTATCCGAACGAATGAACGGATATTCATCGTAGCCCAGATTTTTTGCGCTGTTTATTTCGGGAAAATATCCCTGCGGCGACAAGTAATAAAGCACGGGTGGCTCGGCAGATCGTTGTATCGACATTTGAGATTTTGCCTCTTGCCAATAATCGTAACATTGACCGTCGCGGTCTGAGCCGTTTTCCATTTTGAATTCAAGCGGGATGAAACGCTTTGACGTGGTAATTACCAAATCCATCGGGCGCGAAGACGGTATAAGTTTCGTATGGCGTTCCTTGTAAAATTTTGCGCCGTTCAATTCGTCAGCCGTCATCTCAAGGCGCAGGATGTGTTTATCGAACAGTTCAAGATAAAGCCGTCCGCGTTCGGGATTTTTTTCGGGCGACAAGAGCTCGTAAATCAAATTTCGTAATTCAGTCTCGTGCATTGGAAAGCCTCCTTTGCAAGCTGTCAATCAACGCACCGCGCAGATTTTCATCGGGGATTCTGTCGACGACGGGATTGAACGCCGCCTCGACGATAAGCCGCCGGGTCTGCGCCGTGTCAAGCCCGCGACTCATAAGGTAGAAAATTTTTTCTTCGTCAAGCCGCCCGATACTAACCGCGTGGTGACCGTCAACGTCGTCGTCTTGGGCAAGCATAAGCGGGACGGAACGGTTGCGCGTGCCCGAAGACAGGATAAGCACTTCTTCCAGCTCGCGACCGGTTGAGCCCTTCGCGCCGCGTTGAAAGTCCAGCGTCCCGCGAAAAATTTTGTCGCACTTGTCCGCCAACGCGCCGCGCACGTTCATTGTTGCTTGCGTCCGCTTGCCGCGCTGACGAATCACGTAATTGAAGTCAAGCCGCCTGTTGCCGTCGCCGAAGTACACCGCCTGCAAGTCCGCCGCCGAATCGTCGCCGCGCAAATCGATTTCCACGTCGGCAGAGTAGTTGCCGCGCCCAATGTCCGCCGATATGAATTCGACGCGCGCGCCTTCGCCGACCGAGATTCTGATTCGCCGCGCAACGTTTTCGTCGGCAAGGTTCACGTCGGCAAGGGTCTTGGTTTCGCCGTCGGCAACGTCTATGATTTGCTCCTCGACCTGCGCGGAGGTCTTGACGTCATTGACGCCGAGCCATCGCCACGACCGCAAGGGAATTTCGCCCAAAATTTTTTCGTCCATAAGCTCACCTCGTTTGAAAATATTGTACACGCGGGCAAAAAAAAATCAACCTGCCCATTAGCGGGAAGGCTGACGGAAATTTTTTGTCGCGCTTTAATCAGAACGCAGGGACGATTGCGCCCTTGTACTTGTCCTCGATGAATTTTTTAACTTTGTCGGATTTGAGCGTCTTCATGAGTTGGTCAATCTGTTCGCGGTTTTCGTCCTCGCGCACGGCAACGATATTGACGTAGGGCGAAGTCCTGTCCTCGATAAAGAGCGCGTCCTTCATGGGATTCAAGTCGGCGTTCATTGCGAAGTTGGTGTTGATAATCGCGATCTCGACGTCTTCAAGGGTGCGCGGAAGCTGAGCCGCCTCGACTTCTTGAATAACCAGATTGTGCGGATTGGCGATTATGTCTTGAACGGTCGCCATTTCGCTGACGCCTTCGCGCAAGCTGAGCAAGCCCGCCTTTTGCAACAGGAGCAAAGCGCGCCCGCCGTTGGTCGGGTCGTTGGGGATTGAAACCGCCGCGCCGTCGGGCAGTTCGTCAAGCTTGGTGATTTTCTTGGAGTAAATGCCCATCGGCTCGATATGGACGCCGCCCGCGTTTTTAAGCTTAACGTCTTTATGTTCGGCAACGAAGTCTTTCAGATAGGGCTCGTGCTGGAAAAAGTTTGCGTCAAGTTCTTTGTCGTTGAGCGCGATATTGGGCTGAACGTAATCGTTGAATTCGACGATTTCCAGATTGATGCCCTGCTCCTTGAGGTCGGGCTTAATCTCCTCCAAAATCTCCGCGTGCGGGACGGGCGTCGCGCCGATTTTCAGCGTGATTTCGGAAGTCGCCGCCTTTTTGTCGTCGGTCTTGGCGGGCGTGTCGCCGCCGCCGCAACCCGTGAGCAAGAGCGTTGCCGCCAATGTCAACGCCGCAAAAAATTTTCCTCGCATAAAAAATTTCCTCCTCGTGATTATTTAATGGTGTTGCTTTTTACGTGGAAAAAGTCGTAAATGAATGCGTTAAAGTTGTTGAAGGCGGATAGCCGTTGCCTCCCGAAAACAAGTTTGCCATATTATAACAAACGAAAACTTTTTGTCTACGAAAAAATTTTCGGGCGTTGCCAAAAGCCGCCGCTTGAATTACAATTTGCAAAAACTTTTGGGAGGCGGTCAACGTGACGGATATTGAAAAGCTCGGAAAGATTTTGGCGCAGAGTACAAGCGCGGTGTTCTTCGGCGGCGCGGGAATGTCAACGGAGTCGGGCATTCCCGATTTTCGCAGCGCGACGGGCATTTACAATCAAAAGCTCAATCAAACTTTTTCGCCCGAAGAAATGGCGTCGCATGATTTTTTCTTGCAACACCCCGAAGAATTTTTCGCGTTTTATCGCGCGCGATTCGTTTACCTCGACGCCAAACCCAACGCGGGTCATCTTGCGCTTGCCGAATTGGAGCGGCGCGGACATTTAAGCGCGGTCGTCACGCAAAATATCGACGGCTTGCACCAGTTGGCGGGCTCGCAGGTTGTTTACGAATTGCACGGCTCTATCAGACGAAGCTACTGCGTCAAATGCGGCGCGAAGTACGATATTGATTACGTCATGAACAACACGCCGATTCCCTACTGCGAAAAGTGCGGCGGCATAGTCAAACCCGATGTCGTGCTTTACGGCGAACAGCTCGACGGCGACACGATCAACGGCGCGATTCGCGCGATTATCAATGCGGACACGCTGATTGTCGGCGGCACAAGTTTAATCGTCTACCCGGCGGCGGGGCTTATCGATTACTTTCGCGGGCAACACTTGATTTTGATTAACAAGACCGCCACTCATGCCGACGACGCCGCCGAATTGGTGATTCGCGAACCTATTGGCACCACGCTTGCCGAAGCAGTTAGGAGTTTGAAGTTAGAATTTAGGAGTTGATGACGCGCTTTTAACTCCTAACTCCTATCTCCTAACTCCTAATTAAATTTTGGGGGTGTTCGGTTGAGCTTTTTTCGCTACATAAATCGCACGATGAATTCTTCGCGGTCGCTGATTCTGTTCGTGACGTTCGCGGGCTTTTTCTTCGTGCGGACGACGCTTTTGCCGCTGAGCCACGACGATTACGCCTACGCGTTCATTTGGGACGGCGAACACGGCGGCAACTTGGAGGCAATGCAATTCGGCTCGCCCGAAGTCGAAACGCGTCAACGAGTCGAATCCGTCAACGACATTGTTCGTTCAATGGAGTCGCATTACTTCACGTGGGGCGGACGTATTTTCGCGCACGGGCTTGCGCAATTTTTCATATGGCTCGGCAAACCCGCGTTCGACGTGGCAAATACCGTGATGTTCGTCTTTTTAATCCTGACTATAATCAACCTTGCAAACACGTGGCTGAAAATTTCACGCAAGGCGTTGGTGTGGATTTTCTTGAGTTTTTTCCTGTTCGCGGCGTGTTCGCTGACGAGTATGCTTTGGCTTACGGGCGCGTGCAATTACATGTGGATGGCGTTCTTTCAGCTGTTTTTCCTCACGCCGTACGTCAAGGCGTTGCGTTCGCACGAGGCGGGCAATTCCGCGCTCAACGTCGTGCTGATGATTTTGCTTGGGCTTTTGGCGGGCTGGTCGAACGAGGCGGGCTCCTTGGCGACGGTTTGCCTTACGCTGTTCCTGGTCGTCATGTGCAAGGCGCGCGGCGTCTTCCGTCCGTGGATGATTGCGGGGCTTTTGGCGTTGATTGTCGGTTGCGCGTTCATGTTGCTTGCGCCGGGCAATTTCGTCCGCTTGGAGTTTGCGCACCCGCATTTCGTCTACACGGAGGAACTTTTTTACGAACACTTGACCGAAGGCTTTGACCGCGTTGTCGGCGCGGATTTGCTCGCGCTGATTCCGATGTTCGTGTACTTTTTGCGGCGCGGCTTCGGCAGTTTGACGACGGCTGATATTTTGATGTTGGCGTTCGCGACGGCGGGTTTGCTCGTGCCTGCGGCAATGCTTGTGTCGCCCGAATTCAACTTGCGGGTTTCGGTGCCTTCGCTGGCGTTCGTGCTTGTCGCGTCGACGAGTGCGATTTTGGAAATGGAGCGGCAAAGCTTGAAGTTCAACTTGCAACTGCCGCCGAAATTCCTGCGCGGCGTGACGACGGTGTTGACTTCGATATTGGTCGCGTACTTCGTCACGTTTATCTACGTCGACATATCGATATTCAACGCGGCGCGGCGGCAAGTGCGTTACATTGAGCGAACGGCGTACCTTGACCCGGTGCCCATGCCGATAATGCCCGTCCGTCACCGCTTCGAGAAAATCCAGGGCGACAGGAGCGCGGTGCCGTATCTGAAATTTTTCGCCGGCATCAACGAGAATCCGTACTTTTGTCTGAACTTGCTGGTTGCGCAATATTACGGCGTCCGTCACGTCGTCGGCGTCAATGATTAGGAGGTTTTCACATGAGCGATTGTATTTTCTGCAAGATTGCGGCGGGCGAAATCCCCGCGCAAAAAGTTTACGAGGACGACAGCGTTATCGCGTTCAAAGACCTGTCGCCACAAGCACCGATTCACGTGCTGATTGTCCCGAAGAAACACATTCAAAGCGTCGCGCACTTCACGGCGGAAGACAAGGAACTCGCCGCGCACATTTTCGTTGACGTGGTGCCAAAGCTCGCCGCCGACTTTGACGTTGCGGACGCGGGCTTTCGGCTCGTCGTGAACACGGGCGACGACGGCGGGCAGACCGTTGGGCATTTGCACGTTCACTTCCTCGCCAAACGCAAAATGACTTGGCCGCCGGGCTGATGGAAAATAAATTTCGCTCGGCGTATTGGGACAACATCAAGGGCTTTCTGATAATCTTGGTGGTATTCGCGCATTGCCTGTTCGGTCTGCAGGGGCGGTCGCTCAACGATTTTTTGGTCGACGCGATTTACATGTTCCACATGCCGGCATTCGTATTCGTGTCGGGCTTCTTCAGCAAAAGCGAACATTCGCGCTCGTTCTTCCCGATGATGAACTTGCTGATTGCGTTCGTCCTGCTTAACGGCTTTTTTCTGTTGCGCGCAATCTTTTGGGCTGTCGGCGTGCCGACAATCGTCGCGCCGTATTTTTCGGCGTGGTATCTGCTCGCGCTTATCGTTTGGCGGTTGGCGGTGCCGCTCGTCGAACGCGTGCGAAATATTTTGCCGTTGCTGATTTTGTTTTCGCTCGTCGCGGGCTTCTGGACGGACATCAACATGACGTTCGCGGCGGTCAAAATCGTCGTGTTCTTCCCGTATTTCATGGCGGGCTATTTGTTCTCGGCGGAGGCGGCGGCGAAATTTCAACAGAAAAAATTTTTCCCGTCAGGATTGATTTTTTTGCTCGCGACAATCTGCGCGGGCTTTTTTGCGCACGAGACGTTGAGTTTGACAGACCGCGACCTTTTGCCGAACAGTTACGCCGACTTCAACGGCTTGACGAACAGAATCGCGCTGACAATCGTCGCGGCAATGGCAATCGCAACTTTGTTGCTCGTCTCGAAGGAAAAAGCTTTGCCGCTCGTGACGAAGGCGGGCAAAAATTCTTTGGCGATTTACCTCTTGCACCGACCGCCGACGCTTTGGTTCGCGGAAACATTTTCGGCAAGCGCGACGGAATTTCAAATTGGCGCGGCGATTATCGCGACGTTGGCAATGACGTTGGTTTTCGGCTCGGACGCTGTGAGCGGTTTGCTTAAAAAAATTCTCAACGGCATCGTCGAATCCCTGACGACCGTCAAAGGCGCGGCGTTTCGAATGATTTTCACGGCGTTCGCGATTTTCGTCCTCTGCCTGCCGATTATGGCGAAACTCAACACGCACGACAAACCCGACGAAATTTATCGCGTGATGCCTGCGGAGACGGCGGCGCGTTTCGACGGATCGTTTAAGATTTTGTTTTGCGGCGATTTGATTTTGTTGGAAGACCAAGTTAAGCGCGGCTTCGACGGCAAGGGCTACGACTTCGCGGAAGTCTTTGAATATGCCGCGCCGTACATTTCGGCGGCTGACGTTTCAATCGGCGTGTTCGAGGGCGTTTTGGGCGGCACGGAGAAGAATTTTTCGCAAAGCAATTTCGGCGACGGCAAAGAGCTTTATATCAACTTCCCCGACGAATTTGCCGACGCCGTGAAAAATGCGGGCTTCGACCTGGTAACGACCGCCAACAATCATTTGCTGGACTGCGGGCTTGCCGGCGCGTTGCGGACGATTAAAATCCTCGGCGACAAGCAAATCGACTTCCTCGGCACGTATTCAAGTCCCGGCGACAAAAACAATCGCCGCGTGAAAATTTTGGAGCGCGACGGCATTAAGCTTGCGATTTTGGCTTACACTTACGGCGCGAACAATTTCGACACCGACGATTTGATTGACGGCGAAAATTCATTCGTGAGCTCGTTTTTGGTTGGCGCAAGCAGTCCGAATTTCGCAAGCGTCAAGGCAGCCGTCGAAGAGGATTTTGCGCTTGCCAAAAGTTTCGCGCCCGATTTGATAATCGTCCTGCCGCATTGGGGCACGCAATTCGCCGACGCGCCCGACGACTTTCAGCGGACGTGGCAAAAAATTTTCGTCGACTGCGGCGCGGATATAATCTTTGGCGACCATACGCATTCCGTCCAGCCGATTGAATTCGACGGCAAAACTTTCACGCTGTTCAGCCCCGGCAATTTCGCAAACATCTACCGCGAATACGACGGCGACGCAAGCGCGATGGTTGAAGTTTACGTCGACCGCACGACGAAAAAAATCCTCGGCGGCGCAGTTATCCCGCTTTGGACGGAATCGAAACTCAACGGGAACTATCGCGCCTTGCCGACGTATGAAATCTTCACGAACGACACGTTGCGCGGCGAACTCAGCACCCGCGACTTTGAACGCGTCGACGCAGTTTTGAAACACGTCACAAAAATTATGTTGGGAGTTGAAGTCAATTTGAATCGACAGAAATATTTTTTCGACGCGGGCGGTTTCATGAGGCAAAAGGTTGCTCCGCTTGCAGTCTCCGACGAAATGCGCGGCGATTTTTACAAAGCGTTGACGACGGCGGAAAACGTTTGCTTTATTGGCGACAGCTTGACCGAAGGCACGCGCAACGGCGGCGTCCCGTGGTATGAGCCACTTGAACATTTGATTCGCGGGAAAATTTTCAACGTCTCCAAAGGCGGCGCGACGACCAAAACTTTGCTCGCCCGCCTCGACGAAATGATTCAAACCGACGCCGATTTGTTCGTCACGGCTGTCGGCGCAAATGACGTGCATTATCGCGACGAAAATCTTTGCTCAATGACGCCTGCGGAATACGTCAACAATCTGCAAAAACTCCGTGACGGCATACGCGCAAAAAATCCCAACGCGAAATTTGTTTTCATTGCGCCTTGGACTTCGACGGACGGCGATTCAGTCAGTGCGTTGCCCTTCGACGAAAAAAACGCGCTCAACGACGAATACGCCGTTGCTTTGAAAGATTGGTGCACCGCGCAGGGCGAAATTTTTATCGACGCCAACCGTTACATTGACGCCCGCTTGAAACTTTATCCGCGCAGTGATTATCTCGTCGACTTCATTCACCCGAATGCAGATAAAGGCGTCGCGCTCTACGCCGAGGCAGTCCTTTCCGCAAAATAAAAAAAAATCCCCGCCGCTCTGCGTGAGTGACGGGGAAATTTTTTGTCGACAGACTTTTACAAGACGATGTGAGCCATAACGAAGCCGACACAGCAACCGCTTATGACGCCGATAAGACCGGGAATCATGAACGAGTGATTCAAAATGTATTTGCCGATACGCGTCGTGCCCGAACGGTCGAAGCCGATACACGCCAAATCGGAAGGGTACGTCGGCAGGAAGAAGTAACCGTAGCACGCGCTGATAAACGACATGATGATAACGGGATCCATGCCCACGCTCAAAGCCATAGGGAAGACGATAGCGATAGCCGCCGCCTGAGAGTTGACGAGCTTACTCGTGAGGAACGCGATAATCGCGAACGCCCACGGATAACTTGAAACTGCGTTGCCGAGGAATTCTTTCAAGAACGCCATGTGCGCGCTGAAGTAGGTGTTCGCCATCCACGCGACGCCGTAAACCGAGACCAGCGCGACGATACCGGACTTGAAGACTTGGCTGTTGCCGACGTCTTTTGCCTTGACTTTGCAGACGAACAGAATCGTCGCGGCGACGAGCAACATAACCATCTGGATAACCTGCGTCATTGAAATCGGTTTCAAATCGCCCTTGGCGTTCGGGAAATGCGGCAACAGGTCGGGGAAGTTGCCGAGCACTGCGATAACGATAATGCCCGCGAAGAAAATGTACATCGCGTAATAAAAGCTTGCCGGCAGTTCCTTGCCGAGAAGCGATTCGCTGTCGCCGTAGACGTATTCCTTGTTCGCAGGGTCTTTGATGAATTCTTGGAAGCGTTCGTCCTTGTCGAGGTCTTTGCCGCGCCGATAACTCCAAAGAGCCGCGCACAGGACGCCGATACCGGTTGCGGGCATTGCGACTGCCAAAATCTGCAGGACGGTGTAATTGTGACCCGCCGTAGCCATGAAGCCGACGATTGAGACGATAGCGACCGAGACGGGCGACGCGCATATACCCATCTGTGACGCGACGGACGCGACTGCCATCGGGCGTTCGGGGCGAATGTTTTGCTTAATCGCAATGTCGTAGATAATCGGGAACATCGTATAGACGACGTGACCCGTGCCGCACAACACCGTTAAGAACCACGTCGTCAGCGGCGCGAGGATAGTGACGTGCTTGGGGTTGTTGCGCAAAAATTTTTCCGCGTACTTGAGCATGACCGTTAAGCCGCCCGAAGTCTGCAGGAAGCCGGCGCAGGTGACGACCGCCAAAATCGTCAACATGACGTCGATTGGCGGGTTGCCGGGCTTGTAGCCGAAAACAAATGTGTAAATTACGAGACCTATACCGCTTATGACGGCAAGCCCGATGCCGCCGTGTCGCACGCCGACGATTAAACACGCCAGCAACACGAGGAAGCCTAAGAACATCTCCATAAAAATTCACCTCTCCTAAAAACCAAAGATAATTGCGTCGCGAAAATTATTCGTTGCGGCAATGCTATTTCCTGCAACATAGGACGCATTTATTTCACGATAGTTGACAGCGAAAAAATTTTTCCATATGATTCGCGCAAAACGAACGGCGGTGATTTTCTTGGAACGAATCGGAATTTTGGGGCCGAAGGGTACGCATTCGGAGGAAGCGGCTCTTTGGCTGAAAAAATTTTTGCGGCGCGATTGGCGGCTCGAAATCTGCGCGGACATCTTCGACGTATTGACTGCCGTCAAAGAACGACGACTCGACGCGGGAATCGTGCCCGTGGAAAATTCACTTGAAGGCTCGGTAAACATCACGCTCGATACTCTTGCGCGCAGCGACACCTTGACCGTCGCCCGCGAACTCGTTTGGCAAGTGAAAAACTTTTTAATGACGCGCCCGACCGTCGACGTGAAAGCCGTCAAGAAAATTTTTTCGCACGCACAGCCGCTGTCGCAATGTCGAAAGTTTTTGCACGCCAACTTCCCCGACGTCGAAATTGTCGCGACGACTTCGACCGCACGCGCCGCCGAAATCGTTGCCGCGTCCGAAGAAAATTTCGCCGCCATTTGCACCGAACGCGCCGGCAAACTCAACGGGATGACCGTCGCC
This sequence comes from uncultured Selenomonadales bacterium, assembly GCA_947304355.1. Taxonomy (GTDB): domain Bacteria; phylum Bacillota; class Negativicutes; order Selenomonadales; family Selenomonadaceae; genus Quinella. Next base: position 68,607 of record CAMZAX010000001.1, read on the forward strand.
GCGCAGAACATCCAAGACAATCCGAACAACAGCACGCGCTTTTTCGAGATTCGTTACCGCCCGCGTGACGCCGCCCCGATTGAACATTTCGACGGCGACAAGGTGTTGATTATCTGTCAAATCGACGGCTCCCGCGCAGGCACGCTCTGCGAAGTGCTCAACGAATTCGCCAAGCGCGGCGTGAACATGACGCGTATCGAATCGCGACCCGCCCGCACGATTTTGGGCGCGTATATTTTTTTCTTCGACCTGGAGACCGACGCCGGCGACGACGCTTTACGTGAGGCTGTTCGCGCCGTTTACGACAGGAGCATTTGGCTGAAGAACTTGGGCGTTTTCCCCGTCACCTACGCTTGAGTTTTTCCTTGCAGGATAAAAATTTTTCGCGTCGAACACAACAAACAAAACTGAATATCGGGGAGCTTGCAAACAGGCTGAGAGGACGTTAGGCACGTCGACCCGCGAACCTGATTCGGATAATGCCGACGTAGGAATGAACTTGACACAACGGGAAGGCTTCCGATTCGGGAGTCTTCCCTAAAATTTTTTTGGAGGCGATTTGTATGCGCGATTCGACGCGGCGGCTGACATTGGCGGCAGTGCTTACGGCTGTGGCGGTCGTCGGCAGCGTGTTGTCGTTCCCGATACTGGGCAGTCGTTGCGCGCCCGTTCAGCACATGGTCAACGTCTTCTGCGCGGTGCTGTTGGGTTGGCGATACGGCGTGGGCGCGGCGTTCACGGCGAGCCTGTTGCGAAATTTATTCGGGCTTGGAAGTTTGCTTGCGTTCCCCGGCAGTATGTTCGGCGCGTTGTTCAGCGGCATTGCCTACGCGCGGACGAAAAGCATTTTGGCGGCGGTCGTCGCCGAGGCGTTGGGCACGGGCATAATCGGCGGGCTTGCGGCTTACCCGATAGCGATTCTGTTCATGGGCAAGGCGGCGGGCGACGCGGCGTTTTATGTCTACGTCGTGCCGTTTTTAATCTCGACGGTTTGCGGCGCGGCATTGGCGGGACTCGTCGTCAAGCGGTTCAAAAAAATTTTGGAGGCGTGAAAAACTTATGGCTACTCAAATGCAAGCGGCTCGTGAAGGCAAAATCACCGACGCAATGAAAATCGTCGCGGAGGCTGAAAAAATTCCCGTCGAACAAATTCGGGCGGGCGTCGCGCAAGGAACGATTGCCATCTGCGCCAACGTCAATCACGCGTCGCTGAAACCCTGCGGTGTGGGCGCGGGCTTGCGCACGAAGGTCAACGCCAATATCGGCACGTCAAGCACCTTCCCCGACATCGAACCCGAATTGCTCAAGCTCGACGAGGCTGTTCGTTGCGGCGCGGATTCGGTTATGGATTTAAGCACGGGCAACAATATCGACGTGTCGCGGCGGCGCATTATCGAACACTCGTCGATTATGGTCGGCACCGTTCCGATTTATCAAGCGGCGGTCGCGGCGATTAAAGCTCACGGCGCGATTGTCGCAATGACCGAAGACGATTTGCTCCGCACGATTGAAACGCAGGCAAAGGACGGCGCGGACTTCATGACGTTGCATTGCGGCGTTACGCGTTCGGCGATTCACAAGCTCCGTACGCAACGGCGCGAAATGGACATCGTAAGTCGCGGCGGCTCGTTTATCGCGGGCTGGATTCTCCACAACGAACGCGAAAACCCGCTTTACGAACGCTACGACGACATTTTGGACATCTGCGCGACGTACGACGTGACGATAAGCCTCGGCGACGGCTTAAGACCCGGTTGCATTGCCGATGCGACGGATCGCGCGCAACTGACGGAGTTGATAACGTTGGGCGACTTGGTTGACCGTGCTTGGCGGCGCGGCGTGCAAGTCATGGTTGAAGGCCCCGGCCACGTCCCCTACGATCAGATTGAAGCGAACATGCGACTTGAGAAACGTATCTGCCGCAACGCGCCGTTTTACGTCTTGGGGCCTCTCGTGACGGACATTGCGCCGGGCTACGACCACATCACTGCCGCGATTGGCGGGACGTTGGCTGCGGTGAGCGGCGCGGATTTCCTCTGCTACGTCACGCCCGCCGAACATCTTTGCCTGCCCACGCTTGAGGACGTGCATGACGGCGTTATCGTCTCGCGCATTGCCGCACATGCCGCCGACTTGGTTAAGGGCGTCAACGGGGCTCGCGATTGGGATTTGAAAATGGCACGCGCCCGCAAAGTTTTGGATTGGGACGAACAGCTCAGCCTTGCGATTGACCCCGACCTTGCCCGCAAAAAACGCGGCGCACGCAACAAAGCGGACGAAACGGCTTGCAGTATGTGCGGCGACTATTGCGCGGTGAAAATCGTCAGCAAATATTTCGACGCGCCCGCTTGCCCGTGCAACGACTGAAATAAAAAATCGGGAAGTCTTTCGACCTCCCGCAGAAATTTTTTTACGGCTTGCGCCATTCAATCATGTCGTCGGGCAGATTGAACAGGCGCAATATTTTATTGACGATGTGATTGATTTGCGCTTGCAGCGTCGACGGCGTGTTATAAAACGTCATGACGGGCGGCATGATAATCGCGCCGCAGTCGGCAAGCTCTTTCATGTTGCGCAAGTGAATTCGGCTGAAGGGCATTTCGCGCGGCACGAGCAACAGCTTGCGGTTTTCTTTAAGGCAGACGTCCGCCGCCCGAAGCAAAAGATTTTCGCAGTAGCCCGCCGCAATGCCCGCCAAAGTTTTCATGGTGCACGGGACGACAATCATGCCGTCGACGAGAAACGACCCGCTTGCGATTGACGCGTCCATTTGATTCACGTCGTAAACGCAATCGGCAAGGCGGCGAATTTCAAACGTGTCAAAGTTCGTTTCGTCGCGAATCGTCAGCTGCGCGCCCTCCGTGATGATTAAATGCGTTTCAACCGAATCAATCGCTTTGAGGCGGCGCAAGAGTTCGACGGCTATCACGACGCCGCTCGCGCCCGTCATCCCGACAATCAATCGCATAGTTCATTCCCCATTTTCATTCCGCATTCCGCATTACGCATTACGCATTGCGCATTACGCATTGCTTTTCGTATCCGCGCGGCGTAATCATAAAACCCGCCTTGACGTAAGTTTGACTGTTGCCGATTATCACCAGCGAAAACATGTTGACTTCCTCGCGTGTAAAATTTTCCAGCGTCGAGATGATTTTTGATTCGCCTGTCCGTCCCGCGTTCGTCACTATGCCGACGGGCGTATTTTTTTCGCGGAAGCGGAGCAGAATTTTTTGCACTTCGGAAAGTTGAGTGACGCGGCGTTTGCTTTTTGGGTTGTAAAGGGCGATAACGAAGTCGCCTTCCGCCGCCGAGCGCACGCGTTTTTGAATGAGCTCCCACGGCGTCATTAAATCGCTTAAACTTATAATTGCAAAATCGTGCATGAGCGGCGCACCCAAAATCGCCGCCGCTGCGTTGACTGCCGACACGCCCGCGCAGATTTCAAATTGCGGACGGTGCTCTTCGGGCAAGTCAAGAATCATGTCGACGACCAGACCCGCCATACCGTAGACGCCCGCGTCGCCGCTTGAAATAACCGCCACGTCGCGCCCGGCTTGAGCCTCTTCGACAGCCAAGCGAGAGCGTTCGACTTCCTGCATCATTGCGCGCCCGATAATTTTTTTACCGCCGAGGAGCGGCGCAACGAGTTCAATGTAAGTGTTGTAACCCGCGACGACTTGAGCAGTTTCAATCGCCTTGCGGGCTTTGGGCGTCATCTCGTCGAGTCCGCCCGGTCCAATCCCGACCACTGAAATTTTGTTCATCAATCGTTACTCCTAATCACCGACAATTTTGCGCGCGCCGACGAATCGCGGCTTCCAATACTCGTTGTCGAGGCTGTCAACCTTGACGCCCTTGCTTGACGACGCGTGAAGAAATTTCCCGTCGCCGACGTAAATGCCGCAATGCGAGACGCCCGCCGTGTAAGTCGTGAAGAAAACCAAATCGCCCGGCACAAGTCTGTCGCGCTTGACTTCCTTGCCGAGGTTGTACTGTTCGTCGGCGAGGCGCGGAATCGATATGCCGTTCATTTTGAAAACGTATTGCACCAAGCCGGAACAGTCAAAGCCCGAAGGTGTCGTTCCGCCGAAAACGTAGGGCACGCCCATGAAAGTTTGCGCGGTGGCGACGATTGACTTGCCCTGCTTGCCGCTTATGAACGCCTTGCCGTAAGACGCTAGCGTATTGACGATACTGGTGTCCACGTCGGCGGACGTGACTTTCGGCGCGGGAAGTGTACGTCCTTTTTTTTCTTTAGCCTTTTTCAGGGCACGCCACGTGACGTTGGTGACGACGCCCGTGACTGAAATTTTGTTGTCGTGCTGAAAGGCGGCGACGGCGCGTTCGGTTTCGTTGCCGTAAACTCCGTCAAGTTCGGTTATGTCGTAGCCGATGAGATAAAGTTTTTTCTGCAACGTGAGCACGTCGTTGCCGCGAGAATTTCGCGCCAGAGTCGGCGACGCGAAGACCGTGCTGCTCAACAGGGTTACCAATGCGGCGGCGGTTACCGCTACTTTAAATTTCATCGCATCAACCTCCAAAAGGCAATGCGTAATGCGGAATGCGCAATGCGCACTGCAGAGAGTCAAACAAATTTAAACGAAAACTTTTGGCGCGGTTTCAGGTAGCCCGTTAAAAAAATTTCTTCGTCGAGGATGCGTGCCGCAATGTTGACGCGCCCGTCGGCAGGCAACACGTCCTGGATTATCTGCACTTCGCCCGCGTATCGGCCAAAGTTTTCATTGTCAATCGTCACGTCGCCGAAACTGCGCTCAATCGGCAACTGCTCAACGGGAATCTTGCCGCCGAGTTCTTTAAGATATTGTCGCCCTTCTGCGGCGCGAATCACGGACTTTGCCAAATCTGCGCGGCGCGTGAAAGTTTTGCTCAACAGTTCGGCGGTCGTCAGGTCGTTGCTGATAAGATGCGCGTGGAAAATAATTTCGTCGCTTTGAATCGCCGCAACCGCCGCAAGTTCGTCGACAGTGGGCGCGCCGTCGCCGATTATCATGAAGTCGACGCCGAATGACGCCACAAATCGCGCCGATAAATCTGTCGTGAAGTCGCGGCAGTCTTCGAGCGTGGGCAGCCCTTCGCGCAGTGGCAGACGCCGCTTGCCGTCCTTGCTTGGCACGAACGCGCCGACTTTTATGCCGAAGTCTTGGAGGATGCGATTTTGGTTGGCAAAGTAGTACGTGTCGAGCCCCGTGTTGGGACGCGGGTAAAAGTTGTGCAACGCGCTGATGTTGTCGAAATTCGCGCCGAGTTCGTCGAGCGTGTTCAGCAAATCTTCAGTTACTGTCGATGCATTCAGCTGAATTTTTCGGGCGCGACTGATTTCGGCAATGCGTTGCGAGTCAAAGCCGTCGTCAAGGCGCAACGTCAAGCCGTCAATGTCGTACTGCGAAAAGTTGTCGGCGTTCACGTCCACGATAATTTCAAAGCCGTGCGTGACGGCGGTCGTCAAAATGTCCGTGAAGTCGTCGTAAAAAGTTTCGGCGTCGGCGGCTTCGGGCACCTGCGCGGACGTGAACAGCAACTTAAAGCCCATGTCGGCGGCGGTTTCAATCAGCGCAAGGTTATCGGCGTGATTGTAATCGAGCCCGGCGTAAACCGATATTCCGTGTGTCATACCTCATTCCTCATTCCCAATGTCTCATTGATTCGTTTCAGGCGGTCGCGGAGTTTGTCATTGGTCGCCTGCACGCAAACCATCAAGTTGCCGCGCACTCTGCCGATTTTAATCATGGCGGCGGTCGTGAGCATGTTGAGTACCATTTTGGTCGCGGTGCCGGCTTTCATGCGCGTCGAGCCCGTCAAAGCCTCTGCACCCGTCACGGGCGTTATCGCAATGTCGACGGCTTTGGCGAGCGCGGAATTTTCAACGCACGACACGCCGACGGTTATCGCGCCGAGTTTTTTGGCGAAGTCGACGCCGCCCAAAACGTAAGGCGTCCTGCCCGAAGCCGTTATGCCGACGAGCACATCTGCCGCGCAGAAATTTTTGCCGGTCAAATCTTCGGCGGCAAGGTTGACGTTATCCTCCGCGCCTTCGACAGCTTTAATTAAAGCACCTGAGCCGCCCGCTATCAAGCCTTGAACCAGGTCGGGCGACACGCCGAAAGTCGGAGGGCATTCGGACGCGTCCAAAACGCCGAGCCGTCCGGAAGTGCCCGCGCCAATGTAAAAGAGCCGTCCGCCGCGCTGAAAACGTTCGGCAATGGCGTCGACGGCACGAGCGATTTCGGGCAAGACGCGTTCGACGGCGGTCGCGATTTTTTTGTCTTCCGCGTTAATCAGCGTGACCATCTCAAGCGTCGTGCATTGGTCGATATGCGCCGTCGCGGGATTTATTTTTTCGGTCGTCAGTCCTGCAAAATTATCTTCCACGGTGTCACCTCAAAGCAAAGAAACATTCTGTCGCCGTCCGCGAAAATTTCGGCGAACGCCTCGAAAGCCCGCGCCACTTCGGACAGGATACGCTCAAGCACGGTTGCTTTGTCGTCGAAGGTTACGGCGGGGTTTGTCGTGTCGCAAAAATTGTTTTCCATTGAGTTCACCTGCTCCTTTTTGTTAGTTAGGAGTTAGGAGGTAGGAGTTAAAACCTTGTCCCTTGTCCCTTACGGAATAAAAATTAAGTCGGCAACTTCGGGGTTGCCCTCGGCGATGTCGTTTTTGAAACGGTTAATCGGCGCGAAAATCGGCGAGCCGTTCAAGCGGATTTTGAAGCGCAACAGCGTATGCGAATTGCTGCCCACGACGGGGATTCGCGTCAAGATAAAGCGATTGGGCTCACTCTTGGCAAGCCCGTAGTCTTCGATAAAACCGGCGCGGAAATGAACTTCTTTGGAGGTGTCTTCGGCGTCGACGGTGTATTTGCCGTGCGGGTAGGCGATAAACTTGGCGGGCTTTTTCAACGCCCACTCAATCGCCTGTTTGGAGCCGTAAATTTCGTTCCAGAGTTTGTCGCCGCGCAGGGTCGTCAAGTCCTTGTAGCTCATGGTGTGGCTTTCTATGTCGACGAAGCCACCGTTTTGGAGCGCGCGCGCCATATCCCACGTCAGATAGTCGGCGGAGCCCATGTGGTCGGTCACGACGAAGACCGTCGCCCGCATGTTGTACTTTTGCAGAATCGGGAAGACGTTGTTGTAAATGTCGGCGTGTCCGTCGTCGAAGGTCAGCACAATCGGCTTTTCGGGCAAAGGCTTGCCGTTTTCCCAGGCGTCGAGCAAATCGTCGGGCGAAATGACTTTGTAGCCGCTGTCGACGAGATATTTCATCTGCGCGTCGAAGTCGGCGACTTTGAGCGTCGCAGGATTGTCGTCCGTGTCGCTCACGCGGTGGTAGTTCAAAATCGGCACTCCGTCGGCGTCGCGTTGGAAGAGCCATAAAATAAATCCCGCCGTCGCCAACAGGAGCACCGTCACCGTCAGTAAAAATTTTTTCATGTTCAAGCACTCCTCAGCTTCCAAAAATCTTTCAGTAAAATTTCATTTAGTGTTTGTTAATATATATCAAGAGGCGGGCGTTGTCAATTAGGAATGAGGAATTAGGAATGAGGAATTTTTTGGAACGATACGAACACGGCGGGCAAGTTTATGACGCGGCGGGTAACGCGGGCGATTGGCTCGACTTCAGCGCGAACATCAACCCGCTCGGCTTGTCTGAAAATATTTTGCGGGCGTTGACGGAAAATCTGCGCGGCGTCGTGAATTATCCCGACCCGAACGCGTCCGAACTCAAACGCGCCATCAATCGACGTTACGACGTGCCCGAACGGAATTTGGTTTTGCTAAACGGCGCGGCGGAATTTTTTTATCTGCACCTGAACGCGACGCGCCCCGCACGTGTTGTGTTGCCCGTGCCGAGTTTTTCCGAATACGAACGCGCGGCAAGGGCGGCAGGTTGCGCCGTGAAATTTTTCGTCACGGAGGCTGCGGACAATTTTGCGCTCGACGTTGACAAGTTGCGCGCCGAAGTGACGCCCGAAGATTGCGTGATAATCGGACGCCCCAACAACCCGACGGGTTATTTGCCGACGCCCGAAGAAATTTTGCGGCTCTCCGAAGTCGCAAGCGTTGTCGTCGACGAATCGTTTATCGATTTCACGGACGCGTCATCGATACGAAACTGCGTCTCGGAAAAAATTTCGGTCGTGCAGTCGCTGACGAAGATTTTCGCGATACCGGGCTTGCGCTTGGGCTTTGCGGTCGTCGAAGAAAAATTGGCGCGGCGATTGAACTTGTCGAAGGACGTTTGGAACGTGAACTTCCTGGCGCAAAAGGCGGGCGTCGCGGCGTTGGCGGACGGTGACTTTTTACGGCGAACACGGGCTTGGCTGGCGACGGAGCAGAAATTTTTCGTCGAACGGCTGACGAATCTGCGCGGCGTGCAAGTCTTTCCGCCGACGGCAAATTTCGTGTTGTTCCGGCATGAGCGCGCCGACGAACTGTTGACGGCGTTGCGGCGTGAAAAAATTTTGCTGCGCAGTTGCGCGAACTTTGCGGGGCTTGACGGCTCGTACTTGCGTTCGGCGGTACGTTCGCGGGCGGAGAATCTTCGTCTGCTTGACGCGCTAAAAAAATCCCCCGCGTTTTGCGGAGGTGAAAAATCTAGTTCCTAGTTCCTAGTTCCTTATATCACTGCGGCTTAATGCGTTTGACAGCCTCGGACAGCGGCGGGATGACCTGTTTCTTGCGGCTCATGACGCCCGGCAGATAAACATGCGTGCCGCTTGCGTCTTTCTTGAACGCCTCGCCGATAAGCGTCTTGGGTGAGCCGGCGTAAAGCAGATAGGTCGCCTCTTCCAAAATGTCGGTCGCCATAAGCAAATGCATGTCGAAGCCTTCGCGCTCGCACTCGTCCTTCATGAAGTCGATAAGCTGATCTTCGATGTCGAGAATTTCTTTCGGATCCATGACGGAGATTTGGCTGACGATTATGCGGTAGTCGCCGATTTTGAATTCCTTAAGGTCGTTCTTTGCGATTTCGGCGGGAGTCTTGTCACCTATGCCCGCGCCCGCGCGCAACATTGCAAGCCCGTATTCCTTGAGGTTGACGCCCGCGATATCGGCAAGTTTTTCGGCGGTCTTCTTGTCTTTGGGAGTGCAGGTCGGCGACTTGAAAAGCACGGTGTCGGAGATAATCGCGCTCATAAGCAATCCGGCGATTGACGGCGGAATTTCAACGTCATTTTCCCAATGCATGTTCGCGACAATCGTGCACGTGCAACCGACGGGTTCTTGATGAATGTAAATCGGCTCGCTGGTCTGCACGCCGCCGAGTCTGTGGTGGTCGATAATTTCAACGATCTTCGCGTCTTCGATACCTTCAATCGCCTGTCCGCGTTCGTTGTGGTCGACGAGGATAACTTTTTCGCGTTCGGGCAACATAATTTCGTCCGCGCTGACCAACCCGACGAGTTTGCTGTTTTCGACGACGGGGTAGCTGCGGTAGCGGTGTTCGTCCATTACGCCCTTGATGTCGCTGAGCAAATCCATGGGGCGGAAGCAAACGGGATCTGCTTTCATTATGCGGCGAATCGGCACGCACTGATTGATAAGCCGCCCGACGGTGTACGCGTCGTAAGGCGTGACCATGACGAAGACTTTGCGCTTTTCGGCCTCTTCCAAGACAGCGGCGTCAATGCGGCTGTTCTGCGTCACGATAAGGGTTGCCACGCCGCATTCAAGGAACTTGAGCAAAGTTTCCGCGCTCCTGTCGCCGACGATAACGATGTCCTTTTTGTTGAGTATACTGACCGTCGAAAACGCGGAGCCGGACGCGATTACGATATTGCCTTCAATAAAGGCGTTTTCGTCGCCGCTGACCAAAACTTTACCGTCGGTGACTTGAATTATGTCGCGATAGCGGACGCGCAGGTCGACGAGGCTTTGAAGTCCGAGTTCAAGGAAGTAACGCTTTGCCAAGTCGCTGACGGTGACGATGCCCACGAGGTCGCCGCCGGAGTCGGTGACGGGCACGGATTGCAATTCGCTTTTGCGCATGACTTCGCCGAGGTGACGGAGCGTGTCGTGTTGGCGGACGACGGTCTTGCATTCGAGCGCAACGTCTTTGACACGCGGATACAAATCGGTTAAAAGCAACGGCTGTTCAACCTTGAAATATTCCAGCGCGTATTTCGTTTCGTTGTTGATTTTGCCGCAACGGGCGGGCACGGCATTGACGCCCAACGCCTGCTTGAGGTGCGAATAACCTATGGCAGAGCAAATCGAGTCGGTGTCGGGGTTTCGGTGCCCTATGACGTAAACGGGTTTATTGCCGCCTTTCATTAAAAAGCCTCCTTCAACTGTCAGAAAGTTACAACTTCCATGACGCCGATTATAAACAAAAAACGCCGCGCTGTCTATAGAAATGAGCGAAAAGCCCCGCCGACAGACGGAGCTTTTATTTATTTCGATATGGCAAAATTTACGAGCCGATGATTTCCGTTAATCCTGACCAAGAATTTCGGTGTTGTCGTCCATGATGACATCCTTAAACGGAACGCCGTCGATAAAGCAATCGTTCAGCAGGTCGTGAATGTTTTCGTAGCAACCGATTACTTCAAAATCGTCGGCGGCGGGATAGCCTCGCGATTCGCAGTGCATGACGTAGACGTAATAAAATCGGGACTCGCCGTCGTTTTCAGGCGGCTCGTAGCACATGCGATAATAGACGCCGCGATATAAAAATTCAATGCCCATGAACTTGCGCGGCTGAGTGTCCGTGGAGGGGTAGCGACCTCTGTCGTATTCGTAAATAAATTCGTACAAGCAGTTGTATTCGTTGATTCTCATCGTAATCCGAACCTTTCTTTAATCTCATTAACCAAAGCCTGTTCTTTTTCAGAAATGGAAATTCCGTTATCAGCATGATTCAAGTAAATGTGTTTGTGTGGCTGAACTCCGCGATGTTTGTGTTGTAAATCAACGACCACCGCCTGCTTATGATTTTCATCGTAATAGGCGAGATGTTTTAATTCGCCGCCTTGAACAATGGCGTAAATCCTGTTAGCCGTATGCGAATATTCCGGAGCTTTGACGGAGCCGCTGTCTCTGACTAAAATCTTGACGTTGTCAAACCCGCCTATGGAGCGAAAAGTTTTTCCGCCGTCCGTAAAAGAAAAATCACCGGCATGTACATTTTTAAAAGAACTTCTGTTGCCCATGGCACTCACCTCCTTTCAAAAATTGGTGAAACCTCGAAAAGTGTTCCTTGAGAACAAGGATGCTTTTTAGGTCGAAAAGACTCTTCATAACGAAAATTTACGAACCGTCCCTTCATTTCCGGCAAGATGTCACCGTAAACGACAACCAAAGGCGGCTCAATGCGGCGAATCATTTCATTGTAGCCTCGCATAAAAAATGCTGTATCTCTCTTACTGCCGAGGGTGGAAATCACGACAATCGTTCCTTTTTCCAGACCGGCAAAGCTCAAATCATCCCAACCCTCCGTTGTCCAACCGACACTTGGCAAAGACAAAATGCCATGCTCTTGCCAAAAACAACCAAGCCAACGATTTTTATAAATCTGATTAAGATACGACGGTATATCCATTTGAGGATGGAGACTATAATCGGGGGTCGCAACAGCGTAAGCGGATTGCAAGCACGGGATATATTTTAACGGCTTTTTGCAAAAACGCTCGATTTTATCGTCGTAGGAAAATCCCAAAACAAATTTGCGCGTGTTGTTGTTCTTGACGGACAGATTTTGAAGGTTCAATGGTTGAACGTTGGAAAAATTCAGATCGTCTTCCGTGACTTTGTTCATTATCGGAATATGAAATTGATCGCGATTATGATGATTAAGAAGCGGACGTATTAATCCAAAAAGTTTTTCCTCTGAAAGCCCTTGCATTATATAATCCTCCAATCAATGATTCCAAATTTCTATCAATGCGAAAATCTTAAATTATCGTCGATTCTACATCATGAAATTTTTATTGTCAAATAGTTAATAAGGCAGGTATGTTTTCGTTATATATGCACAAGTCAAACGGAAAAAGCCCCGCCGACAATCAAGTATCTGTCCGTCGAAAATGAATTCTGTTTCGGCGTTGTAATACAAATCATCTATAAATTGGCGCAAGGGCTTACCTTTCACAAAACCACCCCCTTTAAGAACTTACGATATATTGACAAAGATTTAAATTCATAATAAATTGCCAACGACAAATAGACTTCAAATATGACACAAACATACAACGAAATTTAGGAGGTGATTTCATGCTTGAAGGTTTCGTAAAAATACCTGTTTTATCGGGAAGTTCATTCATGTCTGTCACAAGAAACGGAATAAATTTCAGCGGCAACGTCGTGTTTCATTTACAGAGAGCAGAATTTGTACTTTTCTTTCTAAACTCCAATGAAAAACAAATCGCGATACAAAAATGCGATGATACCGACGAAGACAGAGTCCCTTTTTTTCGCGAAGGAGCAAATTGGAAGAACGGCGTGCGCGTCAACAACCGTGAGTTGCAACAAATAATTTCTCGAATGATGGATTGGGATTTGGAAAGTTACAACTATCGTGCAGACGGAATTTATTCCGATAAAGACAACGCAATGATTTTCGATTTAAAAACCGCGAGAAAGTTCAATAAACGGCGCAAAGAACAATCAAAAAGATGACTTCCGACACGCCGTAAACAAAAATTCGGTTGCCGCTGTCAACAGTAACCGAATCCTTTTTGCGAAATGTGCTGATGTACACATAATCTTTATTCTTTTATTGTCGTATGTTAGCATATTTCGCTCCGCAGGTCAAAATTTCTTTTAACTTGTAAGGAGTGATTTATTTTGCGTAAAAACACATTCGACGAAGAATTTAACTTGGAATTGGTGGAGACTGCTCTCTTTGACGGAGTATTGGAGATTCCTAAAATCGATCCGCCTGAAGAAATTATTATTCCGCCGAACATGATTCCCTATTCCAAACGCGACCGAAGCAAAGATTTTTTCCGAATGCCTAGTTTTCTACGAACACGATATTAACTTTGCCGACATTGTTCGCAAGCCGGAAGATTTTGTCGATGACATACTGCGCTTTTCCGCTGTCGTAACGCCCGACAACTCGCTTTATCGCGACGCGCCGTTACTCGCGCAAATAGCAAACGTATATCGCAACAGGGCTATCGGTCATTCTCTCCAAAAGCAAGGCGCATACGTCATTACAAATGTCCGTTGGGGTGACGAGCGCAGTTATACAACAGATGTTCTGCCGGAAAAATTTGCTTTCTTGGGCGCACCGAAAAACTCTGTCGTCTCCGTCGGTACATACGGTTGCGTTCAGAGCAAAGAAAATAAGTATTACTTCCGCGAAGGTCTGGAAGCCATGCTCGATGAACTGACGCCTGAGGTCGTTTTGGTTTACGGAAGTATGCCCAAAAAGATTTTTTCCGCCGACATCCTTAGCAAGACAAATTTCGTTCTTTATCCCGATTGGATTTCACAAGTCAGAAAGAAGGTCAAATAAATGGGTACAGGTAAAACGGGTCGTTGTTTTAATACACGTGGAAGTGCTCGCTCCGTCAGCGATTTTGCACTCGTTCAATCAATCGAGGGTCTTTTTACTCAGCCGATGAGAAGAAGAGATCGTCTTCGTTTAAAAAGCGGCGGTCACGCTCAAAAAGGAATGCTCTTGTTTGACAAATACGGCATAGAGTACAATATCGTCAAAACTTATCCGAACGGCGTCCGAGTCGGCAATATTCCGAATCATATAAAGAGATGGAAAAGAACGGGTAGTAATCAATCGTGGTTTCCTGCAGCGTGGTCGCCGAAAGATATTCGTCGCGCAGGCGAACTCGTTGCCGGACTGAAAAACAATCGTCACGTTCCGGACGGAAAAATCGTCTACGGCATGTATAAGGGTGTCAGAGTCGGAATCATACGTACAAACGGGAAGATAGCAACGGTTTTTCCCGACTCTAATCAACCCACAAAAAAACGGAGGTCAAAAAAATGAACATTGAAGAATTAAAAGCTGTCGTTGCCGAGCGTAAACGTGTTGCTGTTGAAACTCAAGACGAATGGGACTACGGTATCGAACAATGTTGGAAAAAAACTACCGAAATTCTTACACGTGACATTGCGCAGACGATTAACTTTATCGAAAATGAATGCGACGATGATACTTTCTGTTGGATTGGCGAAGTTTTCGACGACGTAGCCGAGATTACTCAAAGTAAGGAATTCGTTGCTGCAATTAAACGACGCGCCGCAAAAGTCGTTGACGCGCAACAACGTCGCCTTGTCGAAGTTGATGTTCGTTACGCCAGATACAAAATTGACGACGAATAAATTCCCATATACGCCCACAGAGAAAGAATCCAAAAATATCGCAAGCTGAATTCAAAAAGCCCCACGGCAAGTATCAGGGGTTGTTGCGTTGCGCTTTACAATATCGGCGCGTCATAAAAATTTTCATCAAGCCCGTTGCAGAAATCATCTGCGCGGGTTATTTTTTATGCGTATTTTGTTTTAGGAGTTGATTCAACGTGAGCAACGAAGAGATTATCCAAGCATTTCACCTGATGTGGGACAACTTCCCCGAAGCCGTGACGATAACGCAAAAGAGCCGCGAGATCGTCGCCGTCAACAAAAAGGCCGCCGAGTTCGGACTTACGCCGGGCATTAAGTGTTCGTCAATCGGCAAGCCCGAAAACCACAAGGGCTGCCAATGCGATAAGGCCGTCGACACGGGCGAAGCGCAATTCTGCACCTACGAGGGCGCGTTCGGCAAGGCTTACGGCTATTGGATTCCGATTCCCGAAAAGCCCGAATGGGTGATTCATTTCGGTGTGGGTTACGCGTTCGACTACCCGAAAATCGACCGCAGTCCCTCCGCCAAAACGACCGAAAGTCTTCACGGCTTGACCAAGGGCACCGACCTTGAAGCCGCGATTGGAGCTACCGCGCAGGGCGAGGCGAACGCCACCATGATGTACTACGCGCTTGCCCGTCTTGCCAAGGAGCAAGGTCTCAACGCCGTCGCGAGCACCTTTATCGGATCGGCGAATCAAGAAGCTGTTCACGCGGGCTTTTACGCCACGCTCAACGGCAAAGTCCCGAAAGACTTTTGGCAATTCGTCGCGGGCGTCGCAAAGGCTGAATACGCAGGCAAAACGAAAATCAAGACGTTGGCGGATATGGTGCGTGCGGCGGGCTTGACTGCTGCTGCTGACGAAATGGACGTCTTCGCCGAACAGGAAGCGCACCACGGCGTTGTTATCGACGAGCTGATTGCCAAGTACGCGCCCAAAGACGCAATCAAGTCCGGCAAGAAATGGATCTGCGGCGTCTGCGGCTACGAACATGTCGGCGACGCTCCGCCCGAAGCTTGCCCCGTCTGCGGTCAACCTGCGTCGGTTTTCAAGGAAAAAGTCTGATGAATCGGCGCGACTTTATCAAGACGGCGGGCATTGCGACGCTCGGTCTTATGCTTGACGGTCAAAACCTTGTCGAGGCGAGGAGGTCTCTTGACATGAAAATATCTGCAGTAAAACTTTTCGACGGCGGCTTTATGATGAAATCGTTCGCGTGCGGCGGCGGTCTGCCCGAAGGCTCCATTAAGGAAGAAAAACTTCGCTCCAGCTTGCAAAACTTCGTTATCGACACCGGCAAGGAAGTCATTCTGGTTGATACGGGCATGCCCGCCGAAATGGAAATCCCCGTGACGAAAGATTCCGTGATAACCTTCGGCGACAAGATAAATGATTACGTCGACGCGCTCCGTGCGGCAGGTTACGAGCCCGCGCAGGTGTCCAAAATCCTCGTGACGCACAAGCACCCCGACCACACGGGCGAATTGCGCCAATTCCCGAACGCCAAGATTTACATTTCGCGAATCGAAGCGGACGACATGAAGTTGACGGGCGATAACGTTGTCCGCACCGATTTCACCGACGGCGCGTACAAAAACTTCGACGCGTGCCAAAAAATCGCCGACGGCGTGTATTACATCTTCGCGCCCGGTCACACCAAGGGCAACAGTATCGTTATCGTCGAAGACGGCGACAAGTTCTATCTGATTCACGGCGACGTGACTTACACCGACGAGGCGTTGATTGAAAATAAATTGTCCGTGGTTTTTGAAGACTTGCCCGCCGCCCGCGACACGTTGAGCCGCGTTCGCGCGTTTATCAAGGCGAATCCGACCGTCTACCTGTCGACGCACACGCCCTACGGTTACGAAAATCTTGACGCGCAAAAAATAATGAGCCTCCCCGACGTTGAGGAAGCTCCTGCGATTGAAGAAAAAGCCGACGCGCCCAAAGCGACCGGCACGAAATGGGTCTGCTCCGTTTGCGGTTACGAACACTTCGGCGACGAACCGCCCGCCGTTTGCCCGCGCTGCAGACAGCCTGCAAGTGCGTTCAGGAAAGCTTGAGCGTTTCGTTCATGCTCCCGACGCGATAGCCTTGCAAATCCAACGTGACATATAAAAATCCCAACGATTTGAGTTTGTCGACGACGGCGGCGCGCAACTCCATGAGACGCGGAAAATCTTCGGGCAACACTTCAAGCCGCGCAAGATTGCCGTGCACTCGGACGCGCAGTTGATTAAAGCCCGCGTTCAACAGAAAATCTTCAGCCGCCTCGACGCGCGCAAGACCTTCGACGGTCAGCGGCTCGCCGTAGACGAAACGCGACGCCAAACACGCCATCGACGGCTTGTCGGCAGTCGGCAAATTCATTTCCCTTGACAGCTCGCGAATCTCCGCCTTTGACAAATCGGCGGCGACCAGCGGGCTTTTTATTTTGAGTTCGGCAAGGGCACGCGCGCCGGGGCGGTAGTCGTTCGCATCGTCGGTGTTTGAGCCTTCAACCAAAACACAACCGTCAGCCTCGGCAAGGCGCAGGAAATTTTCAAACAGCGCACGCTTGCACAAGTAACAGCGGTCGGCGGGATTGGCTTTGACGCCCGCGACGTTGAGCACGTCCGCCGCGAAGACGATTTGCCGAATGCCGTTGTCCGCGCAAAAATTTTTGGCGAATTCCGATTCCCTGCGCGGCACGAAGCAACTTTGAGCCGTCAAGGCAATGACGTTATCGCCAAGGGTTTCGTGCGCGACGGCAATCAGGAACGTCGAATCGACGCCGCCCGAAAAAGCCACCGCTGCTTTGCCGAGCCCGCGCAGATAATTCTTGAGGTTGTCCAATTTCGTCACGTGAATCACTCCAAAAAAAATCCCCGCGCTTGCGGCGGAGACGTGATGATTTTACTCGAATAAGTCCTTGAGCTTGTCGAAGAAAGATTTTTTTTCGGGATTGTTCTTTGAGTCGGAGCCGTTGTCCTCGAATTCGCGCAAGAGTTTCTTTTGGCGGGCGGTGAGATTTTTCGGCGTGAGGACTTTGATTGTAACGAACTCGTCGCCGCGCTCGTTGCCGTGCATGTGAGGAATGCCCTTGCCGCGAATTCTGAGCACCGCGCCCGATTGCGTGCCTTCGGGGATAATCAAATCAACTTTGCCGTCAATCGTCGGAGCTTCAATCTTCGCGCCCAAAGCCGCCTGCACGAAACTTATCGGGATTTCGCAGTAAACGTCCTCGTCGTTGCGCGAAAAGATTTTGTGCGGCTTGATGTTGATGTAAACGTAAAGGTCGCCGGGTTGCCCGCCGCGTTCGCCCGCCTGCCCGCCGCCGCTTATGCGAAGTCGTTGCCCCGCGTCGACGCCCTTGGGTATCGTGAGTTTGATTTCGCGTTCGACACGAACTTTGCCCGCGCCGTGGCAGTGTTCGCAGGGGTTCTTGACGATTTGCCCAGTACCGTGACAGCGTTCGCAAGGACGGGCGTTCGATATGACACCGAACGGTGTGCGCGTTGTCGTCTGCCGCATACCTGTTCCGTGACAATCGGGGCATTCGTCGGGCGTCGTACCTTTGGCCGCGCCCGTGCCGCCGCATTCGTCGCAAGTCTCCATGCGCGGGACTTTGATTGTCATTTCCTTGCCGAAAGCCGCGTCCTCGAAGGAAAGTTGCAAATCGTAACGCAAGTCGGCACCTTTTTGAGGACCGGACTTTTTGCGAGCCCGTGCGCCGCCGCCGCCGAAAAATTGTTCAAAGATGTCGCCGAAGCCGAAACCGCCCGCGCCGCCGAAGATGTCGTTCATGTTGATGTTGCCGGTGAAGCCGCCGCCGCCCTGACCGTAGGCAGCGTTCGGGTCGATGAAACCGAATTGGTCGTATTGCGCGCGCTTTTCCTTGTCTTTTAAAACGTCGTAAGCCTCGTTGATTTCTTTCATTTTTTCTTCGGCAGCCTTGGGGGCGTCGCGGTTGAGGTCGGGGTGATATTTGCGTGCCAACTTGCGGTAGGCTTTTTTGATTTCGTCGTCGGTCGAATTTTTGTTGACGCCGAGGATTTCGTAATAATCTTTCTTGCCCGCCATAAAATCAACTCCTTTGCAGGGACAAGGGAAAAGGGACAAGGGGTAAGCAACTTCCAAATCCCTTGTCCCTAATTCCTCCACTAGTTCCTAGTTCCTAGTTCCTAGTTCCTCATTTCTTGGCGTCTGACCATTCGGCGTCGATTGTGCCGTCGTCGTCCTTTTTGTCGGAGCCTTGCTGTTGCGTGAAGTCGGTATTGGGTTCGCCTTGAGGATTCGCCGCGCCCGCCTTGTAAGCCGCCTCGCTGAGTTTGTAAAGGGCTTGACGGACTTCTTCGGTGAGTTTCTTGAGTTCGTCGGTGTCCGCGCTGTCGAGTTTGTCTTTGAGAGCCTGCGCGGCGGTGCGAACGTCTTTAATCAGCGCGTCGTCAACTTTGCCTTCAAAATCCTTGCAAGTCTTTTCGGACTGGTAGACAACGTGTTCGGCGTCGTTCTTGGCGTCGGCAGCCTCGCGTTGTTTTTTGTCTTCGGCTTCGTGAGCGGCGGCTTCTTTAACCATGCGGTCGATGTCGTCTTTGCTCATGCCGCTTGACGATTGAATCGTGATTTTCTGTTCCTTGCCGGTGGATTTGTCTTTCGCGCTGACGTTGACGATACCGTTGCGGTCGATGTCGAAGGTGACTTCGATCTGCGGAATGCCGCGCGGCGCAGGCGGTATGTCGCTGAGCACAAAACGTCCGAGGGTTTTGTTGCCCGCCGCCATTTCGCGTTCGCCCTGCAGGACGTGAATTTCGACGCTGGTTTGACCGTCCGCCGCCGTCGAGAAGACTTGCGATTTTTGCGTCGGGATGGTGGTATTGCGTTCGATAATCTTGGTGCAGACGCCGCCGAGCGTTTCGATACCGAGAGACAACGGCGTAACGTCGAGCAGAAGGATTTCGTTGCCCTTGCCGAATTCGCCGCTGAGCACGCCGCCTTGAATCGCCGCGCCGATTGAAACGCATTCGTCAGGGTTAATGCCCTTGGAAGGTTCCTTGCCGAGGATTTCGCGAATCGCATTTTGCACTGCGGGGATTCTGCTTGAGCCGCCAACCAAAATGATTTTGTCGATGTCTTTGCCGGTCAAGCCCGCGTCCTTCATTGCGTTGCGAGTGGGTCCCATTGTGCGTTCAACGAGGTCGCGCGTGAGGTCGTCGAACTTTGCACGCGTCAACGTCAAGTCAAGGTGTTTCGGACCGCTTGCGTCGGCGGTGATGAACGGCAGATTGATATTCGTCGAAGTCATGGAGCTGAGTTCGATTTTCGCCTTTTCGGCGGCTTCGATAAGACGTTGCGCACTCATCTTGTCTTTGGAAAGGTCGATACCGTTGTCGCGCTTGAATTCGGAGACCATCCAGTCCATAACCTTTTTGTCGAAGTCGTCGCCGCCGAGGTGGGTGTCGCCGCTGGTCGCCTTGACTTCAAAGGTGTGTTCGTCGAGTTCAAGGATTGACACGTCGAACGTGCCGCCGCCGAGGTCGAATACCAAAATGGTTTCGTCGTTGTCCTTGTCGAGCCCGTAAGCGAGAGCCGCCGCCGTCGGTTCGTTGATTATGCGCAAAACTTCCAAGCCCGCGATGGTGCCGGCGTCTTTGGTTGCTTGACGTTGGCTGTCGTTGAAGTAAGCGGGAACGGTGATAACTGCCTGCGTGACGGTTTCGCCGAGGTAAGCCTCCGCGTCTGCTTTGAGCTTTTGCAAAACCATTGCGGAAATTTCGGGCGGCGTGTAGTTCTTGTCGTCGATTGAAACTTTGTAGTTTTCGCCCATGTGACGCTTGATTGAGGAAATCGTTCTGTCGGGGTTGCTGACGGCTTGACGCTTTGCCAACTGACCGACGAGGCGTTGACCGTCCTTGGTGAAACCGACAACCGAGGGCGTGATTCTGCTGCCTTCGGGATTGGTGATAACCGTGGGTTCGCCGCCTTCGATTACGCTGACGACGCTGTTTGTTGTACCTAAATCTATGCCAATGACTTTACTCATGATGAAGTTCTCCTTCCGTTACGAATTGTTGACTACCTGTACCATACTGGGACGAATGACGCGCCCGCGAGCGATGTAGCCGCGTTGGAGTTCGGCGGCAATCGTGCCGTCGGGTTTGGATTCGTCTTTGACTGTGCCGACTGCTTGATGATAATTCGGGTCGAAGGGCTTGCCTTGCGTGTCAATCGGCTCAAGACCGTGCTTGCCCATGACCGCAACGGTTTCCTGCCGAATCATCTCGATTCCCTTGCGCAATGTATCAACGTCGGCTTGTTCGGCATTTTCTGCCGCCTGCGTCGCGCGACTCAAGTTGTCAAGGAGCGGGAGCAAATCTTTCAGGAACGCCTGTTCGATTACGTCCGCCAGTTCCGATTTTTCGCGCGCCGTTCGCTTGCGGAAGTTGTCGAAGTCCGCTTGCAGTCTGATAATCCTGTCGTCCTTCGCGCCGAGTTCCGCTTTCAAATTTTCAAGTTCCGCCGCCGCGTCGACTTCGGGAGCCGTTTCGACTTCGGGCGCGGGCTGTTTCGATTGTAAATTTATTTCTGCGCTGTCGCCGTCCTCGTTGTCGATAATTACTTTTTTTTCGTCTGCCAAGTCGTTCACCTCTCTTTTGCGTGCAAACCTTAACACCAATTAGACAAAATGTCAAGCATTTTTTCTGCCGGCAAACAAAAAACCCCTCGACGCGCGCCGAAGGGCAAAATCGCAAGCAGATTATTTTTTCAGTTCGACAAGGTAACGCGCAAGGGCGTCCTGCCAAGTGGGCAAGCGTTCAAAGCCCGCCTCGTCGAGTGACTTTTTGCTGAGCCGCGAATTGAACGGACGCCGCGCAGGCGTAGGATATTCAACGGTCGGGATGCCGTCGACTTCGACTTTTAAGCCGGCTTGCTTGAAAATTTCCCGCGTGAATTCCGCCCACGAGCAAAAGCCCTCGTTGGTCGCGTGATAGGTGCCGTACTTTTCGGTCGCCATCATGTCCGCCAAAAGTTTCGCCAAATCGACGGTGTAAGTCGGGCTGCCGATTTGATCGTTGACTACGTTGACTTTATCTTTTGTCTGACCGAGCTTTAGCATCGTCTTGATAAAGTTGTGCCCGTTGATACCGAAGACCCAACTGGTGCGAACGATAAAATGTTTGTCGACGATGGCGTTTACGGCGTCTTCGCCGAGCAATTTGCTGCGCCCGTAGACGTTGACGGGCTTCTTTTCGTCGTTGACTTCGTAAGGGATTTTTCCGTCGCCGCCGAAGACGTAATCGGTGCTTATGTAAATCATTTTCGCGCCGACTTCGCGGGCGGCTTCGGCAACCCAACGCGTGCCCATGCCGTTGATTGTGATAGCGAGTTCAGCTTCCGATTCGGCTTTGTCGACGGCGGTGTATGCCGCGCAGTGAGCGATTATGTCGGGCTTCTTTTCGAGGATGAAATTTTTTGAGCCGGCTTCGGTCGTGAGTTCGAGTTCTTCAAGCGACGGGGCAACGTATTCCACGCCGCGCTTCGTGAGTTCCTTAGCCAGGTCGAAACCGAGCTGTCCGAGAATGCCTGTGATTAAAACCATGTTTAATGCCTCCAATGAAATTATTATGTCGATTTATTTCACGACGATGTTAATCAGTTTGTTCGGGACGGCGATAATCTTGACGATTTGCTTGCCCGCCGTCAACGCTTGCACTTTCGGCAACGTCGGTGCCAACGCCTCAAGGTCAGCTTTGCCCAAGTCGACAGCAACGTTGATTCGGTCGCGGACTTTGCCGTTAATCTGAACGACGATTTCAACTTCGTCCTCAACGACAGCCGCCGCGTCAAAGGTCGGCCAGCTTTGCTTGTGAACGTCGCCGTCGAAAAATTGACTCCACAGCTCCGCCGAAATGTGCGGCACGAACGGCGCGAGCATCAACAGCAAGTCGCGGGCGAGTTCGCGGGCGAGCGTCGGATTAATCGGCTTGTCTTGGAAGGCGTGCATTGCGTTGACGAGCTCCATGAGTGCGCTTATCGCCGTGTTGAAGGCAAAGCGGTCGCGGACATCCTCCGTGACTTTTTTAATCGTCTTGTGCAACGTGCGGCGCAACGAAATTTCTTCAGCCGTCAATGCCTGCGCGGCGTCGGGAGATTTGATAGCGTCTGCGAAAATGTTCAGGATACGCCAAACGCGATTCAAAAAGCGGAACGAGCCTTGAACGCCTTCGTCGCTCCAATCAAGGTCGCGTTCGACGGGCGCGGCGAACAGGATAAACAAACGCGCCGTGTCCGCGCCGTACTTGCCGATAATCTCTTCGGGGCTGACGACGTTGCCGAGAGACTTGGACATCTTCGCGCCGTCCTTGATAACCATGCCCTGCGTCAACAGATTGGCAAACGGTTCGTCGTAGTCAAGCATTCCCGCGTCGCGCAAAACTTTCGTGAAGAAACGCGAATACAGCAGATGAAGTATCGCGTGCTCAATGCCGCCGATGTATTGGTCGACGGGGCTCCAGTAGTTCACTTTTTCGCGGGCGAAGGGCAGCTCCGTGTTCTTCGGGTCGGTGTAGCGCATGTAATACCAGCTCGAACAAATGAACGTGTCCATCGTGTCGGTCTCGCGGTGAGCGTGTCCGCCGCATTGCGGGCAGGTGCATTCGACGAAGTGTTTGCTTGTCGACAACGGACTCAACGCGCCCTGCTTGAATTCAACGTCGTCGGGCAGGTGAACGGGCAAATCTTTTTCGGGCACGAGAACTTCGCCACACTTGTCGCAATAGATGACGGGAATCGGCGCGCCCCAATAGCGTTGACGACTTATCAGCCAATCGCGCAGACGATAGTTGACTTTGCGCTTGCCGAAGCCTTGAGCCTCTGCCTCGTCCATAATCGCCTTAAAGCCCGCGTCGAAATCCATGCCCGTGAACTTGCCGGAATTAACCAAAACGCCGGCGTGTTCTGTGTAAGCCGCGTCCATTTCGTCGAGCTTGAGCTCCGTGCCCTTGGGTTGCAACGTCAAGATGATGTCGAGCCCGTATTTTTTCGCGAACATCCAATCGCGTTGGTCGCCCGAAGGCACGCCCATGACCGCGCCCGTGCCGTATTCAAACACGACGTAATTTGTAATCCAAATCTGAACTTTGTTGCCGTTGAAGGGATTGACGCAGTAAAAGCCCGTGAAGATGCCTTCCTTTTCGGATTCGCTTGACGTGCGTTCAATGTCGCTGTGCGCGCGGGCTTTGTCGACAAATTTTTTCAACTCGTCGGCTTTCGGGCTGAGCGCAAGAATTTTTTCAACAAGCGGGTGTTCGGGTGCGAGTGCAAGGAACGTTATGCCGAACGACGTATCGGGTCGCGTGGTGTAGACGGAAATTTTTTCGCCGAGTTCGGGCGCGTCCAAAGTAATTTCCAAACCTTCCGAACGTCCGATCCAATTTTCCTGCATGGTCTTGACGCGCGTCGGCCAGCCCGTGAGCTTATCGAGGTCGGCAAGCAATTCGTCGGCGTAGGCGGTGATTTTGAAGAACCATTGCGCCAAATTTTTCTTGTGGACTTCGGAATCGCAACGCCAGCACTTGCCGTCTATAACCTGTTCGTTGGCGAGAACGGTGCCGCATTTGTCGCACCAGTTGACGGCGGCTTCTTTCTTGTAAGCGAGCCCGCGCTTGTAAAACAATTCAAACAGCCACTGCGTCCAACGATAATAATCTGCGCGGCAGGTTTCGACTTCGCGGCTCCAATCGTAAGCGAGCCCCATTGCCTTTTGCTGAGCTGTCATGTTGCGGATGTTGGCGAACGTCCAGTTGCCGGGCTTGACGCCGTGAGCAATGGCGGCGTTTTCCGCAGGCATACCGAAGGCGTCGAATCCCATAGGGTGCAGGACGTTGTAGCCAGCCATTGAGCGATAGCGCGCAACCACGTCGCCGATTGAGTAGTTGCGAACGTGACCCATATGCAAGTTGCCCGAAGGATACGGGAACATTTCCAGCGCGTAATATTTCGGGCGCGAGCTGTCTTCGGTCGTGCGATAATAGTCGGGCGCGTTCCAAACCGCTTGCCATTTCTTTTCGATTGCTTGAGGATTGTATTTCTCCATTGATTAGCCTCCTACTTGATGAAATTCAGATAAATTGCGAGCAGAATCAGCCCCGGCACTCCGAACACGCCGACAATCAGCGCGTGAATAAAAGTTATCTTAATCGTGATTAGCCCCGTCAAGTTCACGAGCCAAAGAATCGCTCCGCCGATTATGCTGTTCCAAATGATTTTGAACGGCAACTGAATCAAAAAAATCAGCGCGGCGATAACCAACACGCCCGCCACCAATCCGACGGCAGTTTCTATCATGGTTGAAGCCTCCTTTGCCTTGTTGATTCGACGTGTTATAATAAAAAAAATTTTTGGAGGTGTCAATTCAATGAGCATATTAGGCGCGGCAGCAGTCCCGCATCCGCCGATAATCTTACCCGAAATCGGGCGCGGCGAAGAATCGAAAATCTCGGCGACGACGGCGGCTTACGAGGAAGTGGCGCGGCGTATCGTCGCACTCGACCCCGAAACGATTGTCATAACCAGCCCGCATTCGATAATGTACGCCGATTACATTCACATATCGCCGGGCGAGGGCGCGGCGGGTACAATGGCACAATTCCGCGCGCCGCAAGTCGCCATTGCCGTCAACTACGACGTTGAATTCGTGCAAAAGCTTACGTCGTCCGCAATGGCGGAAGGCGTGGCGGCGGGCACACTCGGCGAACGCAATCCGTCACTCGACCACGGCACGATGATTCCGTTGCGGTTCCTGCAGAAGGCGGGGCTTGACTTTGACCGCGTGAAATTCATGCGTATCGGACTAAGCGGGCTTTCCGCCGCCGACCATTACAAGTTCGGGCAGATTATCGCGCACGTCTCCGACGAAATCGGGCGCAAAGTTTTTTTCATTGCAAGCGGCGATTTGGCGCACAAGCTCAAAGCCGACGGTCCTTACGGTTTCGTCAAAGAGGCTCCGATTTTCGACGAACAGGTTATGAACAATCTCGGAGGCGCGGACTTTTTCAGCCTGTTGACTATGGACGAAAAAATTTGTTCGCGCGCGGCGGAATGCGGCTTGCGTTCGTTCTGGATTATGGCGGGCGCGTTGGACAAGCTTGCCGTCGACGCTGAAAGGTTGTCTTACGAGGGCACGTTCGGCGTGGGCTACGGCATTGTTTATTTCAACGTCGGCGCGGAAGACGATTCGCGCAACTTCGGCACGCAACTTGCCCGATACAAACTCGACGAGGCCGCCAAGCGCAAGGCTAACGAAGATGCTTTCGTTAAGTTGGCGCGCTACAGCCTGGAGACGTTCGTTAAGACGCACAAGCCCGCCGTGTTGCCCGACCATTTGCCCGACGAACTGATGAATCGTCGTGCGGGCGCGTTCGTGAGCCTGCACAAGGACGGCAATCTGCGCGGGTGTATCGGCACGATTATGGCGACGCAGGACAACTTGGCGGAAGAAATTATTCAGAACGCGATTTCGGCTTGTTCGCGCGACCCGCGCTTCGACCCCGTGAAACTTGAGGAACTTGACGACATTGAATACAGCGTTGACGTTTTGGGCGAACCCGAACGCGTGTTCACGTTGCAAGATTTGGATGCGCGTCGCTACGGCGTGATTCTCGAAAACGACGGACGGCGCGGCTTGCTGTTGCCCGACCTTGAAGGCGTCGACACGCCCGAAGAACAGATTGCCATTGCCAAGCGCAAGGCGGGCATTCGTCCCGAAGAAAAAGTTGCGCTGTTCCGCTTTGAAGTCGTCCGCCACCACTGAGGAGGCGCGTCATGAAAAAATTTCTCGCGGCGATTGTTGCGCTCGTTGTGCTTACCGCGTCCGTCA
Organism: uncultured Selenomonadales bacterium; assembly: GCA_947304355.1. Classification (GTDB taxonomy): domain Bacteria; phylum Bacillota; class Negativicutes; order Selenomonadales; family Selenomonadaceae; genus Quinella. Next base: position 94,799 of record CAMZAX010000001.1, read on the forward strand.
CTGCGGTATTGGCGTCAAGCTACGTCGGCAACAGCACCAGCCGGAAATTTCACTACGCCGATTGCGCGTCCGCACGCAAGATGAATCAAAAGAATCGCGTTTACTTCAACAGCCGCGACGAGGCCGTTAAAGCCGGTTACGTCGCCTGCAAAAAGTGTAAACCCTAAGGAGGTTTTGACTTGCGAATCATATTCATGGGCACGCCCGATTTCGCGTTGCCCGCGCTCGACGCCGTAAAGTCCGACGTCGTCGCCGTCGTCACTCAGCCCGACAGACCCAAGGGGCGCGGTCACAAACTTCAGCCGCCGCCCGTCAAAGTCTTCGCACTCGAAAACGATCTGCCCGTCCTTCAGCCCGTCAAAGTTCGCGCGCCCGAAGTCATCGCGCAAATCGCCGACTTCAAGCCCGATTTGATTGTCGTTGTCGCCTTCGGACAGATTTTGCCGCAAGCTCTGCTTGACGTGCCGCGCCACGGTTGCATCAACGTGCACGCGTCGCTGTTGCCAAGGTATCGCGGAGCCGCGCCGATTGAGTGGAGTATCATTCGCGGCGAAACGGTCACGGGCGTCACGACAATGTTAATGAATGCCGGGCTCGATACGGGCGACATGCTCCTAAAGCGCGAAGTGCCGATTGGCGACGAAATGATCTTGCCCGAATTGCGCGAACAACTCATGACGGCGGGTGCGGAGCTGTTGACGGAAACGCTCGACAAGCTCGACACGATTCAACCCGTCAAGCAGGACGATTCGCTTTCAACATACGCGCCGCTGCTCAAAAAAAATACGGGGCTTATCGATTGGCTGCGACCTGCGCGGGAAATTCATAACCTCGTTCGCGGACTGTACGGCTCGGCACGGGCGGGCAACTTCAAGATTTGGCGGACGCGACTCGCTGACGTCGATCTTGCGCCCGCGCAGATTAAAATCGTCAACCAAAAACTTTTCGTCGGGACGGGCGACGGCTCGCTTGAAGTTTTGGAGATTCAAGCTCCGAATTCCAGGCGGCTCAATGCAGGCGACTTCCTGCGCGGCTACAAGGGCGGTGACGACCTTTGGACGAACGCATAATCACAACGGGTGTCAAGACGGAAGACGATTGGCAGTATTCGTTGCGCCCGCGCAGATTGGCGGAATACATCGGGCAGGACAAGGCAAAGGCTAATCTGGCTGTCTTCGTCAAGGCGGCAGTCACGCGCCGCGAAGCTCTCGACCACGTTTTGCTTTACGGCCCGCCGGGGCTCGGCAAGACAACGCTCGCCGCGATTATTTCAAACGAACTCGGCGTTAACTTCCGTCAAACGTCCGGACCTGCAATCGAACGCGCGGGCGACCTCGCCGCAATCTTGACCAACCTGCAGGAACGCGACGTGCTGTTTATCGACGAGATTCACCGCCTCAGCCGCCAAGTCGAAGAGATTTTGTATTCGGCAATGGAAGACTTCGCGCTCGACATCATCATCGGCAAAGGCCCGCGCGCGCGAAGCATTCGCGTTGACGTTTCGCCGTTCACGCTGATTGGCGCGACTACCAAGGCGGGCTCGCTCTCGCCGCCGCTTAGAGACAGATTCGGCGTCATAAGTCGTCTCGATTATTATTCAACGGATGCGCTCGTCGAAATCATCACGCGTGCCGCGCAGATTTTGCAGATACCGATTGAGGCGGGCGGCGCGGAAGAAATTGCCCGACGTTCACGCGGAACACCGCGAATCGCCAATCGTCTGTTGAAACGCGTCCGCGACTTCGCGCAGGTTGAAGGCTCCGCCACGATAACCGACGACATTGCCGACCGCGCTTTACTTGCGTTGGAAGTTGACCGCGCAGGGCTCGACCACACCGACCGCCGTTTGCTCGACGCCATGATAAAAAAATTCGGCGGGCGTCCCGTGGGATTGGACACGCTCGCCGCCGCGATAAGTGAAACGCGCGAAACAATTGAAGACATTTACGAACCGTATCTTTTGCAACTCGGATTCATCATGCGCACGCCGCGCGGTCGCGTCGCCACAGAGGCTGCTTATCGGCATTTGGGCTTGCCCTTCCCGAAGACCGCCGCCGACGACACGCCGACGCTGTTCGACTTTGAAGACTGAATCACAGCCCGCCGATTGCGCGGGTTTTTTTTATGCGTCGAAGTCAACGTCGATAATGCCAACGGCGTAGGGCGCAACCTCGTACTGTTGGAAGATAAAATGCACGTGAAGATTTTCGTCCCAATAAAAATCGTTCGGCAACTCTTTCAGCGGCAAGGCGTCGTCGAACAGGAAAAGATTTTCGCGCTCGGCTTTGGCTTTGAGTTTTTGCGTAAGCCCGGCGCAAAGTTCGCTGACGGGCACGCCCGCGCCCACGTCCGTCAAATAGCTGACGTCCATGAGTTCGCCGCTCGACGTGTTGAAATTCAGCGTGCGCCGATAAGTCGACGGGTGCGCCGCCATTTTGTAATAGACGCTCTCGGTCATGATAACGCTCAAGATAACGGTGTTGCCCGCCTCGTTGCTGCCGATGTCAAAGCTCGTGTAAAGTCCGCCGACTTCAAGATTGTTCACCTGCGCGTTGCGATAAACGCCCGTGACGAAACGGTCAACCTCCGCGATAATCGCCGTGTTGATTTTGCGTTCGACAGTCGCGTCGCCGACGTGCACCACGGGATAAATCAAATCGTTGTTGCCGTTGAAGTGCGCGGGCTCAATCGTCGCCGCCGAACACGTCGCGCTTATCAACATCAGCAACGCCACAAAAAATTTTTTCATATCAATCGCCTCCGTGAACATTACTTGCTTATAAAAATAATTCGTGCTATATTAAATCGCCTGCCGCGCGGCGGGTCAAGTTTTTTGTTGTAAGGAGCTGTTTTAGTTGGTCATCATCATGAATCCGGAAGCGACTTCGCAGAACATCGACGAAGTCATTAAGGCGATAAAGAGCGTCGGGCTTGACGCGAAAATCATGGAGGGCGCGCAACAGAAAATCGTCGGCGTAATCGGCGACAAGACCAAACTTGCGAGCGTGGCGATTGACGCGTTGCCGGGCGTCGAAAGTTCCGTTGCCATTTCCAAAAGCTACAAATTGGCGAGCCGCGAATTTCATCCGCAATCGAGCGTTGTCGACGTCAGCGGCGTGAAAATCGGCGGCGGCGTGCCCGTCGTCATGGCGGGTCCTTGTGCTGTCGAAAGTCGCGAACAATTAATCAAGGCGGCGAAAATCGTTGCGGACGGCGGTGCACAATTCCTGCGCGGCGGCGCGTACAAGCCGAGAACTTCGCCTTATTCGTTCCAAGGGCTTGAAGTCGAAGGCTTGAAATATCTTGCCGAGGCGCGCGAAGTCACGGGGCTCAAAATCGTCACGGAAGTCACGACAGTCGAAGGCATCGCGCCCGTCGCCGAATACGCGGACATGTTGCAAATCGGCGCGCGCAATATGCAGAACTTTGGTTTGCTGAAAGAGGTCGGCAAGTGCAAGCGTCCCGTCCTGCTCAAGCGCGGGCTGGCTGCGACAATCGACGAGTGGCTTAACGCCGCCGAATACATCATGAACGCGGGCAACCCGAACGTCGTGCTTTGCGAACGCGGCATCCGCACTTACGAGACCTACACGCGCAACACGTTGGACTTGTCGGCGGTGGCGGCAGTCAAGCACCTGTCGCACCTGCCGATAATCGTCGACCCGTCGCACGGCACCGGCAAATGGCGCATGGTCAAACCCATGGCGTTGGCGGCTGTCGCGGCGGGCGCGGACGGCTTAATGATGGAAATGCACCCGAATCCCGCGCGGGCTCTGTCGGACGGCTCGCAATCGCTGACGCCCGAACATTATCGCGCGGTCATGGGCGGCATTAAAAAATTGGCGACGTTCCTGCGCGACGAAAACTTAATCGGACTCGACGAGGGGTGAAAACTTTTGCGCTTGAGGAGAAAGCCTCACATTGACGAAAAATTACAAGCCTTCGCGGACTTCGTGACGGCACGCGCTGACGTTCAACCGATTGTCAAGGACGCGACGCGCGAGCTGTACGTTGAACTCGGCACAGGCAAAGGCGACTTCATTGCGGCAATCGCCGAACGCAACCCGCAAATAAATTTTATCGGGCTTGAAGTCGAGGCGACCGTCGTATTGGCGGCGGCGCGCAAGGTTCGCGACAAGAACTTGACCAACGTCCGCCTGATTGTCTTTGACGCGGAGAACATTGCCGAGCTTTTCGCCGAACACGCCGTCGACAGGCTGTACATAAATTTCTGCGACCCGTGGCCGAAAAAACGTCACGCCAAACGCCGCTTGACGCACGTGCGCTTTTTGGAGCTGTACAAAAAAATTCTCAAGCCCGGCGGCGAAATTTACTTCAAGACGGACAATCGCGGGCTGTTCGATTTTTCGCTGGAGCAATTCGCGTTGGCCGGTATTGACGTTCGCGACGTGACCAACGACCTGCACGCCGCCGAGCCGCCCGATAACATCCGCACCGAATACGAAACCAGATTCAGCGCAGCAGGCGTCCCGATTAATTCTTGCGTCGCGGAGGTTGCCAATGGATAAGCTGACTTTGGGAATCGAAACGAGTTGCGACGAGACGGCGGCGGCAGTCCTGCGCGGCGGTCGGCAGCTGTTATCGAACGTCATATCGACGCAAATCCCGTTGCATCAAAAATTCGGCGGCGTCGTGCCAGAAATCGCGTCACGCAAACATATCGTCAACATCATGCCCGTTATCGACGAGGCGTTGACGGAGGCGGGCGTTAACCTGCGCGACATAAATCAAATCGCCGTGACCTTCGGACCGGGACTGGCGGGCGCATTGCTTGTCGGACTGTCGGCGGCGAAGTCACTTGCTTACGCGCTGAAAATCCCGCTCATCGCCGTCAATCACTTGGAAGGGCACATCTTCGCGAACTTCCTCAGCGCGCCGCAACTCGAACCGCCGTTCCTGTCGCTGGTCGTTTCGGGCGGACACACCGCGCTGATTAATATGACGGACTACAATCGCTTTGAACTGCTCGGACAATCGCGCGACGACGCGGCAGGCGAGGCGTTCGACAAAATCGCGCGCGTCATGGGCTTGCCCTATCCCGGCGGCCCCGAAATCGACAAGCTTGCCAAAAGCGGCGACCCGAACGCGATAACCTTTCCGCACCCGAAGGTTACGGGCTACGACTTCAGTTTCAGCGGACTCAAGTCTGCCGTGCTCAACTATCTGAACACCGCGCAGATGAAGGGCGATTCGATTGACGCGGCGGACGTGGCGGCGAGCTTCCAAAAGACCGTCGTCGATACGCTTGCCGAAAAAACTTTGGCGGCGGCCGAAGAATTCAACCTGCACAAAATCGTTTTGGCGGGCGGCGTCGCGGCGAATTCGTCACTGGAAAAAACTTTGCGCACGGCTTGCGAACGGCGCGGGCTTGAATTCTATTACCCGTCGAAAATTCTCTGCACCGACAACGCCGCAATGATCGCTTGTCGCGGCTACTATCAGAACACTTTCGCCGACGCGACGCTTAACGCCGTCCCGAACCTTGGATTGTAAGGAGACATAAAATTGACCGAACTCAAAAGCCTTGGAAAAATCACGGCTTACAAATACGATTACGCGCCCGAATTCTTGGAGGCGATACCCAACGCCAACGCCGGGCGCAATTATTTCGTGACGCTCACCAGCGACGAATTTACTTGCCTGTGCCCGATAACGCATCAGCCCGACTACGCGACGATTAAAATCCGTTACATTCCCGACGCCAAATTGGTCGAGAGCAAAAGCCTTAAGCTGTACTTGACGAGCTTCCGCAACTGCGGCACCTTCCACGAGACCGTTGTCAACACGATTGCCGACGACTTGATTAAACTTTTGGAGCCGCGCTATCTTGAAGTCGAGGGGCTGTTCAGCGTTCGCGGCGGCATTTCAATCGTCCCGTTCGTCAATTACGGGCGCGGCGAATTCGAGGAGCTTGCGCGCAAACGCTTGGCTGAACGTCATGATTAAACAGAAACGGCTTGCATTAATCAACGACGTGACGGGCTTCGGGCGGTGTTCCGTGACGGTCGAGTTGCCGATAATCTCCGCGCTGAAAATTCAAGTCTGCCCGTTGCCGACCGCGCTGTTAAGCGTGCACACCGGCTTCAAAGATTATTTTATGGACGACTTCACCGACCGCATGAACGCCTATGCCGACAGCTGGCAACGCAACAATCTGATTTTCGACGCAGTGGCGACGGGTTTTCTCGGCTCCGCCGCGCAGATTGAAATCGTTCGCCGCGTCATAAAAAATTTTCCCGCCGTCGTGATAATCGATCCCGTCATGGGCGACCACGGCAAGATTTACAAATCCTACACGCGCGAGATGTGCCGCCGTATGCGTGAGCTGTTGGAATTCGCCGACCTTGTCACGCCGAACTTAACCGAGGCTTGCGAACTGTTGGGCGTGCCGTATCCCGAAGGCGGCGTCGTGAGCGATTCGGAACTTGCGACGATGGCTGCGAACATTGCGGCGAAGACGCGCGGCGGACGTGTCGTGATAACCGGCGTGACGTTGGAGGCGGGCGACCGCGACGACATTGCGAATTTTATCTTCGACGGCGGGCAAGTCGACATTGTGACTTCGCGACGCGTGGGCGGCGACCGTTCGGGCAGCGGCGACGTGTTCTTTGCGGTTGCGGCGGCGTCTTGGCTCAACGGCGAGACTTTGACTGACGCAACGCGCAAGGCGGCGGACTTCGTTGGCAAATGCATTGCGCACGCCGAACGCCTTGACTTGCCTTGGAATTGGGGCTTGCCGTTTGAAGAATTCCTTACCGACTTGAGGTGATTCGATGATAAAATTTTTCGTGCCGCTGATTCTTTCGGCGGTTATTTTTTTGACGGGTTGCAGTCAAGAGGATTCGCCCGAAGCCGCGCTCAACGACATTCGGCTTGCGCTTGCCGAACGCGATTCGACAAAGCTTGCCGCCCGCGCAGATTTGAACGCATTCTTCGCCGAGACCTACGACGCCACGACCGCAGAGCTTGCCAAACGTTACGACGCCTATAAAGCCAAATATCCCGACGACCCGTACTTCCAACACAGCGCGGAATTCTTGACGACCTACAACGCCGAACACCGAGAACGGCATTTGAATTTCCTGCGCGGCGTGAGCGATTCGTTCTTCGCGAAGATGCCCGAACCCGACGCACCCGAAGACAATCCGACGGCTTATGTCGCCAATGAGTTTGAAAAGATTCGCGCCGCAACCAACGCCACGATTAAGGAAACGCGCATTGCCGACGACCGTGCGACCGTTGTGCTCGACGTGCAGGGCGACAATTCTTTGCGCGGACAGTTTATCGGGCAACTGACGTTTGAGCTCGGTTTTCACCGCGACGCCGACAAGCGTTGGCACTTCGACGCGATAGAAAATCTCGACGACTTGACGCCCGCGCTCGTCGACAAGGCGGAACTCGTTTGGATTACGTTCCAATAAAATTTTTCTTGCCTTTAAGTCGGCTCAACGTGTTATAATCGGCGCGTGTTAAAAATTTTTTGGAGAGTGATTTGCATGGCATTTACTTGGCACATACCGACGAAAATTCTCTTCGGTGCGGGCAAACTCGGCGAACTGCACAAAGAGGCTCCGCTCGGCAAAAAAGCGTTGATCGTCATCTCGAACGGACGCTCGACGAAACTCAACGGCAGTCTCGACAAATTGCAAGAGGAACTTACGGCTTGGGGCGCGGACTTCGTCGTCTTCAACAAAATCGGCGCGAACCCGACCGAACCCGTCACGCAGGAGGGCGTTGACTTCGGGCGCGCCAACGGTTGCGATTTCGTCGTGGGCTTGGGCGGCGGCTCGGTGCTCGACGCGGCAAAGGCTATCGCAAGCGTCATCCCGCAAAAGGACGGCGGACGCGTCTGGGATTACATCATGTTCGGCACTGGCGGCAAGAAACCGTTGACCGAAAAAGCTCTGCCCTATGTCGCAGTCACGACAAGCGCGGGCACCGGCTCCGAAGTGGACGCGGGCGCAGTCATCACCAACCTCGACACCAACGAGAAGACCGCGTTTTTCGGCAGCTATCCGACGTTGGCGATTGTTGACCCGCTTTACATGCTTACCGTCCCGAAACACTTCACGGCGTATCAGGGCTTCGACGCCTTCTTCCACAACGCCGAGGGTTACATTTCCAACGCGTGCAACGAGGCTTCCGCGATGATTGAGCTGACGGCGATTGAAAAGCTCGCGAAGTATTTGCCCGTTGCCGTAAACGACGGAAAGAACCTTGAGGCGCGCACGCAGGTTGCCTTCGCCAACACGTTGGGCGGCTTTTCCATGGACGTTTGCGTTTGCACGGCGGAACATTCGCTTGAACACGCGTTGAGCGCATATCATCCCGAATTGCCGCACGGCGCGGGCTTGATTATGATTTCGCTTGCTTACTTCGGGCACTTCGTCGAGAAACACGCTTGCGACGAAAAATTTATCGCAATGGCGCGTGCGATGGGCAAAGTCAACGCAGACAAGCCCGAAGACTTTATCGACGCGCTGAAGGAAATGCAGGCGGCTTGCGGCGTCGACAACTTGAAAATGAGCGACTACGGCATTGCGCCCGACGAGTTCCCGAAAATGGTGCAGAACACCCGCGACGCCATGGGTTTCCTGTTGCAATTCGACCCGGTTGCCTTGAGCGACGACGACATGCTGAAAATTTATCAAAAGTCTTATCGCTGATTGCCCGGAGAGCGTGTTGGTAAATTCAAAATCAAGATGTGACGAGGAATTTTTTCGCATGACGAGGCGCAAGCGCGACAACGTACTTCGGTACGTTAAGCGCGCGGCAACAACGTCAGGCGGAAAAATAACCGTCACTGTCAATTTACCAACAGCCCCGGCAAAAAATTTCGGCGGCGGTGCTTGTCAAGTCTTGTAATGAAATTTTTTTCGTGCTATTATCTGCGCGAAGAAGGACAACATCTGGGAGGTACGAGGACTCAATTAATGTCTAACCTACATTAATTTTAGGGAACCTGAATTGATTTCGGAAGATGGAGAATTGTCCGCGCGGCAAGTAACAGACACCGAGCTTAAGGAACCCACCTGCGAGTAAGCAGGTTTAGACATTTGGAGGAACCGGCATTTTGGATCCCTTTTTCAGGAGAGATTGCTGATTGTCAATCGGCAGTCTCTTCTTGCTTTTGCGGGCGAAAATGTATAAACTGCACGCGAGGTGAATACAATGGCAGTAAAAATTTCGGGCGCGGCAGTTCCGGCGTCGCCGTTTGAACTTTTGCGCGGCACGAGCGAACACCCGCACGATAAAGAACTAAGTTTCGAGGCGGAATTGTTGGAGCAACAGGACGACGGCATTTCGCACGAAGAGATGGAGTCGATGCTCAAAAAAATCGACGAGCAGGCGGCGCGGCTCAGCAAAACACCAACCTACGACGAGCTGAAAGAGTACCGCACGCTGATTAAAAATTTCGTCGGCGCAGCGGTCAGCAACATGTACGAAGTGCACACGTCTTCGGGTTGGGATCGCATGGGGCGGCGGCGCGTCTACACGACCGTTCGCAAAATCGACAACAAGCTTGAGGAAATGGCTGAAAAAATTCGGCTTGGACAATCGGAGCAACTCGACGTTATCGCGGCACACGACGCCATTCGCGGTATGCTTGTCGATTTGTATATGTGATGAGCAATTTCAATTTATCTTGGGACAATTTCTTCGGCAACGAGCCTGCGGTTGATTATCTGCGCAAAAATCTTGCCGAGAACATTTTTCCGCACGCCGTGATTTTTTCGGGCATTGAAGGCGTCGGCAAACGTTTGGCGGCCGAAATCTGCGCGGCGGCGTTGTTGTGCGAAAATCCCCGCGACGGAGCCCCTTGCGGCGTCTGCGACAACTGCAACTTGACGGCGGCGCACACTCACCCCGATTTTTACATCGTCGAGGCGGAAGAAACCAAGACGGCGCGCAACATCAAAATCGGGCAAATTCGCGACATGCAAAGCGAGGCGGCGTTGATGCCGATAAATTCTGCGCGGCGCGTGGTGATAATCGACGGCGCGGAGCTGATGAACAAAGCGGCGGCGAATTGCCTGCTGAAAACTTTGGAAGAACCGCCGGGTCAAACGATTTTCATTTTGCTGACGACGAACTTGTCGAGCCTGCTCATGACGATTCGTTCGCGGTGCGGGACGGTGCGCTTTGACAAATTGTCGGCGGCGAGCATTCGTGACGTACTCATATCAAAAGGCGTTGAAGACCGTGACGCGGGCAAATTTGCGGCAATCGCGAACGGCAGTCTCGGACAGGCGTTGAAGTTCAGCACTTCGGACGGCGCGGCGTTGCGCGACAAGGCATTGGACATCTTGAACAAGCTTATCGCGAACAAGCTGACGAACGAAGAAATTTTCACGGCGGGCGCGAAATTCGCCGAGTGGTCGCGAGAAAAGTTCGCAAACTTTATCGTGCACCTGCAGAGGCTTTTGCGCGACGTTTGCTTTGTCGGCGAGCTTGAGCCGTATAACAGCGACATTGCCGCGCGTCTTGCCGAAATGAAACTTCCCGAACGAAAAATATTTTTGATGATTGAAACGGGCGTCGAATATCGTAAGCGGCTGCGGTCGAACGCGAATCTGCGCCTGTTAGCTGAAGCGTATCTGTTTCAGTTGCGAAAAATTTACGGAGGATGATTCGTGCAAATAATTGGAGTCAGACTTAAAAAGGCAGGCAAAATTTATTTCTTCGAGCCCAATGACGAAGACATTGCCAAAGGCGATTCGGTTATCGTCGAGACGGCGCGCGGGCTTGAATGCGGCAAAGTTATCGTCGCGCCGCGCGAACTTGCCGCCGACGAAAATCCCGAATCGGAACCGGGCTTGCCGCTGAAAAAAATCTGTCGCAAGGCAACCGAAGACGATCTTATTCAGCTTGAGGAAAACCACGCGGCGGAAAAGCGCGCATTTGAAATTTGCCTGCAGAAAATCGCCGAACACGAACTGCCGATGAAGTTAATCAACGTGGAATTCACCTTCGACGTGAACAAAATAATTTTCTTCTTCACGGCGGACGGGCGTGTCGACTTTCGCGGGCTGGTCAGAGATTTGGCGGCGATATTCCGCACGCGCATTGAGCTTAGGCAAGTGGGTGTTCGCGACGAGGCAAAACTTTTGGGCGGCATGGGCGGTTGCGGACGTCCGCTTTGTTGCGCGTCGTTCTTGGGCGAATTTATTCCCGTGTCGATTCGCATGGCTAAAGACCAAAATTTGTCGCTCAACCCGACGAAAATCAGCGGCGTGTGCGGGCGGCTCATGTGTTGCCTGAAATACGAAAACGATTTGTATTGCGAGAACTGTCCGCGCCAAAGCGTGACGTTCAGACCGCGCAACGGCAGCCGCGTCGTGGTGGCGGACGGCGAAGGCAAAGTCGTCGCGGTGAGTTATTCGCGCAGGAACGCTACAATTTTGCTGGACACGAACAAAACCGTCGTCGCAGGCTGGGAAGACATCTTGCCCGTCAACGCCGAGGATTTTGAATCTGCCGACGACGCCGCGCCTGTTGAGGAGCCCGCGCCCAAGCCCGAACGTCCCGAACGCCCGCGCAGGACGGAAGCTTTCAATCGCCGCTACAGTCGCAACGATAATCCCGAACGCACGCCGCATCCCGAACGCCCGACAAGACCGCGCGGCGACAGGACGCGTCGTCAACCGCGCGAGCCGAAAAAGTGAGCGACGGCGTTTCATTGCGCGACGGCGAACGGCTTGATGATTTAATGCGGTCGGGGCGCGTCATTATCCAGAACGAAAACGAATTTTGCTTTTCAATGGACTCGGTGCTTATCGCGCACTTCCCGCGCTTTAAACGCAACGCCCGCGTCATGGATTTGGGCACGGGCACGGGCGTCATTCCGCTTTTAATCGTCGACGCCGTCAAGGAAATCTGCGCGGTCGAACTGAATTCGCAAATGGCGGACATTGCGCGGCGCAACGTCGAGCTCAACGGCTTGACGGAAAAAATTTCGGTCGTGGAGGGTGACTACCGCAAGCACCGCGAACTTTTCAAACCGGAAAGTTTTGACTTGGCGATAGCGAATCCGCCTTACATGCCGATAGGAAACGGCGCGGTCAACAAAATTTCGGGCATTGCGCGGGCGCGTCACGAGTTCACCGCGACACTTGACGACGTGGTTACGGCGGCTCGTTTCGTGCTGAAATTTCGCGGCGTCTTCTGCATGATTCACTTGGCGTCAAGGCTTTGCGAAATCGTCGACGTGTTGCACAGGCGGCAAATGGAAATGAAACGCCTGCGCCCGATTCAACCGAAAGCTGACCGCGACGCCAACTTGATTATGCTTGAGGCTGTCGTAGGCGCGAACGCGGGCAACTTGCAAATCATGCCGCCGCTCGTCGTGCACAATGCCGACGGCTCATATACCGACGAGATTTATCGCATTTACAACGAGTGAACTCCTCGCGACGTTGCGGGGAAAATTTTTTTGTAAGTCTTTGTCAAACATGAAAGCAACATGATATAATCCCCGGCAAAAAGGAGGCGGGCACATTGGCTGAAATTTTGCGGAAGGCGTTCGACAAAATGGACGGGCTGATTCTTTTGGCGGCGGTATTCCTGTTCGTGCACTTCGACTACGATAACCTGTCGCTGCTTGACAAAATTTATATGGCGTCGTTCGCATTCTGGACGGTCACGAAACTCATTCGGCTTTACATCGTCTACAAGAACGAGCAGAAAGGATGATTCAATGAAAAAAATTTTCTTAACAGTATTCATGCTGGCGACGCTTATCCTGAGCGGCTGCGGCGGGCAAGCCAAAAGCGACACATCAAGCGACGCGTCCGGCGACGCGCAAGCCAAGTCGGACACCAAACCCAAGACGGACACGCAAGCCGAGACCGCACCCGCCAAAAACGTCAAAGGCGACTTGAAAGTTTCCGTGCTCAACGTCGGGCAGGGCGACGCGATTTTGATTCAGACCGGCAAGCAAACAGTTTTAATCGACACGAGCGACACTGACGAGCGCGAGCTGTTGGTCGACGAACTCAAAAAATTTTCCGTCACGAAAATCGACAAGCTTATCTTGACGCACCCGCACGCAGATCACATCGGCAGCGCGAAAGCTTTAATCAATCCGAGCAACAAGGAAATCAAAGCCAACCCGTACCTTGAAAAAATTTCTGTCGCCGAAGTTTACGACAACGGTATCGCCTCCGCCTCACAGCTGTACAAAAGCTACACCAAAGCCGCCGCCGACAAGGGCATTAAGTGCACCGCGCTCAAAGCCGGCGACACGCTTGATTTCGGCAATTCCGTCAAGTTCAAAGTCCTCTACCCGCTGACTGAAGTCGTCGACGCCGTGAACAGCGGCAACGAAAAATCCGACCCCAACAACGAAAGCGTCGTAGGCAAGCTCACTTACAAAAAATTTTCCATGATGCTCACGGGCGACGCCGAACGCAAAGTCGAATCCGAAATTTGGGCGGACAACGACTCCAAGGATTTGAAATGCGACGTGCTTAAAGCCGGACACCACGGCTCCAAAACGTCGTCGACCGACAACTTCGTAAAGACCGTCGCGCCGAGTTACGTTTTGATTTCCTGCGGTCCCGAAGAAGATCGCCGCAACACTTACGGACACCCGCACCTTGCCGCGCTCCAAAATTATTTGGCGGAAGGCGTTGACAAAAATCACATTTACTGCACGCGCTGGAACGGCACAATCACCGTTGTAAGCGACGGCAAAGATTTTTCCGTCACGCCCGAACGAAAGGAGGATTGGCTTGACAAATGGATGGCGCAAAACCAAAAAGACAAAAAGAAATAACCGCCTACCTTGACCGAATCGAAGAGCTTGAAGACGGTCCGGCGACGGCTGTTTTCTATGTCGAAGACGACGAGGACGACTTTCGGCAATTCGTGTTGCCCGCAGACTTTTTGCCCGACGACGCAGGCGAAGGCGAATACCTTACGTTGACGCTTGCCCGCGAAACGGCGAAGACTCAGACGGCACTCGACGAGGCGCGAATTCAATTAGGAATGAGGAATGAGGAATGAGGAATTATCTTGTCCCTTGTCCCTTGTCCCTTAAACAGGAATGAGGAATTAATTTGCTTAGAAAATTTTTGACGTGCTTGAGCTTGTTGCTCGTTATGGCGTTCGCGGCGACGGCTTCGGCAAAGCCCGTCGAACTCACGGGGATAACCGCCTTTGACTTGAACAACTCGACCGTGCGTATTGAAATTTCCTACAGCGGCGGCAAGCTCGACCCCGGCAACGTGTCGACCGAATTGCGAAACGGGCTCCTGCGCGTCGAACTCGATAACGCCCTGCCCGGACGGATAAGCCGCGTTTCGGGCACAGAGATTCAAGCCGACGCCCGCGACTTCGTTGAAAAAATCATCGCCAACAAGACGCAGGACAAGCACACCAGTATCCAAATCCACTTCAGGGCGGCGACGGGCAACAATGTAAAATTTTCGCTTGAGCCCGCCAATCGTTCCGAAAAAAAATCTGCGCGGCTGGTTTTGGACGTGAGCAAATCTTTCGCCGCGCAGGACGACGACCGAACGATTTTCAACGGAAACAGCGGGCAAAGGATTGTTGTGCTTGACCCCGGTCACGGCGGCTCCGATTGGGGCGCAATCGGTCCGACGGGCGTCAGTGAAAAATCTGTATCGTTGGCTGTCTCGTTGAAGGCGCAGAAACTTTTGACGGGCGCGGGTTATCGCGTGGTGATGACGCGCACGACCGACGTTGACGTTGCCGCACCGGGCGTGCCCGACGCCGCCGAACTTCAAGCGCGTGTCAACAAGGCACCGCCCAACGCCGACCTGTTTATCAGCGTCCACTGTAACGCCTTTTCGAACGGCAACGCAAACGGCATGGAAACTTATCACGCGCCGACCGCCGTCAAAGGCTCGCGGCTCGCACGTCTGCTCAACGAAGAACTTGCACGGCTCGGCGGACTGAACAATCGCGGCGTCAAAGCGGCTCGTTTCTACGTCATGACGCATTCGCAATGCCCCGCGTCGCTCATCGAACTCGGATTTATCACCAATCCCCGCGAAGAACAACTTTTGGCATCCGGCGACTATCAGCAGAAACTTGCGCAAGCAATAACAAATGCCGTCAACCGCTACTTCAATCAAGGAGGATACTAATCGTGAAGAAATTTTTAGTTCCGGCAATGCTCGCGCTGTTGCTGATTACTGCGGGTTGCGAACAACCGACGACCGAACCGCCCGACAAAAAGCCCGCTCCGTCCGCGCAGACAAAGCCCGACGCCAAGCCCGACATGCCCGAAGTCAAACCCGTCGAACCTGCGCCCGACAAAAAGCTCGACGGCAAGGATAATGCGACCGCCAAGCACGAACGCAACGAACAATCAATGAACGTCAAAGTTTATTATCCCGACGATTCGGGCATGAAACTCGTCGAAGTCGAACGCGAAGTTATCGTAAGCGACAAGACCGACAAATACACCGCCGCCGTCGAAACTTTGCTTGAGGAGCCAGCCGAAGGCAACTTGACGAAGATTTTCCCGAAGAACGCCAAGATTCGCAGCGTCAAGGTTGTCGACGGGCTTGCGACTGTCGATTTGGACGGCAACATCACCAAAACCTTTGTCGGCGGCTCGACGGGCGAAGAATTTTTAATCGGCTCGGTCGTCGACACGCTGACCAACTTCCCCGAAGTCAAGCGCGTGAAATTTTTGATTGACGGGCAAGAGATTGAAACGCTGTCGGGGCACATGGACTTGAGCACGCCGCTCGAACGCATGAACACCTTGACCGAATAACGACACACGAAAAAAAGAATCGACGCGAAGACTGCGGTTGCCGTGTCGATTTTTTTTTGCTATCATGACGAAAATTTTTCACGGGAGGGAATTTTCATGAGCTGCAAGAAAAAATTTCTGTCGTTCTTCGCGGCGGTTGTCTTGAGCTTGTCGCTGGTCTTCGGCGCGACTGCCAAGACTTCAGCCGCCACTGCCGACCTTATCGGTGCCGCGATTCAAATCGGCATGGAGAGTGCCGCCTTGAACGCGCAGATTAACAAAGAGATTAAACACTTCAACGAGACCGAAGCCGGCCGTCAGGAGCTTTACAACAGTTTCCGCGAAAAATACGGCGTCTGCGAAGATGCCGAATACAACGCAATGCTTGACAGGATTATGGCGAACTTGACTAAGGGCGCGGCTGCCGTCGACCCGACAATAAAAAGCAAGCCGTATCTGTATTTCATTTCCAACGAAGAGGACGTCAATGCCGCCTGCACGATGGGGCACGTCATGAAAGTCAACGTCGGCACGTTCAAGCACATAACCAACGAAGACGAACTTGCGGCGATTATCGGGCACGAGATTGGTCACGGACAAAAAGATCACGTCGCCAAAAACAACAAAAAAATTCTCCGCAAACAAGTCATGGCGAACTTGGCAAGCGCAGCTGTCGGTTCGACGATTGGCGGCGGCGTGTTGACTCAGTTGGTTGCTCAAGCCGCGTTCAATCAAACGGTCGCTCACGGCAGCAGGAAACTTGAGAGCGAAGCCGACCTTTGCGGTCTGGATTACATGTTGCACACCAATTACAATCCGGGAGCCTGCGCAGCTGTCATGCAGAAATTCGCCGAGCTGGAAGGCGGCAGTAAGCGTTCGGGCATTGCGAACTTTTTCAACCCCAACGACCACCCCGAAAGCACTGCGCGCCGCGACGTTTTTGCCAAAAAACTTTTCGAGTACAGCGACAAGCACGTTTCGGCGAAGGACGGCATCATCACCGTCAACAAGAAGACGCTGATTAAGGTTGCGCCTTCCGCCACGATGTCTTCAGCCGAGCGTTCGTATTTTGTCCTGGGCAACTTGGCGGTTGCTTATCACAAGGGTCTGAACAAGCAAGCGGCGACTGTCGAGAACGGCACCGTCATGTTGGGCAATCAGCCGATTATCACGCCGCTTGAAGGCGACGAGCCCGCGCAGGTTATCGCCGACCGCTTGAACGAGATTAAGTGAATTCGTCGCGTTGCAAAAAAATTATCCCCGCCGTGAGTGACGGGGATTTTTGTTTGCAGTTAAAGTTCAGTCTTTGAACAGGTCAGTCGACAGATAACGGTCGCCCGTGTCGGGAAGCAAGACGACGAACGTTTTGCCCGCGTAGTCTTCGCGTTTGGCGAGTTCGACTGCCGCCGCCAATGCCGCGCCCGACGATATGCCGACGAGCACGCCTTCCGCCCGCGCGAATTCTCTGCCGCACTTGAAAGCGTCTTCGTTGGCGACGGGGACAATCGCGTCGTAAATCGTTGTGTCGAGCGTTTCGGGAACGAAGCCCGCACCGATACCTTGGATTTTGTGTGCGCCCGATTTGCCTTGCGACAGGACGGGTGAAGTTGCCGGCTCAACCGCGACAATCTTAACGGCGGGCTTTTTCGATTTCAGGAACTTGCCGACGCCGCTCAACGTGCCGCCTGTGCCCACGCCCGCAACGAACACGTCAACCGCGCCGTCCGTGTCGCGCCAGATTTCGGGAGCGGTCGTCGCCTCGTGAGCGGCGGGATTCGCGGGATTGGTGAACTGCGACGGGATAAACGAATTGGGAATTTCAGCCGCGAGTTGTTCGGCTTTGGCAATCGCGCCCTTCATGCCCTTTGCGCCTTCGGTCAGGACGATTTCCGCGCCGTAAGCTTGGAGCAGTTGCCGCCGTTCGACGCTCATTGTTTCGGGCATGGTCAAAATCGCACGCCAACCGCGAGCCGCCGCGAAACTTGCAAGCCCGATGCCCGTGTTGCCCGAAGTCGGTTCAATTATCACGGAATCGGGTTTCAACTTGCCGTCGCGTTCGGCGCGTTCGAGCATGGCTTTGGCGATTCTGTCCTTGACGGAGCCGGCGGGGTTGAAGTATTCCAGCTTGACGAGCAGCCGCCCGTTGAAGCCGACCTTCGCCGCAAAGTTTTTCGCGTCAAGCAAAGGCGTGTTGCCAATCAATTCCGTGACGCTCTCGTAAATCTTACTCATGGTACTGCCTCCAAATCAATCAATTTCTTTCGGCATGAACATCTTTTTGAAGAGTTCGATAAAGTTTTTGCACGACGACGACAGCGTTTGATTTTTGCGCCAGGCAACGACCGTGTGCGTCGTCATGTCGGGTTCGACGATTCGCTTGCTGATTAAGTTGCCGTCCGTCAAAAGCCGCCTGCCCGAAAAGGGAATCAACGCCGCGCCGAGGTTCATCTTGACCATCAGCAAATCTTGAACGATACTGTCCGACACGCAAATTATTTTCGGTTCAAAGTCGAGTTTCCTGCACGCGGCGACGAAGTTCGACTTCCAGCGCAACGGAATTATCATCGGCTGATTTTTGAGCTCTTCGAGTCTGACGGTCTCCTTGTCCGCGCCGCAAAGGCTTTTCGAGTTCATGACGACGACGAGCGGTTCGTTGGGCAGGACAAGCAAATCGTAGTTGAGGTTGTCGACCTGCGTGCGCGTTATCGCGATTTCAATCAGGCGGCTGTCGAGCAATTCGATAATCCGTGCGCCTTCCGCCTCCCAAATTTCAAACGTGACGTCGGGATAAAGCTTGCGGAATTCGGCGATTAAATCGGGCAGAATCATCGCGCCCGACGTGGTTATCGTGCCGATTCGGATTGAGCCCTTGGTGCCGGAGCCGATCTCCTTGATTTCGCGGACGGTGCCGTCGACGAGCCCGAGAATGTTTTCGACGCGATTATAAAGGACTTGTCCCGCCTCCGTCAATCTGATACGCCGCGAGCCGCGCTCAAAAAGTTTCACTTGCAGATTTTCTTCGAGGTGCTTCATCTGGCGGCTGAGCGCGGGCTGCGCGATTCCCAGGCGTATTGCCGCGTGACTGATGTTACCTTCCTCCACGATGGCGAAAAACGCCCGCATGTCCTTGATGCCGATAGTTTGTGCCATTTCGCTAAATCATCTCCGTTACAAAATTTTTTCCTGCAGGCGAATCAAAAGTTGCGAACATTATAGCACAACTCTGCGCGATATGGTATAGTTTAACAAGAAAATTTGCAAAGGGGGATTCCGCATGATACGCGACACAGCGAAGGCGGTACTCAAGTCACTTTTGACCGAGAAAGATTTTTTGAACGAGCTGGACGATAAAGTCGGCGACGGAGACCACGGCTTGAACATGGCACGCGGCGCGCAGGCGGCGATTGAGGCTCTCGACGCGCTTGACGACGGCACGGACTTGGCAAAAGTTTTGCAGGCAATCGGTGAGGCATTCACGACGAACGTCGGCGGGACGTCGGGGCGTCTCTACGGCGCGGCACTGTCGGAGGCGGCTGCGGTCGTCGACGAAAATTCTGACCTTGACGCCGCCACGTTGGAAAAAATTTTCGGCGCGGTCGTCGACGCGATTCAAACTCGCGGCAACGCGCAGGCGGGCGATAAAACCATGCTCGACGTGCTTATTCCGATTCGCGACAGTTTTTCGGCGGAAGTCTGCGCGGACAAGTCGTTTGAAGAAATTTTGACTCTGGCACGCGACGCGGCTCGTGACGGTCTGGAAAATACCAAAACACTCGCCGCCAAAAAAGGACGCGCTGCCTCGCTCGGCAAAAAGTCTGTCGGCTTTGAAGACCCCGGCGCGGCGTCCTCGCTGATTATTTTCCGTGCGCTCTGCGGGCAATGGAAAAGCGGCCTGCGAAATTGACAAGCCGCCGAAATAATCCGAACGTGAACAAACGTCAAGGCAACAACTCCGCGAACTTCGCTTCCAAGCGGCGGCAGTAAGTCATCGGGTTGAGCGCGTCCGAATTCAAAAACATTTGCCGTAAATTTCTGTGCAACGCGTCCAAAGTTTCAACGTCGTTTGCCAACGCAACGGCGGTTTGAATGTACGCGTCAACGTTGTCAACGGCAAGCTCGTCAAGCCCTACGCTGTGCAGGATACTTTTCCCGAAGCGCGTGCCGTGGCGGTCGCCGAAAAGATTTATGACGGGCACGCCCATATAAAGCGCGTCCAAGGTCGTCGTGCCGCCCACGTAAGGATAAGCGTCCAACATGATGTCGATTTGCGAAATCGCGCCGAAATAGTCGTGCACGGCGGGGCGAATTATCACGCGTTCCATGTCGCAACCCAAGCCCTTCATGACGCCGTAAAGTTCATCCTGCGTGCGGTTGCTGATAAATTCCTGCGCGCGCATGAGCAGCCTTGCGGTCGGCACGCGGCGAAGAATCTCCGTCCACACGGCAAGCATATCGTCGTTTATCTTACTGTAGCGGCAAATCGTCCCGAACGTCACGAAACCGTTTTTGCGGCAGGGCGCGCCCTTCGGCACGGGCAAATCTTCGCGGCGGGCGTAACTGAACTGCGCGGGCATGTATAAAAATTTCTCGCTGAAAAATTCTTCGCGACGGTGATTCGGCGGGTCAAGCTCCTCGTCGGTGATGAAGTAATCGATTTGCTTGAGCCCCGTCGTCGACATGTAGCCGAGCCCGCTGATTTGCACGGGCACGGGTCGATAAGCCAACGCGGGCAAGCCGTTTTTCCCGGTGTGTCCCGCCAAATCGACGGCGATGTCAATTTCGTCGTCGTGAATTTTTTTTGCCAACTGCGCGGCAGTCAAGGCGGCAACGTCAACGAAATGTTCGACGCCGCGTCTGAAAAAGTCCGTGTACTCGTCATTTGCAGGGTTGCGGCTGTAACACGTGACCTCGAACTTTTTGCGGTCGTGGCAACTCATAAAGCCGAACGTCACCGAAAAGACCGCGTGCTTGCGAAAGTCGCCCGAAATGTAGCCGATCTTAATCCTGTCGTGCCGCTCGTGATAAGTCGTGAAGGGCTTGACGTCCTCGAAAAATTTTTGGCAATCGAAATGCGCCGCCGCCATCTCCGCGCTTGAAACGTCCAGGAAGTGCAATATCAGCAGAATCGAATCGTAAAGCTCAATCTGCTGTTGCTCGGTCTCGGCAAGCTCGAACGCCCGCTCGTAATGTTTAATCGCCTCGACGTGTTGACGATTGTCGTGCGCGAACTTCGCAAACTTCCTGTGGCACTCCGCCATGAAAAATTTTGAATACGTCTTGCCGTCGCTCTTCGGGGGATAAAGATACTCCAATGCCTCGCGCATCATTTCGTACGCGCCGCGATTGTCGTCAAGCAGGAAACGGCGGTCGGCTATCGTCAGCAAAAGTTTTGCGTCGCGTTTGACCTGCGCGGCAAGTTCGGCGTAATACAGCGTGCGCTTGAAGTCGACGCGATTAAATTTGCTCTTGCCGTTCCTGCCCTCCAACGGGATGTACGATTCGGCGCGCCTGCGGTATTCGTCGGCAAGGGCGGGCGTGACGGGCTCAAGCTCCTGCGGAAAGTCCGGCAACTCTTTACCCGCCGTCCACGCGTTGAAAATTTTTTCGTAAGCCTGTTCAAGCTCGCCCATGTAAATCGTATCGTTCATGACGGGCGACAGCTCCATTTTGCGCCGAATCGTCAAATGATATTCGCGGAGCCGCTCGCGGTCGTTGGCAAGCGCAATCGCCTTTTGAACGTATTCGTCCGCACTGAACGCGCACAACTCCTCAAGCCCGATATTTTTCAGCAACGAGTAGCCGAAGCGCGAATTGTGCCGCTCGCCGACAAGCGTGATGACGGGAACGCCCATGTAAAGCGCGTCGCAAGTGGTGCCGCCGCCGGGATAAGGGAACGTGTCCAGCGCGATGTCCGCCCGCGCGTAGCACTTGACGTAATCTGTCTCGAACGCCTCGTACGTCACGCGCTCAAGGTCGATACCCGCTGCCGTCATGCGTTCGCGCGCAAGCTCAAGCCCGTATTCGTCACGGAAAACGGAATTTTTCAGGTAAAGCCGCGAACCGGGCACGCCGTCCAAAATTTCAGCCCAAAGCCTCAACATTTCGTCGGTCACCTTCGCGAAGTTGTTGAAGCTCACGAACGTCACGTAACCCGCCTTGGTGCAGGGCGCGGGCGCGGGCACGAATTGCAAATCATGCCAGACGTAACAGAAGTGACTGTGTTGGAGTCGTAAGATTTTTTCCGTGAAAAATTTTTCGTTCAAGCCTTCGGGGTCGGTGAACTTGTCGGCAAGGAAATAATCTGCGGTGTCGAGCCCCGTCGAATCGAAATAGCCGATGCCGCTGATTTGAATCGGCGCGGGCTTGTACGCCAGGACTTCCAACGAATTGTTCGCCGAATGCCCCGCCGTGTCGACGAGAATATCAATTTCGTCGCGAAGAATCTGCGCGGCAACTTCGGACGCTTTGACGCCCGAAATGTTGCGGAAGGTGTCGACAGCCGCCGCGAATTGTTCGGTAATGTTGTCCGCGCCGCAGTTGGCGTAAATGTAAACTTCAAAGCGCGTCTTGTCGTAGCCGGTGAAAAAGTGCGTGCTGAAGAATGCGACGACATGAAAGCGCACGTCCGGCGAAATGTATCCGACGCGAATTTTTTTATGGCGGGCGTGTTTCTTGCGATTGTGAGCGGTGCGGGGAATGTTCGCAAGCAAATCGTTGAAGCCGCGCGTCTCGTCGAAAATTTTTTCGCGCGTGACGTTCAGGTTGTGAAGATTGAACAGATAATTGCTGTACTCTTCGCGCCGAATCCGCTCAGCCTGCGCGGCTTGTGACGAATCTTTCAGCGCGGTCAAGTCAAGCTTTGCGTTTTGCTCGTAATGAGTGACAGCTCGTTGAACGTCGCCGACGGCGCGATACGCCTGTCCAAGGAGATTGTGCAAAATCATCGTCGTGACGGTGTCGCCGCCTTCAAGCGTCAAAGCGCGTTCTGCAACTTTAATCGTGTCGCGGCAGTTGTTTTGGAAGAAATGAATTCGCGCCCGCAAAAGCAAACGATACGGCGACGGCGGGAAATTTTCTTCAAGCCAACTTACGACGGTCTCTGATTCGTCAGCCATCTTGTAATCGACGTAAACGGAGGCGACGCGTTCAATCGACGCGGGGTCGTCGGGTTTCAGCGCGAAAAGTTTTTCTGCCGCCCGCAAAATTTTTTCACGGTCGCGAAGGACTTCCACGGCGTGAATCAGCTCGGCGGTCAGCGCGGTGACGACTTGGGCTTTTTCTTCGGGCGTGAGTTGAATTTTCGTCTGCCATTCGTTCACGCGCGTCTCGGCGTAGCGACGGGTTTGTTCGTCGAAGGCAGACGATTCGTATTGTTCGCCGTAGTTCGCCGCCTTGTCCAGAGCCCTCCGCATTTCGGCAATCGCCGCCCGATAATCGCCGCGTTCGGCAAAAATCTCGGCGAGTCCTGCAGAAAATTCGGGCACGGCAGGATAACGTTCGACGGCAAGTCGCGAGTACTTCAAGAAGTCGTCAGCCTGCGCGGGCTTGCGCGACAACACGTCCAACAAAACGGCGGTCGAGTTCTTTGACAGCGTCGCGCCCGTGTCGAAGTCAAGGCGCGCAAATTTTTCGGCGTTGTCGAAGTCGCCCAGCCCGTGATACGTTTCGGCGAGATAGCCGTAAATCCGCTTGGGATTGTCGGTCGCGGCGAGTTCGTCAAGCAAAAGTTTCAAGTTGCGCGTCATCTTGTCCTTGTGCAGCGACGCGGAATAGCCCGTGTGCCAAAGCGTGAGCATGTCGGCGGGGATTTGCATAAGGCTCGTCAACAGTTCGTCGCCGATAAAAACTTGCTCGTGAATCTTGCCGACGTAACGGACGCCCGCTGCGTTTTCAAACAGCCGCAAGACGCGATTGATGCCCAAATTTTTGTTGGCGTTCTCCGCGTCAATGTCGACACGACTTAAAAGCACGCCTTTGACATCGAGAGCTTGAGCGCGTTTGACGGCGTCGCGCAGATTTTTGGCGGTGTCGTTGACAAAAAATTCGTCGGCGTCGAGAAAAAGAATCCAATCGCCCGCAGCGGCTTGCAGAGCGACGTTGCGCGGGGCGGCGAAGTCGTTTTGCCACGGCTCGTGAAAAATTTTCGCGTTGAACTCTTCGGCGACGGCGACGGTCGAATCGGTTGAGCCGGTGTCGACAACGATAATTTCGTCAACGTACTTGGCGACGCTCTCCAACGAACGGCGCAAATCGCGTTCGGCGTCCTTGACGATGTAGCACGCGGAGATTTTAACCTTGCCCTTTGTCCCTTGCCCCTTGTCCCTTGCCTTCCGCTTTGCCAAAATGCTCACTCCCGTAAAAAAATTTGTCGCCATTGTACAACGGGCAAAAAAAATTTTCCACAGCCGCGCCGACCGTGGAAAAAATTTTTCCGAACGTCATCTGCCCTTGGCGATAAAATTTCGCTGATAGTCGAAGCACTCCTTGGCAATGTCGTTGTTGAGGACTACAAGGCAAATCAAATTCGGAATCGCCATCAAGCCGTTCATTGTGTCGGAGAAATTCCAAACAACGTCGAGCGTTTGCGTCGCGCCGATGAACGTTATCAAGCTGAAAATCACGCGGTAGCCGATAATGACGGGGCGCGCCTTAACGAGATATTCAAGCGACTTTTCGCCGTAATATTCCCAGCCGAGAATCGTGGAGTAGGCGAACAGCGCAAGGGCAATTGACACGATATATTTCGCGCCTTCGCCGTAGACCGTGCTGAACGCCAAAATCGTCAGCGGTGCGCCCGAAATGAGCTTGCCGGTTTCAGGGTCGATCGTTCCGAGCACGCCCGAACTTGCGATAACCAAGCCCGTCAAAAAGCAGATAATCATTGTGTCGAAAAATGTACCCGTCATGTTGACGTAGCCTTGACGCGACGCATGGTCGGTACGAGCCGCCGCCGCCGCGATTGGAGCCGAGCCCAAGCCTGCCTCATTGGAAAAGACGCCGCGCGCCACGCCCCAACGCATTGCAGTCAACATGCTTGCGACGATTGAGCCGCCGACGCCGCCCGCAACCGCGTCGAACGAGAACGCCATTTGGAACATAACCGCCAAGCCGCCGGGGACGTTTTCAAAATTGACGATAACGATAATCACGGTGAACAGGATATAGAAAAACGCCATGCTCGGCACGATAAAGCTTGAGACCTTGCCGATTGAACGGACGCCGCGAATCAAGACCGCCATGGAGCAGACGACAAGCAGAATACCCGTGAATTCGGTTGACCAGCCGAAACTGGACGCGAACGCGGAACTGATTGAGTTTGCCTGCGTCATGTTGCCGATACCGAACGAGGCGCACACCGCGAACAGCGCGAACAACGTCGCCATAACTTTGCCGAACGCGCCGCCGATGCCGTTTTTCATTGCGTACATGGGACCGCCCGACATTTCGCCGATTGAGTTCGTTTCGCGATACTTGACCGCCAAAACCGATTCGGCGTATTTGGTCGAGAGCCCGAACGCCGCACTTATCCACATCCAGACAATCGCGCCGGGGCCGCCGAGCACCATAGCCGTCGCCACGCCCACGATATTGCCCGTGCCGACCGTCGCGCTTAATGCCGTCATGAGCGATTGGAACGGCGATAAGTCGCCCTTGTTGTCCGCCTTGTGAAGCATTATCATTTTTAAGGCGTACCAAAGATTAATCCACGGCAGGAACCTTAGCCGAATCGTCAGGAAAACGCCCGTGCCGACCAAGAACGCCAGCATTATCGGTCCCCACACGAAATCGTTTACGTCAGTCAAGAGTTGCGATAAATCCATTCCGATAATCCCTCCTGCAAATTCAAACGATAAAACTTTTTATAACACGAATTATATTGAACTTGTGATAGCCTGTCAAATTTTGCGTCCATGAATACATTGGTGTACGCGTCACGCTCAATACGCGGGCGGGCGCGTATCCATGCGCACCTTAAGTAACGCGGCGTGTCGTCAACCGTCAAGCGTCACGCTTGCATCGGCGAATTCGATAACAGCCGTCCTGTGCGTCGCAATGACAATCGTCCGGCGCAACGAGCGATCTTTAATCAATGCGAGGACTTTGCGTTCCGTCGCTTCGTCGAGACCCGCCGTCGGTTCGTCGAGAAGGATTATCGGCGTGTCTTTGAGCAGCACGCGTATCAAGCCGAGCCGTTGCAGTTGTCCGCGACTGAGTTTCTGCGCGGCGTTCAAGTCGAACGGCAAGTTCAATGCGGACAAAAATTTTTTCAGGCGTGCGGCGTCGAGCGTGTCGAACATCGTGAAGTTGTCCATAAGCGGCGCGTCGAACAGGTGCGGGGCTTGCGGCGCGTACGAGACTTTCGACAGCCGAGAATTTTTTTCCATGCGCGAAGTCGGCACGTCGTTCCAGAAAATTTCGCCCGCCGTCGGTTCAAGCAAGCCCGCCAACAATTTCAGCACCGTCGACTTGCCCGCGCCCGATTCGCCCGTCAAAGCCGTGACTTTGCCCGCCGCAAATTTCAAGCTCAAGCCGCGTAAGACCGGCGATTTTTTTTTCGGGTAAGTAAAGCTCACGTCGTCGAACGTTATTGTTGGCGGCATAAGTAAGGGACAAGGGACAAGGGACAAGGGACAAGGGGATTCGCCGATTATTTTCTGCAGTCGCTCAAGCGAAGACCGAGCCGAAATCATCACGTGGAACGTCACGCCGAATTTGCGAATCGGCAA
Organism: uncultured Selenomonadales bacterium; assembly: GCA_947304355.1. Lineage (GTDB taxonomy): Bacteria > Bacillota > Negativicutes > Selenomonadales > Selenomonadaceae > Quinella. Next base: position 121,277 of record CAMZAX010000001.1, read on the forward strand.
AAAAAATTCGGGCGCGATTAAAAGCAGGAATAACGCTGCTTGAAAGTCGACGCCGCCCGCCACAAGCCGTAAGCCCAACGTCACGGCGACCAACGCGATTGACAGCGTGGTTATCAGCTCCAGCGCGAACGACGACACGAATGCCAACTTCAACACGTCCAGCGTCGACGCCGAAGATTTTTCCGAAGCCGCACGGATTTTCGTCGCGCCCGCGTCGATTCGCCCGAACATTTTCAGCGTCGTTATCGCCGTCAGCAATTCGCGGAAATCGCTGTTGAGCCGTTGCAGCTCCGCCCAAGCCCGCGCGTTCCTGTCCGCCGTCGCTTTGCCAATCAACCACAAAAGCACCGGCGCAATCGGCAACGTCACAAGCAAAATCGCAGCCGTCAGCCAATCGACGAACGCCGCGCAGATTAGGAACAGCGGCAAGAAAATTATCGCCGAGACGACTTGCGGCGCGACTTTCAAAAAAAATTCGTCTAACGCTTGAACGGTGTCGAATATCAGCGTCAACAGCTCTCCGCTTGAAGTTTCTGCGCCGTTGAAAAGTTGCGCGTGGATTTTTTTGCGGAAGGACGTTTGCACCTTGACAGACAGCCGCGCGAAAAATTTTTCCGTCACGCCCGACAAAACAAATCGTCCCGCGAAGAATCCGAACGCCGCCAACAAAAATCCCGTCGACGGCGCGGCAATGAACTTCACCAACGAATTCGCGCCGAGCAAAATAAAAAATCCTTCGACGAGCTTGCAAAGCGCGATTCGGCTTAGGAATCGTCGTTCGGATTTCAAAGGCTCAAGCTTTTCGTAAAGTCGTCTCATCAATCAGCTCACCGTTCGGCAGGAAACACTTGACCGTTAAAGTTTTGGCGTCGACCGCAAGCGTCAAGTAGTTGTCGGTTTCGGGTTGCGGCGCGACGACCTTATCGAGCGCGTGATTAATCCACAGCCCGCCGTAACGCACGTTGCCGCTCAAGCCCGTCAAAATGTACAGCGTGCCCGTGTCGTCGTCGCGGAAATTTTTCAGCCGCCCGCGATTGCGATAGGTGTGCAGGTGCGCCGTAAACACAACGTCGACGCCGAGCGATTCAAATTCGGGCATGAAGTGTTCGCCGACATCCGAAAAACCTTCGCGCCGTTCGGGTCGCCCGTTGATTCGATATTGCAAAACGTCCTTGTGAATGAAGGCAATCTTCCACGGCTTATCCGTCGCCGCCAAATCTGCGCGGAGCCAAGATTTTTGCGCGTCGATAACATCGGAGCCGAGTTCCTGCCATTGACTGTCGAGAATCACGAAATGCGCCGCGCCGCAGTCGAACGAATAGAATCGCCGCGAAAAATTTTCAACGCCGTTATCGGGCGGCGCGAAGTAGTTCAGATAAGCGACGGGCGCGCGAACTTTCCAAGCCCGCGAATAAGTCTCGTGGTTGCCCATAACCGGCGCGAACGGCACGGCGGGCATGAAGTCTTCAATCTGCGTCAACCAATCCTGCCACTGCGCGGAGTCTTCGCCGTTGTCGACGAGATCGCCGACGTTCACGAAAAAAGCGGCGTCCGGGTTGCGTTCAAAAGCAGCCCGCGCCACTTGCCCCCACGTGTCGTAATCGCCGCCGCATTGCGAATCGGGGAAGATTATCGCCTTAAAGTCGCCAGAAGTTTTCAGCGCGTGCCAATCGGTTGCCGCGTCGCCGTCGACAATCCTGAACGCGTCGCCAAGCTCAATCTGCGCGGCGTACTGAACGATTTGCTTGCCGTCGTCCGTGAATGTCGAATCCTGCGCGGGAAAAGTTTTCACGGCGTCGCCCGACTTGACTTCGACGGCGGGATTTTTCAGCGGCGTGTCGACTTGCCACATCACGCATCGCGTCTCGCCAATGTCACGCGTGACGATTTGCCGCAGAAATTTCACGTCAAGTGACGCGGGCAAAATTTTTTCGAGCGCGCAACCGGTAAGCAACGACACCGCGCCAAGTGCCGCAACCTTAACGAACGTCCGCCGATTCAAGCCACGTGCCTCATCAAAAGGTTAAACACTTCGTCCGCCGCCTGAAACTTAATTTCGGTGCGACTGCCTGCGAAGTGAAATTCTTTGACCTCGGAAAAATCTTCGCCGACAATCGCCGCGTAAACCAAGCCGACGGGTTTGCCCTCGCTCGTCAAAGGTCCTGCGACGCCCGTCGTGCTCAAGCCTATTGTCGCGTTGAAAAGCTCGCGGACGTTTGTCGCCATCTCCAACGCCGTTTGACTGCTCACCGCGCCGAAAGTTTCAAGCGTCTCCGCTTTGACGTGCAGGATGTCGCGCTTAATCTCGTTGGTGTAGGCAACGACGCCGCCTTTGAAATATTTCGATGCACCCGACAAATCCGTAAACCGACTCGCCACGAGCCCGCCCGTGCAACTTTCAGCCGTCGCAAGTGTAAAATTTTCCACGTCAGTCAATCCTTTCGGCAGCAACGTCATAAACGAAACCCGCCAGCACTTTCACGCGGACAAGGTCGCCCGGCTTACTGCGGCCGTCGTTTTCGATGTAAACAAGCCCGTCTACTTCCGGCGCGTCGCGATAGGAACGCCCCGCCACAACTTGCGGAACTTCCTCGTCACGGCTCTCAATCAAAACCTCAAGCTCGCGTCCTTCAAGCTCCTCGTTACGCTGTTGCGAAATCAAAGACTGCAAGCTCATCAAATCGTGGTAACGCTCCTGCATGACCTGTTCCGTCACTTGGTCGGGCAAATCGTAAGCCGCCGTGTTTTCCTCGCGCGAATACGTGAAGACGCCCACTTTGTCAAGCCGTTGCGTCTGCAGGAATGTTCGCAACTTCATAAAGTCTTCGTCGGTCTCGCCGGGGAAGCCAACAATAAACGTCGAACGAATCACGACGCCGGGAATGCGCGCGCGAATTTTGTTCAGCAACGCCTCAATCGATTCGCGGGTATCGGGGCGATTCATCAGCTTTAAAATTTTGTTGCTCGCGTGCTGAAGCGGCAGGTCAACGTAATTGCAAATCTTCGGCTCGGCGGCAATCAAGTCAATCAGCTCGTCGGTGAATCTGCGCGGGTAGGCGTAAAGAATCCGAATCCAATGCGCGTCGGTCTTTACAAGCTCGCGCAACAGCTCAACCAGTTTCGGCTTGCCGTAAAGGTCGACGCCGTAAGCCGTGGTGTCCTGCGCGATTAAATTTATCTCCTTGACGCCCAGCCGTGCCAACCGTCGAACTTCGTCGCGCACGTCTTCAATCGGACGGGAAATTTGTCGCCCGCGAATCAAAGGTATCGAACAGAACGAACAGCGATTGTTGCAACCCTCGGCGATTTTGACGTAAGCGGTGTAATTCGGCGTGGTGCGCAGGCGCGGGGTCTTCGCGTTGTAAATAATTTCGCGCTCGCCGATAAGAATCACGCGGCGTCCGGACAGAGCCTCTTCAATCGCCTCCATGATTCGATTCCAAGCACCCGTGCCGATAACCGCATCGACTTCGGGCATTTCGTCAAGCAAATCGCGCTTATACAGTTGCCCCAAGCAGCCCGCGACAATCAACGCCCGACAACTACCGCGCTTGTATTCGGCAAGGTTGAGAATCGTCGTGATTGATTCTTCCTTCGCCGAGAGGATAAAGGCGCAGGTGTTGACGATTAAAATATCGGCGTCGGCGGGGTTGGGCGTCAACTCGATTCCGTGCGCCTGCATAATTCCCAACATGACTTCGGTGTCGACAAGATTTTTGGCACAGCCCAAGCTCACAAAGCCTGCTTTCAACGTATAAGCCTCCTTATTTCAAGCGCACGTCATTAACCCAACGATTCAAGAACGCCTGCCGCTGGTCAATCGAAAACATCTGCCGATTTTTAAACAGCACGAGATTTTTGCCCGCGAACGACTTGTAAGCCAAAGTCTGCGGATTCGTCGACAAAAAATAAAAGCCGTTGGTCTGCAGATAAAGTTGCGCCTCGTCGCCCAGCAACCAGTCTGCGAACTTCGCGGCAACTTGATTCTTCGCGGCGTCGTTCGTCGTTATCGCCACGCCCGTCAAAAGCCAACTCGTGCCGTCGGCGGGATAAATTATCTTCAAAGGGTAGCCGTCCTGCAAATAGCGCAACGTCTCGCTTTCGACGGCAACGGAAATGTCGACTTCGCCCATGCCCGCCTGCCTGACGGGATTCGACAAAAATTTCGTGTACTGAACAACTTTCGGGTGCAAGCCGCTCAAAATCTCGTAAGTCTTCACGTCGCCGAAGTTGCCAATCATCTGGAACATAAGATTCGCCGAAGCGTCCGCTGCCAGAAAATCTGTAATGCCTATGCGAATGTTGCCTGCCTTTGCAAGCTTGTCCCACGTGTCGGGCAAATCGACGGTCGTGCGCATGTAATCCTTGTTCGCGCAAAAAACAATCGGGTCGTACCAAACGCCCGTCCAGCGGTCGTGCGCGTCTTTGAACACGTCTTTGACGGCGTCGTTGGTTTCGGATGTGTAAGGCTTGAGCAAATTCAAATCGGCGGCGGCGCGCAGGACGTCGCTGTCGGCAAGAACGATGTCAACCGTGCGCACAACCGTCGGGTCGCTTACGGCGTCGTCGCGAATATTTTGCAAAACCTCCCGCGAACTCATCGGCACGAAATTAACGCGGACGTGATTTTCGCGCTCGTAAACCTCGGACAAAACCGCAGCCGTTTCTGCCGGCAAAGTCGTGTAAGCTGTAAGCTCGGCGGTCGGGGAGCCCACCGTCTTTTTGTCCGCGTCGACAGGCAACATGAAGCCCGCAACCGCCGCCGCCGCCAACATCACTGCCGTCAAGATAAAAACCGTGTATCGTCGCATTGCCCTGTTCCTCCGCACATTTTTTCAGGCATTATACAAATTTTAAGGCTCGCTGACAAGACAAAACTTATCCCTTGTCCCTTGTCCCTTAACTACGCCTTGCCCGAAATCAACCCGCATGATAAAATTCCGCCGAAGGAGGCGACGACATGGAACTTGAAACCGTGGAGCAACGACACGCATTTATAAAAAAACTTGTAAGCGAAGCGTTTTCATTTGAAGACAGCTTGGTGCACGACAGCGAACACCAAGACGATTGGTTCAGCGCACTCAACACCGCCGAAGACCTCGTGGTCATTGAAGAATTTATTCGCACGGAAGAAATTTTATTGGACGCCTTTGCCGAAATGGAAGACGTGCCCTTCGCCGACGAGCCCGGCAGGAAATTTTTCATGTCGATCGTCGACGCAAACTTGGTCACTTTTGTCGATGAAATTCTTTGGGACAGAATCGGATACGCCTTTGACAACGTGCACGACAGATATTTCGCCACGGCAGAGGGCATTGCGTTCAAAAAAAATATGCGCGACAAACTCGCAACACTGATGGAAACTTACGAAAACATTTACGACTTGTGAAAGGCGGATTACTTTGGAACTCTCAACTGCCGACCGGCGACACGAATTCGTAGGCAAAATGATTGAAGCGGCTTTCAAATTTATGGACAGCATGGACACCGAAGACAGCGACGAAGACATGGATTGGGGCGGCGCAGAAGTAGTTACGGACGATTTGCTTGCCGTCGAAAAAATGATTGAGGCTGAGCAAATTTTTCTTGACACGCTTGCCAAAATGGAAAGCGTGCCCGACCGTTGCGAAAGTGCAAAGTGCGCGCTTATTTTCAAGGACGGCTTAGACGAATTCGTTCAAAATATTTTGTTGGGGCGTTTGAATCACGCCGCCAAAATTTTAGACGAATGGGGCTTTCGTTCGGAGCGCGGCATCAAGTTCAAGGACGATTTTTATGACAAGATTGATTCGCTCATTGAAATTTATCAGCAATATTACGACGAGGACGATTAAAATGAAATTCGACACGACCGGCGACCGAATCGCGGAATTGGACGCGCGGAACGAACGCTGCGACGAACGCCTTGCCAAATATCAAGACGACTTCAAACGGACGCTGACCGCCATGCGCGACACCTGCCGCGATATTTACAAGCTGTGACGAACGTTGCCTTTAAGCCGCGCAGGCGTTATAATCGCGTGCAAAGGAGGCTGATTAATTTGCCGGAAAGAAACAGAGTTGTGATTACCGGGCTCGGAGTCGTCACGCCCGTTGGCATTGGCAAGGATAATTTTTGGGCGGCTCTCACGTCGGGCACCAACGGTATCAAAAAAATTACGCGCTTCGACGCGACGGGATACACCGTGCAGATTGCGGGCGAAGTGACTGACTTTGACCCCGCGCTTTTCATTGACAAAAAGGAACTCAAGCGCATGGATCGCTACACGCATTTTGCGTTGGCGGCGACCAAACTCGCCATTGACGACGCCAAGCTTGACATTGCGACAATCGACGGCGACCGCGCGGGAGTGTTCGTCGGTTCGGGTATCGGCGGCATGGAGACTTTGCACAACCAATACGAAAAACTTTTCACCAAGGGCGCGAATCGAATCAGCCCGTTCTTTATCCCGATGATGATTGCGAACATGGCGGCGGGCAACGTCGCGATTGCTTACAAACTGCGCGGACCGAGCGGTTGTCCCGTGACGGCGTGCGCTTCGGGAACGAATGCGATTGGCGACGCGTTTCACCTTATTCAGCGCGGCGACGCCGATTTGATGTTCGCGGGCGGTTCCGAGGCGGCGATTTCCCCTGCTGGCGTTTCGGGCTTCGCGGCAATGAAAGCACTTTGCTCCGACCACAACGACGACCCGGCTCATGCGTCGCGTCCGTTCGACAAGAATCGCAGCGGCTTTGTCATGGGCGAAGGTGCCGGCATTGTCCTGCTTGAAAATCTTGACCACGCCAAAGCTCGCGGCGCGCACATTTACGCGGAAGTTGTCGGCTACGGGCGCAACGACGACGCCTATCACATCACGACGCCCGCGCCCGGCGGTGTCACGCAGGCAAAGTGCATGGAGCTTGCCTTGAACGACGCAGGACTTAAGCCGCAAGACGTTGACTACATTAACGCGCACGGCACCTCGACGCAATTCAACGACAAGGGCGAAACCGAGGCGATTAAAAATCTTTTCGGCGAACACGCTTACAAAATCCCCGTGTCGTCGACCAAATCAATGACGGGTCACATGTTGGGCGCAGCGGGCGGCGTTGAGGCTGTCGCGTCCGTCATGTCGATTGAAACGGGCATCGTGCACCCGACGATTAATTACGAGACGCCGGACGACGGCTTGGATTTGAATTACGTCCCGAACGCCGCGCAGACTCACGAAGTCAACGTCGCCATTTCAAATTCATTCGGCTTCGGCGGGCACAACGCTTGCGCCGTCTTCAAGAAATTCGTCGACTGAAAATTTTGCGTAAAAAAAAATCCCTTGACAACTGCGTCGGGGGATTTTTTGTGTTATAATCGCCGCAAGCAGTTTTTGGGAGTGGTTGAATGAAGTTGCAAACAATCGAATATTATTTCCGCGAAGTGGCGATCTCAATGATTCGCAACCGCTGGATGACAGCCGCGTCAATCGGGACGGTGGCGTTGTCGCTGTTCGTGCTGGGCGTCTTTCTGATTCTCGTCATGAACATGAACAAAATGGCGTCGTCGCTGGAAAGTCAAGTGCAAATCTCCGTGTACATAAACGACAACCTGCCCGAAGACGGCCGCAAGGAAATAGAACGCATGACGCGCGAAATGAAAAGCGTTTCGGCTGTCGAATACGTGCCGCGCGAACAGGCGTTGAAAATTTTGCGCGAACGGCTCGGCGAAAACAAAAAAATTCTTGACGCGCTGGGCGAATCGAATCCGTTGCCCAACGCCTTCCTCGTGACGGTCAAATCCGCCGACGACGTGAAGAAGACAGCGAATCTTATCGGCGACCTTTACGGCGTCGACGAAGTTAAATACGGGCAAGACGTTGCGGCGAATCTTTTTGAGCTGACGCACCTTATGCGGCTGTTCGGCGTGATTTTGATGGCGTTGCTCCTGTTCGCGACGATTTTCATCATCTCCAACACGATACGGCTGACTGTCTTCGCGCGGCGCAAGGAAATCGCAATCATGAAATATGTCGGCGCGACGGATTGGTTTATTCGTTGGCCGTTCATCCTTGAAGGCGTGGCGTTGGGCACAATCGGCGGCGGCGTGAGCGCATTGGCGTTGCGCAGTTTCTACGCGGCGATGATTGACAAAATTTACGAGTCGCTGGCGTTTTTCCCGATGATTGAACAATATCCGTTCATGCAATACTTGACAATCGCATTAATCGTCGCGGGCATTGTTATCGGCATATCGGGCAGTACCGTTTCGTTGAAACGCTTCATGGAGGTTTGAGGCTTTGAAAAAATTTTTTATCCTGTTGACGGCGACAATGCTCATGTTCAACGCGACGACCTTCGCCGACGACGATGACGACGAAATCGAACAGCTCGAAGTCGAAAAGGCGTCCTACGAAGAGGCTGCCGAACGCGCCCGCCAAGCCGCCGAATTGATTCAAGGCAAAATCGATTCCGTCTCCGAATTCAAGCGGCAACTCGACGAGGCGGCGGCAGAAGCTACTGCGGTCTACGAAGAACGTCAAGCCGCGCTCGACGAAACGCTTTACCGCATTGACGAAAACGAAGTCAAGCTCGCCGAAGTCACCGAGGAGCTCAACGCCAAACATCAAGTCCTTGAAACACGCGTGCGCGACATTTACATTAACGGGCAAATTTCTTACCTGGACGTGCTGTTCGGCGCGCAAGACTTCGGCGACTTCCTGACGCGTATGGACTTGCTCAAGCGTGTCATAATCCGCGATTCTGAGCTGGTGGCGGACGTGTTGGCTTATCAAAACGAAATCAAGGAAGTCGGAAAGCAACTCGAAGCAGATCGCAAAGTCCAAACCGAATTGGCGGCAAAGGCAGAGGAAGCGCGGGACGTTCAACTTGAAAAGGTCGCGAAACAGCAAGCACTGATTGACTTAATGCAGAACGACAAAGACGTTTACGACCGGCAGTACGACGAAATGATGGCATCAAGTGCAGAAGTGCAACGGCTGATTCTCGCCAAGGAAGAAGAACGGCGGCGGGCGGCAGAAGCGGCTGAGGCGGCGCGTCGGCAAGCGGAACTGGAGGCGCAACGGCAAGCGGGCAACGTCGACATTGTGGAGTTTGGTGACGACAGCGGCTACGTCATGCAGAGCTACGGCGGCGGCATGATTTGGCCAATCAGCGGTCCGATAACGTCCGAATTCGGCTGGCGCACGCATCCGATTTTCGGCAGCGCGCGTTTCCACAGCGGGCTCGACATCGGCGGCGATTACGGTATGCCGATTCACGCGGCTCAAAGCGGCGTCATCATTGAGGCGGGCTGGATTGGCGGCTACGGCAACACTGTTATGATTGATCACGGCGGCGGCATTGTCACGCTTTACGGGCACAACGAAAGCCTTGCGGTCAGCGTCGGTCAGCAAGTCAGTCAAGGGCAGGTCATTGCCTATTGCGGCTCAACTGGCAACTCGACGGGTCCTCACTGCCATTTTGAAGTTCGTGTCGGCGGCGAGCCCGTCAGCCCGTGGGATTACTTATAATTAGAAATGCGAAATGCGCAATGCGCAATTAAAAAACCATTACGCATTTCGCATTACGAATTACGCATTGCCTTTCAGTTGTTGACGATAAAGCTCATTTCGGTCGTGAAAGTTTCGCCTACGCCGAGCGCGTTAATGCCTTCCTTGTCCTTGAAGTCGCCGTCGAAGTCAACGTAATCGGCGTGCCCGTGCCAAGGCTCAATGCAGATAAACGGCGCGCCGCCGCAATCGGGTGTCCAAATGCCCCAATACGGGAAGCCCTTTGCGCGAATCGTCAGCGACTTGTGGCTTTTGCGCGAGCAAACGGAAATTTCGTCGGACTGCAGGTCGTCAAAGATAAGCGCGTCGCCTTTGAACAGGTCGTAATTCAAATCAAGCTCCGTGCCGTCAAGCGTCGGGATTCTCTCGTGCGACAGACCGTTTGCCGTAAGCAACAGCCGCGCAGATTTTTCGGGCTTGTTGAATTTCAAGTAGCAGTCGGTGAAATTTTCGCGATAGGCAATCGGGCAACAAATCGCCGGGTGCGCGCCGATTGAAAAGTAAATCGTCTTGTCGTCGACGTTGCGAACCTTCCAGATGAATTTGACTTCGTTGCCTGTCAACTCGTAGGAAAGCTCCAAGCGGAACCTGTACGGATACATCTTGAGCGTCGCGGCGTTGGATTCAAGCGCGAACGTCAAAGCGTTGGCTGTGGCGTCGACGAGCCAAAAATCACTCGTGCGGGCGAAACCGTGTTGCGGCAAAGCAAAGTTCTTGCCTTCGGCGCGATACTTGCCGTCTTTGACCTTGCCGACAATCGGGAACAGAATCGGCGAAGAATATCTCCACCACTTCGGGTCGCTGTCGAACAGATACTCGGTGCCGTCAGAAAGCGCGGTTATTGCTTTGAGCTCCGCGCCGCGATCGGCAACCTTGATTTTGAGCACGTCGTTTTGAATCGTGTGCAACATTGTAAAACCTCCCACTCAATCAAAAATTTCATACGCGCCGAAGAAAATCAGAATTTCGCGCGCCGCGCTCGTCTCGCTGTCGGAGGCGTGCACGGCGTTTTTGGTTTTGTCCTCGGCGTAAAGCTTGCGAATCGTACCGTCGGCTGCCTCGGCGGGGTTGGTCGCGCCGTTGAGCTCGCGGACTTTTTTTATCACGTCGTCGCCGCAAAGCACCAACGCCATAATCGGCGCGCTCGTCATGAAGTCAACCAGCGCGGGATAATAAGGACGTCCGATGTGTTCGACGTAATGTTTCGCGGCAAGTTCGGGCGTCATGCGCATGACTTTCGCCGCCAAGATTTTAAAGCCCGCGTCTTCGTAGATTTTGAGAATTGCGCCCGCGTGACCTTTGCCGAACGCGTCCGGCTTGATAAGCACCAAAGTTTTTTGCATAGAGTTTGCTCCTCCGTAAAATTTATAAATGTCTTCCGCTGAATTTATTCCGTAGTCGCTAAGTTTGACGGCTCGCATGAAATTTCCTGTCTTGTGCCGATACCAAGTCATAACCTCGTTCATGGTCGGCGAAGGCAATTTCAACGTCTCGGCGAACTGCAAGAGAATGTCCAAGCCGAATTCAAAATCGCACTTGAAATATCTGTTGTCGAAGTCGGGACGCCAACCGTCGGCGGCTTGTTTCATCGGCGAAAGGATTTTGCTTAAAGACGAAATGCTCCGCAACTTTTTCGTCAAGGCGGGAATGGTGTCGCTCTCGTAGTGAATTTTCAGCGAAATTACGTCACTCAAGTCAACTTCAGGCAACGCTCGGCAGATGGCTTGAACTTCGTCATCAAGCTTGAATAAAATTTCGGAGGCTTTATCGTTCCACGCCGCATAAAAAAGTTCATTGCGTTCAAAAGCCGAATCCGACTGCCCGAACATTGCATAAAGCCGCGACGTGTGCAGGACGGGATTTGACGGCGTCAACGTTATAGACAAATAATTATCGGTCGCCGCGCAGGGGACGGTAAAAAGTTTTTCCATGTCGCGAACGACAGAGGTTGTATCTTTGCCGCGAAATGCCGCCAAGCTTATCGACGGCTTGCGCTCAAACCAAACGCTTTTGCCGTATTGTTTCAGGCGGGCGATATACGGCACGCGCGTGAAGCCGAACAACTTCGCGCCGCGTTTCAAAAGCGGTTGCAACAAAAATTCTGCGCCGCCGAAGCCCGGTATCATTACAAGCTTTGTTTTGTAGTTGACGAAGGGCGCAACTTTTTCGGCGAAGGCAGCTTGAACATGCGACGGCAACGTTACGAAAATGTAATCGGTCGAATCGAAAGCCGCCGCCGCGTCCGACGTTACCAAGTTCAAATCGGCGGAAAATTCCTGCGCGGGCTCCCCCGAAGTGGTAATCGACGCAAAAATTTTTCTTTGCCAATCTTGCGGGCGTGAAGTCAAAACGTTGACCGTATGATTTTTCGCGGCGAAGTCGACAGCCATTGCCGTACCCAAGTTGCCGCCGCCGACGATGCAAATTTTCATGCCGCCAACTCCTTTTTCAGCGCGGCAAGCAATTTGTCATTGTCTTCCGTCGCACGCACCGCCAAGCGCAGATAATTCTTGCCCGAAACTTTTGCCGACAGGTCTTTGACTAAAATGTTGCTGCCGATTAAAAGCCGCTTACAAAGCTCCTTCGACGACGTGTCGCCCGTAAGTTCAATCATGATGAAATTCGCCTGCGACGGCACGACGCGCACGCCCGAAATTTTTTCCAGCTCGGCGGCAAAGCGTCTGCGTTCAGCGCGGAGGCGGCAGAGCGATTCGACATAGGCACGCTTGTACTTCTCGAAAATCTGCATGTAAAATTCCGCGAACGAATTGATATTCCAAATGACGGCGTCCCGTTTCAGCGCGGCGATAAGTTCTTCGTCGCCCGAAGCCAACACGCCCAAACGCAGTCCGCCGATGCCGTGAGACTTCGACAGGCTCTTCATAACGCAAAGGTGTTTGTTTGCGCTCAAAATTTTTTGCTCAATCAACGTCGCGTCCTCGTCGGCGAAGTCTGCAAAGCTTTCGTCGACAATCAGCCGAATATTTTTTTCCGCCGCCCAATTAATCAGCCGAATCAGTTCAAGTTTCGGAATGAAGTTGCCCGAAGGGTTGTCGGGATTGACGACGACCAGCGCGCTTATCTCCTGCCCGCCGAAGAAATTCATCAGCTCGGCGGCGGTGTAGGAAAAGTTTTCGTTGTCCGGCGCGAAGTAAACGGATTCGGCTTTGTCGTAACGGTTGGGATATTCCTCGAACGTCGGGCGCACGAAACCGACTTTGCCCGAAAGACGTTGCAGTAGCGACTTAATCAGCTCGGCGGCACCGTTGCCGACCAAAATATTTTCCTCGTGCACGCCGAAATTTTTCGCTGCAAGCAAAGCGTTGACTCTCATGCCGGACGGATATTGCGTCAAAAGTTTTGCGGCGTTGGCGGTAATTTCTTCGACAAGCCTTTGCGGCGGGAAGTAGGGATTAACCAGATAACAAAAATCAATCAGCTTGGGATAACGCCAGTAGCCGCCGTAACGCCCTTGAATGCGTGCAAGCTTTTCGTCGGCGTCGGGCGCGAAGATTGATTCGGCAATGTCCAAATCCTGAATGTCGTCGATTTCGTACCAGCGCAAAGCTTTGTCGCGCTCACGAATCGAATCCAACCGCTTGGCGCGAATCTCCGGCTCGTCGAGAATCATAATGACGCGCAAAACCTGTTCGTAATATTCGTTGTTGCCCAGAGCTTTCGAGTAGGCGTCAAGGAAAGGCACGTAAAGATTTTCTGAGAAATGCCGCCCGAATTTGTAAATGTTGACGGTCTTGTAGCAGTCGGCGGTATCCTTGAAGTCAAAGTTCTTGCCCGAAATGAACTTGTCGATTTTGTCGTCGGCGGTGAGTTTTATGCAGGTGCCGTCCATCCAGCTTTCGTACTTGTCGACGAGCGCGAGCGTTTCACGCGGGTCGTTAAGCAACGCCTCAAGCAAGCTGTCTTCAAAAATCAAATCGGACTCAAGCAAAAGCGTATCTTCCTTGCAAAGAAAATCTTTCGCCAGAAACAGTGAATAGATATTGTTCGTCTTGTCGTAAGTCGGATTGTTGACGTAGACAATCGGCGTCTGAATGTCGAGCGTGGCGATATAGTCAATCAGCTTTTGACTTTGATAGCCGACGACGATAACAATGCGCGACAGGTGTTGCTTTTCGAGCTGGTGAAGCATTCTGTCAATCAGCGTGACGCCGTTGACTTTGACCATGCATTTGGTGTTGTCTTGCGTCAATTCTTTCAGCCGCTTGCCCATGCCCGCAGCGAGAATAACAGCTTGCATTAAATCATCTCCGGTTCTTTTGCTACTGCGTTAAAAATAAATTCGCTTGCCGACATGCCGTTGCGCTTGCGATAATTCAAACACGCGTCGAAAACTTCGCGGCGTTTGTCTTTCAGCGGGTCGTCGCCTTCGATAAAAATCTTTTGAACGGCGGCGGCAATTTGCTCGTGATTTTTCCCGTCGACAATGTATGAAACTTCCAAGATTTTTTCGCCAAGTTCGGTGAATCGCTCCGCCGGGTTATTTAACAGAAAAATCATCGGCTTGTGCGTGAATTGATATTCGGCAATGAAAGAGCAGCTGTCGTGAATCATGCCGTCGCTTGTGGCAAAAATCGCTTGATAGTAGCCGCCGGTGCAGACTTGCGCGTTGGGCAGGTCGTTCCACATCTGCAGATACTCGTTGAATGCCTCGTCGGAAGGAAAAAGCTTTGTATTGGTTGCCACTCTCAGCAGGCGGGGATGCGGCTTGACGACCCAAGACGTTTCGGGGTGCGCCTTTGCGAATTCGTACATGAATTTATAATTCCAAGGAAACGTCGCGTAATTTTCGGGCGGGTTGTCGTATTCAAACGACCAATGCGGTGCCCAAATGATTTTCACGGCGTCGGAGCGCGTCTTCTTCCACGGGAACGAAAGTTTGTCGGCGTTCTCCAAAAGCAAATCCATTTTCGGCGCGCCGCTGACAAAAGCGCGCGGGACGCCAACTTTGCAACCTGCGTCAAAGAACTTGAGCGTAACTTCGCTGTTGAAAAAAAGTTTCCACGCGAGGCAGAAGACGGGAAGATTGCAATTCCAATTAATTAATACCGGACCAATGCCGTAGTGCATATAACATATGAGCGTTTGCGGTGTCAGCACGTCGAATTGAAAGCTCCGCGAAAAATGTTCGAAATACGGGCGCAAGAAAAACACCACGTCTTGAGGCGGCGTCTCTTCCTGCAAATCGTAAATGGCGACGACGTTAAGCCCTGCCGTCTTGAATTGCTCGACATCGTGCACGGCGTCCGCCAAGGTTGATTCTTCACCGTGACAAAGAAAAATCGTCGTCTCGAAACGCGGATTCTCGGCAAAGAGATTGTACAGCTTATCGCCGCACCACGTGGCAGCGTGATCCGTCACGAAGGCGACGCGAATTTTTTTCTTGCAGCGGAGGTTTTCGACGGTGATTGAAAAAATTTTCGCCATCAGCTCGTTGAAAAAATCTTTGTCCGTCACGTAAGACAGCGCGAAAAAATACGAATACGGCAATCGGCAAAAATCTTCCTGCGAAAAAATTTGCAAGTTAAGCAACCGCATTGCCAACGTCACGCTCGCGACGAGTGCGCCCGCGTCATTTAAGCGCGTCTCGTCGTCGAAGGCGGTTTCGGAAATTTTCACGTCGAACATATCCAAAACCTTGAGGTCGCGGGATTTTTGCAGCTCGGTCAAAATATCGACAAGCGGCGTCAGAAACATTTTTTGATAACGTGCGCGGGCGGCGGGGGCGACGGGCATAATCACCGCGACGGGCAACGCGCCTTTAGAGCGGCAAAGTTCAATGCAGTCGCTTAAAGCCTGAAAGTTGTCGTCGAAGACTTCGGGCGTCAAATTATCGTTCGCGTCGCGAAACAACACGTCGCAAGTCAAACCGATAAGCACGAAATTAATTTCGCCGCGCCCGACCAGTTTGAAAAGACTTTCCGCCGTCGCAAGGCTTTGTGGAAGAGTTTGTCCGTTGCCGGCGAAGTTGCCGCTTTGCGAATCGACGGGCGTCAAGAGATTCAAATTAAGCCCCGCTTTGACCGCACCGTTACCGATTGCAAAAAATTTCATTGTGTCGCCTCCGAATCAAAGCGCGCCCTTCGTCGAGGGAATGCCGGTAATTTTGTCGTCGTGAGCGACCGCCGTCCTTAATGCGTGCCCCAACGCCTTGAATATCGCTTCAACCTTGTGGTGAGAATTTTTGCCGTAAAGAATTTTGACATGCAACGTCAAGCCCGCGTTGAAGGCGAAGGCGCGCAAAAATTCTTCGACAAGCTCGGTGTCGAACGCTCCGATTGTCGGGGCAAGTTCGCCGATTTCGCAAACCAAGAACGGGCGTCCGCTGATGTCCAGGCTGACAAGGGCAAGCGTCTCGTCCATCGGCAAGAAGAACGTCCCGTAGCGCGTGATGCCGCGTTTGTCGCCCAGAGCCGCCTTCAACGCCGCGCCCATTGCGATTCCGATGTCTTCAACGCTGTGGTGCCCGTCGACTTCCAAATCGCCTGCGCAGACGACCTTCAAATCGAACTGCCCGTGCGCCGCGAACAAATTCAACATGTGGTCAAAAAATCCTATGCCCGACGAAATTTCAGCCGTGCCCGCGCCGTCCAAGTTCAATTCAACGTCAATGCGCGTTTCGTTCGTCGCGCGGTTAATTTTGCCGATTCGCATTCAACACTCCTCCAAAAAAAATTTACGAAACTAGCAATGCGCCAGCGTTGCGTTCCGTCGCGGCGATGACCTTTGAATCATGAGCGGCACGGCGCGACTGCAGGATGCAACGTCACGTTGCTCCGACCTCCAAGAAATTTTCTATCGCGGCAAAGACTTCGTTGTTTTCGTCGCGCGTGCCGATTGAAATGCGCAGGCAGTTCTTCAGCCCGAACGCCGTCGGCGAAAAGTAGCGTATGCCTATGCCCAACGATTCAAGATAGTCTTTAAGCTCCTCCGCGCGTGCGAGCCGAATCAGCAAAAAATTCGCTTCGGACGGAAAGACTTTGACGCCGGGCAGGGCTTTAAGGCGTGCTCTCATGCGTTCGCGTTCGTCGATTATCATTTTCATACGCGGGATAAATTCTTCGCGCATTTGATAGACGACGTCCGCCACCGCCAAGCTTAAAACGTTCAAGTGATACGGCATGAAAGTTTTGTTAATCATGCGTGTGACTTCGGCTTGAGCAATCATGTAACCGACGCGCGCGCCCGCCAGCCCGTAAGCTTTTGAGAACGTGCGGGCGACAATCAAGTTGGGGTATTGCGCGACGAGCGCGACTGCCGATCGTCCGTAGAATTCGACGTAAGCTTCGTCGAGCAGGAAGGGGCAATTAATCGACGCGGCGATATGTTCGACCTGTTCGGGCGTCAAGGCGTTGCCTGTCGGGTTGTTCGGGTTGCAGACGACGGCAAGGCTTGCGTCGACAGAACGAATCTTTTCAATGAACGCGTCCGCGTCCAAATCGAAACGCCTGCCCAAGTCGAAAGGCACGCCGTCAGCATCGGCAGCCTTCGCGTAGATTTTGTACATGGAAAAGCTCGGTTGCGGGTAGACAATCTTCCTGCCCGCGCCGCCGAACGCGTGAAAAACTTTTTCGATAATTTCGCTTGAGCCGCCGCCCAATAAAATCTGCGCGGCGTCGACGGAAAAATTTTGAGCAATCTGCTTGACCAGCGAATAATATTCCTCGTTCGGGTAGCGATTGAGCGCAAGCAACGCAAGCCGATTCATTACGCGTTCTTCGACGGCGGGCGGCAGTGACAGCGTCGATTCGTTTGCGTTGACTTTGACGCGATAATTTTTTTCCACTCCGTCATAGGACGGCATTTCGTCGAGTCCGTTTCTGTAGTTGAGCATTCGCAAAACCTCTTGCAGTTTTTGACGTGATTATATCAGCTGCCGAAAACTTTTGCACTAAAAATTTTTGCGCCGACACCCGTGACTTGAAGCGCACCGCGCAACTTGACTGCCAAAAACCGAACTGATAAACTGTCTTCTATAATGATTGTAATGTGTAATTTTTTGGGGGTGTTCTCTTGAATAAATTTGATACCGTCCTCGTTATGCCCGATCAGACTTTTCTTGAAAATGCCGTATCAAATTTGAACTTGGATAACGTAAACCTGGTCGCCGTCATGACCGAAACCGCAGACGACGCAGAGCCGCTGACAATCAATCAGCAAATCGTCCTGCACGTCGACTTTTCCGCCGTCAAAGAACTTTTAAATCAAGAGAGCGACACGCTGTGGCTTATCTGCGGCTGCTTGAACGGCATTGAAGACATTCGCCGCGCCAAGGAACGCTTGACTGCCGACGGCGTCCCCGAAGACAAAATTATAAACTTTGAACTCGCCGCGCAGATAAATTTTGCATGGTTGGCAAATCTCCGCCACGTCGAAAAGAACGGCGCAGATTTTTTCGTGACGGGTGCCTCGCTCAGCGAACTCGGTCTGGATTTCAAATACATGCCCGGCGGCACGGGCGTCAATCTCGCCGACTGCAGGCAAGATTTGCGGCAAAGTTATCTGACTGCCAAACACGTCTTTGAACACGTCGCGCCCGGCTCCGTCAAGTTCGTCCTTATCGGCATTGAGCCGTTTGCGTTTGATTACGACGACCTCGACAGCTTTGCCGTCTTCCCGAAAAATTTTCAATACGAACTCGCGTTCAACGACGCGCCGAATTTTTCTGCCCTGCGCCGACCCGAATTGCTCAACGAAATTGTCAAAGAGCAACTCAAGCCCGCGTCCGTCGAAAAGCCCGATTTGAACTTCGACAACACGAAAGCTTACTTCAAGCAGCTGTTCCCGAACAAAATGTTGCTTGCGTCCAAGGGCGACATGAAATTTCTGACTGCCGCCGACATCGATAAAAATCTGCAAATCCTCAATGAATACATCGCTCTTTGCCGCGCGCACGGTGCCAAGCCCGTCGGCGTGATTATCCCGTTCCCGTCCGCGACTAAAAATTTCGTCGACGAAAAAATTCTTGAAACCTTCCGCCAAAAGCTCCGCACCCTCGAAAAAGATTCCGATTTCTTTTTCGCAGACCTGTCCGTCGCAAATCTCCTTGACAATTATTTTTACTCGCCGTATCACTTGAACTTGAAGGGTGCCGTCGCAACGAGTGTTTTACTCAGCACGCGCCTCTTCGGCAAGGAAATTGTTTCGTCGCAGGAAATTTGCAACATGAGCAGCGAATATTTCGACGTGCTGTCAAAAATGTTCCCGAAAAATTACAACACGGTCATGGCGCAAATCTTCACCGACATACCTTACGACAACTTCAAACAGCTGTCCGACAAAATACCAAAGGAAAGTTTCTGCGACTTGCTGGAACAATTTTTCTTCGACATGCCCTATGACGAATTCAAAAAGCTGTCCAAGACTTTGCCCAAAGACGAGTACAACGACTTCATGGCGCAAACCTTTGCGGCGTCCGAACGCAGACTAAGCCGCGCGAAAAAAATAAAAGTCGGCTTCGTCATATTCAATTCGTCAATGTGGTGCGGCGACGAACTGTATAACCTCTTCGCCCGCGACGAACGCTTCGAGCCGACCGTTTTCCTCTGCCGTTCTAACGAAGACTTCAGAAACATGCTTGTTCAAGACGAATTCACGCAAAGCGTCGAACGTTTCAAATCCCACGGCTTGAATCTCGTCTTGCCGACAAGCATAGACGACAAAATGCCTCCGCAAGATATTTTGATTTTGCTGTCGCCGTATGTGCCGCCTTTGCCGAGAGACTTTCGCACGTCGACGCTCACAGTGAAAACTTTGATGATTAACATTCCGCATTCGCTCAGCATTTCAAAGCGCGACGAATTTTTGGACAGCTCCCTTTTCCATGTCGTGTGGAAAATGTTCTTTTCGTCGACGATCGAATTGGAACTGCAAGACAAAATGTGCTCCGTGGGTATGCCGCGCGGCATTTACAGCGGCTATTCGAAAATGGACGAGTTCTTTGACCCGAATCGGATTTTCAGTTTCAGCTGGAAGTTGACGCGCCCCGACGCCAAAAAAATCATTTACGCGCCGCATTGGTCGATAAACGCCTCCACAAAATACGCAACCTTCCAATGGAATTATCAATTCATGTACGAATTCGCCAAAGCGCACCCGGAAATTTCTTGGGTCGTCAAGCCGCACCCCGCGCTGTTTTTCTCGGCACTCGATGAAAATATTTTCCCGTCTTCTGTCGAACTTGAAGAGTACTTTCAAAAGTGGGACGACTTGCCAAACGCGCAGGTTTACACAGGCAACTACTATCAGTCAATCTTCGCCACGAGCGACGGCATGATTCACGACAGCGGCTCCTTTATCGCCGAATATCAATACGTCGATAAGCCGATGATTTTTTTGACGCGCGAAGGCGAAGTTTTCAACGAACTGGGCGAAAAAATTTTGGCGGCGTCCTATCCTGTCGACGGCAAAGATTTTGACGCCATCTCCGCCGCGATACAAAAAATCTTCCTGCAGGGCAACGACGACAAGTATGCCGAGCGCAAGGCTGTTTTCGACGAGTATCTTAATTATCCGAAGTATCTGGGTATGTCGGCGAGCAAATTCATTTACAGAAGCATTGCCGAGGCTCTCAAGCCGGCAGTCGGCGTAAAAGGGGCTAGGAACTAGGGACTAGGGACAAGTAAAAAATCCCCGCCGCTCTTCGTGAGTGACGGGGATTTTTATTTGCGCATTACGCCTTGCACATTACGGATTATTTGTCGTCGCCCATGTAGCTGACAACGGGAGTGAAGCTGTCCTTCTTGACGAGATCCAAGCCTGCGTCGAAGTCATAAGGCGTGTAACTCGCGCTGAAGGCGTCCGTAATGTCGGTGAGTGCCGCCGCGTCCGTGCTGTAGTTGTCGTCCGCCAAAAGGACATCAGAGCTCGCCTTATAACTCGGTTCGATCGCGTTGCCTTTGGTGTCGACGATACTTATCGACGCAATGGCGGAGCCTTTGCCTGTCAAGGTAATGGTGCCTTCGTTTTTGGTGCCCGCGCCGATTGTGATGACAGCATTCGAGCCGTCTTTTTCAATAGCGATGACATTGGCTTTGGCGTTGGTCATGATTTTGTCTGTTGCCTGCGCGAAGCTTGCGATAGTGTCGTCGCCGTCGCCCGTCGCGTAGTAGAACGTATTGTTGCCGCCGCCGCTCTTAATGGAGTCGTCGCCTTTGCCAGCGTTGATACTCGCGCTGCCGCCCGAAATGCTGATGGAGTCGTCGCCTGCGCCCGCCGCGATAGAGACGCCTGCGCCCGCCGCAGTAATCGTGTCGGCAGTCGACGCGCCCGTTATCTTGCCGGTGTAGTCGCTTGCGAATTTGAAACCGTAAGTCTCTTTGCCGTCGATTGTCACGGCTTTGCTGAGTTTTTCCGTCGCGGGCGAAATCGTGGTCGAGGAAGTCGTGAAGCTGTAGCCGTCCATTGCGCCCTTGTTGACGCCCTTGATAACCGCGAGAACCGCTTTCGGCTGGTCGTTGGTGTAAGTAAGTTTCGTGTCGCTTGTTTGCGTGAAGCCCGCCGAAACCGAGGCAGTCAAGTTGGCGGTCGTGCTTGTGCCGGTTACCCACTTTGCCGTTGCTTGCGGCGTCGCTTTTGTGGCGTCGGAGCCGAGGACAAGCGTGTATTCGGAAGGAACGCTGTCAACGGTCTTGTTGGTGAGCGTGACGGTCTTGCCGTCGAGCTGAGCCGCGCCCAACGTGATGACGTTATTTTTGACGAGACCGCTGATGTCAACGTCTTTCTTTATGCCGCTGACTTCGGCGTAGACTTTGCCTTTTTCGTCAAACGGCTTGTTGTAGACGATCGCGCCTTTGTCGAGCGTGTAATAAGCCGGTTTGTAAGTCTTCAAAGTGGCTTTCACGCTACTGGTGACCCATTCGGTTTTCAGCTTTTTTGCGTATTCCGCGTCGGGGATTTTTTCGCCGAGGGCAAGCGCGTAGGTGTAGCCCGTCGCGTTTCTGATTGTGACTTTCGACGTGCCGAGCAAATCAGGGTCCTCTATGGTGAGGGTGTCGTTCTTGTTTTCCGGCGTGTTGATGACTGTAGCGTCAATGTCGCCTTCAAAAGTTTTGCTGAGCCCGCTTATCGTCGTAAGAACCGCGTTGTCCTGGTTCGCCGTGTACTCCAAGGTTGTTTTTGCTTCGTTGAGCGTCCAACCTTCCGTCGTCGTTTGATACAAGGTAGCCGTGCCCTTGCTTGCGTCGTATTTCCAAATCCTTTCGCCGATGTCGGGTTCCGTGAAGTTTTCGTTGGAGATGGTTAATGCGTTATCTCCTGCGTTTGTCAACACAACGTCGGTCGTGCCGAGGACTGCCGGGGTAAGTGCGATTGCGCCGGTTGAGCGAATGAAGACGCCTTGCGTAAAGACTTTGTTGACGAGAGTGCCGAGCTGACCGTTGTCAACTTTGGTATTCTTGCCGAGACCCGACAGCGTTGCGACGGTATCGCCGACAGTCGCCTTGCCGAGGCTGACGGAAGTCTTGTTCTTGTCTTGCACGTAACCTGCCGACGTGCCGAGGCTGAGCGTGGCGGTCGTCGTGCCTTTGAGTGACCAGATTCCTTTCGTGTAGTCTGTAATGGTTTGCGGCGTGAGGTCGCTGCTGACAGCAACCGTGTAGCCCGTGCCTCTAACGGAGACTTTATTGGTGAGCGCGTCCGCGTTCGACAGGGTGATAACGCCGGTTTCCTCATTAACCGAAATGCCCGCGTCCGTTGCGTTGTCATAGCCGCTTGTTTTATTCAAGCCGCTGAGCGTCGCGAGGGTGTTGGTCGTCTTCGCCGCAGAGTAATTAACGGCACCTTTCGAGTCGATAGAGTAACCTGCCGAAACGGCGTTGTTGTAAGTCGCGGTGCCCTTTTTCTCCAAATCAACGAAGCTCCATTCGGGGTCGGTGGGTTCGGGCTTTGCGACGCTGCTGTCGAGCGCGAGTTCGTAGCCTTTGCTGACGGTGACCTTGGTGGAGGCGTCGTCTTTGTTCGTTTGCAGGACGCTGCTTGTCAAGGTGATAACGCCGTCTTTAACTTTAACGCCGCTGAAACTGCTTGTGGTTACGGAAGTTTTGTTCAAGCCGCTGAGCGTGGCGAGCGTTATGTTCGTGTCCGCGTTGTAGTAGGTTACGGTCGTGCCGTCATTAACGTAGTTGCCTGCCTTTATGGGTTGATTGTAAGTCGCCTTGCCGTTGGTCACATCCCAAGTTGCGGCGGTCGAATCAGGCTCCGAGGTGCCGCTTGCGAGAACGATTTTGTAACCCTGGTAGGCTTCTTCCTTGCTTGTCGTGAGTTTCGTCGCCGCCTTGTTGCTCTTGTGGTTGAGCTGGTCGGCGTTCAACGTGATAGTCTTTTTCGACGTGTTCAGGTTGTCGTCGGTTACTTCGTCTGCAACGCCGTTAAGCGTCAAGTGGACGGTAGCCTTGCCGGGTTTGTTGTAAGTGATGGTGTTGCCGCTTTGCGTGTAGTAAGCCTTGTCGTAGGTCTGGTAGGTGGCTTTCGTGCCGCTGTTGACCCATTCGGTGGTTTCTTCTTTTGTCTTTTGAACGTCGGAGCCGAGCGCGAGCGAATAGCCTGTGCCCGTGAGCGTGACATTGGACGTGCCGAGTTGGTCTGCGTTCAGCGTGAGGGTTTTGGTATTGTCGTCGTAGTCTTCGTCGGTGTCGATGGTCGTGCCTTTAGCCAAGCCCTTAACCGTCGTGAGAGTAGTCGCTTTGCCGTCTTTGTTGTAGATAATCGCGCCGGTTTCCGTGCCGTCTTTCTTGGTTTCCATCGCGTAGTAGCCTTTGGTGTAGGTTTGATAATTGGCGGTGGTGCTGCTGACTACCCATTCGGTTACGTCTTCTTTTTTAAGCGGAAGATCTTCGTCGGTTTTGTCGAGCGCAAGTTTGTAGCTGTCGCTCTTAATCGTGACTTTCGACTTGTTGAGGACGTTCGACGACAAAGTAATCACGCCGTCGCCGACTTCAAGACCGGTGGTGTCCGTCTGACCTGCGGTGGTATTGAGTCCGCTTATCGTGGCGAGAATCTGATTACTGGTGTCGGTTGGCGCGGTGTAAGCAATTGTGGTGTCGCTTGTCAGCGCGTAGCCCGCCGTCGTGACTTGACCTTTAAGGACAGCCGTGCCCTTTTTGGACAAATCCCAAGTGTTGTTGCCGACCACGGGAGCTTTGACGGAGCTGTCGATTGCGAGCTTGTAAGCACCTTTAATCGTGACATCGCTTGTGCCGAGGAAATTTTTTGACAGCGTAATAGTTTTGTTTTCGTCGTCGGGCGTCAAGTCGGTTATGTTAGTGGGATTGGTGCCGAGCCCGGTGATTGTCGCCGTTACGGTAGCTTTCTTCGTCGCGGTGAAGGTTTTGCCGTTGTCGCTGATGCTGTAGCCCGCAGGCGTCGTGTAAGTGTAGACTGCCGCGCCTTTGTTGTCGGTTGTCCACTTGCGTTCCGCTTCGGATTCAGTGAGGTCTTTGCCGACAACGAGCTTGTAGGATGAACTTGTCAGCTTGATTGCACTGCTACCGACAGCCGCCTTTTCAATGGCGATTTTGCCTGCCTCGTAGCCGTTATCGCCGTCGCCGACAACGATGCCGCTTGTGAACTTGGTTTTGTCGTCGTTAAGCTTGAGCCCGCTCTTGAAGCCTTCGAGCGTCGCGATGGTTGCGCCCGTCACCGGTGCCGAATAGACGATTTGCGTGCCGCCGGAGTTGACAGCCCAGCCTTCGGTAGTGTAGTTGCTGAGCGTTGCCGTCGGGGTAGAGCCCTTTACGTCTGTGAGTTCCCAAATCGTCTTGCCCGATTTGGCGGAAAGATCTTCGTTGGGGTCGATTGCAAGCGCGTAACCCGTACCCGTGAGCGTGACGGTTTTGGTGGTGAGCACGTCTGCGGACAGCGGAATTGTGTAATTCTTTGCCTTGGTGGCCTTTGTGATTTCGTCGTCGGCGGGCATGTCTTCTGCCGTGGTGCCTGCCTTGAGGAATTGAATCGTCGCAACGCTGCTGCCCGATTCCGGTTTATTGTAGGCGAGCGTAGTGCCGTCGTCCGAGGCGACGTAGTACGCCGATTTGCCGTAGTAGAGGTTCGCGGTCGCGGTCGCGCCGTCCGTTGTGTCTGCCACATCCCACGAATGAACGTCTTTAGCCTCGTTGGCGTCGGTTGCAAGACTGTAGCCGAAGCCGTTGCCGTTCGTCAACGTAACGTCGCTGTTCGTGAGCAAATCTGCGGGCACATTGAATTCGCCGTTCTCGACTTTAATGTTTTCAAGTTCGTCTTTGGTGACGCCGTTCTTTAAGCCCGTGATTGTCCCGACAACCGCAGAATTCGACACAGCGGTATAGGTGACAGTCTTGGAGTCTTTCCGACCCCAGCCGCCTGTGGTGATTTTCGCCTTGTAGATGCCGCCGTTTTTGCCCGACAAAGACCAAACGCCTGTCGTATCGTCAATCACAGGTTCCCGAACGTCGTCGAGGTCAAGCGAATAATCGTCGCTTGTGAGCGTGACGCCGGCATTGTTAAGCGCACCTTCCGCCAACGTGATAACTTTGCCTCTGACCGTGATGACATCGGTCGAATCGCTTTGAATTGTCTTTTTGTCGGAAGAGACCTTGAGCCCGCTTTTGAGCCCCGCGACCTTCGCGTAGGTTTGAACGGTTGCCGCCTTGGTGTAGACGACTTTTGCGCCCGAAACGTCGTAGTGTTCGGGCATGACTTGGTTGTAAGTTGCGGTCGTGCCGCTTACAGTCCATTCGTCTGTCTTTTCGACGGTTTCGGAAGTGGGGACGCTGCCGTCTTGGAGTGCCAACACGTAGCCCGTGCCGCTTACCGTGACATCTTTCGCGTTGAGAGCCGCTTGGGGCAAAGTGATGATGTAGTTGCCGTTCTCGTCAACCGCAGTGGTGACATCCATATCATTGGTGTAAGTTGTGCTGAGACCTTTGACGGTGGCAAGGGTAGCTGTGTTGGCATTCGCCTTCAAGTAGTTGACGAATTTGCCGTCGGGAGCCACTGCGTAGCCGTCTTGAGTAACGGTGCCTTTGAGCGTCGCTGTGCCGTTGGTGACAGTCCACGTGCCGTCGGCTTCGATTTTTTGAACGTCGTCGTCGATGGCGAGCGTGAAAGCCGCGCCGTTTTTGAGCGTAAGCGAAACCTTTGCCGCTTTGAGGGCGTCGGGACTGAGCGTGATTACGCCGTCTTCGTAAACAACGTCGTTTTCGGTAGCGTCCGTGGCAAGCCCGCTTACCGTTGCCAATAATTGATCTGAATTTTCCGCCGTGTAGGTCAAAGTCTTGCCGTTGGCAGAAAGCGTGTAGCCTGACGACCAACCGCCGTTGAACGTGGCTTTGCCGCCGGAGACGACCGTTTCGTCGACTGTGAATTCGACTGCGGGGACGTTGTCAAGTGCAAGCGTGTAGGTGCTGCTCGTGAATGCCACGGTTTGTTCGTTGAGCGCACTTCCGGACAGAGTGACTGTCTTGTTGTCTTCGTCGACCGTCAAGCCGTCAATTTTGCCGTCGACAGCTTCAAGGCTTGAGCTGAGATTGGTAAGCTTGATGACCTCTTTGCCGTTGATTTTGTAGCTTGCCGTCTTGCTGGTGACCCCGCTCTTCGTAACTGATGTGGTCGACCATTCCCCTTTCAATTCTGCTGCCATTGAATATCCTCTCCTCTCCATAAAAAACCAAACACTTCCTTGTTACACGTCAACATTATATATTTTGCAATTAAATCGTGCAATATTTAAAAGGGAAAAAATTTCTTTCAAGTGTTCGGCGTCTCAGCTTCGATAAATAAATCTTAAGGACGCATGTTTAAAAATTGATTAAACGCCAAAAATTTTTTCGGACGCCAATAAATTTACAGCGTCACGAATTGCGGTATGATGTCTTCAAACGAGCCGTCGGGCATACGGAAACCGCCGGGGATTGTGCCGAGCTCCGTGAAGCCGAGCCGTTGATACAATCGGCGGGCGTGAATGTTCGTCGCGACGACCGCATTGAATTGCAGGATACGGAAACCGAGTTGTCGCGCACGCGCAATGCTGTCCTTGACGATTATTTCGCCGATATGCCGCCCGCGCACGTCCGCACGAACGGCGTAGCTGGCGTTGCTGATGTGAGCGCACCGCCCGACGTTGTTGGGGTGCAGGATGTACAACGCCAAAATTTCACCGCTTGCGTCGTCGACCGCCAAGCCCGTGAACGATTGCGCCCGAAAAAAAACGTCGCCCGTTGCGGCGTCGAGTTCGTCTTCTTGCGGGAAGGCGACGCCTGCGCGGACGACCTCGTTCCAAATGTTTATCGCGGCGTCAACGTCCGTCGAAGTGTAAGCCCTAACGATTATCGCCATCAGTCTGCCTCCTGATAAAAATTTTGCTTTTAATTTTGCGGCGTTCGTTGCCGTTGGAATAATCTTCGGCAAGTGATTCAAGCGTGCCGCCTTCGACTTCGCCGACTAGTTCCCATTTGTCCTTCGTGACATCAAAAAAATTTTCCACCAAGCCGCTGCTTACGACAGCGACGATTTTTTTATCGGCGGGCAGTTCGTCGAACAGAATGAACGGCATGACGTTTTTGCTCGTCCACGTCATGTTTTGCGGGCGGAGTTTTTCAAACTGCTCTTGCGTCTCCAGCCGATAAATTTTCGCACCCGTGTAAAAGACAAGCGACGGGGAATATTTTCCGTGACTTACGACGCAAGTTGAATCGTCGATAAGCGGAGCGATTATTTGAGCCGCACGCCGCGCAGAATTGTCTTCGGTCACCGACGACGCCACCAGGCACGTGAACAGCGGGCAAAATATCAGCATCGCGCCCGCAACGCCGACGAACAGCCGCCACCGATTGACGAGGTAACGCGCAATGAAAATCGCGGCGGGTATCATTGCGGGCAGGGTGTAGGTCACGTACTTCGTCGCGCACAGCTGAAAGAAAATCACAACCGTCAACGCCCACACGATTAAAAATTTCTCGTGCACGTCAAATTTCGGCAAGCGGCGCAAATTTTTTATCGCAATGCCGATAATCACGAAAGACCACGGGAAAAAGCCGACCAACGAAATCAGCAGGTAGTAATACCAAACGTCCGCCTTCGGGTATTCGGAGACCGTCGCCCTTAGGAAATTGTGGACGCCCAAAAAGTTTTCGACGAAGGGCGCGCCGTGAATCAGCGTCATTGGCAAATACCACAGCGCGACGATTGCCGCGAACACCAAAAGATTTATCGGGCGGAAAAGTTTTTTCAAGTGTTGCAAGTCGCTCTGCCACGCCAGGAAGATTAAAATTATCAGCCCCGGCAAAAAAAATCCTATCGGTCCTTTGGTCAGGACGGCGACGCCCGAAGCCGCGAACGAGATTAAATACCACTGCGGACGCCCTGCGCGGTATCCGAGGTAAAAACTCATCAGCGTGACGGAAAACATCACCAAAAGCGTCATATCGGTAATCACGGCGTGCGCCAAGTACCAATACTCAAGCGTCGTGGCGAGCATGACAGCCGCCGCCAAGCCGACGCGTTCGGTGTAAAGTTTCGCGCCGAAAAAATACGTTATGAACAGTCCAATCGTCGCGAAGACTGCCGGGAAGAATCGCGCGGCGAATTCGTTCACGCCGAAGAGCTTGTACGCCGTCAAAAGTTCGCTGTAAAACATTATCGGCTTGTCGTACCAAAAATTTCCGTAGATGCGCGGCGATAACCAATCATCAGCCTCAAGCATTTCCTTTGCCGTAAGCGCGTAGACGCTTTCGGTCGGGTCGGTTATCGGCAACAGCCAACTGCCGAAAAAAAATAACACCAATGAAATAACCAACAGGCAACTGCAATTTAACATGTTCATTAACAAAATTCCTTAAAATTATTTGGGACAAATGAGCTGCGACATTTGAGCGTTTAATTTTCTAGCGGGTCGGAGCCGAATTGATTCCAACCGACTTGACCCGGTATGCAAAACAGCGCGAACGAAAAGATAATTCCAATCACGGGCACGAACGCAATCAGCACAAAGTAGCCGCTCTTGCCCAAATCGTGCACGCGCCGAATCATCAGCATGACGTTGCCCACACCCGCAGCCAACGCCCACAGTCCCGTTATCGCATTGACCAACGCGCCGTTGGGGTCGCCCGTCAAAAACGTCGCCATCGACGACAGCACGAACGTCGACAGCCCCGCGATTATCGCCAAGATTATCATGTACTTCAAGTAAGCCAGACGATTGAGCCGCCCGTCCGTCGTGTAAATTTCTCTGAGTATGCTCACAAAAATTCCTCCTGCAAATTTGTTTCAACTTTGACAGGCGAATTATAATCTTGTGGCAGACGAAAAGCAAATCGGAGGTTACGAAATGAAAACAATCATCAACGGGCGGCTTATCGTGCCCGACGCAAACGGCGACTTCACAATCTGCGCGGGAGCCGTCAACTTCGACGAAAAAATCATTTCAATCGGCGCACCGTTCGACGGCGCAGAAATTTTCGACGCGGCGGGAGCTTACGTCGCACCGGGCTTTATCAACGTGCACATCCACGGCGCGGCGGGCGTTGACGCAATGGACGACGAACCCGACGCTTTGCAACGACTTGCCGACTTTTTGCCGACCACGGGCGTCACAAGCTTCTTGCCCACGACAATGACCATGCCGATTGAAAAAATTCACCGCACACTCGAACGCGTCCGCGCAGGCAAAAATTTTTCACGCGGCGCAAAAATCCTCGGCGCACATTGGGAAGGCTCGTTCATCAACAAAAAATTCTGCGGCGCGCAGGATACGCAATACATCATGCCCGCCGATTTCGCGCTGATAAAAAATTTCGTCGACGTGATTAAAATCATCACCGTCGCGCCCGAAGTCGCGGGGCTTGACTTCATCAACCGTTGCCATGGCGCGGGTATCGTCGTTTCAATCGGGCACAGCGGAGCAACTTACGAAGAGGCAATGGCGGCGATTGAGTGCGGCGCAAATCGTGTGACGCACCTTTTCAACGCGCAGACGGGTTTGCACCACAGGAAACCGGGCGTCGTCGGAGCCGCACTCGATTCGACTGCCAACGTCGAACTGATTGCCGATAACGTGCACGTCAGCCCCGCCGCTCAACGTATCGTTGCCAAGTGCAAGCCGCGCAGTCAAATCATCTTGATAACGGATTCAATGCGTGCGTGCGGTCTCGGCGACGGTGAAAGCGAACTGGGCGGGCAAAAGGTTTTCGTCAAAGGCAACGTCGCCACGCTCGCTGACGGGACGATTGCCGGCTCGGTCGCCAAAATGAACGACGTGCTGAAAAATTTCTGCACGAACACGGGGCTTGACGTTGCGGCGGGCGTCGAACTCGTTACCAAAAACCCCGCACGCGAACTCGGTTGCTTTGACGCGCTCGGCAGTCTTGAAGTCGGCAAGGCGGCGGACTTCACAATCTTCGACGATAACTTCAATATCGTGAGAACAATAGTTAGGAGTTAGGAGGTAGGAGTTAGGAGTTATAAAAACGCGAATTTAACTCCTAACTCCTAATTCTAAATTGACTTTAAAGCGCAGGACGTTTATTATTACGCCTAGCTTTGCAAATTTCAATCGAGGTGATTGTATTCATGGAACATTCCCCGGTAACTACGAACCCGCTGATAATCATGATGATTAACATGACGGTCGTCTTCATCGTCTTAATCGTGTTGATGTATCTGATTAAGCTGATTCATTTGGTTGACCCGACAAAGGTAAAAGAGGAGCCCGCGCAGGCGGCGGAAGACGAAGAACCGCTCGTTGCAGTCAAATCGTCCGCGTCAACATCCGCACCAAAGCCCGAACCCGTCGACGAAGGCATTTCGCCCGAAATAATCGCGGCAATCTCGGCGGCAATCGCGGCTTGCGGCATTTCGGGACAAGTCAAGGCGGTGCACATCGTCAATCACGAAGGCACTGCTTGGCGGAATTCAATGCGTAATGCGCAATGCTTAATGCGTAACGGAAGGAGATGATTCGTTTTGGAAGCTTTAAATGCATTCAGCGTGTCACTCCAGGCGGTGTGGAATGACAGCGGCTTTTCCGCCTTCACTGCGGGCAACGGCATCATGATTTTGGTCGGACTTGTTTTATTGTACATGGCTTTCGTCAAAGAATTTGAACCGCTGTTGCTCGGTCCCATTGCGTTCGGTTGCATACTCGCCAATTTCCCCAACACGGGCTTTTTCGGCGAAGAAATGAACGTCATGAAGGCAATCAACTTCGGCATAACCAATGAAATTTTCCCGCCGCTGATATTCTTGGGAATCGGAGCAATGACGGACTTCAGCCCGCTTTTGGCGCGCCCGTCGACGCTTTTACTCGGTGCGGCGGCTCAAGTCGGCGTGTTCGTGGCGTTGGGCGGAGCAATGCTCGTCGGTTTCAACGTGCATGAGGCGGCGGCAATCGGCATAATCGGCGGCGCGGACGGTCCCACGTCGATTTACCTTTCGACGAAATTGGCACCGCACTTGCTCGGCGCAATCGCGGTCGCGGCGTATTCTTACATGTCGCTCGTGCCCATGATTCAGCCGCCGATAATGAAACTTATGACCACGCAAGCCGAACGCGAAATCGTCATGAAGGAATTGCGCCCCGTCACGAAATTTGAACGCGTCGTCTTCCCGATTGTCTCGACGATTTTTATCAGCTTGCTCCTGCCGCCAATCGCCGCTCTGCTCGGTTGCTTGATGTTGGGCAATTTGTTCCGCGAATCGGGCGTTACTGACCGCTTAAGCGACACCGCGCAGAATTCGCTGATTAATATCGTGACAATCTTCTTGGGCACGGGCACGGGCATGACAATGAACGCCGAATCGTTCCTGCGCGCCGATACGTTGCTGATTATCGGGCTCGGCTTGGTCGCATTCATGGGCGGCACGGCGGGCGGTCTCATCTTCGGAAAGATTATGTGCAAGCTCACGGGCGGCGAAATCAATCCGCTAATCGGCTCGGCGGGCGTCAGCGCAGTTCCCATGGCGGCGCGTGTCAGTCAACTCGTCGGCATGAAGTCCAAACCCGGCAATTATCTCCTTATGCACGCAATGGGTCCCAACGTCGCGGGCGTCATCGGCACGGCTGTTGCGGCGGGCACCATGCTTGCAATGCTTAAGTAAGGGACAAGGGGTAAGGGAGAAGGGACAAGTCAAAAAATCTTGTCCCTTCTCCCTTGTCCCTTATCCCTTTTTTTTCAAGTTTTTTCGCCGTCGTATGTGGTATAATTAAGGAAAATTGCTTTTCGCACGATTATTTTTAAAGCAATATGCACGGAAAGGAGATATTTGCAATGAAGGATTTTACCTTCGATTTACAGCGTTTCGCCGATGTCTGCAGTCTGAACGGTACGGCTTACAGCAGTCTCGCCGCCGCTTACGCTGTCGCCCAAGACGGCGATACAATAACATTGCTTCAAGACGCCTCCGGTAACGGCTTCGAGATAAGCAAAAACATAACCGTCGACCTGGGAGGCTATACCTACACCCTTACCTATCCCGCCGACAATACACTGACAAGAGCGTTTACGTCTTCAACGGGCGCGAACTATACTTTTAAACACGGCACATTAATTTCTTTGGGTTCAAACGGATGCATAAACAACAGCGGCACGCTCACGCTTGAAGACATTAACATCGCCTCCACAACGAGAGCAAACGTATTGACATCGGGCAACACCGCAATAAATTATATCAAAGGCGATTCGTCCGTGGTTGCCAGAATAGGCAAATATACTCTCGATAACGGTCTTGTGATTACCTCTGTAAATAATTCAAGGTCGTATTCGCCGACAATCACAACTCAAAAAAGCGATAATTCTGCCGTCGTCACGTTCCCGACTGCCAACACAAGCAACAGATATTATTTTACCGTAAGCGAACCCGGCTCAAAGGAAGTGACTTACAGCCCGAACGTCAAAGTAACAGGCAGTGCAAGCACTGACCCCGCGCTTACCGTCGCTTACGATTCAAGCGGCAACCCAAGCATACGGAATTTGGGCTCGGGACTCGTCTTCACAGTGAATACGAACAGCACTTCGGGCAGTACAAGCGTCCAATATACCGTAACCGACGGCGGGCTCCATGCCACTTCGGGCGGCATAACAAAAGTCTTGCAAGGCGTGAGTGTCAATCCCAACGACCCGATTGCAATGACGTATCTGGACTTCGACGATTCAAATTCATACATGGTGCCCGCCATCTTCGCTTCAAGCGGCGTCCTTACCGTCTCCGCGTCCGATTTGGCGAATCTTAGCACGGAAACCGAATTTTTAATCGTTGAAGACGGCGACTATACCAAAAACTACGGCTACTTAACAAAAGTCAATGATACCACCTTCGAGCTTACCAAAAACGGCAACACTTCGACACTGTCAAGCATTGTCATAAACGACGCCCTGACCGCGCAGATTTCCGCCGACTTCAGAAACATTCCAATCACCGCTTACGTAAGCAACCGAATCGCAACAAGTTTAACGTCTTCGTCAAGCACCCCGTTCACCTTAACCTCGGACACCAACGCCCTCGTGTCGTTGCAAGGCAACAATTTAAATGTTTCGCTTACGGGCGGCTCAATCAAAACCGCCAACACCGACACGACAATTCGGGCGGGCGGCAATACCATACAATACACGGGCGGCGTCGACGGCGTAAACGTTATCGCTTCATCGGGCAACGTCACCATAAACGACATCGACGAAAACGAATCCTTCAACGTGGGCTCCAACAGCTATTGGCGCGAAAGTGCAGGCTTGCGCACGGGGACAACGGGCGTCTTTACAAGCGACGTGGCAACAATTTACAGCACTGCCGACAAAAGCAGTCTCATTGCCGTTGACCTCGCCTCTTTACGCAGCAGTGTCGGCGCGTTCGCTCAGCCCGAAAACGGCGTTTTGGAAATCGGCAAGAACAATATCGGCAACTTGGTTATCGTCGACGACAAAAGCGACCCGACAATCAAGTATGCCGAACTCAAATCCTCGGTGGCGGGCAACTACAACTTGACGCTGACTGCCGACAGCAACGCGGAAAGTTTCCGCAATGCCGTCGATACAATTTCGCTGGCGGGCGGCACTGCGGCAACAATCAATAAAAATTTCGTCTACGGCTCGTCCAAAACAGTAACCCTCGCGGCAGGTGCAGGCTCAACGCCCGACGCCACCTTTAAAGTCACCGAAGTCAGCGGCGATACTTTTGTCGTCACGCTCAAGACAAGCTCCGCCGAAACGATAATCACGGGCGCGACGGGTATCACGCTCCTAAGCGGCACGATAAACGCCAAGCGCGGGCAAACCATCACTCTCGGCGACGACGGCAGAAAATTCTACGTCACGACAAGCTCGGCAGGCATGAACGTTACCTTCGACAACGGCACCGCCACCATAATCGCCGCTGCAGGCGACACGTTCACAATCGACGGACAATCGTTCACGGTCGACAGCAACAGCGACGGCATGACGTTCACAGTGACAGCCGACAACATAATCGCCAACGATTTGGGCACGGCAGACGGCGACGCGTTCACTTACGGCGGGGCAACTTATTCCGTGCGCGGCACGGGTTTCATTCGCACAGTCGGCGAAAATCAAAGCCTTTGGAGCGACATCGATTCAAGCGGCGAATACACGGGCAATCACAGCTTGACGGGCGGCACCGTCACAATCGAAAGCCTGCCCGCAAATGACGACCACGTTTGGGACGCCGTGGCAACCGTACGCGCCTCCGATAACTCCGCAACCTTGCCGCCCTCCAACACGTCAACGAAGGTCACGCTTATCGGCAACGACTTCAAGGAAACTTACGGCATTTTCACCAAAAGCGGCACCGGGTGCACCTTGACGACGGGCAGCGGTACAAACGAAGCTAAGCTAAGCAAAATTTCAGTCGGCTCAGGCGTCGACAGCTTTGAATTCGGCGCGGGGCTCGACAGCATTACAATCAATTCGGCTGTCGCGTCGCTCATGGTTACCGAAGACGACGACGACGGCTATTACGTCACGCTTATCGGCTCTTCGACGGACAACAAGACGCCCGCCATTCTCGACGGCATTTCACGTGTCTCGCTGATAAGCGGCTCTTTGCGTTCCGATTCGGCTTTCACAACCAACGTCCTCGACAAGGGTATTGTCGCCATCGACCAATCCGTTACGTTGACTTCAGACACCTCGGACGCGTCAATCAACGGGCTTGAAGTCGGGCACCGTTTCAGCGTCGAAGGCGGCGACGATTTCAACATGAGCGAAGTCGGTTTAGTCAACAAGGACGGTCGTTATTTGCTCGGCACCCGCGCAGGCAACCCGATTATCTTTTCCGAACTCGACAGCGACACGCCTTGGGGCGGACTTATCGACGACGACGCCATTACAATCAATGCAACCACGACGACCGCTCTTATCGTCGACAACACCGTAAGCCCCGCGTCGCTTTACGGCGACTACACCAACATCAACGGCACTCAATCATTGCGCGCGGCAAACAGCGCGGACGCCTGGCCTGACGTGACGATTTACATTTCCGATACCACCGTCAATTTCACAAGCTACTTTGAAGACAAAAAAATTCAAGGCGTAAGCTCCGGGGCGGCGTTCATTGTCGAAGACGGCGTTGCCTTCAGCGTGCAAGACGTTCGGACGGGTGCGGTTATCGGCTCGGCGACCAACATCAGCCAAACGGCGGGCACAATCAGCTTGGCAAGCGGGCAAGTGATTCATTCAGACGCGGGCTCAATTTCAGCGGACACGGGCAACTTAACCTTTACCGTCAACGACACGGCGGGGACAATCGGCGCGCTCGACAACGCGGACGTGTTCTCGTTGTCGGCAGGCTCGTCGGGCAATATCGAATACACGCGCAACAACGTCGGTATCGTCACGAACGACAACAGAATCTTGACGGGGCTCGCCGTCCGCGAATCCGTCACCGTGGCGCAATTGCTCGGCGACAACTGGACGAACACCGTGCAAATCAATTCCGCAGGCGTCTTGGCTCTCCCGCCAACCGTAAGCAGTGACTTGGCAAGCCCGTGGATTATTTTAAGCAACGACAAGAACAGCGCATACGGCACCCTCGAACAAACCGACAGCGGCTTTTCAATTCACAGGAGCAACAACGCCATTTCAAGCCTCGAAAGCGATTGGGCAAGTTCAAATACAATCAGCCTCCTTTCGGCGCAAACCGTCACGCTGACCAAAGACTACAGCGGCGCATGGATTTCGGGCTTGCGTTCCGGGGCAAGTGTAAGCACCTCGGACGCGACGGACGATTTCACAGTAACCGACAGCGCGGGCGGCGCGACTGTCAGCGGTTCGGGTGCCGTCAAAGTCAATCAAAAGGCGGGCGTCGTCGTGCCTTGGATTGGGCAAACCGTCACTGCCGCCGATAATTACGCAATCGCCGCCACTTCCAACGACGGCGACATCAAAATCAGCGTTTCAGGCTCCGACGCAATCGTAACCAACCTAAGCGAAGGCGACACCTTCACGATAAACGACCACAGCTTTGAAGTCCTCACGGGCGGCGTCATTCGTCGCGACGGCTCCGAATTGCGGCAAGGTTCCGCCTCGGAAAGCGCGGCTGATTTAATCGACAGCTGGCTCGGCAAACTCGAAATCGACGCAACGCAAAATTGGGTAATGGACGGCGACTATCTGCGCAACAACATGACCGCCGATAAATGCTACATCGTCGACAAGGCAAACAATAACAACGTCTACGGCACCATTGAACGCGCAACAAGCGGCTCCGTAACGACTTACACCGTAAGCGTCGACGGCGCGAATGTCACTCCCTTTTCAAGCGTGACAATCAACACCAACATCGAACGCGTCACCTTTGCAAAGGAACACTACATCACCAACGCCATTCCGATAACGGCGGGCAACGCGACTTTCACCGTGACCGATTTGAACGTCGACAACTTCACTGTCACTTACGACGGCACCGCAGGCGTCGAAACCGCCACTGCCGTAAATCTTTCAAGCGGCACGCTAAAGCTCACCGACGCCGCGCAGGTTGTGACAATGGGCACGACCACGGCGGCTGTAAACGCCGGCACCGTTACCGTCAATTACGACGGCACGACCGTCACCGTGGGCAGTATGGACGCGGCGGGCGATTCCGTCAAAATCAACGGCACCTACGACTACACCTACAACAGCGGCAACGGCATGACGATTGAAATTGCGGGCGGCGTCACGACGTTCAAGAATCTCGACGACGACAGCTTCACGACACCCGACGGCGCAGTTTACAGCATTAACGCCAACGGCTTTGTCAAAAATGTCAACGGCACCAATTACATGTGGACAAGCTCAACCGACGTTTCAAGCGGCGTCACCACAACCGACCTCAACACCTCAAGCAACTGGACGCAAATCGCCGTTGTCTCGGACGGCGATTTGACTATCGACAGCACGTCGACGGCTACGGTCGTTCTCGTTGGCAACACCGACAACCCCGCACAAACCATTTACGGCACGCTCAATGTCAGCGGCTCGGAACGCACCTTGACTGCCGACGGCGGCAAAAACGCCGAATTGAATTCAATCACCGTAAACGGCGTGACAGTCACAGTGGCAAGCGACTTCAGCAAAGTGCCGATTATCCCCAAGGGCAACAGCCCGACCATAAACATATCCACCGCAATGACTTTCAAGCCCGAAGACGACGGGCAGGTTTTCAAAGTCGTAATGAACGGCGAGGAAACCGAATACACTTACTCCGTCAGCGATTCCAATTACAGATTGTCGCGCGGCTCGGAAGGCAACATTCTAACCTTGACGCAAAACAACAACACATATACTTTGCCCGGCGGCAGATGGGTTACCAGCGGCGGCACCTTCCGTATCAACAACGGCGAAAGCATTACCCTCGAATACGGCACAGTGACTTCAACCGTTTCCTGCGACGGCGGCGACTACATTACCGCCACGGGCGAAAACGGCGAATGGACTTCTTTCGGCTCTCTAAACGCCGACGATTCTTTTTCCGTCACAACGTCAACAAACACCACGACTTGGCTTGTGCTAAGCGACGGCGTTACCTTGGGCAAATTCGACACGAACGGCAAAATAAACAAATTCCTGCACAGCAAGATAACCGACGCCACATTGACTTACTCCGCCATAACAAACGACAGCAACTATGACGACATCTTGACGATTGACACGGCGGGCGTCCTTGATTTGTCCGCGCAACCCGAATCGACATTGAGCAATGTTGTTGTCTACGGCTTAACCGATGACGGCTTGCCCGACCCCGCAAAAAATATCGCAACTGTAAGCTACACGTCTTCGGGCGGCTACACTCTGGACAATTCGGGCACTGCCATCGGCGAATTAAATTCAATAAGCTTGGGTACCGTCAAGAATCTCACCACCACGATTTACAAGCCCGTAACCACACCGTCAACGGGCACCTACACCGTCAACAACGCAAGTTTCACGGCGGCGGACAGTGCTTTGACTTTGGAACCCGGCACAAGCGGCGTCACGCTCACGAGCGGCAAAGTCACGTTATCGGCGGGCGATTCGGTTCTTACGACGGGCGGCACCGTCACTGCGGCAAGCACCAACACAAGCGAAATAACCGTTGAGGCAGGCGATGATGTTACTGTCGGCGGGCTTTCGGTCGGAACGGGCTTTAATCTCAACGGCACCGATTACGAAATGTCGCGTCTGGGCTTGAGCTATTACGACGGCTCTGTTGAAAAATTGCTCGGCACGGCTTCATCCGTAAAAATCAGCGACCTCAGCGGCGGCAATACCATTCTTGACATATCGACGACGGGCGGCACGCTGATAATAAGTTCCTCGACGCCCGAATCGGCTGTTGTCGACAAGACAAGCGGCACCCGCTACGGCACGTTAACCAAAACAACGGCGGGCGTTTACCAATATTCGCGCGACGGCGGCACGCCGGGCAGTATTCAATTAAACGGCGTCAAAGCTCAACTCGACGCGACAAGCGCGACGATAACTACCGCCAACGCAAGCGGCACCGCCACGGCTGTTTTCACGGCGACGGCAAGCGGCGATACCTTCACCGTGGACGCGAAAACGACCGTTCCCGCAATCGAAGGCGTCACGGCGATTAATCTTTCAAGCGGCAAGATACCCGCTGCCAACGGCGTGCACATCACCGTCGACGGCAGGACAATCACCAACACCAACGACAGCGGCGACGCCATGACCGTAACCTTCAACACCACAACAGGCAAGACGACTGTCGGCGGATTGGACGCGGGCGACACCTTCACAATCGGCTCCAACAGCTACCGCGTCACTTCGACCAACGAACTTTATAAAGAGACAAGCGGCGGAAGCGGCGGCTTCGTCACCAGCGGTTTCAGCGCGTCTGCCAAAACCTACGAGATTGACGACGTGCCTCCCGATAACGTCCTGCCGCTCAAAGACGGCGTCCTTGACTTGACGGGCTCTTTTGATGTCGGCTACACCGCACGCGTTGTAAGCGATTCAAGCGACCCGACGACCAAGGTTGGTACCTTGACCAAAACATCGGCGGGCTTTACGCTTTCCGACGCGGGCGATTATGCCGACGCTCTCACTTCGATTAGCTTGCCCAACAGCGACACTGCATTAACGACAACGATTTATAAGCCCGTCAACACTGCACGCGGCTCGGCGACCTACACCGTCAACGCAAAAGAATTCACGGCAAGCAACAGCGCGTTGACTATTGAACCGACCGCAAGCAATGCCGCCGAACTCACAAGCGGCACGGTAAGCTTGAACGGCAACGACGTTGCCACGCCCGAAGGCACAATCGAAGCGACCAACGGCACAATCAATGTCAACGTCAACGGCTCAACCGTGACGATAAGCGCGATAGGCAACGGCGACGTGTTTACTTTCGGCGAAAAGACTTACATCCGCACGGCAATAGGTTTAAGCGACGGCACCGACATCTTGACGGGCTCGATTACTTCGCGGACGACCGACCAACTTTCAAGCGGCTGGCAAACGATGATAGAGGCGTCAAGCGGCGTGCTCAGCGTCAACGAATCGACGGCGGCGGGTATTGTCGTCGATTCGCTCACAGCTCCCGCAATTAATTACGGCACGCTGTCCAAGAGCGGCTCGGCTTACACGTTCACGGCAGGCACCACGGCTTTAAGCGGCATTACGCTTTCCAACGGGCTCAATGCGACTTTGACGACGACGGCACCGGTAACGGCGGGCAATGCGACATTCACGGCGGGCGGCACCTTTACCGTCAATGCAACAACTACGCCGACGATAACCGACGCGACATCTGTCACGCTCCAAAACGGCACAATCAACGCGCCGACTTCCGTAACCGTCACGGCAGGCAACTATGCCATTGCGACTTCGGCGGGCGACATGACGATAACGGTAAACGGCAACACCGTTTCAATCGGCGGATTGAATTCGGGCGACGCGTTCACTGTCGACGGCAAGGCTTACACTTATTCCGACGCGGGTTTGTTCAGCGGTTCGGCACGAATCAGCAACGTCAGCGACGGCACTTTGACTTTGCCCGCGACCGAAACCGCAATCATCGCGCCGACCAACGGCACCCTCGACTTAAGCAACGTTACGACGGCGGTTGAAGTTTACGACAGCGCGACCAACCCGACTACCAAACTCGGCGACGTGACTGTAAGCGGCTCGGCAATGACATTAAGCGGCACATCATCAGCGGCAAGCAATATCACAACCGTCAATGTGGCGCGCGGCTCCAACTGGACGATTAATTTTGAAACCGACGTGACTGCCACTGCCGGCACAGTCAACGGACAGGCTTACACTTCCACGGGCTCGACGCTCACGATTCACAGCGACGGCACCAATTCGACGCTCACGGGCGGCACCGTAAGCTTAAGCGCGGGCAACAGCGTTCCGACGGCAAAGGGCACCGTTGCGGCGACCAACGGCACAATCAATGTCAACGTAAGCGGCTCAACCGTGACGATAAGCGCGATAGGCAACGGCGACGTGTTTACTTTCGGCGGCAAAACTTATACGCGCACGGCAATCGGGCTAAGCGACGGCACAAACTTAATCGCGGGCAATGTCACTTCCATCGAAACGGGCGACCTCGACGGCGGCACGACAATGATTGAAGCGACGGGCGGTGTCTTGCAACTGCCGACTTCGGGCGCGGGCATAGTCGTCGATTCGCTCACAGCTCCCGCAATTAATTACGGCACGGTTAATATTGACGGCGACGCTTACACGTTTGCGGCAGGCACCACGGCTTTAAGCGGCATTACGCTTGCCAACGGGTTCAACGCGACTTTGACGACGACGACGGCACCGGTAACGGCGGGCAATGCGACATTCACGGCGGGCGGCACCTTCACGGTAAATGCTTCCACTCCGCCGACCATTGACAATGCAACGAGTATCACGCTCACAAGCGGCAGAATCAACGCTCCGACGGGCGTAACCGTCACGGCGGGCGACTATTCCATTGCAATGCAAACGGGCGACGGCATGACGATAACCGTAAACGGCTCCGACGTTTCAATCGGCTCGCTCAACGACGGCGACACTTTCACGCTCGGCAAGAAGACCTACACCGTGACGGAGGCGGGTTTATTCAACACCACCGACAAGACACGCGTCACGGGCGTCACAGGCGGCACTTGGAACTTAAGCGACGACGACGAAACCCCGATTATCGCCCCTTCAAACGGAACGCTTAACTTAAGCACGCGCACCACCGCCGCCGAAGTCTACGACAGCACGTCAAACCCGACGACCAAACTCGGCGACGTAACTGTAAGCGGCTCGGCAATGACGCTAAGCGGCACGTCATCAGCCGCAAGCAACATAACGACCGTCAGCATAGGACGCGACACCAACTGGACGATTGATTTTGAAACCGACGTAACGACGACTGCCGCTACCGTCAACGGGCAAAGCTACATGACAAACGGCGGCACATTGACGATTCACAGCGACGGCAAGGATTCAACGCTCACAAGCGGCACGGTAAGCTTGAACGGCAACGACGTTACCACGCCCGAAGGCACAATCGAAGCGACCAACGGCACAATCAATGTCAACGTCAACGGCTCAACCGTGACGATAAGCGCGATAGGCAACGGCGACGTGTTTACTTTCGGCGAAAAGACTTACATCCGCACGGCAATAGGTTTAAGCGACGGCACCGACATCTTGACGGGCTCGATTACTTCGCGGACGACCGACCAACTTTCAAGCGGCTGGCAAACGATGATAGAGGCGTCAAGCGGCGTGCTCAGCGTCAACGAATCGACGGCGGCGGGTATTGTCGTCGATTCGCTCACAGCTCCCGCAATTAATTACGGCACGCTGTCCAAGAGCGGCTCGGCTTACACGTTCACGGCAGGCACCACGGCTTTAAGCGGCATTACGCTTTCCAACGGGCTCAATGCGACTTTGACGACGACGGCACCGGTAACGGCGGGCAATGCGACATTCACGGCGGGCGGTACCTTCACAGTCAATGCAACCACTCCCCCGACCATTGACAATGCAACGAGTATCACGCTCACAAGCGGCACAATCAACGCGCCGACTTCCGCCGTAACCGTCATGGCGGGCGACTATTCCATTGCAATGCAAACGGGCGACGGCATGACGATAACGGTAAACGGCTCGGCGGTATCAATCGGCGGATTGAATTCGGGCGACGCTTTCACTGTCGACGGCAAGGCTTACACTTACGGCAACGCGGGTTTGTTCAGCGGCTCGGCACGAATCAGCAACGTCAGCGACGGCACTTTGACTTTGCCCGCAACCGAAACCGCAATCATCGCGCCGACCAACGGCACCCTCGACCTCAGCAACGTTACGACGGCGGTTGAAGTTTACAACAGCGCGACAAACCCGACTACCAAACTCGGCGACGTGACGGCGAACGGCTCGGCTTTGAAATTAAGCGGCACGTCATCAGCCGCAAGCAATATCACAACCGTCAATGTGGCGCGCGGCTCCAACTGGACGATTGACTTTGAAACCGACGTGACTGCCACTGCCGGCACAGTCAACGGACAGGCTTACATTTCCACGGGCTCGACGCTCACGATTCACAGCGACGGCACCAATTCGACGCTCACGGGCGGCACCGTAAGCTTAAGCGCGGGCAACAGCGTCCCGACGGCAAAGGGCACAATCGCCGCGACAAGCGGCACAATCAATGTCAATGTCAACGGCTCAACCGTGACGATAAGCGCGATAGGCAACGGCGACGTGTTCACTTTCGGCGGAAAGACTTATACGCGCACGGCAATCGGGCTAAGCGACGGCACAAACTTAATCGCGGGCAATGTCACTTCCATCGAAACGGGCGACCTCGACGGCGGCACGACAATGATTGAAGCGACGGGCGGTGTCTTGCAACTGCCGACTTCGGGCGCGGGCATAGTCGTCGATTCGCTCACAGCTCCCGCAATTAATTACGGCACGGTTAATATTGACGGCGACGCTTACACGTTTGCGGCAGGCACCACGGCTTTAAGCGGCATTACGCTTGCCAACGG
Source organism: uncultured Selenomonadales bacterium (assembly GCA_947304355.1). Lineage (GTDB taxonomy): Bacteria > Bacillota > Negativicutes > Selenomonadales > Selenomonadaceae > Quinella. The sequence continues at coordinate 164,294 of CAMZAX010000001.1, forward strand.
GTTCAACGCGACTTTGACGACGACGACGGCACCGGTAACGGCGGGCAATGCGACATTCACGGCGGGCGGCACCTTCACGGTAAATGCTTCCACTCCGCCGACCATTGACAATGCAACGAGTATCACGCTCACAAGCGGCAGAATCAACGCTCCGACGGGCGTAACCGTTACGGCGGGCGATTATTCCATTGCAATGCAAACGGGCGACGGCATGACGATAACGATAAACGGCTCCGACGTTTCAATCGGCGGGCTAAACGACGGCGACAGCTTTAAGCTCGGCAAGAAGACCTACACCGTGACGGAGGCGGGTTTATTCAACACGACCGACAAGACACGCGTCACGGGCGTCACGGGCGGCACTTTGACTTTGCCCGCGACCGAAACCGCGATTATCGCTCCTTCAAGCGGCACGCTAAACTTGAGCACGCGCACCACCGCCGCCGAAGTCTATGACAGCACGTCAAACCCGACTACCAAACTCGGCGACGTGACTGTAAACGGCTCGGCAATGACATTAAACGGCACGTCATCAGCCGCAAGCAATATCACGACGGTCAATGTGGCGCGCGGTTCCAACTGGACGATTGATTTTGAAACCGACGTGACGACGACTTCCGCCACCGTCAACGGACAAAGCTACACGACAAACGGCGGCACCTTAACCATTCGCTCCGACGGCAAGGATTCAACGCTCAAAGACGGCACCGTAAGCCTAAGCGCGGGCAATGACGTCCCGACGGCGAAAGGCACCGTTGCGGCTCAAACGGGCACAATCACCGTCAACGTAAGCGGCGACACAGTAACGATTGGCAACCTTTCAAACGGCAAGGTTTTCACGTTCGGCGGCGAAACCTACTACGTATCGGCAATCGGCTTGAAGGACGGCAACAACCTGCGCACCTTCAGCGGCAACTCAATCGACACCGACGACCTCTCAAGCGGCTGGCAAAGCATGATTGAAGCGACCGACGGCAACTTAATCATAAACACGGCAAGCGTTGCGGGCGTCGCAGTCAATGACATCGACACACCAACGATTAATTACGGCACGCTTACGGGTTCGGGCACGGCTTACACGTTTGCGGCAAGCGGCACCAATAAACTCAATTCAATCACCGTCAGCGGCGTGACGGCAGTCTTGGATTCGACCAATGCCGGTATCGTAATTTACGCAGGCGACGCAACCTTTACCGTTGCGGCAAGCGATAATTTCACAGTCGACGCGCTCTCGACGCCCGTTCTTTCAAACGTCTCCGAAGTCAACTTGACGGACGGCAAGATTAAGGCTCCCGATGATAAGCTCGTCATTGTCGGCGCATATCGTATCACCGCGACCGAAGGCGACATGAGTATCGAACTCAACGACAACGGCAAAACCGTAATCGGCGACCTGAACACGGGCGACACCTTCACAATCGGCTCTTCGACGTATGAAATGATGGACACGGGGCTTTACAACTCGACAAGCGGTTATTTCGTGACGGAAGGCGTTTCCGAAGACAAGACAACGTTCACAGTCGATGACGCAGTGGCGGGGGCGGTGCTTTCCCTCGACGAAAACGGCAACCTCGATTTGACTTTCCAACCCGCCTCGGCAAGCTACAACGCTCTTGTAGTGGGGCGCGACCAAGGCGGCAATGTTGACCTGTCAAGGGGCGTGGCAACCGTCACTTTCGACGGCACGGGCTACACGCTCACTGCCGGGGCAAATGTTACCGATTTAAATTCAATCAGCTTGAGCGCAGTCCCCGCGCTCGACATCCTCGGCACGACAAAGCAAATCAACGTAACAGCTCCCGCAAACGGCACTTACACCGTCAACGATAAAATTTTCGCGGCTCTCTCCGATTTGACGATAGCGGCTCAAAACGGCGACGCAAGCTTGAGCGACGGCACAGTATCATTGGCGGCGGGCAACTCCGTCAACACGCCCGACAATACAATCGCTTCCACTGCGGGCACGCTTACCGTTGCAGTGGACGGCTCGGACGTGACAATCGGCAACCTGAGCGCGGGCAAGGCATTCAGCGTCGACGATACCGATTATTCCATGACTTCAATCGGGCTTAGCGACGGCAACCGCATTCTGCAAACCACCTCCGCTGTCACGCTCGACGAATTGGCGGGCACCGATTGGCTTGCCATCCTCAACGCTCCAAACGGCGCATTAACCGTCAATGCCGATACCGCCTCGTCAATCGTCGTGGATATTTCCAACCCGTCAAACGCTGTCAATTACGGCACGCTCACAAAGGCGGGCACCAATTACACCTACGCTCAAAACGGCTCCAACGTCCTGCAGTCAGTGACGCTCGACGGCGTGGCGGCGACCTTCCCCCGTTCATGCGCGGCGGCAACCTTCACTGCGGGCGAAACGACTTTCAGCATAACTGCAAGCGACGACTTCACAATCGACGATACGGGCTCCGTTCCTGCGATTAGCGGCGCAACGTCAATAACATTAACGGCAGGCACCATTCAACCCGAAATTGATATTCCCGTCACTGTGGGCAGTCGTAAAATCACGGCAACGGGCGGCACCGTAACCGTCGGCTTGGCGGACGGCAAAACGCAAATCGGCGCACTCAATGTCGGCGATTCCTTCCAAGTCGGCGGCACCGCTTACGTCGTCACAAGCGCGGGCGAACTCTTTGACGAGACCGATTCCATGATTGTCACTTCCGGGTTCAGCGGCGACACTTTCACGCTCGATGACGCGACCCTTACCCGAATCATCACTGCCGACGGTACAAACCTCGACTTGACCGACCAAACGCAAAGCGCACTGGTTTACGACAGCGACACCAATCCGACTGCCTTGCTCGCCACGCTCGGCGTCACGGGCTCAACCTACACCCTAAGCGGCACCGACGACAACATCATCCGCACCGTCGACATAAAGACGGGCTCCGCTCTTAACATCGACTTCAATGCGACAATCAGCGGCTCAGGCTCCGTTGAAGTTAATGACGTGACTTATAACGGCACGGGCGACTTAATCATTTACGCCGACGATACAACGTCGCAACTTTACAGCGGCACGATTACGCTCACTCCGTCCGTCACCGCGCCCGAAGCGGCAAACGATTCCGCCACGCTTGCTGTTGAAAACGGCTCTGTCACCGCAACCGCAGTCAACGGCTACTACACAACCCTCGGCTCTCTCGATTCGGGCGATTCCTTCACTTACAACGGCAATACTTACACTCAATCGAAGTTCGGCTTGCTCCAAGGCGGAAACATCTGCGAAAATCTTGCCGGCTCGACGTTGACATTAAGCGCACTCGATTCCGCCGCGTGGTCTGAATTTCTCGCGCCCGTCGCCAATGTACTCGACCTCACGTCTGCAAACGTCAATGCCGTGGTTTACGACGATTACACCACTCCCGCGAAAAAACTTGCCGACCTCAGCATTGTCAACGGCAGAAAAATCCTCAAGGGCGCAAGCGGCGCGTCCAAGGCGATTCAAACTGTGGTTATCAGTGACGGCGACACCTTCACCGTTGATTTTTCGACCCAAGTCAGCGCACCCTCCGCCACCGTCAACGGCACCAATTACCACGGCACTTCCGATTTGCTCATCGACGCAAGGGCTAACGGCTCGTCGCTCTATTCGGGTTCCGTCACAATCAATGCGGGCTCCTCTCTTAAGGCTACCAACGATTCTGCCGCGTTCGCTGTCTCTTCCGGCTCCGTCATCGCCACCGCCTCTCAAGGCAATTTCATTTCCCTAAACGGCGTGGGCACGGGCGACACTTTCACTTTCAACGGCAATAACTACACAATGACGGCTCTCGGCTTGCTTAGCGGCAACACCATTGCTCAAGAACTTAACGATTCGTTTATCGACTTAACCACCCTCGACGACGCCGACTGGTTGACGTTTATCGCTCCGCGCAACGGCACACTCGACATTTCCAACGTCACCTCAAATAAAATCGTTTTCGACAGCTCCTCCAATCCCGTAAACAAGCTCGCCGATTTGTCTGTCCAAGGCTCCGATTACTCGCTCATCGGCACCCGTTACGCCTCCGATATTCTCGCCGTGCATATCCCCAAGGATTCGTCCCTCACCATTGATTTTGCCGCGCAGGTTACCGCTCCGGTCGGCACCGCCACTGTCAACGGCAAGACTTTCAACGCCACCACCGCCCTCACGCTCGACGCCACACAAGGCGACGCAACCTTAGCTCGCGGCTCCGTTGCGCTCGACAATGCCGATTCCGTCTCCACTTCAAGCGGCTACACCGTCACTGCCAATACCGGCAACGGCTTAAGCGTCACTGCCTCGACAAGCGCGCTCACTGTCGGCGGGCTCAATGCCGGCGACGATTTTTCCGTTGACGGACGCGATTATTCATTGCGCGACATCGGGCTTTTGCGCGACGACCTCATTTATCAAAACTCGGCGGGTGTCTTGAGTTCGGGCTCCGTCTCTGTTGACGCATTGCTTTCCGACCAATGGCGGCAGGCGATTTTCATTGACGGCTCCTTGAATCTGCCTGTCGATTTCGACAGCGGCTTCCTGCTCGACGAGGACTTGACGCGGCTTTACGGCTACTTGACCCGCAACGGTCGCGCTTACACCTTGACGGCTCCGACCAACGTCAATGCCAAGCTCACCGACATTTCGCTTGACGCTGTGTCGCTAATTGCCGACTCTGCCTTTGCAAGCGTCCCGTTGTCCGCAAATGATTCGCAGTTCGCCGACGTGGTTTTGGCAAGCGGCGCAAGTACTTTCACGCTCGACGCGACCGACACCCCGACTTTTACGGGCGTTGCGTCATTCACGCTTGAGGCGGGCACCGTTGCTGCCAAGGCGGGGCAAAGTGTTACTGCGGGCAGTCACGTAATCAGCGGCGACCTCACCGTTGCGATTGACGGCGGCGTTATCCTCAGCGGTTTCAGCGACGACTTTACGCTTGACGGCGATACCTATCACGTCGCGCCTATCGGGCTGATTAACTTGACAGATTCGGCTGTCGTCACGGGCGGGCTCAGCGGAAACACCCTGCGCGTCGAAGATATTGACTTTACGCCGTTTATCGGGATAAGCAACGGCACGATTGACTTGACTCGCGCAACTGAAAACGTCCTTATTTACGACAGCGCGACCGACCCCGCCAATCAAATCGCGACGCTAACCGTCGACGGCAATAAATTCACGCTCAACGGCACCGACGCCGCCTCGCTGATTCAAACGATTAACGTTGCGGCGGGCTCCGATTTTACTGTCGACTTTGCCGCGCAGGTTACGGCTCCAATCGGCTCGGTTACGGTCAACGGCAAGACTTACAACGCGACGACCGCCGTCACCCTTCAAAGCGACGGCACGACCTCGACGCTCACATTGGGCACGGTTGCGCTTGCAAACGGCGGCTCCGTCAACACAACGAACGGCAACTCCATTGCGGCGACGGCGGGCGACGGGCTCACTGTCAACGCGGCGTCCGATTCCGTAACCGTCAGCGGCTTGAATTCGGGCGACACCTTCACCGCCGACGGCAACACCTACACCGTTGGCACGAACAATCTCCTGCACGACGGCAAGCTTTGGACGGGCGACACTTACCAAAACGGCGTGACGCTTGACGAGCTCAACGACGACGCCAACTGGACGGACATGCTCAGCGCGACTTATTCATCAGTTGCTGTGGACGGCGCGACACTTGACGACGGCGAAAAGGCTGTGCTTGTCGACAACACGACCGACCCGGCGACGACTTACGGCACGCTGTCCAAGACTGACGGCATTTATCTGCTCATGAAGGACGACACCCAAGACGACAAGCTTGCCGCCATATCGGTGCAGGGAACAATTATCGACATCGACGTTGAACTTGCCGACGTGCCCATTACGACAATCAACGCCGACGAATCCGAATCCGAATTCACCGTCAAGCCGAGCGCGGGCGTCGAAACCTTCCGTGTGGACGCGACGGGCAACAGTCCGCGCATTTACGGCGTCGACGAAATCGATTTGATTCGCGGCAAAGTCTTCCCGCAGGACGGACAAATCATCAAGCCTGCCGACGGCTCCGAAACAATCACGCTGTCTTACGGCAACGGCACCTATACCATCGGCGACAAGACCATCACTATCGGCGGGCTTGCGGACGGCGAGACTGTCGACATTGAAATCAACGGCGACGGCAACATCAATTCCGTTTACAACATCCCGAAGGATGCTTACGTTATCTATGACGGCGTGACGTACACCGCGCCCTTCGACGACGCACGACTGAGTTTCGAGGAAGAGCCATGCTACTTCGACGGCTACACATTGCCCGCTTACAACGTTGTCATTGACCCCGACGGCAATATCAAAGTCGATACCGGTATTCAGTTCGGCAAAGTCGTTACGAACGGCAAGACCCTCGGCGACGACGGCACGATTCAAATCGCGGGCGACGGCTCCGCAGTCAAGATAACCAACGAAAGCGACATTCCGCTTAAGGTAGTCGACAACGGCGGCGACACGCTTGCCGAAAACCTCAACGCGGACGACGGCGTTACCTTCAGCGACGCCGGTGTATCTGCTGACGACTTGCAAGCAGTTGCCGGCGCGACGGTTTATTTGGACGACGGACAAAGCCTCACTGCCGGTGACGAAACGACCGTTGCCGCGCAGGGCGACGCGACTGTTGGCGTAGGCACGGACGGCGATTCAATCAGCGTTGACGGCTCCGCTGTCATTGACGCGCCCGCCGATACCGAACTTACCCTCGGCGAGGCACCCTACACAGTCAAAGGCGCAAACTTCGAGACGAGCGGAACCGCGCAGGCGACCGTTACCTCCGACGGCGTGGAAGTTGATTTGGGAATCAGCGACGCGATAACGCATGACGATATGACGTTGACGGGCGGCGAAAGCTCAACTGCTGAAATCAACGGCGACGGCGACGTTACGTTGACGAGCGGCGCGACTGCTGCGAACGCGACCGATAAACCCGTCACCGTTGACGGCACTGTACAGCTTGACGACAAAACAGTTAAAGCCTCCGAGCCTGTCGAAGTCACCGAAAAAACCAACGGGCTCCAAGTCGGCGACACCGAACTTACCGTTGGCGGCGACTCTGCGGGCTATCAAGTCAACATCGACGGCGGCGACATCAGCGGACTTGAAAACATCGGAAGCGGCGCGACGATTGGCGGCTTGAGCGACGCGACGATTAAGACCAACGAGGAAGGCTCCATCACTGTTGGCGACAAGACCTTCACGACCACGGGCGATAGCGCAGTCACTTACGGTTTGTCCGAAGGCGCGATAACTTCAATCAGCGACCTTGACGGCATCCTTGCGGGCGACTTCTCCGAGGGCGTGACAGTCAACGGCGACCCGCTCACAGTCGACAGCTCCTTGAAGGGCGCAGTTGCCATTGCCGCAGACGAAGACGGCGTAAGCGCGATTCAAACGGGCGACGCCGACACCTACACGATTAACGGTCATGCTTACGAAACGAGCGGCGACGCTACTTTCGGCATGAGCAACGCAAGTGTCACGGGCGTCACGACCGACGACGGCACATTCGCTATCGGGCAGGACGAAACGGACTTCCAAGTCAACGGCGAAACTTTAACTTTAAGTCGCAACACCAACCCCGTGACGTTGGGAATCAGCGACGGGTCAATCAGTAGCGTCTTCGGCGTGGACGGCGCAATCGGCGGACTGAGCAACGCGAAGGTTTACGACTTAACTAAAGCAACCGTCAACGGCAAGGTCTTTGACGTTTCCGGCACAACCTTCGACGCAATAGTAAGCGACGGCACGGTAAGCAGTATAGTTGGGTTGAGTGCGCCCGCAACCGTAAACACCGCGCCCGAAGTGTCGATAGTCACAAGCACCGACGGCGACTTCCGAGTTGGCGGACGCGACTACACCATAGACGACACAGTCGACGGCTCCGTAACGTTCACGACGGACACCAACAGCCGCCTGACGGGTATAAACGACTTCGCAGGCAGTCTTAACGGCGCAGTGACGAGCGTGACGCTGAACGGCAAAGCCTTCGGGACAAACAACCCCGCAGTGACGGTAAGTAGCGACGGACGGAACATCACGGCGATAGACGGGCTCAAAAGCGGCGACAGCATAGGCGGCGACATCGACAGCGCGACGTTCCACATGCCCGAAGGGAACTTGACGATAAACGGCGGAGTGTACACGTTGGAAGACGACGCAGACGGCGCAACGGCAAGTCGAGGCGGCAAAACATTCGTCGGCGTGGAAAAGGACGCAAGCCTTACGGTGGGCGCGGACGGTTCCCATCGCGTCAACGGCGGCGGCGGACGTGCAAGCGTCGGAAGTGTGTTCACAGTCAATCGCGACGGCGGCTACATGATTAATCCCGATTACCTGCCGATAATCGAGAAAACCCCCGCAGGCGACATCCGCGCGCGCAGTGACGGCACATTGGCACTGCAGGAAACGAGCGGCACAGTCGGCGCGGGCAATGATACGGTAGTCGTGAGACGCAACGCCGAAGTAACGGCGGACGCAAGCGGCGAATCGTTAATCATAGCGACGAGCGGCAACGTGACGCTTGAAAACTACACGGCGGGCAATGCAAGTATCGGTTCGTTCGAGTACACAAACCTTGCCAATGCAATCAAGACCAACGCGATACAATTCGGCGACGGCACGATGACATTGGGCGACGCGGTTATAACGTTCAACGCCAACGCGGGCAGTACCGGTGCTACGCAAGCGCAACTTGTCAACGCGCAAGGCAAGGAACAGGCGATAGGATTCACGCACACCAACGGCGGCACAGTCAATGCGAGCGGCGCGACCGTGGCGCAAGTCCTCAAGGGCAACTACGCCGAGAAATCAAGCGACACGCAAAAAAGCGGCGGCTCCAACGTGGTTGGCGGCTCCGGCAATGACACTCTGCTTGTGGGCGCAGGCGACACCGTCAACGGCGGCGCGGGCGACGACCACATCTACATAACCGACGGCGCGTTCCGCGAATTGGGTGCGTTGATAGTGATGAGCGCGGGCTCCGACGTTGTGCATAACTTCAACGGCGGCTATTCGACGGCGAGCGACACGATTAGAATCACCGACTTAAATGCGCTGGAATACGAGGCGGCGGCTAATCTGGTGCTTACATCGGGCACGCGGCAGTTGACGTTCGACGGATTCAGCGCGAGCAGTGCGGATTTGGTCACGAGTACGGATTTGGCTGAAAGCGCGGACACGGCGACGGCGAGCGACGGCAGTTATCGCTTGAAACTGAGCGACGGCAACGGCAATTACAATGCGGCGATAGCGCGCGGCGGCAGAAACATTTACGTGACGGACGGCGACCTTGCCAACGTGTTCTTCGGCACCAACAGCGGCGTGAACTTCAGCGAATACACGGGCGCGGTATCAGTCAATTTGGACACGGGCACGGGCAACGTCGGCACTTCAAGCGCACAATTCAAAGGCATAAATCAGCTCACGGGCGGCGCAGGCTCAAGCAGTTTGACGGGCGCATCCGAAGTAAGCAACACGTTGACGGCGGGATTGGGCGGCGGTCAAATCTGGTCGAACAGCGGCAACGACTTAATGATTGGTCAAAGCGGCAAGTCGAGTGCGACGACGTTCCGCTACCTTGCAGAGGACGGACAAGACACGATAAGCGGTTTCGGATTCGCGACGAGTGCGGACGCGGCAGGCGACTTGATAGACATCACCACTGCGAACGAAGTCACGACGGTAAGCTTGAGCGGCGGCAACGTTATCCTGTACATCAACGGCTCCGACACGGACTACTTGACGTTGGCGCAGGGCAAGGGCAACGACTTCCGAATCAACAACCTCGTGGCGCAGGTCGACGACAGGCAGTTGGCATTCGACGGGCTTGCGAATTGCTACGTAGCAAACGGCTCCAATGCGACGCTTACAGTCGACGCGTCGGTTGAATCGGCAGAAATCTGGTTGAACGACATGAAAGGCGGCTTGCACGGCACGTATTACCTTGGCGACATCACGGTAGTCGACGGCTCACGGTCGGCAGGACAGCTGATATTGACGGGCAACGCGTTGGACAACACGATAATCGGCGGCGCGGGCACCAACAGCATTTGGGGCGGCTACGGCTGCGACAACGACGTAATGATTGGCGGCGCGGGTCAGAATACGTTCTTCTTCGCGTTGGTCAACGGCAACGACGTAATTCAAGGCGCACACGACGGCGACGTAATTGACTTGACGACGGTTAAGACGACGGATATTGCCGGCACGCAGATAACGGACAGCGGCACGGCAATCGGCTTGTGGGACGGTTCGGTTCTGGAAGTTCGGGGCAATGCGGCAGTCGAATACAAGACGGCGGACGGCACCTACATTGCAGACCACGCGTCGGGTCAATGGGTGAAAACCAAATAACTGCCAAGCACAATCTTACAGCCCCGACAGCGCAATCGGGGCTTTTTTGTTGACTTTACAGCGGCGGCGGTTTATTATTGAAAAAATTTTCACGATAAGGAGGGATTAGGGATTGGGAATCAGGGCGTAGGGAAAAAACTTGTCCCTTGTCCCTTGTCCCTTGTCCCTACACAATGAACAAGACTTACGAGCCGCAACGAATTGAGCGCGACCTTTACGAGCAATGGGAACGCGACGGCAACTTTCACACGACGGCAGAGGCGGCGGGCGAGCCGTATTGTATCGTAATCCCGCCGCCCAACGTCACGGGACAACTGCACATGGGTCACGCCCTTGACGAGACGTTACAGGATATTTTAATCCGTTGGCACCGCATGAAGGGCGACAATACCCTTTGGATGCCCGGCACAGACCACGCGGGTATTGCCACTCAAGCGCGCGTCGAAGAACATCTGCGCGGCGAGGGTACGAATCGCTACGAACTCGGACGGACTGAATTTTTAAAACGCGTTTGGCAGTGGAAGGAACAATACGGCAACCGAATCAGCTACCAGTTGCGAACGTTGGGTTCAAGTTGCGATTGGGAGCGCGAACGCTTCACTATGGACGCGGGCTGTAGTGCGGCTGTCCGCAAGGTTTTTGTTCAGCTTTACAACGAAGGGCTGATTTATCGCGGCACGCGCATAACGAATTGGTGTCCGCATTGCAACACGGCATTGAGCGATATTGAAGTCGAACACGAGACCGAGGCGGGGCATTTATGGCACCTGCGCTATCCGTTTGCGGACGGGAGCGGTTACGTTGAAGTAGCGACGACGCGCCCCGAAACGATGTTGGGCGACACGGGCGTAGCGGTGCACCCCGACGACGAACGTTACAAAGCGTTGGTTGGCAAGACGCTGATTCTGCCGCTGGTTGGCAGGGAAATTCCGCTGTTCGCCGATTCCTACGTCGACAAAGAATTTGGCACGGGCGCAGTCAAAGTCACGCCCGCCCACGACCCGAACGATTACGAAATGGGACTTCGACACGACCTGCCGCAAGTCAAAGTTATCGACAACCTCGGCAAGATGATTGACGTCGGCAAATACACGGGACTTGACCGCTACGATTGCCGCAAGCAAATCGTTGCCGATTTGGAGGCGGGCGGTTATCTCGTCAAAGTCGAGAATCACGAACACGCCGTCGGGCACTGTCACCGTTGCCACACGACGATTGAGCCGCTGATTAGCGACCAATGGTTTGTCAAAATGGAAAGTCTTGCAAAGCCCGCGATTGAGGCGGTTAAATCGGGCGCATTGGAATTTGTTCCGGAACGCTTTACGAAAATCTACGTCAACTGGCTTGAAAACATTCGCGACTGGTGCATAAGTCGGCAACTGTGGTGGGGACATCAAATACCCGCGTGGTATTGCGACGACTGCGGCGAAATGACGGTATCGGAAACGGACGTTGAGACTTGCCCGCATTGCCACGGCAAGCACCTGCGCCGCGACGAAGACGTTTTGGATACGTGGTTCAGTTCGGCGTTGTGGCCGTTCAGCACGCTTGGCTACCCGCAAGACACCGCCGAGCTCAGAAAATTCTACCCGACGAGCGTCCTCGTCACGGGCTACGATATAATTTTCTTTTGGGTGTCGCGCATGGTTATGATGGGCTTGAAATTCCGTGGCGAAGTGCCCTTCCGCAAGGTTTTCATACACGGCTTGGTACGCGACGAGCAGGGACGCAAGATGAGCAAATCGCTTGGCAACGGCGTCGACCCCGTGGAAGTCATTGAGAAATACGGCGCGGACAGCCTGCGTTTCATGTTGGTGACGGGCAACACTCCCGGCAACGATTTGCGGTTTTACTGGTCACGGGTTGAATCTGCGCGGAATTTCGCGAATAAAATCTGGAACGCCTCCCGCTTCCTGCTGATAAACTTGGAAGAAAATTCCTTGTCCCTTGTCCCTTCTCCCTTGTCCCTTGAACTTTCCGACAGATGGATATTGCAACGACTGAGCAAGACGACGGCGGGCGTTACGCGCAACCTTGAGCGATTCGAGCTTGGCGAGGCGGCACGACTGCTTTACGAGTTCATCTGGTTTAATTTCTGCGACTACTACATAGAGCTGACGAAAGCGCGGCTTTACGGCGACGACGCGCAAGCAAAGTCGACGGCGTTGTTCGTGCTGACGACGGTGCTTGAGGCGGCGTTGAGATTGTTGCATCCGTTCATGCCGTTTTTGACCGAGGCGATACGTCAAAAGCTCCCGAACGCACGCGGCTCAATCATGCTTGCGCCCTACCCGACGGTCGAAGAATTTGCCGATTTGGCGACGGACGACGTAGAAGAAATCGCGAACGTGATATTCAACACTGTGCGGACGATACGCAATCTGAAGGCTGAACTTGGCATTGATTCGCGGAAAAAGGCGGCGGTCGTGCTGAAGGTGACGCGCCCCGAATACGCCGAGACGTTGCGGGCATACGCGCGCTATATTGACGTTTTGGCGTTCGCCGAGCCGATAACGTTCGCGGAGACAAAGCCGGAACACGCATTGAGCGGCGTGGTCGACGGGCTTGAAATTTACTTGCCGCTTGAAGGTTTAATCGACGTGGACAAGGAAATCGCGCGCCTTGGCAAGGAACTTGACAAGTTGCGCAAATTTGCGGCGTCGCTGTCGAGCAAGTTGAGCAACGAGCGATTCGTAAGCAAAGCACCCGCGTCGGTCGTCGAGGCTGAACGCGCGAAACTGACTGCTGCCGATGAAAAAGTTGCCGCCCTTGAGCAACGCATTGAGCAGTTAAAATCGCTATGACAAACTCTTGTCCCTTGTCCCTTGTCCCTTGTCCCTTCACTTACACCGACGCGCTGAAATATCTTGATTGGCTTAGCGTCTTCGGCATAAAGGAAGGTCTTGAGCGAATCAAGAAACTCTGTGTCGCGCTGAAACTAATGCCGAACGATAATTGCGCATTACGCATTCCGCATTGCGCATTAATCCACGTTGCGGGCACCAACGGCAAGGGCTCAGTCTGCGCGATGTTGGCTGAAATGTTGAAGGCTTCGGGCTTGAAAGTCGGCTTGTTCACGTCGCCGCACTTGGAAAGCTATTGCGAGCGAATCCGAATCAACGGCGAAAACATTTCCGAATCAGACTTTGCCGAAATGATATTCCGCGTGAAAGCTTGCGGCGTTGAGTGCACGCATTTCGAGGCATTGACGGCGGCGGCGTTCCTGTACTTCCGGGAGCAGGCGGTTGACGTTGCGGTAATCGAAGTCGGACTTGGCGGGCTGTACGATTCGACGAACGTAATCACGCCCGAACTGTCGATAATCACGAACGTCGCGCTTGACCACGAAAACATTTTGGGCGACTTGGACGGCATAGCGCGCAACAAAGCGGGCATAATCAAGCCGAACGTGCCTTGCGTGACGGGAGCGACGGGCAGACCGCTTGAGATAATCCGAGCCGTTGCCGCCGAGAAATCTTCTCCCTTGTCCCTTGTCCCTTGTCCCTTGTCCCTTGTCCCTTATCCCTTGTCCCTTAAAGGCGATTATCAGCGCATGAACGCGGCAATAGCGATACGGGCGGCACGACTGCTTGGACTTGACGACACGGCGATAACAACGGGCTTGGCTGACGTTCAATGGGCGGGACGCTTTGAAGTCGTCGAGACTTCGGCGGGCACGGTGATTATCGACGGGGCGCACAATCCCGACGGAGCGACGGCACTGCGCACGAGCTTGGACGCGTCCTTTCCGCACGGACGACGGACGTGGCTTTTCGGCGTGCTTAGGGACAAAGACTTCGCGACGATGATAAAAATTTTGTTCCGAGCCGACGATTCAGTAATAGTGACGCCGCCGCAATCGGAGCGGGCGGCGTCGACGGCGACAATCTGCGCGGCACTGCACGAACGCGGCATTGAGTGCATTGCAGTCGAAGACAACGCGGCGGCAGTCGAACGGCTGATGTCATCGGGCGGCGATGTGAAGATAATCGCCGGTTCGTTATATTTAATCGGCGCGGTGCGGCGTTTCTGTTTCCGTTCAATCGAAAGGGATGACTTAAAATGTCTGAAGGTCGCGAAACTTTAATCGAACGGGCAAAGCTTGAACTGGAACAGGAATTGGCTGAACGAATTAAAGTCGCCGAATTCCATGAGCAAGTTAAAACCTCGCTTGACATAGCGAAAAGATTAATTCAAAACGGCAAGCTTTCACCCGAAGAAATTGCCGACGTAACGACAATGCCGATTAGATTCATCAATGAAATGATAGACGAAATGAACTTTGCTGACTTTTGCCGAAAGAAAATCATTGAGGGCAAACCGGAAGAAATCAAGCGAAAAGTTGCCGAGCAAGTAAATCGCGAAATCGCACTTAAAATGATTAAAAGCGGCAAGATGACACTTGAAGAAATCGCCGACATTTGCGAATTGCCGCTTGAAAAAGTTCGGGAGCTGGCGGCGGAAAAATCTGATTCCTGATTCCTACCGAAGGAAGTGATGACTTGGACAGAGTGAGCGTCTTTGCACGGCGACAACGCATAAAAAACTTGGAGCAATGGACGCTTTACGCCATTTTGACCGAGTCGTTTTTCCTTGCGCTGTCGCCTACGATAGCGGCGGCGGCAGTGATGTTCGGCGTGATAACGTGGTTCCTGCGCAAGCAAATCGATTCGCGCTACAAAATGCTGAGCCTGCCGTTCGATGTGCCGGTTGCGCTTTTCCTGCTAATCGGCGCGGCAAGCGTGATGTTGTCGTCGGCGCGTTCGTTCGAGCTGATTTACAACTACTGCACGATGGTCGGCATGTACGGCTTGACGTATTTAATCGTCGGGCAAACGATACGCACGCCCGCGCAAGTCAAGCAAATGGCTCAAGCATTGGGCGCGTCGGCAATACTGGTCGTGCTGTGGGGCTTTTTTCAATTCCTGTTCGGCGTGGACGTGGCGGACGTGAAGTGGACAGACCCGGAAGCCTTCCCCGAATTGCGCAAGCGTGTCTTTTCGACGCTGGAAAATCCCAACGTGCTTGCGGGCTATCTGAACGTGTTCATCTGCTTGGCGTTGGGCTTGCTGGCGAAAGCGGCGCGTCGTTCGCAGAAGCTGATTCTAATCGGCGTGATAGTGATGTTCGTGGCGTGCTTGGCAATGACGTATTCGCGCGGAGCATTCTTGACGTTGGCGGTGGTGTTCGCAGTCTACGGCGCGCTGAAGGATTGGCGGATATTGATTCTGTTCGCGGCGGTGACGGGCTTTATCGTCTGCAACGACGCGACTTTTACCAACAGAATTTTATCGGCGTTCACGGGCTCGGATTCGTCGGTGAGCGTGCGTATCGGCTTATGGGTCAGCACGATTGCAATGATTAGCGACCATCCCTTTGCCGGAATAGGCTGGGGCGCGTACAAGTTGGTTTACCCGCAATACAATTACTACGTCGCGGACGAAAGCATAATCATTTATCACGCGCACAATCTTTACTTGAACTACGCGGCGGAAATCGGCATTGTCGGAGCATTGGCGTTTTTCTGGTACTTCTTCGGGACGATGTTCATGGCGTTGGCTTTGAACCGCAACGAACGCTACGTCAAGGGCACGTCGGCTTTGCTTGAGTTCGTCGAAGAATTTTTCGTCAAGAGCGCGTTTGGGCGTTACATTGCCGAGCTTGGCACCGTCGTCAACGAAAAGCTTTCCGAATTCGCCAACGGCTTGCTGAACCTGTTCGGCAGGAAGAAACCGCGCCTCAAGCTCAAGAAGCCGCGCAAACGCAAGGACGACGTGATTCACAACGAGGAAATGAATTTCAGCGAACACACCCGCCAAAAATTCGCCGCGACGGAAAAAGTCACGTCGATTGACGAAATTGCCGTAGGCGGCGAAAAAATTTCCGTCAAAAGCGTACAAGTAGATTCTCCCGCGCCGCAGAAGCCGCCGCTTGTCGATTGGCACGACGCGACGCAAATCAACGACAAAAATTTTCTTGACGGCTTGAAGCTTGGCATAGGGCTTGCGTTCCTGTCCATGGCTTTGCACGGCTTGACGGACGATTTGCTTTTCAACATTCCGAGTTCAATGCTCATGTGGCAACTTGGCGCATTGGGCGCGGCAATCCATTTGCAAGGGGGCAGTACATTTGAAAAAGATGATTTCGCAGGCGACGATTGACAGACTGCCGCTGTATTTCAGGACGTTGCGGCTTGTTGAGGACGAAGACCTTACGATAATCTCTTCGGACGAATTGGGGCGACGTTTGGACATCACGCCCGAACAGATTCGCAAGGACTTGGCGACGTTCGGTCAATTCGGGCGCAAGGGAATCGGCTACGACGTGAGCGAACTCAAGGAGCGAATCAGCAACATTTTGGGCTTGCACAATCATTGGCGGCTTGCGATAGTCGGCGTCGGTCACTTGGGCGGCGCGCTCGCCAATTACGTCAACTTCGCGTCGTTGGGTTTTTCGGTCGTGGCTCTGCTCGACAGGGACAAACGAATCGTCGGCAACAAAGTCAACGGCATTGAAGTTTGCGACACGGCAGATATGAACGAAGTCATTGCGTCGACGGCGGCTGACATCGGCGTTATCACTGTTCCTGCGGCGGAGGCGCAAAGCGTGGCTGACATGTTGGTTGCGGCGGGCGTCAAGGGCATTTGGAATTTCGCGCCGATAAAACTTTCCGTGCCGCCTGCGGTGCCTTTGGTTAACGAGGATTTGTCGGTCGGCTTGAGTGCCCTTAGCTACCACATGTCGCAGGAGTAGCCCCTTGTCCCTTGTCCCTTATCCCTTGTCCCTTTTTCCTACACAGGAGGTTTGTTAATGCTGACAGTCTTAATGGTTTTGGACGCGATAATTTCAATCGCGCTGATAGCGGTGATTCTCGGTCAAGAGGCGAAGTCGGGCGGCATGGGCGGCATGGACGGCGGCTCGGACGCGGTCTTTTCCGGCAAAGCGCGCGGCATGGACGCCTTGCTTGCACGGCTTACGGTCATACTTGCCATTTTGTTCGCGGTGATAACGCTGATAATCGCAAAGCTGACAATGTAACGGAGGCGAACACTTTGATTGACGGCGGAGAACCTTTTTTCATGAGCGGCGGCAACAAGGGCGTGTTGCTGATTCACGGCTTCACGGGCTTGCCCGCCGAACTTTTTTTGCTCGGCGAAAGTCTTAACCGCGCGGGCTTTACGGTGCTGTGTCCGCGCCTTGCGGGTCACGGCGTCGACGAAAACAACTTAATGCGCACGACCAAAGACGATTGGTTTAATTCGGTGCTCGACGGTCTTGCGATTCTGCGCGGGGCTTGCGATACGGTTTGCGTCGTCGGACACTCGATGGGCGGGCTGTTGACGTTGAAACTTTCGACGGAGCGCGACGTTGCAAAAATCGTGACGCTTGCCGCGCCGATTTTCATTGACGACGGATTGGGCTTGAAAAACTTGCCGCCGCGCGAATTCTGCGGGAACGCTTGCATTGTTCAGCCGCGCAGGAAATTGGACAACGTGCCGCAAGCCGCCAATGACGTTTACAAGAAGACGCCGCTGATTAGCGTCCACGAGTTGCTTGACTTGATTGACGACGTGAAAAATCTTTTGCCGACAATCGCGACGCCGATATTAATCATGCACGGCGAAGACGACCACACCGCGCAGCCGCGCAGTGCCCGATACATCATGGACAATATCGGCGCGAAGGCGAAGCAAATCATCACTGTGCCCGACAGCGGTCATCTGTTGCCGCTTGCCGAAGAGCGCGAATTTGTCTTCGACGCGGTGCTGAACTTTATAAGGAGGTGATTTGAATGTCAGTCGAAATTTTTGTCGAACAATACGACGACTACGAAATCATTGGAGGCGAAAAATTTATGGCACCTAGTCCGGATTGGGGTCACGTCAACGTAACCGCCAACTTGGTTACAATCATTGGCGGTTACGCGAGAGCAAACAAACTTGGTATTGCCGTGGCAGATAACTTTGACGTTCATTTTCCCGACGGCAGTCTTTTCAAGCCCGACTTTATCTTCGTCAGCACGGCAAACGCGGAACTTTACCTCGGCAAAAAAGACATGACAATTCACGGCGTGCCCGACATGGTTGCCGAAGTTTTTTCCCGCTCGACAATGAAACGCGACATCGGCATTAAAAAGGACACTTACGAACGCAACGGCGTCCGCGAATATTGGATGATTGACCCTTGGCGCGAGACCGTTGAAGTCTGTCTTCTGCGCGACGGCAAATACGAATTCGGCGGGCTGTATCAAAATTGGAGCGACAACGAATTGGCGCGACTGCCCGAAGACGAACGCGCGCAAGTCGAATTTGAAATACCCGTTGACGTTTTGGACGGCTTCAAAGTCAAAATCAAAAATATTTTCGGCTGGTACTTTGAACCTTAAGGAGTTGATTTAATGAGTGACGATTATTGCTTTGCTTGCGGCGCGGAGAATCCTATCGGCTTGCATTTGACGTTCGACTTTGACGGCGAGCGTGTCACGACGCGAAAAACTTTGCCGCGAGAGTTTCAAGGCTACGCGGGCGTGGCGCACGGCGGAATTATCTCGACAATGCTTGATGAAACCATGTGCAAATTTATCGCCGCGAAGTATAACGAACGCGCAATGACGGGACGGCTTGAAGTTCGTTACAAATTCCCGACGCCCGTCGAACAAGAACTGAAAATCACGGCTTGGGCGGAAAGTCAGCGGCGCAACATAATCACGACGCGCGCGACCGTCGAAACGGCGGACGGCACAATCACTGCGGAGGCGACGGCGAAATTCGCGGTCGTTGCGTTATCGTGAGGGACAAGGGACACGGGACAAGGGGCAAGTTTATTGTCGGCAAGCTCAGCGTCAACGTTAAGGGCTTCGGCTTCGTCACGCCCGATGACGGCGGCAACGATATTTTCATTGCGCCCGAAAACATGCGCGGCGCACTTAACGGCGACAAGGTTAAAGTCCGAATCGTCGACACGTTTCGCGGGCGTCGCGAAGGTCACGTCGTCGAAATCACGGAGCACGTCAATCAAATCGTCGTGGGCACCTTGACGCGCCTCGGCAAGAAAATCGCCGTCACGCCCGACGACAAGCGCATTGACTTGAAAATCGTCCTGCCGCATTACCGCGAACGCTTTGCCGCCAACACAAAGGTCGTCGTCAAAGTCACGTCATGGGAGCCCCTGCGCGGGCAAGTCGTCGAAGTCCTTGGCAAGGCAAACGCGCCCGGCGTCGAAATTCGCGGGATTTTGCGCAGTCACGGCGTCGACGAAGACTTTCCGCCCGAAGTTCAAGCCGAGGCATCGCGTGTCGAACTTGAACCCGCCGCGCAGGAGATTGCAAAGCGAATCGACCGCCGCAACTTGAAAATAGTCACGATTGACGGCGAAGACGCCAAAGACCTTGACGACGGAGTTTACGCCGAGATTCGCGACGGCGGATTTTTTTTGGGCGTTTATATCGCCGACGTGAGCCACTACGTCCGTCCGCGCACCGCCCTTGACCGCGAGGCTTTCGAACGCGGCACGAGCATTTATCCCGTCGACCGCGTTGTACCGATGTTGCCCCGCGAGCTGTCCAACGGCATTTGCAGTTTGAATGCGGGCGTCGACCGCTTGGCAATGGCGTGCGAAATGAACTTGGACGCGACGGGCAAGGTTGTTGACTATAAAATTTTCCCGACGGTGATTCACGTCTTCAGGCGGCTGAGTTACACGCAAGTCAACAGATTTCTGGACGGCGACCGCGAACTTGCCGCCTGCGCGGACAATCTTAACGCGTTGAAAAAAATTCACGGCTTGCGGAAAAAAATTCGTGCGGAGCGCGGCGCGATTGACTTCGACTTGCCCGAAATGAAAATCCTGCTCAACGATGCGGGCAAACCGTTGGCGATAACCAAGCGCGTGCAGACAGTTGCCGAATCGATAATCGAAGAATGCATGTTGCTTGCCAATGAGACCGTCGCCGAACACACGCTTAAGAAAAAAATTCCGAGCCTGTATCGTGTGCACGAGTTGCCGACGCCCGAAAAAGTTTTGACGCTGAATCAACTGCTTGCGCATTTCAGCTTGCACATATCGAAAGCCGGCGAGCCGCGCGAATTCCAAAAGATTTTGTCGAAAGTCAAGGGCTTGCCTGCCGAACGCGTCATCACGGGCTACGCCCTGCGGACAATGCAACAGGCGCGCTATTCGCCGGAGAACCTTGGGCACTTCGGGCTTGCGGCGAAGTTTTACACGCACTTCACGTCGCCGATAAGACGCTACCCCGATTTAATCGTCCATCGGGCACTGCGCGGCGGCGTCATAAAAAATCTTGAGGAAATATCGCGGCAAAGTTCGGAGCGCGAACGGCGGGCGATTGACATTGAGCGCGAGACTTTGGACTTGAAGGCTGTCGAATACATGCAACAATTTGTCGGTCAACACTTCGACGGCGTGATTGAGAGCGTGACAAACTTCGGCTTTTTCGTGGAGCTTGACAACGGCGTCGACGGGCTTGTTCGTGCGGCGGAGATTGGCGGCGATTATTATGCGTTTGTCGAGCGTGAATTTGCGCTTATTGGCAACGCGACGGGCAAAAGCTTTCACATCGGCGACGGCGTCCGCGTGAAGTTGTCGGCGGCGAACGTCAAGCTTAGGCAGTTGAGCTTTAAACTCGTAAGCGACGTTGCCAACCGCGACTTGATTGCGAAAATCTGAAACAGCCCTTCGGCAGTCGTCGGAGGGTTTTTCGTTTGACAAATAAAATTTTTTCGCTAAGCTTGTAACGAAATCGGAACTCCTGCGTATAAAATTGCAGAAACCGAAAGGAGATTGATAACCATGGCAAACGAAATTCTCAAAGACGAACAGCTCACCGAAGAGCAACTCGATAACGTGGCGGGCGGCACTTTCGCGGAAAGTTACAGCGACGCCAACTCATTTGAAAAACTTGGCGTAAAAATCTTTGAAACTAAATTGGCGGGTATTCCGATTCTCGACCATGAAGGTTTTGTCAATCTGCGCGCTGCGTTTGCGAAATACGGTGTCACAATCAAAGACGACGGCAGCCTTGGCGGCGACTTGATTGGCACTTCCAAACCGAATCAATATTTTATCGGCGACAAGGAAGTCACTCAAGCCGAAGCATGGAAACACATCAACGCACAGTTCGGCAAATAAAAATTTTTCAACTCAACAAAACCCTTCGGCACACGTCGGAGGGTTTTTGTGTTTCGGCAGACGGAATGGTACAATCGGCGGCGGAGGCTGATGACATGGACATTGCGAAAAAACTTTTGGCGGCGAGCAAACCGGCTGAAGCACTCGAACGACTGAAGACACTTTTGCCGAACGTCGACGCCGATAATCAATGGCGCGTTCACGAACTGATTGGCGCATGTTTCCACGACTTGGCGGACGCCGACGGTGCCGCGCAGGCTTACTTCAACGCCGCGACGACCGATAAATATTTGCGCAGTCAGCGGGCGCACTTTTCAAATTATCTGTTCGCTTTGCACTACCTGCCGCAACTCGACGCGACCGCGCTGATTAACGCGCTTGCCGTGTACAATTCGCTTTATCGTGACGTTGTTAAGGGACAAGGGACACGGGACAAGGGACAAGGGTTTCCGCTGAACGTTGCGTATTTGTCGCCGAATTTTTGTGATTCGTCCGCCGCGCGCTTTTACGAGGCTCTGCTCACCGATTACGATCGCGACCGCTTCACCGTGACGGCGTGGAGCTTGTCGACCGAGGAAGACGCCTTCACGAAAAAAATCCGCCGCAACGTCGACGCTTACACCGCGCTTGCCGAGACGAGTTTTTTTGACGCCGCGCAGATGATTCGCGACGCCGGCACCGATATTCTGATTGACTTGGGCGGACACACCGAGGGCGGCGAAACGTTGCAGATTGCGGCTTACAAACCTGCGCGGGTGCAACTTTGCGGCATCGGCTACTTTGATTCGACGGGGCTCGACGCGATTGACTATTTTATCGGCGACGACTTCTTGACTGCCGACGACGCGACCTTTGCCGAAAAAATTTTGCCGCTTGCCAACGCCTTTGCCTTCCGACCGAACGCCCGCATGATTCGCGAACGTCAAGCGCGCCGTCCGTTTCCGCACAGGCAATTCACGTTCGGCAGCTTGAACAACTTCATGAAGATGAGCGACGATTATTTAAATGCCGTGAAAAAAATCCTTGACGCCGTGCCTGACGCCAGAATCATTTTCCGAGACACGACGCCGCTTGCAAGCAGGCAACACGCGCTGATTGAGCGGCTTGAGGCTTTCGGGCTTGAGCGTTTTGAAGTGCGACGCGGCTCCGATAATTTTTTCACCGATTACGCCGAAGTCGATTTGATTCTCGACGCGTTCCCCTACCCCGGCGGCATGATGACGGCTCTGGCGTTGTTTATGGGCGTGCCCGTGTTGAATCTGCGCGGCGACATGGCAAGCACGCGGACGGGCGCGGACATGTTGCACATCGCCGACTTGGACGAACTTATCACTTGCGACGCCGACGCTTACGTTGAGACTGCCGTTGAGCTTGCGACGAATCGCGGGCGGCTCGCGGCGTTGACGGCGAATATTAATCTTGATAAACTGACCGACACGAAAACTTTTGTCGAAGATTTTTACGCGCGATTGGAGGCGATTTGAATGGCGACCGAAGTCATCAACGAGCGGAAGCTTTACCCGTCCTACGAAATCATTGGAGGCAAAAAAATTATGGCACCTTCGGCGAACACAACTCACAACGCGATTGGCGGAAGACTTTACATGTTTATCGGCACTTATCTTGACGCAAAAGATTTAGGTTATTGTTTCACTGACAGCGCAGAAATTCACTTTCCCGACGGCAGTCTTTTCCAACCCGATTTTTCCGTCGTCTTGAAGGAAAACGAAGGCATTTTGAACTGGGGCGGCGACATTTACGGCGTGCCCGATATGGTCGTCGAAGTTTTGTCGCGGTCTACCAAAAAGCGGGACGTTACCGTCAAAAAGGACACCTACGAGGCAAACGGCGTGCGCGAGTATTGGATTGTCGACCCGTGGGCAAAGAGCGTTGCCGTTTACCTTTTGCGCGACGGAAAATATTTTTTCGACGACGAATACATTTTGTTCGACGCCGACGAATTTGAAAAGCTTACCGACGCCGAAAAAGCCGAAGTCAAAACCGAAGTGCCGGTTTCGATTCTCAACGGGCTGACGGTGCCGCTTAAATACATTTTCAAGTGGGGTTACAAATGAATTAGCGCGATTGGAGGCGATTTGAATGGCGACCGAAACTTTAAATGCGCCTGACCTTTACAAGTTTTGCGAAATTATTGGCGGCAAAAATTTTCGACTCCCGTCAATGACACCGGCTCAAAGTCAAATGCAGTGGCGAATCATTACCGCCTTCATGAATTATTTTATGGAACACAAGAACGGTTACGTTTTCGGCAACGTCGACGTTTACTTTGACGACGAGAATATTTTTGTTCCCGGTGCCGTCGTTGTCTTGAAAGAACACGAACAGATTTTGGCTCAGCGTGACATGGTTCGCGGCGCGCCCGATATGGTTGTCGAAGTTTTGTCCTATTCGACGCGCAAAAAAGACCTCGGCATCAAAAAGGACACCTACGAGGCGCAAGGCGTCCGCGAGTATTGGATTATCGACCCGTGGGCGAAAATCGTTGACGTGTATCTTTTGCGCGACGGAAAATATTTTTTGAGCGGCGAATATATGTTGCCCGACGAAAAAGATTTGGAATTCATGACGGACGCCGAACGCGCCGAAGTCAAAAGCGAAGTGCCCGTTTCGATTGTCGACGGGCTGACAATTCCTTTGGAGTTTGTTTTCAGCTGGGGTTACTGATTATGTTAAATGCTGACTCGCGGCGCGGGCTGTTGAAGTTCGTGCCGCCTAATTTTTTGCCCGTGCCCGTCCTGTTGCTTGACGCGGCAGAGTTATTGCCGGGCTTGCGAAAACTTTTACCCGCCGCGCAAATCGCTTTCATGACGACGGAGCCGACGCCCAAGCTTGAATCGCTTTGCGACGATTGCCGCGCAGATTTGATAATCGGCGAATGCCCGAACGACTTGCCGACCGAGCCGAAACTTTTCGAACTGATAATCGCGCCGGAAGTTTTGACGACGGGCGAAAATTTTTACGCGACGCTCATGACGTGCAACCACCTGCTGAAAGATTCGGGCGCGCTGTTTACGCAATTTCGCAACGTGCGTTTTATCGGCGTGCTTGAAAATTTGCGGCGCGGATACTTTTCAAACAACGAACGGCGGCTTTGGGCGAAAGCGGACGTGGTTAAACTTCTGGACGACGCGATTTACAAGGAGATTCACTTCTTGCCCGCCGAACAACTTGTCCCTTGTCCCTTTTCCCTTGTCCCTTGGCAAGGCTTTGAAAATTTCGGCGACGACTTGACGACAGCAACTTGGCTGGTCAAAGCTTGCAAGTGCACCGCCGAAGTCGCCGCGCTTAAAGATGTATTCACGCCCGAAGTCCGCGCGGAGTTGTCGCGCCTTTTGCACCGCATCGAGTACGACATTGACGCCGAGGAAAATTTTTCGCGCTTGATGGCGTTGTGCGACCGCGAAGGCATTTTCGACGAATATCTGCGCGATTTTGTCGAACAAGTCGTCGTGCACGCGTCCGCCAAAGATTTCCTGCGCCGACGAATCAATCAGCAACGGCGATAAAAAGTACTTGCAAACATTTTCGATTTTGGTTACAATGTGGCGCGAAGTTTAAACAAAAATTTTCGGAGGGTGTCGCTTGTAAAATTGCAACCATCCTCGCGCAGGCGGGGGACGATTTAAACGGACATAGCTTAGTTGAAAGAGTGGGCTCGCGTCCACTCTTTCACGTTGTAGGGGGAAAATTGGAGGTTGAGCGATTGAGCAAAGTTGAAACACAAGTTGAAAGCTTGCTGGCGGAAATTTTGCAGGACACGGCTTTTGAGCTCGTCGACGTGGAATACGTCAAGGAGCGCGATTGGTACCTGCGCGTTTTCGTCGACAAGGCGGGCGGCATCGATTTGGACGACTGCCAAAACATCAGCGAACGCCTGAGCACAAAACTCGACGCGGCTGACATAATCGGCGGCGCATACATTTTGGAGGTCTCGTCGCCCGGCATTGACCGCGTGCTGAAAAAAGACAAAGACTTCGTTCGCGAAGCCGGCAAAATCGTCGACGTGACGCTTTACGCGCCGCTCAACGGCAAAAAGCTTATCGTCGGTGAGCTTGAAGGTCGCGACGAAAATTTTCTGCGTTTGAAAGACGTTGCGCCCTTGCCGCGTGAAAAAGTCGCGCTCGTGCGTTTGCACATAGATTTTTAATTTTGGAGGGAAGCATACTTGGCAATCAGAAGAAAGAAACCCGAATTGAATTTGATGGACGCGCTTAGGGATTTATGCGCCGAAAAGGAAATCGCGCCCGAAGTCATGTTCGAGGCGGTGGAGTCCGCGTTGAAGGTCGCCTACAAGAAAAACTTCAATCAAGACGACAACGTTGAGATAACAATCGACCGCGACGACGGCAGTTATCACGTCTATTCGCTCAAAAGCGTCGTCGAGACCGTCACGGATCCGATAATAGAAATTTCCCTGGAAGACGCCGCCAAAATCAGCCCCGGTTGCGAAATTGACGACGTTGTTGAAATCGAAGTTACGCCCAAAGACTTCGGGCGAATCGCCGCGCAAGCCGCAAAGCAAATCGTTGTTCAGAAACTGCGCGAGGCAGAACGCGGCGTCATCTACGACGAATTCACCAACCGCGACAGCGATCTTGTTCGCGGCAAAGTTGTCCGCGTCGAGGACGAAAATTTAATCGTCGAAGTCGGCAAGACCGAAGCGATACTTGTGCCCAGCGAACAGGCTCCCGGCGACAATTACAATCTCGGCGATTGGGTTCGCGCTTACATAATCGAAGTGCGCAAAGGCGGCAAAGGTCCCCAGGTTTATCTTTCGCGGACGCATCCGAATTTCGTGCGTCGGCTCGTCGAATTGGAAGTGCCCGAAGTGCAGGAAGGCATTATCGAAATACGCGGCGTTGCTCGTGAGGCGGGCGCGCGTGCCAAAGTCGCCGTCACTTCCAAAGACCCCAACGTCGAGGCGGTCGGCTCGTGCATCGGTCAGCGCGGCACGCGTATTCAGCCCGTCCTTGACGAACTCGGAGACGAAAAACTTGACATCATCGAATGGAGCCCGAAAATCGGCGTCTACGTTGCCAATGCCCTCAGCCCGTCGAAAATCATCAGCGTCGCGCTAAGTGACGACGACAAAAGTTGCCGCGTGGTTGTCCCCGACAATCAGCTCAGCCTTGCTATCGGCAAGGAAGGTCAGAACGCTCGGCTCGCCGCCAAGCTCACGGGCTGGAAAATCGACATCAAGAGCATGAAGCAGGCGAAGAACGACCCCTTGCCCGACGATATGCACGAAGTCGACATTTCGGAGGCAATGGCTGTCTTCAAGCCGCGTCCCAAGAAAGGCAGACGGTGATTCGCGTTGTCGAAGGGCAAAACCGCCAAGGGTACGGCGATTAAGCAAATCGAAATGCGTCGTTGCGTCGTTTGCCGCCAAAGTTTTCATAAGTCAGAACTCATGCGCGTTGTAAAGACGGCGGCAGGCGAATTTTTACTCGACACGACGAAGAAAATTTTTGGACGCGGTGCTTACGTTTGCAAATCGCCTGAATGCCTCGCAACCTTGAACAAGCGGCGCAATTTCGACAGAGTGTTTAAAGCCAAGGTGCCCGCCGAAATTTACGATTCGATAAAGGAGACTATCCGCATGTAAATAAAATTTTCCAACGGGGGTGGATCTATGTCAAAACCTGCTAAGTATAGAATTTATGACATGGCGAACGAATTCAATCAGGATGCTCAAGTTATCATCGATTTTCTCAACAAGCGCAAGGTTAAAGTCAAGAATCGCTACAACAGCGTCGAAGAGGACGCTTACGAGATGGTCAAGGCTCAATTCGGGCGGCGCGTCAAACCCAAGCCCGCAGAGCCCGAACCCAAAGCCGAAGTCAAGCCACAACCTCAGCAACAAGTCAAACCTGCCAAGCCCGCGCCAAAAGCCGACGCAAAACCGCAGGGCAGAGGACAGGCTCAAAAGCCCGCAAGACCCGCAGTCAAAGCCGACGCCAAGCCGCAACCTCAGCAAGCAAAGCCCGCGCCAAAAGCCGACGCGAAACCGACGGTCAAGCCGCAAACTCAGCAGCAAGTCAAACCCGTCAAGCCCGCGCCCAAAGTCGACGCAAAGCCCGTCGACAGACCGAAGCCGCAGCCGTCCGCGCAGGGCAGACCGCAAAATCAACACCAGCAACGGCGCGACGCTCGGCGACAGGACACGCGTCCCGAACGGCAAGACACGCGCGCTGAAGCCAAATCCGAAACGCGTCCGCAGGATAAGCAACAGGACACTCGCGGAGAACGCGGCGACCGTCAATCGAAAAATCGTCAGCGCGACGACAGCGGCAACAGAAATGCTCGCAATCGCAACCGCAATCAGCGCGGACCCGCCAACGCCAAAGAGGCCGCCAAAACTCAAGCGGCGCAGTCGGGCGACACCAAACAGCGTTCGCCGCGTTCCGCCCGCAGGAAAAATCGTCCTGCGCCTGCGCCCGTCCACAAGGTTGAAATCGCTCGCCCAACGCACATCAAGGTTGGCGAAAGCATTGCCGTCAAGGACTTGGCAAGCAAGATGAGTTGCACCGCGACCGAAGTTATCAAAAAACTGCTTATGATGGGCGTCGTCGCCACGATTAATCAGGAAATCGACTTCACTGCCGCCGCGCTCGTCGCCGCCGAATTCGGAGTCACCGCCGAAGAACTTCCGCCCGAAGTTGACCCGACGCTTATCCCCGAAATCGAAGACGACCCCGCCACGTTGAAAATCCGTCCGCCCGTCGTCACCGTCATGGGGCACGTCGACCACGGCAAGACTTCACTTTTGGACGTTATCCGCAAAACGCGCGTCACGGCGTCCGAAGCCGGCGGCATCACTCAACATATCGGCGCGTATCAAGTCATTTGCAACGACCGCAAAATCGTCTTCCTGGACACGCCCGGGCACGAAGCTTTCACGGCAATGAGGGCTCGCGGTGCACAGGTCACCGACATTGCGATTTTGGTTGTCGCGGCGGACGACGGCGTTATGCCGCAGACGATTGAGGCTATCAACCACGCGAAGGCGGCGAACGTCCCAATTATCGTCGCCATTAACAAAATCGACAAGCCCAACGCCAATCCCATGCGCGTCAAGCAGGAGCTGTTGGAACACGGCTTGGTTTCGCGCGACTTCGGCGGCAACACCACCATGGTTGAAGTCTCCGCGAAAAAAAATCTCGGTATCAACGACTTGCTTGAAGAAATTCTTTTTGAGGCGGACGTTCAAGAGTTCAAAGCCAACCCGAATCGTGAGGCTCGCGGCGTTATCATTGAGGCGCAGCTCGACAAAGGACGCGGCACCGTCGCCACGGTTTTGGTGCAGAACGGCACGTTGCGAATCGGCGATTACATTGTCGCGGGCACGACTTACGGCAGAGTGCGCGCCATGATGAACGAACGCGGCGACAACCTCAAGAAAGCCGGTCCCAGCGTCCCCGTCGAAGTGTTGGGCTTGAACGACGTGCCGGAAGCGGGCGACATCCTTGCCGCGCTCGACGAAAAGCTTGCCAAGTCAATCGCCGAACACCGCATAGAACGCCGCCGCAACGACTTGATTAAGTCCAAGAAAGTTTCGCTCGACGACCTGTTCAATCAGATTCAGGCGGGCTCGCTTAAAGATTTGAACATCGTCATAAAGGCGGACGTGCAGGGCTCGATTGAGGCGTTGAAGTCTTCGTTGCTCGGCTTGAACAAAAACGACGAAGTGCGCGTCAGCATAGTTCATTCGGGTGTCGGCGCGATTTCCGAAAATGACGTTATGCTTGCCTCGTCGTCGAACGCTTTGATTCTCGGTTTCAACGTGCGCCCCGACAACAACGCCCGCAAAGCCGCCGTCACCGAAAACGTCGACATTCGCACTTACCGCGTTATCTACGACGCGATTCACGACGTGGAAGACGCAATGAGCGGTTTGCTCGCGCCCAAGTTCAAGGAAGTCATTCAAGGACGCGTCGAAATCCGCAAGGTCATGAAGTTCAGCAAAGCCCTCGTTGCCGGCTCTTACGTGTTGGAAGGCAAAATTTTCAACAACAGCAAGATTCGTATCTTTCGCGACAACGTTGAAGTTTTCGACGGCGAAATTGATTCGCTCCGCCGTTTCAAAGACGAAGTCAAGGAAGTTGCTGCGGGCTACGAGTGCGGCATTTCGATTGTCGATTATCGCGACTTCAAAGAGGGCGACATTATCGAGGCGTACAAGATGGAGGAGATTGAAACTTCGATTGAAGACGTTAATCGTACAGATTGATAGGAAGTGATTAGTTTTGATTACGTTTATAATCGGTCTGGTGATTCTTTTTGTCGGCGCGGCGATTTACGGTTCGATTTGCGAACGCATAATGAAACCCAATGCCGCCGCGCAGACTGCCGCTATTAAATTGCGTGACGGAGTGGACTACGTGCCCATGAACAAATGGCGCAACTGTCTGATTGAGCTTTTGAACATTGCGGGGACGGGTCCCGTGCTCGGTCCGATTCAAGGCATACTCTTCGGACCGATAGCTTTTATCACGATTCCAATCGGTTGCGTTATCGGCGGCGCGTTTCATGATTACATGAGCGGCATGATTTCCGTTCGCAACAACGGCGAACAAATGCCCGCGCTCGTCCGTCGATTCTTGGGCGGCGGCGTCTACAACGTCTACAACGTGTTCGTCTGCTTTCTTATGTTGTTGGTCGGCGTCGTCTTTATCTACACGCCCGGCGATTTGTTCGTCGCGCAGATTCTTAACGGCGACGTCTCCACACTCAGTGCCGAAATCATCATGGTTTACGCCGTGATTCTCGTGTACTACCTGCTTGCGACGCTGTTGCCGATTGACAAAATTATCGGGCGCATCTATCCGATTTTCGGCGCGATACTTTTGCTCAGCGCGATAGGAATTTTCTTCGGGCTGTTCGTTGACGGCTATCCGCTGAAGGAAGTTTGGGAGACGGGTGTCGCGAACATCCACCCCTATGGCGAAAACTTTATCCCGATATTTTTCATAACAGTTGCTTGCGGCATAACGTCGGGCTTCCACTCGACGCAGGCAACGATTATTGCCCGCTCCGTCACGAACGAAACGCACGGTCGGCTTGTCTACTACAACACGATGATTGCCGAAGGTTTTATCGCGATGAGTTGGGCGGGCGCGGCAATGGGCGCGGTCGGCAGCGGCATTGCGACGAACGAAAATCTTTTCAAGCAAGCGGCGGTTGTCGTCGGCATTATCGCGAAGGACATGCTCGGCAACATCGGCGGCATGGTCGCGGTCTTGGGCGTCATTGTCTTGGCGATAACGTCGGGCGATACGGCGTTGCGTTCGTTGCGTCTTATGCTTGCGGACGCGCTCCACATTGACAACAAGAAAAAATCCAACGTGTTTATCCTTGCGTCGATAATCTTCGCGGTGGTGGCGGGCGTGCTTTACATTGCCAAAACCGACGCGAGCGGCTTCGCGCTCCTGTGGCGGTACTTCTCTTGGGCGAACGAGACGATTGCGGTGTTCGCCTTCGCGATGATTGCGGTCTACATGATGAAAAACAACATGCCGTATCTTATGGCGGTACTTCCCGGAACATTTTACATGTACATGGTCTCGACGTATATTTTGCACGCGCCGATTGGCTTCGGATTGAGCTACACGCTTAGCTACATTTTGGCGGCAGTCTGCGCGGCGGCTTACGCTGTGGCGATTGTCCGATTCGGAAAGCAATTCAGCACATCACGACGCGTGCGCTGAAAAATTTCCGCAAATAAAAATCCCTCGACTAAGTGTCGGGGGATAATTTTTTCGTTCGCGCAGATTTTATTTCTTGGAGAGACCGAGAACGTAGGTGTCGCCGTTTACGTTAAAGGTCGTCGTCGTGAAGTTTTTCAGCTTAACCGAGCCGTTTGACGTTGCGAAAACGATACTGTTGTCGGTCAAGCTGTAGGAGGCGGAAAATTCGCCCGTGATTTGCAGGAGGTCATCACTGTCAAAGTCGCTGATAACGTCGTCGCCTGCCGTGTAGATGAAGACGTCCGCGCCCGCGCCGCCGTTCAGTGTATCATTGCCCGCGCCGCCCCAAAGCGTGTCATTGCCTGCGTCGCCGCTGAGATAATCGTTATCGTTGCCGCCGTTGATTGAATCGTTGCCTGCGCCGCTGTAAACAGTATCATCGCCGTTGCCCGCGCTTACCGTGTCGGAGCCGGAACCGCCGAGGATTGAGTTGTCCATTTTGTTCGCGATTATCTTGATAGCGGTCGTTCGATTGGAGGCGTCGACATTGGCAACGCCCGAAGGAACCGTTACCGCTGTTGCGGATCTGTCGTCGTAAGTGACGCCGCTGCTTACAATCGTCGTGAATTCGTTGCCGTCCGCGTCGACGAAAACAATTTCTTTGCCTTTGCCGTTCTTGACGGTCAGCGTGGTTGAGCCGATTGTAAAGGTCGCGTCGGAACCGTTGAGGCTTGCGTTTGCGAGAGCCGCGCCGAGTGAAATTTTGTCGCCGCTTGCGTAGTCCGTTATGACATCATTGCCCGCGCTGTAAATGAACAGATCGTTGCCCGCGCCGCCCATCAGCGTATCATTTCCTGTGCCGCCGCTGAGCGTGTCGTCGCCCGTGTAGCCGCTTAGCAGGTCGTTACCCTCGTTGCCTTCAATGCTGTCGTTGCCTGCTTGACCCAAGAGATTGTCGTTGCCGGTGCCGCCCGTGAGCGTGTCGTTACCTGCACCGCCGCGAAGATTGTCGTTGCCGCTGTAGCCGCTTAGCAGGTCGTTGCCCGCGCCGCCTTCCAGATAATCGTTGCCCGTTTGTCCGTAAAGTTTGTCATTGCCGTTGCCGCCGAAGAGGCTGTCCGCGCCTGCGCCGCCCCAAAATATATCGACACCCGTACCGCCGACGATTGAATTGTCGAGAGTGTTGCCGGTGATTTGGATGGCTGTCGTCCTGCTTGACGCGTCCGCCGTGACAATATGCGCGGCGAGTGTGATTTTGGCGGCGTCGCTGTTGGTCAGCGTCAAGGTCGTTGAGGCTTGTTCTTCGCCGCGAATGAGCACCGTCGACAAGCTTGCCGCACCCTGCAAAGTAATTTTCCCGTCGCCGACCGTAACGATAATGTCGTCGCCGCTTATTGTCTTCGAGTAAGTGCCTGTGCCGTCGCCGATTTGCAACGTCGACGTTGCATTGAAACCGACTATTGAATCGTTGCCGTCGCCCGACGCGTACTTGAACAGGACGACGTAGCTGTCTTCGTTGTAGATCGTATCGTTGCCCGTCCCGCCGTTGATTATCACGTAGTCAGCGGAGTAGTTGAGAATGGAATCTTTGCCGTCGCCGCCGTTGATTGTGACATTTGAGCCGCCGTAATGCCCAACACCATTCCAATTTCCACCATTTTGAATGGAATCGGAATCACTCGTGCCTGATAACAAAGTGTTTGACTGTTCATTGTTAATATTAGCCATAAGAACGCCTCCTAACTTACTGCAAAGCCTACTTAGAACAAAATTTTGCCCGGCAATCCTCCTTCACGATATAAGGAACCTTCAATCAATCATGAAACTTCTTTTCGTACATTATAATAGTTGTTTTTTTTTTTTGTCAATTATGTTGTGCAGAAAATTTTGCGGCGCAACAAAAAAATTCCCCGTCGTTTGACGGAGAACTTTTTAATTCGTCGTCAGTCAGTCGAATTTCAACTTGCTCAATTCGGGATAAAGGTCGCCGATTGACTGCGACAGCTGCTTGGGGCGAAGCAAGTCGATAACCGGTTGCATGACGCGGAAAAATTCATCATCGTCCTGCAAAAGCGCAAGGATGGCGGCAGTATTGGCGGCGTCGGCAAGTGCTGTGTGTTGCGTGCCCTCGAAGTCGCGATTCATTGCGCCGATAGCGTGTTTGAGCGCAAGGCTCGAATGCAAGCCGATTCGCTCGTCGAACGCTTTTTGCAAGTCGCGCCACTGCCGCTCCAACTTGCTCACGTCGTACTTGGGCATTTTGAACTTGCACTCGTCGCGCAACTGATTAATATCGGAATTGCTCCACGAATACAGCGTCATATCCCACGTCCCGATCCAGTCCATGAAATTCTGAAACGCCACGGGGAACAGCGGCTTATCGGCAACGGTCTCCTGCGTTATGCCCGTCAGCTTGGTTATATGCTTGGTTATCTCGCCGTATTCGGGGCGGACGTAGCATTGGAACTCGCCGACCTGCTTATAATCGCCGTCAAGCTTGACCGCGCCGATTTCAATCACCTCGTCGGTCGTGAAGC
This sequence comes from uncultured Selenomonadales bacterium, assembly GCA_947304355.1. GTDB lineage: Bacteria > Bacillota > Negativicutes > Selenomonadales > Selenomonadaceae > Quinella. Next base: position 198,064 of record CAMZAX010000001.1, read on the forward strand.
GGCGCACTTCCTTGAACGTCTTGTTGACGGGATTCATCTCCAAATCGATTACTATGTGAACCAAAATTTCAACCTCCTAAACATTGTTGCGTTGCCTAATTCGGGTTGAGTCTGAAAATATCCTGCCAATCGTCGACGGGCGAAAAATTTTTATTGACAGATTTAAGGGCGTGTGATATTATGCGCCCTGTTATGGACAAGTTGCCCGTAACGGAGCCGCGGGGTGGAGCAGTCGGTAGCTCGTCGGGCTCATAACCCGAAGGTCATAGGTTCAAGTCCTATCCCCGCAACCAAGCTGATGTAGCTCAGTCGGCAGAGCGTATCCTTGGTAAGGATAAGGTCACCGGTTCAATCCCGGTCATCAGCTCCAGCGGCGGTGTAGCTCAGTTGGCTAGAGCAAGCGGTTCATACCCGCTGTGTCCGCGGTTCAAATCCGTGCACCGCCACCACTTGAGATCAACGCCCCTGCACAAGGGGCTTATTAAATTAAACCGGGAGGCTACGCCATGAGGACGAATATTACCCTGTCCTGCACCGAATGCAAAAATCGCAACTACAGGACGAACAAAAACAAAAAGAACACGCCCGACCGCATCGAGCTCAAGAAGTATTGCAAGTTCTGCAAGAAACATACCGCGCACAAAGAAACCAAATAATTTCGCGGGAGTGTGAGACAATGTCGGAGCAAAAGGACGACAAAAAAGGCGTCCTCCAATTCATCAGGGAAGTCCGCACCGAGCTCAAAAAAGTTTCGTGGCCGACGAACAAAGAACTCGTATCCTATACGGGCGTCGTCGGGCTGGCGGTCGTTATCGTCTGCGCGCTGATTTGGGTTTGCGACACGGCGTTTGCAAAGTTGTTTCGCATTATCCTCGGCTGAAAGGACAAATCGCTATGGAAAAGAAACTTGCCGAATCCGAACGAGTCGCCGAACGCGCCTGGTACGTCGTGCACACCTTTTCGGGCTACGAAAAACGCGTCAAAGCCACGCTCGACAGCAAAATCGCCGCGCAGGGTCTCGAAGACGTTATCTTTAACGTAATCGTGCCAATGCGCGCCGAATCTGAATACAAGGACGGCAGACGGCGCATCGTGCAGAAAAAAGTTTTCCCCGGCTACGTCCTGGTCGATATGATTGTCAACAACAATTCGTGGTTCGTCGTGCGCAACACCCAAGGCGTCACGGGCTTTGTCGGCTCCGAAAAAGATCCCATTCCGCTCAGCGAGGAAGAGGCGCAACGTATCCTTACCGAATTGGTTGACGGGCGCGCCACCGACAATACGCTCGGTTTCAAGGTCAACGACAACGTGCGCATCATCGAGGGCATTTTTGAAAATCGGCTCGGCACCGTCAAGGACATCGATGCCGAAAAGCAACGCCTTAAAGTTTTGGTTGAGGACATGCCCGTCGACGTGGACGTCAGCCAAGTCGAAAAAATTTAATCACTGCCGAAAGGAGGTGCACATATGGCAAAGAAAGTTACCAAAGTCGTCAAGTTGCAGGTTCCTGCGGGCAAAGCCACGCCCGCGCCGCCTGTAGGTCCCGCGCTCGGTCAGGCGGGCGTCAACATCATGGCGTTCGTCAAGGAATTCAACGACCGCACGGCTCAGCAGGCAGGCTTGATTATTCCTGTCGAGATTTCGGTTTATGAAGACCGCTCATTCACGTTCATTACCAAGACTCCGCCAGCGGCTGTCCTGCTTAAAAAAGCTGCGGGCATCGAAAAAGCTTCGGGCGAACCCAACAAAAATAAAGTCGCCAAATTGCCCCGCGCCAAAGCTCAAGAAATCGCCGAACTCAAAATGAAAGACCTCAACGCGGCGTCGATTGAGGCTGCCACCCGCATGATTGAAGGCACGGCGCGCAGCATGGGTATTGAAATTGTCGCTTAACAGCACGACGCGGGAGATTTAATCGTTTGTACCGCGAGGAGGAAATTTAATGGCAAAGCAAAGCAAAAGATTCCGCGAGGCGCAGGCTCTCGTTCAAGACGGCAAATTCTACACCGCCGAAGAAGCAGTTGCCCTCGTAAAGCAAACCGCAACCGCGAAGTTCGACGAAACGATTGAACTGCACGTGCGCTTGGGCGTCGACCCGAAATACGCCGACCAACAAGTTCGCGGCGCAATCGTCCTGCCCAACGGCATTGGCAAGACCAAACGCGTGTTGGCATTCGTCACCGGCGAAAAGGTTGCCGAAGCGCAAGCGGCGGGTGCGGATTACGTCGGCTCGGATGATCTGGTTGCCAAGATTCAAGGCGGCTGGTTCGACTTCGACGTTGCCGTCGCGACGCCCGACATGATGCGCATTATCGGTCGTCTCGGTAAGTTGCTCGGTCCGCGCGGCTTAATGCCCAACCCGAAGCTCGGCACCGTCACGCCCGACATTGCAAAGGCTATCGCCGAACAGAAAGCCGGTAAAGTCGAGTACCGCACCGACAAGCAAGGCAACATTCACTGCCCGATTGGCAAGAAGACGTTCGAGGACGACAAGCTCAAAGAAAATTATCAGACGCTTATCGATACACTGATTCGCGTCAAGCCGGCGGCGGCAAAGGGGCAATACATCCGCTCCATCACGTTGGCGGCGTCCATGGGTCCCGGCGTCCCGATTCAACTCTAAATCGATAACATATCATGACCGCAGACGGCAAGTTCGGCGCGCCGATTAAAGTGCTTGCTCAGGTCGAAAGCGACTTTGTTGTTAAAGTTTCCTTCGTCCTGCGCGGTCGAGGGATTTTTTCATTACGTTGCGGGAGGTGAAATTTTATGGCAGTTACGAGCAAAGTGACGCCCCAAAAGGAAGCAGTTGTCGCCGAAATCAAAGGCTGGCTGACCAACTCCAAAGGCGTCGTTTTGACGAGCTACGACAAGCTCAACGTCGCTACCGATACGCAACTGCGTCGCGAACTGCGCGCGGCGGGCGTTCAATATAAAGTCGTCAAGAACACCATGTTGCGCATTGCGGCGAAGCAGGCGGGTATCGAAGGGCTTGATTCGCACTTGGAAGGCACCACGGCCATGGCGTTCTCCGAAGACGCTGTTGCCCCGGCGAAAGTCCTTTGCGACTTCATGAAGAAAAACAAGCTTGAAGATCCCGGCATCCTCACGATTAAAGTCGGCATGGTCGAAGGCAAAGTTATCGACGCGGCGGGCGTCAAGGCGTTGGCGAATTTGCCGAGCCGCGAAGAACTCGTTGCGAAACTCCTTGGCAGCATGAACGCTCCGATTGCGAACTGCGTCGGCGTCCTGTCGGCAGTCATTCGCAATTTCGTCGGCGTCGTCGATGCCATTCGCGAAAAGAAGGAAAAAGCGGCTTAATTCGCGCCGCGTGACGTTTTTGAACATTGGAGGCTAAACATAATGACTAAAGAAGAAATCATGCAAGCGATTGAAAGCATGACGGTTTTGGAACTTTCCGAACTCGTCAAGGCTATGGAAGAACGTTTCGGCGTGTCGGCGGCGGCTCCGGTTGCTGTCGCGGCGGCAGGCCCTGCGGCAGCAGCGGCTGAACCCGAAGAAGAAAAGACCGAATTCGACGTCGTGCTCGCCAATGTCGGTCAAGAGAAAATCAAAGTTATCAAAGCTGTCCGCGAAGCCACGGGTCTCGGTCTCAAAGAGGCCAAAGCTCTCGTCGACGGCGCGCCTGCTCCCGTCAAAGAAAAAATCTCGAAAGCTGACGCCGAAGCCCTCAAAGCGAAACTCGAAGAGGTCGGCGCAACCGTCGAAATTAAATAATTTTGCAAGCGATCGCTTTGAACGCGGCATAACGTCGCTGAAAGTGCAAGCGTATGTAATTACTATAAACCTTCGCTCGAATTCGGGCGGGGGATTTTTTTTAGTACTGCAGGCGCGCATTGATTTCCTTTTGGAGTTTGTTCAGCGCGTTGTTGAATGGAACGACGCCGTCAATGATTTTCGTCAGCTCGGCGTCGGCGTACATCATCGCGGCTCGATAGTTCTTGAATTTGAACGGCATAATCGCTTCGTCCATGGCGTCGCTGATGTCGGCGGGCGTAATCGCGGCGGTGTCGCTGTCTTCCCACGAAAAAATTTCAGCCGCCTCCGCCGAAATGATAACGTCGCGGCGCACGGGCAACGCTTGTGATTTTTGCAAGATCATCTGTTGCGTCGCCTCGTCGTAGCAAAATTTTTTCAGCAAAGCCCACGCCAAATCCTTGTTGCGCGTGCGGGCACTCATGCCGATTAAAAGCGTGTCCATGACCGAAATATTTCCGCCCGAAGAGCCGGCGGGCATTTTTATGCAGTCCCACTCGAAGGACGAATATTTTTTTATGCGCCACGGATACGGCTTGTAAGTGCGATACTCGGCAAAGGTAAACGGTCTGAACGCCACGCGCCCCACGTCGAAATCCTTGGGCGAAATCTCGAAGCCGCCGTTCAAGCCGCGCAGTTCCATGACGAATTTGACAGCTTCCTCCATGCGCGAATCGGCAAAGTATGAAGTCTTGCCGTCGTCGCGGAAAAATTTCACGCCGTTGGAAATGGCCGCCTGCCGCCACGTGTAATCGTAACAGCCGAATTGGTCGGGCACGCCGTCGCCGTCGGTGTCGCGCGTCACTTTGCGGCAAATCTCCAGAAAGTCGCGCCACGTCCAATCGTTACTCGGCAACGCAACGCCTTCCTTGGCAAGCAGCGTCTTGTTCACGAACATAAACGTCAACGTGCTTTCGCAGGGCAGAGCGTAGGAAACGTTCTCGTATTGCCCGAAGCGGAACGCGGCGGGATAGTACACGTCGGCGGAAAAATTTTTGTCGGCGGCGATAAAGCCGTCCAGATTCATCAGCCCGCCAATCGAAGCGTAAAGGTTGAAGTCGTTGGCAAGCACAAAAAAAATATCGGGCTCGTCGCCGGAAACGAACTTCTCGGCAAGCCACTCGCTGTAGTCTTCGCGCTTTATGCCGCTGACGTATTCGACGCGCACGCCGGGGTTTTCCGCCTCGAAATTCGTGATAACCTCGTCGATTATGGCGTAAGGCTCGCCTTGCGGCACGTCCCAATTATTGCCCGCGAAGATGCCGATCGTCAACGTCACGGGTTGCCGCGTCGAATAATACATTGCAACGAAAACAATCGCCGCCGCGCAGATTGCCGCCAAAAATTTTTTCATGCCAAATTTAAGTCCTCATGGTGTTCAAACCCGTTTGCACCGCCCAAATCGCAAGCTGAGTTCTGTCGCGCAGATTGAGTTTCGACAGCGCGGAGCTGAGCGCGTTGCGAATCGTGCCTTCGGACAGATACAACTTTTCGGCGATTTCCTTATTCGACAGCCCGCGCCCGACAAGGCTCGCGATATTTTTTTCCGTGCGGTTGAGTTCGTCGACGCGCCTGCCGTCAAGTTCCATGGTGATGTTCGCCTGCGCAAGCTGATTGAAAAGCTTGACGACCTTGTTAATCGCGCCTTGGTTGAGAATCGAACCGCCGCCCATGACGGTATGAATCGCCGCCGTCAGTTCCTGCACCGAACAGCCTTTGAGCAGGTAGCCGCTCGCGCCGTATTTGAGCGCGTAAAAAACATACTCGTCGTCGTCGAACGTCGTCAGGATAATAATTTTGACGGCGGGATATTTTTCTTTGACAGCCTTCGTGCAAAGGACGCCGTCCATTTCCGGCATACGAACATCCATAAGAATCACATCGGGCAAATTTTTTGCGACGAGTTCCAAAACCGTGCGCCCGTTCTCCGCCGTGCCGATAACCTCCATGTCTTTGTTCAAGTCCAAAACGATCTTCAAGCTCTCGCGAATCAAATCTTGGTCATCGGCTATCAGAATTTTTATCATGTTGAGCCTCCCTGTTCAAAGGAATCATCGCCTCGACGATAAATCCACCGTCGCTCCAATAATGAACCGTGCCATGCAACAGCTCCAGCCGCTCGCGCATGTGTTTGAGCCCGAAGCCCTGCTTAACGTCGTCGCAACCGCGTCCGTTGTCGGCAATCACTATCAGCAAATAATTTTCGTTGCCGCCGATTGTGATTTTAACCTTGGTGGCTTGTCCGTGCCGCTTGGCGTTGGTTATGCTCTCCTGCAACACGCGGTAAATCACGTCCTCTTGGTCTTGGCGCAAGTTGTCCGACCAGCTGAAAATGTCGAAGGTTATCTCCATGCCCGAAGACGCCGAATAGTCCTTGGTCATTTCAAGCAACGCCTCTTGGAAGGGCAGCCGCTCCAAATCGTCGGGGCGCAATTTTTTTACGGAGCGGCGCACGTCGACGATACCTTTGCGGGCGGCGTCGCGAATCTTGTTGAGCTGTTGCTTGGTGAGTTCGGGCGCGACTTCCAACGTCATAATACAGGCGTCCAATCCGGCGGCAATGCCCGTGAGCGCGTGACCCAACGTGTCGTGAATTTCCCGCGCCAATCGGTTGCGTTCGCGTGTTTCAGCCATTTGCGCGACTTCAATCGCGTAAGCCCGCAAGCGTTGATTCGCCTCCTCCAGCCGTTCGTTGAGCAGGCGTATGCGTTCCTTTTCCTCGTGCGTGCTTTTTATCAGCAAGACCAGATAGAACACGAAGCAGACGATATTCAGCGAGTAGCACGTGTTTTTCAGCGCAAGGATAACGGCTTTGGCGTCGGCGTCGTAGTAGGACGCGTAAGCCTCGAACGTGATTATCTTCGTCTGGAAAATCGCCATGTTGTAGTTGGAAATGAAGTACAGGCAAATCATTGCAATCAGCAAAATGTATTCTTGGCGGCGTCCGTCGTACTTGTACATCAAATCGGCGACGACAAGCAAAACCACGCCGTCATAAGACAAATTCAGCACGCGCATGAGCAACATGCAAATCACGACCTCCGTCGCGAACAGCAGATATTTCGCGTGACGGTTTTGGCTTTTGCGGTAGAAGTGTCCGCTCAACACGAAGCCGAAAAACGCGGCTGTGACTGTCCAGAAAATTACGTTCGACGACGGGGGAATCGCGCCTGCCGATTCAAGGAACGCCCGCGCAGTCATTGCGTCGTTGATTCGTTCCTGCGTCAAGCACATGAACGCCATAAGCACGAAGATCACGAAGCCGTTGTAGACGTAAAGCAGGCGGTGCATTCCCGCGACGGTTAATAAATTTTGCATTTTAATCCCAACTGTCAAGTTCGGCGGCGGAAATATTTTCGGCGGACAGGAGCCGCGTCGGGAGCTTGATAATCTTTTCGACGTGTTCGCCACTTAAAATCTTGTAGGCACGGTCTGCGGCGAGCTTGCCGATTTGTCGCGGCGATTGCCCGGCGGTGGCAGTCATCCTGCGCGAAAAAATCATCTCTTTGACTTCGGGCACGCCGTCGACGCCGTAAATCTTCACGTTGCCGGACAGGTTTTCGTTCTGCAACGCGGCGAGCGCGCCCATTGCGGCGGGGTCGTTGAGAGCCATAACGATATTTATTTCGGGGTGCGCGCGAATCATTTCTTCCATTGCGGGCATTGCGACTTCAAGCTGACCAAGGCACTCCGCCTCGGCGACGACTTCAAAATTTTTGTCGGCGGAAATTTTGTCAAGGAAGCCCTGAATCCTGTCGATGGACGAACGCGCCTGCGAATGCTTGAGCAAAGCGATTTTCCCGCCCGCAGAATTTTTCAGCAAGTGTTCGGCGCATTGGACGCCCGCCGCGTAATTGTCGGAAACGATCGTGCAGGCGACAAGCGAATCGTCCTCAACGTTGGTATCAATCGCGATAACGGGAATCTGCGCGGCGCGAGCGAGTTCAAGCGCGGGTTCGACCTTCAGCCAATCGACCGGATTCATGAAAATTAATTCGACGCCGTCGTCAATCAGCCCCTGAATTTCTTCGACCTGCTTGTCGACGCTGAGCGCGGGGTCGCGCGAAATCAAAACATCGCCGTGATTCTCAACCGTCGTGCGAATCTCCTCGTCAATGACTTCGTAAAACGGATTGTTCAGCGTCATGTAAACCGCGCCGAGCTTGCGGCGGTGTTCGTTCTGCCGCAGGGAATAATCCGTCGTCGCGAAGCTCCAAAAGCCCGCCGACAACAGCGCAAGCACCAACGTCATTGCCAAAAATTTCCGCATTTAAATCACCCGTTTTGCACTATACCACAAAAGAGCCTCAAAGGTAACCTTGAGGCTCTTAAGTTTGGGTAAGGTGTGGTTGTGGATATTAAGCAAAGAGACCGATAGCGTAACCGACAATGCCGATCGCGAACAAGCCGATGATTATAACCAGCGGGTTCATGCCGCGTTTCAACAGCCACATGCAAGCGAACGTCATCAGCAGGGCGACGATACCGGGCATCAAGCTGTCGAGGATTGTCTGCAAAGTCGTAACGACGTGTTCGCCCGCCGAGTTGTCGTATTCGGAAATAACCAGCGGCATGTTGACGGTCGTCCACTTCGCGACGAGCGCGCCCATAACCAGCAAGCCGAGCACCGACGCGCCTTCCGTCAGGAACTTCATTTCGTTGCCGCCGATGTTTTCGACGAGTTCAGTACCTTTTTCGTAGCCGTATTTGACGCCGTACCAGTGGGTGGCAAGACGAATGGCGTTGAAGCCGACGAAGAAAATTATCGGACCGATAATCGAGCCGGTGAGCGCAATGCCCGCGCCCAACGCCGCCAAAACAGGACGAATCGTGCCCCAGAATATCGGGTCGCCGACGCCCGCCAAAGGACCGATTAACCCGACTTTGACGCCGGAGAGTGTCGCCGGGGAAATGTCTGCCCCGTTGGCGCGTTTCTCTTCCATTGCGCCGATAATGCCCATGATAGCCGCCGCAACGAACGGTTGCGTGTTGAAGAATTCCAAGTGACGCTTGAGAGACGCTTTAAGCTCTTCGGGGTTGTCGGCGTACACGCGCTTGAGTATCGGCATCATCGAGACACAGAAACCCATTGCCTGCATACGCTCAAAGTTGAAGGAGCCGAGCAAGAAGTTGGAACGCACAAACGTCCAAAACAGATCGTCCTTGGTTACTTTTTTGTCTGCCATAAAACTCGCCTCCTTACATCAAATCGGAATCGTCAATGTCGTCGCCTTCGATAGCCGAGCCGCCGCCGGTCTTTGCCGCTTCCTCAATGGCAATGTCTTTTTGCATGCCCTTGATATGGAAGTAAGCGCAGATGGCACCGATTGCGCCGAAACCGATAAGGTTGACGTCCGTGAACACCGCGATAAGGAAACCGAGGAAGAAATACACCATAAGCTTTTGCGCGTTCATGAGGTTGATAACCATTGCGTAGCCGACGACGACGATAAAGCCGCCCGCGACCTGCAAGCCGCGCGTGATAACTTCGGGGATTGAATTAAGTGCATTGTTGACGACGTCCGTGCCCGCGACCAACGCGATTGCGACGGTGGGGATTGCGACGCGCAGAGCCTGCAACAACAAGCCCGCCACGTGACACATTTCAATCCCGCGCAGGTTGCCGGATTCGGCGTATTTGTCCGCCGCGTGTTGGAAGAAGACCGTAATAGTTCTGACGAAAATTGTTAAGACTTGACCTGCTGCGGCGAGCGGAACTGCAAGCGCAATGCCCGCGCCAATTGATTGATGACCGACGATAACCAAAACCGTCGAGACCGTGGACGCAAGTGCGGCGTCCGGAGCCATAGCCGCGCCGACGTTCATCCAACCGAGAGCCATCATTTCCAACGTGCCGCCGAGGATGATACCGGTTGTCGGGTCGCCGAGGACTATGCCCGTCATTGTGCACGCCACAACGGGGCGGTGGAATTGCGCCTCGTCCAAGACCGACGCCATGCCCGCGATTGCCGCCACTATGAATAAAAGTATCAGTTCTACACCTGACATTTACAAAACACCCCCAAAAGGCAATTAGGAATGTGGAATGAGGAATTAGGAATTAAAAATCCCGTTCCCAATTCCTCATTCCTAACTCCTAATTCCTAATTAAGCAAGGCCTTTCGATTTGAGAACTTCCATTGCGTCGAGTTTGGTGTCGTTGACGAGTTTGCGAATTTCGACTTCGATGCCCATGCTGACGAGTTCTTTAATCGCTTTGACATCTTCGGCGTTGACCGAAACGGCTTGCGTAATCAGCGTGTCGCCGTCTTTGAAGCACTTGCCGCCGAGGTTGACGGATTTGAACGGAATGCCGCCCTTAACCGCGCGAAGAACGTCCGTGGGATTCGTGAACAGGAACAGCGTCTTGAACGAATCGTACTTCGGGTTTTTGTACGCCTCAACCGCCTTGTCGACGGGAATGACGTAACCTTTGAGCCCGGGCGGAACGACTTGCAACAAGAGTTTCTTGCGCAGTTCGTCCTTGGCAACCTCGTCGCTGACGCACATGATGCGATTGCAACCGGTGACCTTCGACCAGACCGTCG
>CAMZAX010000002.1 GCA_947304355.1 uncultured Selenomonadales bacterium
TCTTTTTACTCGCTGCTTCTGTTATTCACTTTTAATTTACCAACAGCCCCTAGTGACAGATAATTTACGTTTTTGTTCTTCGGACATTTTCTTGCCTTTGTTCCAAGCGAGTTTTCCTTTTTCAGAAGCAGAAATTTTTGCTTTTTGTTCTTCGGAAAGTGGTTTGCCATATTGAGGATTATTTTCGCCGCTGACATCAGCGTGATTAGCGGAAATCTTTGCGCGCGACTTCGCTGTGTGTTTATATCCGGTACAACCGTCGCCGCCGTCCGTCAAGTTGTAGCCGTTCGGAGCCTTGCTGTTGAGCTTGGCGATCCAGTAGCATTCTTTCTCGTTCAGCCTTTCGACGGGGCAAACTTCGATGACTTCGACCGTGAAATTTTTCCAGCCGTACTTTGCGATAGCTGCGTCAATGGCGGATTTGCCTTTGTTGCTCTTGTGACCATAAATTCTCTGGCTCAGTTTCTGCCGCGTCTGCCCGACGTAAGGCTTGCCGTTGATCTTGTTCGTGATCCGATAGATGACGCCGTTGCCCTTGGCGACAGTGACGCCCGACGATTGTTCGCCGCTTGGCAATTGACAATCGCCCTGTAAAGTGTTAATATCACACATACAGAAAAACCTCCTTGCTGTTTGGTTGTGTTTTCGACAGAACCATTTTAGCAAAGAGGTTTTTCGACGTCAAGGGGACAATTCACAAAAGATTCTTGCTGTAGTATTCGCTGACCTGATGTTCGTCGTTGATAGTATTTTCGCCGCGTTCCAGGGCGACGAGCCCCGTGCGGATGACTTCCAAAATGCCGTAGGGCGCAAGGAGCCGCGTGAAGGCGGTAACCTTTTCGTCGTTGCCGGTTATCTCGAAAATGAGCGTCGTGGGTTGAACGTCGACGACGTGGGCGCGAAACAGTTCCGCCATTTTCAGCACGTCAAGGCGGTTGTTGTCGTCGGCTTTGACTTTAATAAGCGTCATGCCGCGTGTGACAGCTGTCGCCGAATCCAATCGCTGAACCGCCTGCACGACGGGCATCTTTTCCAGCTGTTTAATCATTTGGTCAATCAAAGCCGCGTCGCCGTGAACGACAACCGTTATCCGCGAAAATTCGGGCGATTGCGTAACGCCGACCGATAAGCTGTCGATGTTAAACTCTCGACGGCTGAACATGCTCGCCACGCGCACCAAGACGCCCGGTTGATTTTCGACGTAGACCGATAAAACGTGCTTCATTAGTTGCAGACTCCTCATAAAAATTTTCCGCAGGGAATAATAGCACGCCTTGTCCAAAATTTCAACGGCGTCATTTTTTTTTGCGCAGTTGGTCGCTTTAAAAGCGACGGAACAGCGGACGCGCTTAAGCGTTCAATAATCTCAGCTTGTCTCCGCGCCTCTACGCAACGGCAATCAATTTTTTTTGCGCAGTTGCAACAGGAGCATCGCCGCGAAGACAGCGACGCCCGCAACGTCCGTGACGAGCCCCGGCTTAATCATCATGATACCGCCCGCGCCCAAAAGCACGCGTTGCCATTTGATAAGCGGCGCGGCAAGGTATCCGATAAGCGACGAGCTGAGCGCGACCATGCCGACTATCGCCGTCACCAGCGACAAAATCAGCCCGCCCGTCACGCCGTGAATAAGCAACAGCTCCGGATTGAGGACGAACATGTAAGGAATTATGAACGCCGCGATTGCCAACTTCGACGCGTTGATTCCCGTGCGCAATGCGTTGCCGCCCGATATGCCCGAACCGGCGTAGGCGGCAAGCGCGACCGGCGGCGTCACGTCCGCAATTATCCCGAAGTAGAAAACGAACATGTGAGCCGCCAAAATCGGCACGCCCATTTGAATCAGCGCGGGCGCGGCGATCGTCGACGTTATGACGTAGTTTGCGGTCGTCGGGACGCCCATGCCCAAAAGTATCGCCGTTATCATCGTGAGGAACATGCTTGGCAAGACAAGCCCGCCCGATAAATCAAGCAGTGCCGAAGCCAACTTGAGCCCGACGCCCGTTTTTGTCACCACGCCGATTATTATGCCCGCCGCCGCGCACGCGACCAATACGCCCAAAACATTTCGCGCGCCCGTCTCAAGACCTTTGACAATCGCGGCGGGCGACATGCGCGTAGATTTTTTCAAGCCGCTGACGAAGATTGACAAGACTATCGCGACGAGAGCAGCCCGCATTGGCGTGTAGCCGCTGACGAGCAAGTAGACGATAACAATCAGCGGTATCGCCAAATGCCCGCGCGTCCTGAGCAGTTCGCCGAGCTTGGGCAGTTCTGCGCGGGGCAAGCCCTTTAAGTCGTTGCGTTTCGCCTCGAAGTGCACGCCGAGCCACACGCCGATAAAATACAACGCCGCCGGGATAACCGCCGCCTTGACGATTTCGACGTAGGGGACGCCGACGAATTCCGCCATTAAAAACGCCGCCGCGCCCATGACGGGAGGCATGAGCTGACCGCCCGTGGAAGCCGCAGCCTCGACCGCGCCTGCGAAGTCTTTGTGATAGCCGAGCTTTTTCATCATCGGTATCGTGAGCGAGCCCGTGCCGACGACGTTGGCGACGGACGAGCCGCTGACCGTGCCCATCAAGCCGCTTGACAACACAGCGACTTTCGCGGGGCCGCCGCTTGCCCAGCCCGCGACCGCGTTCGCAACGTCAATGAAAAATTTTCCGAGACCCGTGCCCTCCAAGTACGCGCCGAACAGGATAAACAAAAATATAAACGTCGACGACACGCCCAACGGTATACCGAAAATCCCTTCCGTCGTGAAGTAGACGTGGCTGACAAAATAATCAAGCGTCAAGCCTCTGTGCGCCAAAATCCCCGGCATGTATTCGCCGAGGAACGCGTAACTTATGAAAAACAACACGACGCAGACCATCGGGATTCCGACGACGCGCCGCGCAGCCTCGATTACCAAAATGATTCCGATTGTGCCGACGACGACATCCGTTGGCGTGGGCAATGCCGCTCGCAAAATCAGTTCGCGATAATTCAGCACGATATAAGCGGGAGTCGCCGCGCCGAGGATTGCCAACACGCCGTCAAGCGGGTGCAGTTTGTCGCGCCGCCAAGATTTTCGCGTCGGGTAGAGCAGGAACGCCAAGCACAGCCCGAAGCCCAAATGAATCGCCCGTTGAATTTGCGCGTCAAGCAAGCCGAAACTTGCCGTGTATATTTGGAAGACCGAAAAGCTTATCGCCAGCGCGGAAATGATTCGCGACATCGCGCCCGTGTATTCCATTGTGTTCGATTCGGTGTCGTACTTCTTGAGGACTTCTGCGGCGGACATCTCTTTTCGCTCCGGCATGAGTGATACCTCCTAGATTTTAACGTAGTTCGCGCCAAGCTCCAAAATTTTTATCGCGTAAGCCTCAAGCACCTGCGCGAAATCGGCGGCAGTTCCGTCGAAGTCAACGTCAAGTTCAAGACTCGTGTTCAGCTTGCGGGCAAAGGCGTCGTTCACGCCTGAAAGATTTTTGATTCGTTCGCGGACGGTCGTCAACGTGCCGCCCAATCGCTCGAACGTCGCGGCAGTTATCAGCAAGGTGATATGGCGTTCGACCTGCGCGGCGGATTTGAGCGCGGCAGTTGAAATATCGTTGCCGACACGTCGCCCCGCCACCGTGAGCGCGTCATTGCCGCTGAGGAAGTTGCCGCCGCCCGTCGTCGTGCCCGCGAAGATTATTTCGCCCGTGTTGAGTTCGATAAGCCGACTCGAAACGCTTACTTCGTCCGCCGCCAAAAGTTTGACTTCGGCGACGGCAAGGCAGTCCGCGTGAAAATCGTTGGCAAGCGTCTTGCAAAGTTCGGCGTCGCCCGCCGCAGAGTACAGCCGCTGTTGTACGGCGCGATTGAGTTGCGCAAGGTCGACGGTGCGCGTGAAGCCCTGCCGCTTAAGCGCGGTGATGATTTCGTTTTCGATTTCGGCGTAACGTTGCCCGTTTGAATCGAACGCAACGACCGCCACGCGGGGATTGTCGGCGTTGAAGTCGACGAGCGATTTTTTGTTGAGTTCGCTGAGCCGCGCAGAAATTTTGTCGTCCAGTTCGACGTTCACTTCAACGACGAAGATGCCGTTCACGACGCGGCTTGAAAGGACTTGCCAACTTTGCACGAGCCCCGCGCTGTCCACGGCGTTTTCGTCGGCAACGAGCATGGAATTTCGCACGCGTGTCTTTGAACGGACGGTCGCGCCGAATTTCTGTTCAATCGCCAATCGCATTGCGTCATGAATCGCCGCACGTTCGGTGTTGCCGCGCCCGAATGCGTGAATCGTTTCCGCCGCGCAGGTGCCGACGTTAATCAGCGCGAGAGCCGTCAACGCCGCGAAAAATTTTTTCATGAGTAAAACCCCTTAAGGACTGAACGTGACTTTGACGGTGGTGCCTTTGTCGACGATTGCGCCCGCGCCGATACTTTGACTGACCGCGAAGCCCGAACCTTCCGCCGCGAAGTTTACGCCCGCCTCGTTGGCAAGCCGCGCAGATTCGCGGATGCTCTTGCCGTAGAAATTCGGGACGCGCGCCGCGTCGGTTGCAAGCTGTTCTTGATGAACTTCGGGGGCGGGTGCGGCAGGCGTGACTTCCTTAGGCGTCTCACGTTGCGGCAAGCCTTGAATCGAAGCGTCACCCTCGCCAACGTCCTCGTCAAGTTCTTCGGCGTCAATGCCAAGCGGCGCGTCGCTCGGCTCAATCCTCTGGTAGCGGAACACTTGCGCAAAAATTCGGCTGGCAACGGGCGCGGCAATCTGTCCGCCGTAGAAGCTGCCGTAAGGGTCGTCAATCACGATAAGCAACGCAATCTGCGGGCTCTCGACGGGCGCGAAGCCGCAAAACGACGCGATATATCTGCCTTCGGTGTAGCCGGAGCCGTCTTCGTTGACTTTCTGCGCGGTGCCGGTCTTGCCCGCTATCCTGTAGCCGCGAACAGTCGCCTTGCGCCCGCCGCCCGTCGATACGACCTGTTCAAGCAAGCCGACCAAAGTTTTGTCCGTCGCGCTGTCAATCGTGCGGCGAACTTCTTCAACGTGCGTTTCGGAATACGTCGTGCCGTTCGCATTTTTAATCGACTTGACGATATGCGGCTTAAGTAAGATACCGTCGTTGGCAATGGCGCAGAAAGCCGTAATGAGTTGCAGCGGCGTGACGGCAATGCTCTGCCCGATAGCCATCGTCGCAATGTCGGAGTCAACCATTTCGTCAGGCGAATACAAAATGCCGTACTCTTCGCCCGGAAGTTCAATGCCCGTCGGCTCGCCGAAGCCGAAAAGCCGCGCGTATTTGATGAGCCTTTCCGCGCCAAGCTCGTAGCCAAAAATCGCGAAGCCGGTGTTCAGCGATTGCTTGACCACGTCGGCGAACGTCACGTAACCGAAACTTGCGCCGTTCCAGTTTTGAATCTTCTTGCCGGAAAAGGTGACGTAACCGGGGTCGTTGAAGGGCTGATTGGGCGCGACGATACCTTCCTGCAACAACGCGCCCGCGACAACCGCCTTGAACGTGGAGCCGGGCTCGTAGATGTAAGACACGGCGCGATTTTTCCAGACTTCGGGGTCGTAGTCCCAAAAGCGATTGGGATTGTACGTCGGACGATTCGCCATTGCCAAGATTTCGCCGGTGCGCGGATCCATTGCCACGCAGGTTATCGCAAGCGGGCTGTTCTCCGCCATTGCGCGGTCAAGTTCCTGTTCGACGATAAATTGAATCGCGCTGTCAATCGTCAGCTGAATCGTCTTGCACTTGTCGCCCTGGTAGCCGTGTTGCGAAAAAATCGACTCAAGAATCGGTCTGTCCTGCGTGTCGGCGTAGATAAACGACTCGGTGACTTCGCCCTTGATGTATCTGTCCAAAGCCTGTTCAATGCCATCAAGCCCCTTGTCGTCGGTGCCAACGAAACCCAAAACATTGGCGGCAAGCACGTCGTTGGGGTAGTAACGTTTTGCCTCGTCGCGGAAGCCCAAGCAAACGGCGTAACCTTTTTCGCGAATAAGCACGCGAATCGCCTCGTATTCCGATTGCTCAAGCCGCCGCTTAACCCAGGAGAAGCCGCCGCCGACTGCAATGTCTTCCAAGATTTCTTGTTCGGTCTTGCCGACGAGCGGAGCCAAGTCCTTCGCCAATTGCGCGGGATTTTCGACGTGATTGGGGTCGACGAACAGCGATTTCGTCATGGTGCTCACGGCGAGTTCGCGTCCGTTCCTGTCGACGATTGCGCCGCGCGGCGATTGGACGGAATAATCGTGCCCGACTTGCCAACGCATCCTTTCGGCAAGCTCACTGCCTTGAACGAGTTGCAACCAGCCGTAACGGAAGACAACGACGCCCATAAGCCCAAGCAAAACCATGACGAGTCGCGTGATTCGCCCCTGAACAAATGCGCGATCCTTTTTCATTTGGTCAGCTTCCCTATCGCCAAAATCACGGTTACGACGGCGCACGCCGTGGAATTCCACACGGTCTCCGCCAAGTCTTTAAAACCCGCCAAACTCTGTGCCGAGTCTTTGCTTGCGCTTAGCGTGTCGATTACCTGCGCGGCAATGTCGAACACGTCCACGCCCAACGATATTAACCAAAACACCGCCAACATCAGCGCGACGATTTTAACGCCTGTCTCCGTCGAAAAATTTATCGCTGCCGCGCAGGACACCTTGAACGCGATAATCGCCGTCGCTATCGTGATGAAGTACGACCACTCGCGCGGGTTCGGCAAAATGAATTGAAACATAACCAGCAACACTACGGCAGATAAAGCGTAAGACAACAGCCCTGCCGGTATGCCAACTGCCTCTCGCATAGAAAAAACCCCTTAAGCTCGTGTCGCGTTTTGCAGGAGCGTATCCTTCAGGCGTCCTTCAATCGCGACGAGTTCTTTTTCGGCGGCTTGACGTTTTTGACGACCTTCCGCCTGTATGCGCAACGTCTCTTGAATCGTGGCAATCAAGTCTTCGTTGACTTTTTTGACGGTGTCGATGTCGACGATGCCGCGTTCGTTCGCCTTTGCCGTGTCGATTGAATTTTGTTTGAGCATTTCGGCGTTGCGGCGGAGCAAGTCGTTTGTGGCGTCGCTTACCATGCGTTGCAGTTCAATCGTTTCCTTTTGGCGCGTGAGACCGAGCGCGATAACCATTTGATTTTTCCACAGCGGTATCGTGTGATAAATGGCGGATTGCACGCGGTCGATTAAAACGCGGTCGTTGTTTTGAATCAGACGGATTTGCGGCGCGGTTTGAATCGCCAACGTCTTGCTGAGCTTGAGGTCGTGAATTTTTTTCTCGAAGCGGTCGACGCTCTGTTCAAAGTCGTTGACAACCTGAACGGCCATGGGGTCGCCCGAAGCCGTGGCTTGACTGCGGAGCTTGGGCAAAGTGACGTTGCGGATTTCGTCAAGCTTTTCCTCGCCGGCGCGAATGTACAGTTGCAACTGCTTGAAGTACTCAAGATTTTTCTGATAGAGCGTGTCGAACATGACGACATCCTCCATCATCTTGACTTTGGAGTTTTCGAGACCGGCTTGAATCTTGTCGACTTGCACGGACAATTTGTCGTAGCTGTTCATGACGTCTTCGGCTTTGTTGGCGAGCTTGCCGATAATCGGAATGTTACTGAGGAAACTGCCGCTTTTTTTTGTGACGTCAAAACCCTTGACTTTGCCGACGAGTTCATTGAGCAACACGCCGACTTCGCCCGCGTCTTTGCTGCGAACTTTGGAAAGGATGCTGTCCGAGAATTGCGCGATTTCCTTCTGCGCGGGCGCACCGAAACTCAGCGGCGTGCTTGAGTCCATGAGGTCGATGTTGTCTTTGATTGAATTGACTTTGGCGAGTTCTTCGGGCGAAAGCGTTTCGATTTGTTGAGTGACTTTCGCGATTTCCTTTTCGGGTTCGACGGGCTTGTCGTCCTTTTCGGGCTCCGAGGCGGTCGCTTTCTTTTTAGCCATCAAGTCAGCAAGGTTTATGTCTGCCATTGTAATAAGCTCCTTTCAAGTCGGGGGATTAACGACGATTTCTCTTGTCCCTTTTCCCTTTTCCCTTGTCCCTTATGTATTGATCGTAAAAATCTTCGACGGGCATGAACAGATAACGAATCCCTTCGAGCGTGCCGATAAGTCCGGGCAACAGCGTCCAGCTAAGCAGGAAGTAAATCACGCCCTGAAGAGTTTTGCCCTGATAAAATTTGTGCGCGCCGAACGAGCCGAGGAAGATAGCCAGCGCGGATTGAATCAGCTTGGTCTGAACGATTTGCGGGCGGTCTTCTTCCGGGAAGAGCGACAAGTCGTCAATCGGGCGGGCATCCACTTCGCCGCGTCGTCGCCGTTGCATACCTTGCGGGAAAAATTTCCGTGGCGGCTCCGATTCAATCGGGCGGTCGAGCAGGTCGGTATCGATTCGCACGTTGCCGTATTCGTCAACCGCGCCCACGTCAATCGTCTTGGTTTGAATGCCTTCGGCGTTGAGCTGTTGCTCCATGACTTTCAATTCGGCGTCGGCGGAAATGATTTGGTCGTTTAAGATGTGTTCAAACTGATCTTGATAGGCTGCGTCGAGCGCGGCGAGCATTTGTTTCATGCGCGCTTTCAAGTCTTGAACTTTGTCCGTCGACAGCTCTGTATCTTCAAGCTCTTGATACTGCTTGACGATTTTGACGGCGCGGTCTTGATAGTAGTCGATGAACTTGTACGCCAGCGCGATACGTTCGGGATTTTTTTCGAGATGATTCAAAAGATTTTTCGCCGTCCGTTGCAGTCGTCGCAGTTGCGCCGCGAGTTCGCGGTCTGAAATATTTACACGCGCCTCCTCCAAGAAATTGTAATCCGCAGTCGCCTTGTCGAAGTTTTCTTGCAAGTACTGAGCTCGTTCGGCTTCCAGTTCCGTCAAGTCGAGTCGCGGCGTCCGATTTTTTTTCCAATCCCAAAACGCTTTGCCGCCGAAAATCACTCCCGTCGTCATCAAAATCACTATCAGGTAGTTGAGTATGTCGTCCAAAGTGCGCACCTCCCGCCGAGTAAAAATTTTCTCCGCAGATTGTACCATAAATATTTCAGGCTTGCACGCCCGCGCAGATTTTGTGCAAAAAAAATTCCCCGGTCGCTACGTCGGGGATAAATTTTTTACGGCAAGGAGATATGTTGGTCGCGAATCAGGCGGTGCAGGCGCGGCATGTGCGTCAAGAAAATTTCAATCAGCCGCTCGTGATTCGGGTTGCGAATCGTGCCTTGGTAGTGCGACGGGTTGAGCCCGCGCGCCGAATAGAACGGCTTTTCGCAAACTACTTGCCCGCCGCTTTTGACATCGAACAGCGCGTAGACCGGCAACAGATGAAAATTTTCTTGCCACTCGCCAAGGTCGTCGTCGATTTGTCCGCGCGTTTCCATCGGCAAAACCATCATGAAGATAAACGGCGAATAGCCGCCGCTTGAATCCTTGCGCAGATAGAAATCGTAAATGCGGCTCGTGTAGGGCACCATGCCCAACGCCCGCGCCTTGTTGTCCGCCACGATAAAGCAAAGTTCGTTGGTGTCCTTCATGACGACAAGCGTGAGCGCGCCCGAATCGGTTTCGGTTGCCGTCGTCGCCAGCGGGTCGAAGGGCATTCCATTATCGGGCGGAGCCGCCTCAACGTTCGCCGTTGCAAAAAAAATCAGCGCGAGGAGCAAAATTATTTTCCGCGCCAAAAAATTCACCGCCTTAAGATTTTAGTGCAGAGCCGTTCAGAATCTGTTTTCGCGTCCGGCTTTGAGCCGAGTCAGATTGTCTTTGTGCCGCCAGACGATAACGACAGCCGTCGCCAGCGCGAAGGCAAAAAATTCGTCGGGTACTTTGAAACATGCCGCGAGAATCGGCGCAAGGACAGCCGCCACGATTGACGCGACGGAGACGTAACGCGTAAGCAAAACGAGCGCGAGCCACACGAAAACGACAATCGCCGTGATTTTCGGCATTAGTGTCGCCAAGACGCCGACACCCGTCGCGACGCCTTTGCCGCCCTTGAAGCCCAAGAACAGCGGGAACACGTGACCGACTATCGCGAAGAAGCCGCCCAAGACCATTGCCGCCGGCGTCCCGATAATCAGCCCGCCGAGCAACGCGCCGATTTGCCCCTTAATGAAGTCCATAATAAAAATTAAAAGACCTGCCTGTTTGCCGATAACTCGCCAAGCATTGGTCGCGCCGATGTTTCGCGAGCCGAATCGCCGCAGATCTTTTTTCCAAATCAGTTTGCCGAAAATCAGCCCCATTGGTATGGAGCCGACAAGATACGCCGCCAGAATCAACAAAAAAATTTTCATCGAAACCGTCCCTCCCGAAAAAGCAATTATTAATGCGAAATGCGTAATGCGCAAATGATTCGCGGTTTAATTACGCATTGCGCATTACGAATTACGAATTGCAGTTCTGGTGCGGATGGAGGGGGTCGAACCCTCACGCCCGAAGGCAACGGATCCTAAGTCCGGCGCGTCTGCCAATTCCGCCACACCCGCTCGTTGCGATTAAATCACATTTATTTTTCAGTGTCAATGCCGCGCAGGAATAAGTTGCCCGTCGACGAATATTATCATAAATTTTCGGCAGGAGGTGAATGGCTTTGTTGTTTGGCGGAAAGATTCGGGATTTCATGAACGTCGTCAAGGAATACAAAAAATTTTTCGTGCCCAAATATTGTTCGACGCCGACATTTTATCTGGGCTTGATTTTCATGCTGATATTGCCGCGACGACTTTTCAAATTGCCCGGCGAGCAGCGCACCCAACGGGACAACGACTACGCAAAGCACGTCATAAACAACTTGACCGACAAAGATAAGCAACTGCTCCGCGAAGTCATGGCGGAATCCCTTGCCGACGGACGGCGCAAAACTTAATCCGACGACACTAAAATTTTTCACGGGAGGGACAAAATTGCAGACCAAAGACAAAATCGCGGCGGCAATCAAAGCGGCAACCGTGGCGGCAATGACGGAGGGCACGCTCAAATTTTCGGAGGACTTGCCCGAAGTCGCGATTCAAGTTCCGCCGAAAAAAGAGTTCGGCGATTACGCGACCAACTTCGCAATGCAGACCACGAAAATTTTTCACACGTCGCCGCGCAAAATCGCCGAGGAAATTCGCGCGCGTATCATGGCGGCTGACTTGGCGCACCTGCTTGCCAACGACGGCAAAGACATGTTCGACGAAATTCAAATCGCGGGCGCGGGCTTCATGAACTTTTTCCTAAAGCACGACGTGATTTATCGCGAGCTCAAGGAAATTTACGAGGCGGGCGACGACTTCGGGCACGCGCCCTGCAAAAACAACGTCACGATTCAAATCGAATACGTCAGCGCGAATCCCACGGGGCTGTTGCACGTCGGTCACGGACGCGGCGCGGCGGCGGGCTCGGCAATCGTCAACATCATGCGGGCGGCGGGCTACAACGTCGAGAGCGAATATTACATCAACGACGCCGGCAATCAAATGGACAACCTTACGAAGTCCGTCAACGCGCGCTACCTGGAGCTGTTGGGTCAGCCCGTCGACTTCCCCGAAGACGGCTACCTCGGCGAAGATATAATCGACACGACCAAGCGGATTATCGAACGCGACGGCGACAAGTACCTTGCCTTATCCGAAGACGAACGCTTGAAAATTTTGGGCGAGCTTGCTTACGAAGACAAGCTGCGCGAACTCAAAGCCGACTTGAAAAAATTTCGCGTGACGTTCGACGTGTGGTTCAGCGAAAGAACTTTGCACCCCGACAAGATTAACGCGGCGATTGACACCCTCAAGGAAAGCGGCAACATCTACGAACAGGACGGCGCGCTTTGGCTTGCCAGTTCAAAATTCGGCGACGACAAAGACCGCGTGGTTATTCGCGAGAACGGTGAGCCCACGTATCTTGCCGCCGACATCGCCTATCATAAAAACAAATTCGAGCGCGGCTTCAGCAAGCTGATTAATCTTTGGGGCGCAGATCACCACGGCTACGTTGCGCGCGTCAAGGCGGCAATGCAAATGCTCGGCTTCGACGCCGAAAGGTTGAAGATTATCTTCCTGCAAATGGTTTCTCTGTATCGCGGCGGCGAGGCGGTCAAAATGTCCAAGCGGGCGGGCACGGCGATTCCCCTGCGCGAACTCATGGAGGAAGTCGGCACGGACGCGGCGCGTTACTTTTTCCTCATGCGTTCGACGGACAGCCAGCTTGATTTCGATTTGGATTTGGCGAAGTCGCAGAGCGCGGACAATCCCGTTTACTACGTGCAATACGCGCACGCAAGGATTTGTTCAATCTTCCGTCAGGCGGCGGAGGCGGGCTTGAAGCTTGAAGGCAAAGTTCATTTCGCGTTGATGAATTCGGCGGCGGAAATTGACTTGATTAACAAAATCTTCGAGTACCCCGACGAAATCGAACGGGCGGCGACCGAATACGCGCCCCAACGCATTGCCCGTTACGTTTACGATTTGGCGACGACGTTCAGCGCATTTTATCGCGACTGCAGAATTTTGGGCGTCGAAGAGGATTTGGCTAAAGCGCGGCTTGCTCTGCTGAAAGTCACGCGTCACACGATAAGTCACGCGCTCGGCTTGCTCGGCGTCTCCGCGCCCGAACACATGTAAGGAGGTACGATTCATGCGAAAAGTTTTCTTAACGGTTGCGGCGGTAATGATTATGCTTTGTCAGACGGCATTGGCAGCGACGCCTTCGCCGCAGTGGGTCAAAAACTTGCCCGCCGCCCGCAATTCGGAACAGATGGTAGTTGTCGCGGGCATTCAAGGCGCGACTGCTTGGATTTCCATGCACGAACGCAACGTCAACGGCGATTGGGAACAGATTATGACGACGCCCGGCTTTATCGGCAAGAACGGTCTCGGCAAAGTCCGCGAAGACGACAAGAAGACTCCCGTCGGCACGTTTCATTTTAATTACGCGTTCGGAATTGCGTCAGACCCCGGCTGCGCGATTCCCTACACGCAAGTCAACGAACACCATTACTGGTCGGGCGACAAGAATTACAAATACAATCAGTTCGTCGACGTGCGCGAGGCTCCCGCCAACTTCGACAAGAACGTCAGCGAACACTTGATTGACTGCGCACCCGAATACACTTACGCCTTGAGTTTTGACTACAACGCGGCTTGCACGCCCGGCAAAGGCTTCGCGCTGTTCATGCGCTGTTTAAATGCCGTCAATCCTTGGACGGGCGGCAGCGTTGCGATTCCCGAAGACAAAATGCGTTTCGTCGTGCAACACGTCAGACCCGGTTGCGCCTGCATTATCGATTCGCTGGCGAACTTGGGCGGCAAGCTTTAATTCGTTTGGAGGCGCGACATGTGAAAATTTTTTTTAACGATTGCGGCGGTGATGATTATGCTTTGTCAGACGGCATTGGCAGCGACGCCTTCGCCGCAGTGGGTTAAAAATCTTCCGATTGCTCGGAGTCCGGACGTGAACGACTACGCTCAATCTCTTCTGGCTCTGGGAAAGCGGATAGCCTTGGGCGACAATTCGTCCTCGAACGTAAACAGACCTGCGGATCAAATGGTTATCGTCGCGGGCATTCAAGGCACGACAGCTTGGATTTCCATGCACGAACGCAACGTCGACGGCAATTGGGAAATGATTATGACGACGCCCGGCTTTATCGGCAGGAACGGTCTCGGCAAAACCAAAGAGGGCGATGTTAAAACACCCGTCGGCACGTTTTATTTTGATTACGCGTTCGGCATCGCGCCCGATCCGGGTTGCGCCTTAGATTACGTGCAAGTCAACGAACACCATTACTGGTCATGCGACTGGAATTACAAATACAACCGGTTCGTCGACGACATAGAGGCTCCCGCCAATTTCGACAAGGGCAACAGCGAACATCTGATTGACTACAACCCGCACTACCTTTACGCGCTGAACATGGGCTACAACGCCGAATGCACGCCCGGCAAAGGTGCCGCGCTGTTCATGCACTGCTTCGGCTTGAATTACCCTTGGACGGGCGGTTGCGTCGGCTTGCCCGAAGACAAAATGCGTTTCGTCGTGCAACACGTCAAACCCGGTTGCGCCTGCATTATCGATTCGCTGGAGAACTTGGGCGGCAAGCTTTAAAATTTTATTCAATGGAGTGATTCATTAATGACACCTGAAGAGAACGGCACCGAACAAATCCCGAACGCTGCCGCCGCAAACGACTTCGACGAGGAAGAAAACAAACCCCTTGCCGAACGCAGCGAAGTCGACATCGCCTACAAACTTTTGAGCCGCGCGGGCAAGGAACATCCCATGCACTTCAAGGATTTGATTCGCGAAATCATTTCCATTCAAGGCAAAATCGTTCAAAACGAGGCGGCCGCCATTTCCGAAATCTACACGATGATTAACATGGACAGCCGCTTTCAGCATATCGGCGACGGGCTTTGGGGCTTGACCGATTGGTATCCGCCCGAAACAAAGCGTTCGCGTTCGACTACAACAAAGACACCCGTTAAATAGTTAGAAGGTAGGAGTTAGGAGATAGGAGTTAAAAGCGCGTATACAACTCCTAACTCCTACATCCTAACTCCTAACTGAACTTCGGAGGACAATCATGGCTAAATATATTTTTGTGACCGGCGGAGTAGTTTCGTCGCTCGGCAAAGGAATCACGGCAGCATCGCTCGGCAGACTTTTAAAAAGTCGCGGCTTGAAAGTTACGATTCAAAAGTTCGACCCCTACATCAACATAGACCCCGGCACAATGAGCCCGTATCAGCACGGCGAAGTTTTCGTGACCGACGACGGCGCGGAGACCGACCTAGACTTGGGACACTACGAACGATTCATCGACATCAATCTAAGCAAGCAATCAAACACCACCACGGGCAAAGTTTATTGGTCTGTTTTGTCCAAAGAGCGCAAGGGCGACTACCTCGGCTCGACGGTGCAAGTCATTCCGCACGTCACCAACGAGATTAAAGCTCGCGTCTATGCCGTGGCGGAGGCGGATAAAGCTGACGTCGTCATAACCGAAGTGGGCGGCACCGTCGGCGACATCGAAAGCCTTCCCTTCCTGGAGGCGATTCGTCAAGTCAAAAAGGAAGTCGGCAAGTGCGACGCCCTTTACATTCACGTGACGCTTTTGCCGTATATCGGCGCGGCGGGCGAACTCAAAACCAAACCCACTCAACACAGCGTCAAGGAACTGCGCGCAATCGGCATTCAGCCCGACATTTTGGTTTGCCGCACCGATTATCCGATAACCCGCGAACTCAAGCGCAAGATAGCTCTGTTCTGCGACGTGGACGAAAACGCCGTTATCGAAAACCGCACGGCGTCGACGATTTACGAAGTGCCGCTGATTATGGAAAACGAAGGGCTCGACAAAATCGTCCTCAACAAGCTGAACTTGCCGCAAGCCCCGCCAAAGCTCGACGAGTGGCGGCGCATGGTTTACAAGATTCAGCACCCCGAACGCTCGGTCAAAATCGCGCTGGTCGGCAAATACGTCGAACTGCCCGACGCGTACATTTCGGTTGTTGAGGCTTTGCACCACGCGGGCGTCGAACACTCGACAAAGGTCAAAATTAATTTCGTCAACGCGGAGAAAATCGAATGCCCCGACGTTGACTTGGAAGAAACTTTCAGCGGCTGTCGCGGGATTTTGGTTCCCGGCGGCTTCGGAGATCGCGGCGTCGAAGGCAAGATTAAGGCGATAACTTTTGCCCGCGAAAATAAAATCCCGTTCCTGGGCTTGTGCCTCGGTATGCAGTGCGCGGCGATTGAATTCGCTCGCAACGTCTGCAACTTCGCCGACGCCAATTCGACGGAGTTCAATCCCGACACCGACAGCCCCGTTATCGCGCTTATGGATTCTCAGCTCAACGTGACGGAAAAGGGAGGGACAATGCGACTCGGCGCGTATCCCTGCAAAGTCTTGCCCGACACGCACACGGCGGTAGCTTACGGCGTCGAACAAATCAGCGAACGTCACCGCCACCGCTTTGAATTCAATAACAAGTTCCGCGAAATCTTCGACGCGCACGGCATGATTATCGCGGGCGTGCTCCCCGACGACAGCTTGGTTGAAATTATCGAACTGCGCAAGGAAATTCATCCGTGGTTCGTGGGCTGTCAGTTCCACCCCGAATTGAAGTCGCGCCCGAATCGTCCGCACCCGCTCTTCCGCGAATTCGTCGCCGCCGCGCTCAAACTCAAGTATCAAAGCTGAAACGCAACGCGCATTAGAACGTCCCGATAAACTCAAAGTCACCATGTGATGAGGAAATTTTTTCGTATGATGAGGCGTAATTTGCGTTAAGATTAAATTCCGCGTGATAATTTGCCGCGCAAAAAAATCCCCGCCGTTTGACGGGGAAAATTTTTTTGTCTGATTGAAATTTATTGCGCGGGAGCCGGTGCAGGTTGCGCGGGAGTGCCCGGCGTAATCGCGTCGGCAAACTTCGTATCCGTGAAAGGTTCCGTCGGCAGAGGCTCAATCGCGAGCCGGCCGCCCTTGACTGCCGCCGTTGCCGATTCTATTGCTTTGTGCGCTGCGTCAATCGACAAGCCGAGAGACTTCAACATCTTGTCGGGATTGTGGAAACCCATCGAGCTTTCGGCAGAGACCCAATCCCAATACCACTGCGCCTCACGGACGAGCTGACGCGCTTCGGCGAGCTGTTCGTCGGTTGCGCCCGCGAGTTTCGCCGCCTTAATGACTTTGTGCGCGCGAGCCGTCGTCTGTCCTGCAATGCGCTGAATCTTAAACGTGTTGTCGTTAATCGTCTGCACGCGGTGCAACATCGTTTCATACGATTCGTCGTGGCATTTCGCGCAGCCCGTGTCGTAATGCTTAAGCGGGTGCGTCATCCAGTGCGAAGTATATTTCTGCCCATCTTGGCGCATGTAAGGCATATGGCAATCGACGCAGGTGACGCCGTTGAGCGCGTGCACGCTGTCCGTCCAGCATTCAAAGTCGGGGTGCTGAACTTTCAACATCGGCGCGCCGCTGTCGGGGTGAATCCAATCGGCGTCGAATTTCGGATCGTGTCCGTCGTGATAATATTTGAATTCTTCTTCGGGACCGAGACCGTTGGCGAACGGCATATGAACGCGTCCGTCTTCCTTTTTCTTGAAGTAATATTCGTTGTGACACTGACCGCAGACGTAGGCGCGCATTTCGTTATGAGACGCCTTGCTTACGTCGATACCGAGTTCCGCCATCGATTCGACGAAACCCTGATTGTAAATGCGCAACTGCATGGTTTCGGGGTCGTGGCAGCTTGAACAGCCGAACCATTCGTCGTCCTTAATCGGCGCGACAACTTCGTCGAAGGGCTTGGACGCAAATTCCCAACCGCTCTCCTTAAAGTAAACGTCATACATGTAGGAGCCTTTGCAGACTATGCACGAGCCGAGCTGACCGGGGCGGCGTTTCGAGTTCAGAATATCTTCGCCGGCGTACCAATGCCCGCGATCGTCGTCGTATTGGATTGAGAACTTGT
This sequence comes from uncultured Selenomonadales bacterium, assembly GCA_947304355.1. Taxonomy (GTDB): domain Bacteria; phylum Bacillota; class Negativicutes; order Selenomonadales; family Selenomonadaceae; genus Quinella. The sequence continues at coordinate 17,449 of CAMZAX010000002.1, forward strand.
AGCCCTTGAACAGCTCAATCTGTTCGGGCTGTTCGGTTAAGTGCGAATAGGCGTCCGCGCCGCCGAAGCCCGTCGGGCTGGGCGATTTGTCCATAGTCATCTTGTAGGAATTGAATTGCAAAGGATACGCCTCGGCGTAAGCCATGCGCGTCAATCGTTGGTCTTCGGGAATTTTCGCCAATTCAAATTTAGTCGCGGGTTTGGCAATGACTCTGGTGAATATCAAGCCGAAAAACAGTACGCACAAGACCAGTGCGCCCGCGAGACATTTTTGCAACTTACTCAACTTTAATACCCCCTTCCAAGTGATTCGAGCCGTGCGCGATTCTGCTGTGGCATTTCAGGCAGTTGTCTTGCGAGTCGCCGGGCGTGCTGTTTACGTAAGACATCGTTGACTCGTGACAGCGCAGACAATTTTCGCTGACCATCTTGCGGGCGTCGGCGTCGAGCTTGATTCGTTCGGGGTAGTCGCGCATGATTTCATGATACATGTCGACCATGCCCGTGCGTCCCTTTTCGATTAAGTAATGCGCGGTGTTGTCGTGCGGCAAGTGGCATTCGACGCAATCAAGTTCTCTGTGGCTTGACACCGCGAAAGTTTTTGATTCGTGTTGCATGGAGTGGCATTGACCGCAGAAAAATTTCGTGCCGCTGGCGTGCAGTGCGCCCATGCCGATTCCGACAGCCAACACTCCGACAACGAAGCCGCCCGCCAAAAATTTCAGCGTGTGTTTCTCAAGCAAATCTTTAATGCACATCTCGTTACCTCCTTCCGTGAAAATTATTTTTTTATCGCAAATAACGTTCCGAAACAAATCAGCGCGACGCTCAACCACAGTAGCCAAATGAACGGCTTGGTCGTGACGGTCGCGGTTATCGGCATGGCGGAGAGTTTGTCCAGCGTCGGCAAGATTTCAAGCCGTGCCTTTTGCAGGTCGCCCGATATGCCCGTCAATCGAACGCGCCGCTGACCGTTGAAGACTTCCATTGCCTGCGACGAGCCGCCGTCGGGCGTGACGACAATCAGCGGGTGAATCACTTCGGAGCTTTCTCCGTCGGTTATCGTGATTGCCGCCGCCGCTTGAATCGGGTTGCCGTCGTCGTCGCGATCAATCTGCGCGTCCTCGAACACGTAACCCAATTCGCCGTCCATTGCAAACACGCCGCGCGTCAACAGCAATTCTTGAATCGTTTCGATTTGCGGCGCGTGCGGAGCAATGTACACGTCGCCCGAAAAATTTTTTAATATCGCCGGTTCGCGAGCCGCGTCTTCGCCGTTGCCGCGCAGTTTCGTCAGAGCCCGAACGATTTCGCCGTCGACGGTGTACACGTAGAATTTTCGCCGTTCCGATTCGTAAAAGACTTGCCCTTCGTAAACGACCTCGTGACCCGCGATTGAAACCGGCGTGCGCGGTTGAAGTTCCTGCGTGACGGTTTCGCCCTGCGCGGACACGACAATCGCCGCCAACATCATAAGGAAGCCGACATGCGCGACTTTGCCGCCGATGCTCAACGCCCGCCCGAATTTCGCGAACGCGTAAATCATCAACGCCGCCAACGCCGCCGCAAGGGGCGCGGTGCTCTTGACGTAGAAATCCGAATCGACCGCCGCCGCCTCTCCGACGAGTTGACTCAAAAGCGGCATGGACATTCCAATCCAGACGATTGCCGCGACGAATATCAGCAACAGACAGCCGAGCAATACCGCGAACGCCGATTCGCCGTGTGTGTCGTACATTTTTCCTTGCGGCAGTGACTTGGCTTTGACGAAGATTATCGCGAGCCCGCCGATTAACACGAGCGCGTTGGCGAGCGCGATTGATACGCCGACATTCGAGCCGGCGAACGAGTGTACCGAAAAGTCGCCCAACACGCCCGACCGCGTCAAGAACGTCCCGTAAAGCACGAGCGCATAGGTGAACGTCGCCGCCACGTGCGCCACCGACAACACGGCGTTTTTCTTACGGGCAAGGTTGATTAGGTGCAACAGGACGCCCGCCAACAGCCACGGCACCAGCGACGAATTTTCGACGGGATCCCAGCCCCAATAGCCGCCCCAACCGAGAACTTTGTAAGCCCAGTAGCCGCCGATAAAAATTCCCGCGCCGAGGAAACTCCACGCCGCCAGCGTCCACTTGCGAGCGTCTTCAAGCCAACTGCGCGACGCTGGTTCCGTCAACAATGCTCCGATACTCAACGCGAACGGCACCGCAAGCAACGCGTAACCGACGAAGATTATCGGCGGGTGAATCGCCATCCAGAAATCTTGCAACAGGGGATTGAGCCCGACGCCTTCGAAGACCTGCGCGGGGTGTTCGGCGAACGGCGACTTCGCGAGCACGAGCAAGACCAATACGCTTTGCAACAGGAAGAAAATTCCCAATGCCGCCGCGTTCGTTCGACGGAAGGTCATTACTGCGCCCGCCGCCGCGTGAATCAAAAGCCACAGCAGGAACGAGCCTTGTTGCCCCGCCCAGAACGCCGAAATTTTGTAAAGCGTCGGGAGCGTCGTCGACGAATAGCTTGCGACGTATTCGACGCTGAAATCGTTTTCAAAGATCAAAATCCACAGGAGCAGGCTTGCCGCCGCGATTAATCCTGTCGACGCGCCCGCGCAGATTTTAACGAACCGCGACGACGGGATTTTTTGCGCGAAGCAGACAATCATTGCCGCAAGTGCCGCAGTCAATCCGCCGCCCAAAAGTAAATTTCCCGTCAAGCCCTCACCTCGGTTTCTGCCCTTCGTATTTGGACGGACACTTGATTAAAAGTTTTTTCGCGTGAAAAGTTTCGTCCGCCGCCGCGTATTTGCCGACAGCGACGATGTGATAAGCGTCGTCGAATTGGTCGGGCTTAACGCCGTCGAAGGCAACGCGCATGACTTCGCCGGTCGTCTCGTCTTGCAGGCTGAATGTGAACTCGTTGCCGTCCTGTCGCGGGGCAAAATTTTTATCGAGCAGACCTTTGACTTGCACGCCGCCGGAGCTTGCGCGCGCCTCGGCAATGCTGACGTAGGGCGTGACGCTCTCGGCGAGATTGAAGCCCGCGTAGGCAATGAAGCCGACAAGCAGGACAACTAAAAAAATTTTTCGCATCGTCTTTTAATTGCGCATTACGCATTACGTACTGCGCATTGCCTTTTCGCCTCCTCCGATAAATTTTGCTGATTATATCATTGGGGAATTTTGCGTGTTGTTGCGCGGGCAACTAAGTCGCCGCAAAAAAAATCGCCGGACTTTGATTCGCGCGTCCGGTAAAATTGCGCGGCAAAGGAGCTGATTCACTTGGACAGACTGACACCCGCTCAACGGCGCAAGAACATGCAACACGTCCGCAGCAAGGATTCGCAGATTGAATTGAAATTGCGACGCGCGCTGTGGCACGCTGGCTTGCGTTATCGCAAAAATGTCCGCGAAGTCTTCGGTTGCCCCGACGTGGTTTTCAAGCGGCTCAAGATTGCCGTCTTTTGCGACTCGGAATTTTGGCACGGCTACGACTGGGAAAATCGCAAGCACGATTTCAAAAGCCGACAAGATTTTTGGATACCGAAAATTGAACGCAACATGGCACGCGACCGCGAAGTCAACGAACGACTCTCGGCGGAAGGTTGGATTGTTTTACGTTTCTTCGGGCGGGACATCAAACGCAACGTCGACGAGTGCGTCCGAATCGTCGCGGAGACCGTCGCCCGTCGCAAATCGGAGATGATGACGTGTACAAAATGATTGACTTGTTCGCGGGAATCGGCGGCATTCGTTTGGGCTTTGAACGCGCCTTCGGGGACGACGCCAGAACCGTTTTCGTCAGCGAGATTGACAAATACGCCCGCGCCACTTACGAAGCCAACTTCCCGAACAGCCCGCCGATTGCAGGCGACATCACGCAGATTGACGCCGACACCGTGCCCGCGTTCGACATCTGCCTTGCGGGTTTTCCATGTCAAGCCTTCAGCATTGCCGGACGTCGCGCAGGTTTCGACGACGACTATTACGGCACGTGTCGCGGCACGCTGTTTCTGGACGTGGTGAGGATTTGCGACCGTCACAAGCCGAAAGTCATTTTCTGCGAGAACGTCAAGGGGCTTGTAGGTCACGACGGCGGGCGCACGTTCAAAGTCATCTGCGCGGCGTTCGAGCAAATCGGCTACAAAATTTTTCACGCGGTCTTAAACAGCAAAGACTTCGGGCTTGCGCAAAATCGCGAGCGGATTTATATCGTCTGCTTTCGCAAGGACATTGCGCCCGACCGATTCGACTTCCCCGCACCGACCGACGAACGCAGCACGATTCGCGACATCCTTGAGTACGCGCCGATTCCCGCGAAATATTATCTCAGCGACGTGTACCTTGCGACGTTGCGCGAACACAGGCGGCGTCACGAGGCGGCGGGCAACGGCTTCGGCTACGAGATTAAAGATTTGGACGGCGTGGCAAGCGCGTTGGTCTGCGGCGGCATGGGGCGCGAACGAAATTTAATCACTGACGAGCGCGAACACTCCTTGACGCCGACGACCAAAATCAAAGGCGCGATTAATCTTGAAAACGTCCGCAAGCTGACGCCGCGCGAGTGGGCAAGACTTCAGGGCTTTGACGACGACTTTGAGCTTACGCTGTCCGACACGTGCCATTACAAACAGTTCGGCAACACGGTTTCGATTAATGTCGTCGCGGCGATTGCGCAGGAGATAAGGAGCGTGCTTGACCCCATGACAGGCAATAAAGGCGAATGGAGCGAATTTTACACATTGCTTAAAATTCTTGCCGACGGCGGCATTAACGCCGAAGTCAACGGCGAACAAAACCGGTTGCCCGTGCTTAAAGTTTTTCGCGAGGACGTTGCTGACGTTCATTTGGAATTTCGGCGCGGGAAAAAATTCGTCGACCGTTATCAAAACGGCAAGCGCATACGGAGATTTAAAGCCTCTGAGTTCGCGACGATGGCTGAAAAAGTTTTGGACGGCATAAAGCGCGGCAAGGGAGCGTTTGCCATTGACGGCGCGGAAGAATTTATCGGAACGCTGGGTTTGACACGACTCAGATCGCCCGCCGACAAAAAAGCCGACATTGAACTTGAAGTTCACGACCGCTTCACGAATTCCGCCGCCAAACGTTTTTATTCGATTAAATCCAAGCTGGGCAGTGCGCCGACGTTGTTCAACTCTTCCGGCGCGACGAATTTCCGATTTAATCTTCCCGACGTTGACGACGCGCTTGCGAACAAACTCAACGGCGAACACTTAAGCCCGAAAGAAATCGCACGGGAAGTCGGGCGGCTTGAATTCGTTTCGGTCGTCGATAAAACTTTCGCCGTCAACTTGCGCAAGATTGAAACGCATATGGACAAAATTTTGGGCGAGGCAGTCAAGCTTTACTATCGCGACAGCATTTGCGGTTGCACAAAGTTGGCGAAAAAACTCGGCGAGCTTGACCCGTTGCAAAACGGCGACGCAGATTTTTACTTCATAAATATAAAAAAATTTCTCTGCGCAGTTGCGTTGGGGCTCAAGCCCGCCACGCTGTGGAACGGCGAATACGAGGCTAACGGCGGCTATATCGTCGTTCAAAAAAACGGCGAGCTTGCGGCGTATCCTCTGCGTGACCTTGACGAGTTCAAGACATATCTTTTGAACAACACGCGCCTTGACACACCAAAAGTAAGTCGTCACAATTTCGCGACAATTTACACGGGGGGGGGGGGGATTTGAAATTTATAGACCTCAACCTGCAGATTCGTTTCAAATGATTTGCCACCCGACCTTGCTCAAACGTTCGCTTACCGTGTTAATTTTGTTGGTTGACAGAAAATTTTTGGGCGTTATAATTAAACAGCTTGCGCATGACAGCGATAAATTCATTGGAGGTAGTACGACATGGCAGTTGGTAAGGTAAAGTGGTTCAGTGCGGAAAAAGGTTACGGATTCATCGCTCGCGAAGAGGGCGACGATGTGTTCGTTCATTTCTCGGCCATCCAAAGCGACGGCTACAAAACCCTTGACGAAGGTCAGGAAGTTTCCTTCGACATCATCGAAGGCGAACGCGGTCCGCAGGCGGCCAACGTGAAAAAGCTCTAATACATTGAACTGCTAACATCTTATCTCAAAATGCCTTGTTTCCGAAGAGCGTATGTCGGAAGCAAGGCATTTTGCTTTACGGGAGAATTTATCATGAAATTTGTATCGTGGAACGTCAACGGCTTGCGCGCCCGCTTGAAGAAAGACTTCATGCCCGCCTTTAAGCGACTCGACGCCGACATCTTCGCCGTGCAGGAAATAAAAATGCAACCCGCCGACGCCATAATCGACCTCGACGGGTACAAGCAATTTTGGAATCACGGGGAGCGCAAAGGTTACGCCGGCACCGCGATTTTTTCGCGCGTCGAACCGAAGGGCTTCACGTGCGGAATCGGCGTCGACGAATTCGACAGCGAAGGACGCGTTATCACGCTCGACCTGGGCGAAATGTTTTTCGTCAACGCTTACGTCCCGAATTCGCACAATCTCGAATGGCTCGAACGCCGCATGAGTTGGGAATATGCCTTCCGCAATTATCTGCGCGGCTTGGACAAGAAAAAGCCCGTCGTCGTCTGCGGAGACTTCAACGTCGCGCATCAACCGATTGACTTAAAAAATCCGGCGTCGAATCATCACAGCGCGGGTTTCAGCGACGAGGAGCGCGGCAAGTTCACCGAACTTTTGGACGCGGGCTTCGTCGATATTTTCCGCCGCCGCAATCCCGATTTGACGGGCGCGTACACGTGGTGGAGTTACCTGCGCAAGGCGCGCGCGACCAACGCGGGCTGGCGTATCGACTACTTTTTGATTTCGGAACGGCTGATTGATAACGTCGTCGACGCCACGATTGAGAGCGAAATTTTCGGCAGTGATCATTGCCCCGTTACACTGCAGTTAGGAGGTAGGAGTTAAAATCGCGTCATCAACTCCTAACTCCTAATTCCTCACTCCTAACTCTTCCAGCTCCTCCGGCGTCACCGTCGTTGAGGAAATTTTTTGTATCTGTTCGTCTTTGTTAAGCGAAACTTTTTGCTCGCCGACGAATTCAACTTTATCGGCGAAAATTTTTGCGAAGGCTTCTTCCGCCGTGTCGACAGCGAATATCTTCAAGCCGAGGTGTCCTTTCGGGATGTCCTTGGCGTTTTCTTTCGGGATGACAAGCGTCTTAATGCCCGCCTGTTTCGCGCCGTAAGCTTTTTCAAAAACGCCGCCGACGGGTCGAACGCGTCCTTGCAATGAAATTTCGCCCGTGACAGCCACGTCTTGCCGAATGCGCTTGCCCGTGACTGCACTGACCAACGCCGCAAGAATCGCCGTGCCCGCGCTTGGGCCGTCAATGTTGCCGCCGCCGATAACGTTTATGTGCACGTCGAAATCGTGAATGTCTTTGCCCGTGACGCCGCGCAGGACGCTCGCCGCGTTGAAGACCGAATCCTTTGCCATGGAGCCTGCCGTTTCGTTGAAACGAATCGTGCCCTTGCCTTTTTCCGCCGCGAAGACGACAGCTTCAATCTCGATGACCGAACCGATAAAGCCGCTGACGCCGAGCCCGAAAATGTGCCCGACAGCCGGTTTGCTTGACGCTTTACGCGTGACGAATTGATACAGGCGGCTGACTTGCGCCACTTCGTAGACGTCGCGCTTTTCGATTTTCAGCGGACGGTCGACGTGCAAAACTTTTTCTTCGGCGCGGTCAAGTGCAAGACTGTAGGCATCGGCGAGGATATTAATCGCCTTGCGCCCTTCAATCGTGTATTCGCTGATTGTTTCGGCAAGCCCGTCTTCCAATTCGACGTTGAGTTTCTGCGCGGCGTTGTTGACGATCTCGACGATATGAGCGGGCGTCAAAGGCTCGAAGTAAATTTCGGCACAGCGCGAACGCAACGCGGGATTGAGCGCGGACGGTTCGCGGGTCGTCGCGCCGATAAGCACGAAGTCGGCGGGCGCGCCCTTCTCGAACAACATTCGCACATACGGCGGAACTTTTTCGTCGGCGGGGTCGTAGTAGCTTGACTCGAAAAAGACGCGCTTGTCCTCCAAAACTTTCAGCAACTTGTTCTGGAGCATTATGTCCATTTCGCCGATTTCGTCGATGAACAAAATGCCGCCGTGCGCGTCCGTTACGAGACCCGGCTTGGGTTCGGGGACGCCGCTGTCGGCAAGCTGACGTTGTGCGCCCTGATAAATCGGGTCGTGCACCGAGCCGAGCAACGGGTTTGTCACGTCACGCGGATCCCAACGCAAAGTCGTGCCGTCCGTTTCGACGAAAGGTGCGTTTTCACCGAAGGGACTGAGTTCTGTGCCGCGCACCGCTTCCAATATCAAACGTGCCGCCGTGGTTTTGCCGACGCCGGGCGGTCCATACAAGATTAAATGTTGCGGATAGGGCGACGCCAGCTTTGAACGCAACGACTTGACGGCGCGTTCCTGCCCGACGATTTCTTCAAGCGTCTGCGGGCGCAACAATTCCATAACCGATTGCGTCAAGTGCACGTCTTCAAGAGCTTGAAGTTCTTCGCGTTTCTTTTGGTCGTGCGCCGATTCGCCGTTGTTCTCTTCGCGCAAAACTTGCATACGAATATCCTTAACGTAGTCTTGATGTTCCTTTTCGAGCTTTTCGGAGATTTTGCGTTCGATTTTGTCTTCGACTTGACGGCGCGCCATGATGTCGGCAATGAGTTCGGACAGCGCGACGACTTGATCTTTGAGTTCGGAGGGCTTGGGCGGCGGCGACAGCGTAGGATTTTCTTCAAGTATGCGGCGCAGGGCAAGGACGCGTTCGGCGGGGTCGTTCGAGCGCATGTAACGCAAGGCATCCATTTTGCCCGCCTGCAAGACCAATCTGTCCGAACCCATGACGTCGACGAGAATTGCGTACAACGAGGCGATTTCGCGTTCGATGTCGGTTTCCTGCCGCGACTTGCGATCTTTCTTGCTGCCGCCGCCGCCGATTGCTCCAAAAAATTTTTTCAACATGTGTCAACCTTCAACGACTTCGACTTTGATTTTCGTGGTGACTTCGGGGTGAAGTTTGATAATCGCGTCGTAAACGCCGGTGCCCGTCACGTCGCCTTGAATCGCGATTTTGCGCTTGTCGACGTTGAGCGCGTGATTTTCCTTGAGAGCCTTGGCAACGTCCGAGCCGCCGACCGAGCCGAACAGCTTGCCGTCCTTGCCGAGGCGCACGGGGATTTTGACGGAAATTTTTTCGAGTTGCGCGCCCAAAAGTTTTGCTTCGTCAGCCTCCTGCCGAGCTTTGCGCGCTTTGTTTTCGGCTTTGACTTTCGCGGAATTTAAATTGGCAACGTTCGCTTCGACCGCCAACTTGCGCGGCAAAAGATAATTGCGTCCGTAACCGTCCGAGACTTCGACGACTTCGCCTTTCGCGCCGACTTTTTTAACGTCTTCCTGCAATATGACTTTCATGTTAATTCCTCCAAAAAATTTACTCGCGCAAGTCTAGCAGAAATCGGCCGCCTTGTAAACAAAAAGCCCGCCGTCTATAATTCGACGCCGGGCAACGATTTATCGGAACCACAGACGATTTTTTTCGTCGGCGACGGTCGTGGGGTCGCTGTGCCCCGAAAGTAAAACCGTATCGTCGGGCAACGTCAACAGCCGCGCTTTCAAGTTCGCGAATAAAATTTCTTCGTCGCCGCCGGGAAAGTCCGTGCGCCCGTAGCTGCCGAGGAAAATCGAATCGCCCACGAACGCCACAGAATCCGCCGCGCTGTAGTAAATCGCGCCGTCGGTCGTGTGCCCCGCCAGCGGTATCAACTTCACGCCGAAATTTTCGTTGGCGGCAAGGGTTATCGTGCTGAAGTCGTCAAGGTACGTCACGTCGTCAAGCGTCATATCAAGCCCGAAGTAGCTTGACAAATTCCACACGGGATTTTCGGCGTAGACGCGCCCGTTGTGTTGCATACAGACTTCGACGTTGAGCCGAGCCCTCAAATCTTCAACCGCGCCGATGTGGTCGAAGTGCCCGTGCGTGAGCAAAATTTTTTCAATCGTGAAACCGCGCTCGTCGATGATTCTAAGCAACGCGTCAGCCTGCGCGCCGGGGTCGATTAAAAATCCGTGCCGCGTCTCGTCGTCGACGTAAAAGTAAGCGTTCGTCTCGAAGACGCCTTGCACCGTCGTCCGTAAAATCATTTGAATCACCTGCCATTGGGGGTTGTCATGGAAAATAAATACGGCGATTGTCCGCTCGAATACGCGCTGGAAATTTTGGGCGGCAAATGGAAATTGAAAATCCTTTGGACAATCTACACGTTCAAAGTCATTCGCTTCAACCGCTTGAAACGCGAAGTGCCGGGCATAACCGATTTGATGCTCGCGAAGATTTTAAAGCTGCTCGTCGAAAACAATATCGTGCAACGGACGCAGTTTAACGAAATACCGCCGCGCGTCGAATACTCGTTGACGGAAAACGGCTTGCAGTTGGTTGAGTCGCTGTCGAACATTCGGCAGTGGGTTGCGGAGCAAAATCAGCCGGCGAAGTGACAGCCGTCCACGCCGCACGTCATGCCGTTGAATTGTTCTTCAGCCTCGTCAGTCAGCGCGTCGGTTATTGCCTGCTTCAAAATTTCAACGGATTGCGCGCCCGATAAGCCGTATTTCCCGCCGACGACGAAATAGGGCACGCCGTGAATCCCAAGCCGCGCCGCGTGAATTTCGTCAGCGCGAACGTCTTCTGCGTAACGGTCACCGCTCAAAACGTCGTCGACTTCGGCGGCTTCAAGCCCGCACTCGGCGGCGATTTTCTTCAAGACGGCGTGATCGCTCAGCTCCAAATTCTTCGTGAAGTACGCGTCGAAAAGTTTCGTGATAATCTCGTCATGTCCGCGTTCCTGCGCAAATTTCGTCAGGCGCAGGGCATCAAAGGTGTTGGTGTAGCGCGTCGTAGCGTAGCGGAAGTCAACGCCTTCGCGCCTGCCCATCAGCGAAATCTGTTCAATGCGTTCCTTGGCGGCGGGCAAGCTCAAACCGTATTTCAGCGCAAAACGTTCGGGCGTCGACGATTCGACGTTGCGGCTTGCTTCGGGGTCAAGCTCAAAGCTTTTGAACTCGACGGAAATATTTTTGTTGCCGACCTCGGAAAGAGCCCGCGCCAATCGCTTTTCGCCGATGTAGCAGAAAGGGCACGCGTAATCCGACCAAATCTCAATCTTCATGCCAAAAGACCTCCTTCGTTCGGCGTCATTATATCGGCAAAAAAATTTCACGCAAGAACGCAATTTTTCCTTAGCCGCTATACTCAAGCGAAGTAAACCGCTTGCTGAAATTTTTATGACACAAAGTCTTTCGCAAGTGAAAATTATATGGTAGAATTACGGCGCACAATCCGGAACAGTTTCTCTTACGAGTCTCGAATAAATTTTATGGAGGAATGAGAGTGTGTTTGAACTTGATGACAACACTTTAGACCAGTTCGCAAAAATCAAAGTAATCGGCGTGGGCGGCGGCGGCAACAACGCCGTCAATCGCATGATCTCGCTCGGCTTGGAGGGCGTGGAATTTATCGCCGTCAACACCGACGCGCAGGCTTTGCTGACGGCAATGGCTCCCAAACGTATGCAAATCGGCGAAAAGCTGACTCGCGGGCTCGGCGCGGGCGCACGACCCGAAATCGGCGAAAAGGCGGCAATGGAAAGTCGCGAAGACATCATCAACGCCCTGCGCGGCTCGGACATGGTTTTCATAACGGCGGGCATGGGCGGCGGCACCGGCACCGGCGCGGCACCAGTCGTGGCGGCGTGTGCTCGCGAAATCGGCGCGCTGACCGTCGGCGTCGTCACGCGTCCGTTTACCTTTGAAGGACCCAAGCGCAAGAAAAACGCCGACATCGGTATCGAAAACCTCAAGCGCAACGTCGACACGATTATCACAATACCCAACGACCGCTTGCTTCAAGTCGTTGACAAAAAGACGCCCATGACGCAAGCTTTCACGATAGCAGATGATATTCTGCGCCAAGGCGTCAAGGGCATTTCCGACTTGATAGCCGTGCCGGGTCTTGTCAATCTGGACTTCGCCGACGTTAAGTCAATCATGAGCAACGCCGGCTCCGCGCTTATGGGTATCGGCGAGGCTTCGGGCGAAAACGCGACCGTCGACGCCGTGAAAGCCGCAATCGATTCGCCGCTGTTGGAAACGAGCTTGCAAGGTGCACGCGGCGTCCTGCTCAACATCATGGGCGCAACTGATTCGCTGTCGATGATGGAAGTCAACGAGGCTTCGACCACTGTGCAAGAAGCCGCTCACCCCGACGCCGAAATCATTTGGGGCGTCAGCGTCGACGAATCTTTGGGCGACAAAGTTTCCGTCACGGTTATTGCCACGCGTTTCGACGACGAGGAAGAGGCCTTCGACGAACCCGAACCTGTTCGCCCGACCTTCCAAGAACAGGCACCGCAACCGACGCCGCCGCGCGCACAGGACGTGTTGCGTAAATCGCCCTTCGGAAACTTCAACGCCGGCTTCGGCAACACGAACAATCAGCAATCGGGCGGCATTGACGCGATTGAAATCCCGCACTGGATGCGCACCCGCAAATAAGTCACGGCATCAAAAAATTTTTGCGTCGTCGAGAAATTCGGCGGCGTGATTTTTTTTGCAACAAAAAAGCCCACCGACGTATCGAAGGGCAAACTTCATTGAACGTTGTCTTATTCGGGTTTGGAATTCGATTCAACCGTTGCAGGTGAACTTTCTTCCGCAACTTTATTTTTGCCGAAAAGTTTTTGCACGATATGTTGAACCACCACGAAGAAGACCGGGATTAAAAATATTCCCAGGAACGTCGCGACAGTCATGCCGCCGACGACAGCCACGCCCATGGAATTGCGCGCCGCCGAGCCTGCGCCCGAAGCCGTCGCCAAAGGCAAGCAACCGATTATGAACGCGAACGACGTCATCAATATCGGGCGAAGGCGCAAGCCCGCCGACTCCAACGACGCTTTAACTGCCTCCATGCCTTTATCCGTGCGCATCTTTGCGAATTCGACGATAAGTATCGCGTTCTTCGCCGCGAGCCCCATTATCATGATAACGCCGATTTGCATGTAAATGCTGTTTTGGAAACCGGGATTGCCGACGCCGAAATTGTTCGTGTAGTAATTCAAGACGAACTCGGAAAGCAACGCGCCGAAAACGCCCGTGGGAACCGTCATCAAGACGGAGAACGGCACCGACCAACTTTCATACAGCGCGGCAAGGCAAAGGAACACGAACACCAACGCCAATGCCATAACTTGCCCCGTCGAGCCCGATGCTTTTTGCTCTTCGCGAGATTGTCCCGACCATTCTATGCCGAAGCCCGTAGGCGCGACTTGATGCACAACGTCCGTCAACGCTGCCATTGCTTGACCCGACGAATAACCTTCGGCGGGTTGCGCTTGAATCAGCACGGAACGTTTGCCGTTGAAGCGCGTGACCTGCGTCGTGCCGGTGTTGAGCGTGTGGCTTATCAACGTGTCGAGCGGAACGAATTGCCCGCCGGAGCCTCTTACGTACATAAATTTCAGCATGTCGACTTCACCGCGAAAGTAAACGTCCGATTGCATGACGACCTTGTACGTACGCCCGAACCTGTCGTAATCGTCGACCTGCATACCGCCGAAATTGACTTGCAACGCGCTGTAAACGTCCGCGAGATCCACACCGAGCATTTCGATTTTTTTCTGGTCAAGTTCGTATTTGTAACTGGGCGACGTCACGCTGAACGTTGTGTTCACGCCTTGAAGTTCGGGGCGCGTATTCGCCGCGCTGACGATTTGATCTGTAATGTCGGACAGTTCGCTGTCGGAGTGGCTTTCCTGGTCGATAAGTTGCATTGTCAAGCCGCCGACTTGACCGAGACCCGGCAATGCGGGCGGGTTTGCACCCATTACAAAAGCTTCGGGAGCCGCGCCGTTGCCGACAATAAAGACGTTTTCAATCGCGGCGGCCACCGATTTTTCAAAGTCCGCGCGTTCTGCCCAAGGATACATGCTTATGAACAACGTCGACGCCGAAGACTTTGTGCCGCTGGAAATTACGTTGTAGCCCGCGACCGAAATGACATCCTTAATGCCGGGGACGTTCGCGCGAATGGCGTCGGCAACCTTGTCAGTCGTCATTGACGTGCGGTTGAGCGACGTGCCTTCGGGCAACATGACCGCCGCGACGAAGTAACCTTGATCCTCGTCCGGAACGAACGTAGACGGCAAAATTTTGAACAGCAACCCCGTCAAGCCGCAGACAATCAGCATGAAGACGACAGCCAATTTGGTGCCGCTTATGATTTTGGCGACAATGCCGACATAAGAATTTTTCGTGCGCTCGAACCAGTTGTTGAACGCGTCAAAGAATTTGCTGAAGAAATTTTTCTTGCCGTGTTCGTGCGGCTTGAGAATCATTGCGCAAAGAGCGGGCGTCAATGTGAGCGCGACGAATGCCGACAAGCCCATTGACACCGCGATTGTCAGCGCGAATTGACGATACAAAATGCCCGTCATGCCGCCGAGGAACGCTATCGGGATGAAGACCGCCGACAACACGAACGCTATCGCGACGACAGGACCTTGAACTTCCTCCATTGCGACTTCGGTTGCCTCGACGGGATTCAAGCCGCGCTCCATGTGCTGTTCGACGTTTTCGATAACGACAATCGCGTCGTCGACGACCAAGCCGATTGCCAAAACCATTGCGAACAGCGTCAGCGTGTTAATCGTGAAACCGAGCACCGTGAACGCTGCGAACGTTCCAAGCAACGACACTGGCACCGCCAACAGCGGAATTACCGTGGCGCGGAAACTCTGCAGGAAAATAAAAATGACCAACACGACCAGAACCAACGCTTCAAAGAACGTGTGCGCGACTTCGTTGATTGACGCCTTGATAAATTCCGTGTTGTCCAAGACTTGACCGTATTTGATGCCTTCGGGCAAATTTTTTTCTGCCTCGTGAAGGATGCGCTTGACTTCGCCGATCGTTTCAAGGGCGTTGGCGTCGCTCGTCAAGTTGATTATGAACGGCACCGAAGTGTAACCGTTGAACTTGCCGACGTAAGTGTTCGACTGCTGACCGATTTCGACACGCGCCACGTCTTTCAAGTAGACGAATGCACCGGCGTTACCGGTCTTCAAGATGATATTCTCGAATTGTTCGGGCGTTTCAAGGCGACCTTGAATTTGCCCGGTGTACTCTTTTTCTTGACCTTGCGCGACAGGCAACTTGCCGATTGAGCCCGCCGCTGCCTGAGCGTTTTGCGTTTTGATTGCGTTTTGAACGTCCGCGACAGTCAAGCCGAAGTTCGCGAGCTTTTCGGGATTTATCCACACGCGCAAGGCATAATTCGCGCTCAATATCTGAACTTGACCGACGCCCTTGACGCGCTTCAAATCATCGGCAATGTAAATGTCCGCGTAGTTTTTTATGAACGCCGTATCGTAAAGCCCGTTGTCGCAGTAGAAAGCAAAAATCATCGCCATATCCTGCGAAGACTTGGTAGTCGTCACGCCGGAGGCAATGACCGTTTCCGGCAAGTTTGAATTGGCGGAGGCGACGTTGTTCTGAACTTTAACGGAGTCCATGTCGCCGTCGGTGCCGACCTCGAAGAAAACGTTCAGCGCGTAACTGCCGTCGTCGTTTGAGTTAGAGCTCATGTAGTCCATGCCCTGCGTGCCGTTGACGCGGTTTTCTATAACCTGCGCGACAGCTTGATTGACGACGCTTGCGTTTGCGCCGGGATAAAAAGCACTGACGTTGATTGTCGGCGGCGAGATGTTCGGGTATTGCGCGATTGGCGTATTGAGCCCCGCGATTATACCGATAAGGCTGATAATGATTGCTATGACGATTGCGAAAACCGGTCGGTGAATAAAAAACTTTGCCACGCGTTATTCACCTCACTTATTTGCGTTGCTTTCGACATCAAAAATTTCTGCGCTGGGGTTGAACGAAAAGCCCATATCTTTCGCGGTGACCTGTGTCACTTCTAAAGGCATGCCTTCGCGCAAATTCGTCAAGCCCTCGACGACAATCAAATCGTCAGGCTTCAAGCCGCTTTTGACGACGTAATACGAGCCGATTTTTTCGCCGAGCGTGATTTTGCGGACGGCAGACGTATTGTCGGAGCGGGCGACGATAACCAACGTTTCGCCCAAAAGTTGTTGCAAAGCGCGTTCGGGGACAAGCATTGCGCCGGGAATGTTGAGCCCCGTGATTTCGACGCGTGCATACATGCCGGGGACGAGCAAGCTGTTGGGATTTGGGAAAATCGTGCGAATCGTCAACGTGCCGGTTTCGTTGCCGAGCGTGCGGTCGTATTCGGCGAATTTGCCTTGATACGGATAGGTTGAGCCGTCGGCGAGCGTCAACGAAATTTTAAAGTTCGGTTGAGCCCTGCCTCTTTCCCTGTCGGCACGTTCGCCTCTGGACAGGCGCAGATATTCTTGTTCTGAAACGGCGAACTGCACAAACACGGGGTCAACCAAACCGATTGTCGCCAGCGGCGTACTTCCTGCGTTTGCGAGCGTGCCGACGGGTACATCGTCAATGCCGAGCCTGCCGCTCATGGGCGCGTAAACGATAGTATCTTCAAGGTCGTCCTTTGCCTTTTGCAAGAGAGCTTCGTTGGCGGCGACTTCGGATTCTTGCGATTTGACGGCAGCGCGTTGATTGGCAAGCGTCTGTTCGGATATTGCGCTTGATTGCCAAAGTTCCTCGTCGCGTTGCAGGTCGACGCGTTCCTTAGCCAAATTCGTCTTGGACTTGGCGAGATTGGCCTCCGCCTCAAGAACTTTCGTGGTGTATTGGCGGTCGTCTATTTTGAACAAGCGTTGCCCTTCGACGACATCTTGACCGCCCTTGACGTATTTTTCGACAACGGAGCCGGTGACTTTGGATTGAACTTTCATTTCGTCGCGGTCGATTACTTGTCCGCTGTACGACATAGTCAACGGCGCGTCGGTCGTCAAAACTTTCATCGCCTTGACAGGTGTCGGGAATTCTTGCGCAGCTTGATTTTCGGCGTCTTCGCCGCCGCCGCAGCCTGCCAAAAGCAACGACGCCGCACAAATTATGGTCGGAAGTATTTTCATAATAATCGCGGTACAACTGCTCCAACGTATGTGATTGGGGGGAGAAGCACCACATTTCTCTCCTCTCGTGTTTGTCTGTAAAAATTTTTTCAAAAGCCTCCTATGAAATTTTCGACAGCGACGCGGATATATTCGCCTCAAGCCGAATCAATGAAGTTCCGCAGGGTCGGCGAGCCAATCCTCAAGCTTCGGGCTGTTTGAAGTTGTCCACGGGGTTTTACGAACGGCTTCGCCGCACCAATGACACATTTCAACATTGCCGTCGAGCATGGGGAGCAACGCGGCGAAATTCGGCGCGTACAAGTCGACGCCCGTCGCTTTGGGATAATTTTTTATTCCGAATCGTTCCGCAAATCTGTAACTCAACGCATCAACAGGGCATTTGTAAATCCTTCCGTCGCGCAGAAAACGGCAACCGTCATTAGTGCAACCGGCACGAGATTTTTCGGGATTATGCCCCGCACGCAATGTCATAAACACAAGGAATTCATCTTTAACCGAATCAATCAAGTGGAAGACTATTCCGTTGGCAACAAGAGTTTCTTTTATTTTGTCTGCCATTTTTAAAGTTGGCGGGTAAGCAGAAATATCGACATCGCATTTGGTTTCACGCAAAGTGTCAAAAAGTTTTTTCGGAGCGGCAGGGATAAGCAAACCGTTCGTTACGACTTGTATGTATGTGTTCGGAAGATATTCGCGAGAAACTTTTATGTATTCGTCGAGATTTTTCAAAAGCAAAGGCTCCCCGCCGAGCAAGCGAAATTTGCCAACATCAACCATTTGCGACAGTTGCCGAACGTCGCGCCGAAAAGTTTCAAGCGGATAAACTTCACTTGTCTTGAAAAGCCCGGCGAAATGCGTACATCCTTTGCAATTCAAATTGCACCCGTCAACAAGATTTGTTTCAAGGTAAGGAATGTAAATTTTATTTGCGTCGAGCAAGTATAAAGAATTAAATGGATTGAAACAAATCAGTCCGACTTTCGGGATATTATAAAACTTGCAAGTTTGAACGACGGCTTTCGTGAATTCGTTTTGCCCGTCCTCAGCAATGATCACGTCGTCGAGTTCGCCCGCGTTCACGAGCCGCCTGAAGTCAAAGAACGTTATCGGCGGGAGATTGGTAAATTGATTACCCCCCCCCCTCCGCATTGATACGAAGTCGCGAATAAAAAATGTGAATTCGATGCCGCTGTTTTGCAAGCCCGCTTGAACTTGCAGGGCGAGCGGCGGATAACCGCAAATGGCAACCTTCATGCGTTAAGCTCCCTACAAAATTTTCGACAGGAAAGCGCGGGTGCGTTCTTCCTGCGGATGTTCAAAAACGTCTTTGGGTTTGCCCTGTTCGACGATATAGCCGCCGTCGACGAAGAGGAGCCGCGTGCCGACTTCGCGGGCGAAACCCATCTCGTGCGTGACGATAATCATGGTCATGCCGCTTTCGGCGAGGCGTTGCATGACGTCGAGGACTTCGCCGACCATTTCGGGGTCAAGCGCGCTTGTCGGTTCGTCGAACAGCATAACTTTCGGCTGCATGGCAAGGGCGCGGGCAATGGCGACGCGTTGTTGCTGTCCGCCGCTGAGCTGATTCGGATACGCCTCCGCCTTGTCGCCGAGCCCCACGCGGTCAAGCAAATCCTGCGCGATCTGTTCGGCGCGCGAGCGTGCAATCTTGCGAACTTTCATCGGCGCGAGCGTGATGTTGTCCAAAACCGTCATATGCGGAAACAAGTTGAAGCGTTGGAAAACCATGCCGACTTCTTCGCGGACTTTGTTGATGTTGGCGTCGCTGTCCATTGGTATGCCGTCGACGGTAATCGTGCCGCCGGTTGGCTCCTCCAAAAAATTTATGCAACGCAAAAGTGTCGACTTGCCACTGCCCGAAGGTCCGATTATAACGACGACTTCGCGTTCGTCGATATGCAAGTCAATGCCCTTGAGGACGTGCAGGTCGCCGAAAGATTTTTTCAAGCCTTTAATTTCAATCATGACGTGTCACCGTTAAGCGTTCAGGTTGCCGACGGTGTTGACCGCCTTGTCGAGCGCGCTGTCCTGCGTCAGGACGGCTTTGGCGTTGGCTTCGTACAGGCGGTGGTTGTGAATAAGCTCAACCATCTCCGAGACGATTGCCGTGTTGGATTTTTCCAGCGAGCCTTGCAAGATTTCGCCCGTGGCGGGTCGCGGCTGCGCGTTGGGATTCATGATTCGCGCTTGAATGTTTTGCCCGACGGGTTGCGCTTGCGGGTCGTTGCCCTCGTTATCGGCGACGACGTAGTAAAGATTGTCGCCCTGCTTTTGCGTCGCGAGCCTGTTGCCGAATTCGACGAACTGAATCTGCCCCAAGACTTGACGATTGTTTTGGTTGCCGGCGGTCTCCAAGCGATTGGTCACGGGATTGACGACGAGCGCGTTGCCGGGGACGGTTATCGTGCCGTTGCCCGTGATTGAGATTTGCGAGTCGCGCACGTTGGCGGGAATGCGAATCGGGTTGCCCTGCACGTCCAAAAGATTGTAGCCGCGAATGTCCTGCAAATAACCCTCGTTGTTTTTGAAGAATGCGCCGTTGCGGGTGTAGCGCACGCCGTCGGGTGTCTGCACAGCAAAGAAACCGTCGCCGACGATTGCCAGGTCGAAGGTGTTGCCCGTCGATTCCAGTGCGCCCTGTTCGTAGTTGACGGCGATTTCGTCAATATAGTCGCCCAAGCCGAGCCGTCCGATATTCGGGCGATGGAACGGGTCGGCGTTGAAGCCCTTGATTTGCGTGACGTCTTCGCGCGACGTGCCCAGCTCCGCCAGCGAATTGAACGGCGCAACGCTCAAGCCGACGGTGCCGCCCTCCTCGAAGTCGTTGACGCGCTTAATCAGCATCTCGTGAAATTCTTTGTGAATCGTCAGGTCGCGTTTGTAACCTGTCGTCGCGGCGTTGGCGATGTTGTTGGCGATAACGTCCGTGCGTTTCTGTTCGCTTATCATGCCGGTCGCCGCCGTATAAAGTCCGCGCCACATTTATGGAATCACTCCTTCGGTAGAACGTAAAATTTTTTACAGCGTATCAAAAATTCTGTCGCCGGCATCGCCGAGCCCGGGCACGATGTAGCAACTGTCGTTCAAGCCGTCGTCAATCGCCGCCGTGTAAATCTCAACGTCGGGATGTTCGCCCGAAATTTTTTCAAGCCCGCGCGGCGCAGAAACAATGCATATAAAAAAAATTTTTTTCGCGCCGTGATTTTTAAGGGATTGAATTGCGTCGGAGGCACTGCCGCCCGTGGCAAGCATCGGGTCGACGACGAGCAAAATTTTTTCATTGATGCGCGGCGGCATTTTGAAATAGTATTCGACGGGCGCGAAGGTCACTTCGTCGCGATAAAGCCCGATATGCCCGACGGCGGCGTTCGGCAAAATTTTCAGCACACCGTCCGCCATCGCCAAACCTGCGCGGAGAATCGGCACGACGACAAAATTTTTTTCGTCCAAAAATTCTGCGCGGCAATTTTGAATCGGCGTTTCAATTTCAATCGCCCGCGTCTCAAAATTTTTCCCGACCTCGTAAGTCAAAAGTAAGGCAATATCTTCGACGAGCGCACGAAAATCTTTTGGCGATGTCTCTTTGCGTCGCAACTGTGCGAGTTTGTGATTGACGATTGCGTTTTTAATTTCGTGAATCATTGTCCGGCTCCTTGCGTTGAATTTTGAAACGGATTCAAGTTCCTGACCGCCAAAAAGGATTTTAAGGCTTTGTACAGAATTTTTCAAGGAAATATTTTGATGGAGGTATAGAACATGGCAGACGAACGGTTGATTGTCGCGTTGGACTTCCACACGTTCGACGACGTGAAAAAACTCGTCAACGAACTCGGCGACACCGTGAACTTTTACAAAGTCGGCATGGAACTTTTCTACAGCGTCGGCGCGGGCGTCGTCGAGTGGCTCAAAGCGCAGGACAAAAAAATTTTCCTGGACTTGAAATTGCACGACATCCCCAACACGGTGGCGGGCGGCTTGTGTTCGCTGATGAACTTGGGCGCGAATATCCTAAACGTGCACGCGGCGGGCGGCTTTACCATGATGAAAACGGCGGCGGACGCCCTTCGCAACGAGGCGAACCTGCGCGGCGTCGAACGTCCTAAATTAATTGCCATCACCGTTTTGACGAGCATCAATCAGGCGGAATGGTGTGGCGCGTTGAAAATTTCGGATCAAGTCGTCGACTTCGCGAAGCAGGCGCAGGCAGCGGGGCTTGACGGCGTGGTTGCGTCACCGCAGGAGGCTAAGCTGATTCGCGAGGCTTGCGGCGAAAACTTTTTAATCGTGACGCCGGGCATACGTCCTGCGGGAGCCGACATCAACGACCAGCAACGCATTTCCACGCCGAGCGCGGCACTGCAAAACGGCGCGACGCATTTGGTTATCGGCAGACCGATTCGAGCGGCGTCCAATCCCCGCGAGGCGGCTGAAAAAATCTTGGCTGAAATCAACGGTGTATAAGCTATGGACGAATCTTGGGAAGCAAGCGGCATTTACATGCTTGTCTGCCGTGTCAATGGCAAAAGATATATCGGTCAATCCAAAAACATCCGACGGCGACTGAATGAGCACAGACGAGGAAAAGGTTTTGCACCCTTAATCTGTAAAGCCATTGCGAAATACGGCTGGGACGCCTTCGACAAAATTGTATTGGAATTTTGCCCCGTCGAAGAGCTGGACAAAAAAGAAATCTACTATATCGCCGAACTCAAGCCGGAATATAATTTGGCTGAAGGCGGCGGCGGATCTAAAGGCTGTAAACCATCGCCAGAAACCATTGAAATACTGCGCCAAGCTGCTAAAAAACAGTGGTCAGACGAAGAAAACTTGAAACTTCTCAAAAAGCCGATACTTTGCATTGACACCGGCGAAATTTTTGATTCGGTGAACAGTGCCGCCGCAAAAGCCGGCGTTTCGCGTAACTGCGTTTCAATGGCTTTAAACGGCAAAGTGAAAACGGCTGGCGGCTATCGCTGGGCTTATCTGAACCCCGAAGATAAAACTTCTGAGGAACGACGCAAAAACTTGGGTAAAGCCAACCGCGGCAGAAAACAGAGCGCGGAACAAATTGAAAAACGTGTAGCCCATTTTAAGGGACAAAAGCGCGAGAATTATAACAGCTATAAGAAAGTAGTTTGTGTTGAAACGGGAAGAATTTTTGATTCGGTGAAAATCGCCGCAGAATCCGTCGGAATTACTCCGTGTTTCTTGTCAAAAGTTTTGCACGGGATAAAAAAGACAGCGGGCGGCTTTCATTGGAAATTTGCTAAGGAGGTTTTTTACATGACTGAACATGAGGTTTACGACTTACTTGTCGAGACGGGCGCAATTATGACGGCTCATTTTCAACTTACGTCGGGGCTCCACAGTCCGCACTACGTCGAGAAATTCCGCGTGCTGGAACGCCCTATCTATACGGCAAGACTCTGCCGCGCAATCGCGGAACACTTCAAGGACGCGCAGATTGAAACGGTCGTCGGCCCCGCGACGGGCGGCATTATCCTTGCGCACGAAACCGCACTCGCATTGGGCACCCGCGCGATTTTCACCGAGCGCGTCGACGGCAAAATGACTTTTCGTCGCGGCTTCACCCTGCATGAGGGCGAACGCGTTCTGATTGTCGAGGACGTTGTAACGACGGGCGGCTCCGTTCGCGAGGTTATCGACGTGGTTAAGCAATTCGGCGGTTTGCCCGTGGCAATTGCAATGCTTGTCGACAGGTCGGGCGGCAAAGCCTCTTTCGGCGACGTGCCCGCCTTCGCGTTGTTGCACATGGACGTTGAAACTTACGAGCCCGAAAATTGCCCGCTGTGCAAGGACGGCGTTCCGCTCACCAAGCGCGGCTCCACAGGCAAAAAGTAATGCTTAAAACTTTGACGGTTGAAAATTTCGCGCTGATTGAAAACGTGACGGTCGAATTTGGCGCGGGCTTGAACATCTTGACGGGCGAAACCGGCGCGGGCAAGTCAATTTTAATCGACGCGTTGGGCGCGGCTCTTGGCAGTCGTTGCGGCGTCAACAAAATTCGCAAGGGCGCGGACTTCCTGCGATTGGCGGCGACGTTCTCCGACGGTTTGACGATTGAGCGGCGCATTTCACGCACGGAAAAAAATTCGCTGACTGTCGACGGCAAGCCCGTAACGCTTGCGCGTTTGCGGAAATACGGCACGTCGCTCCTTGACATGCACGACCAAAACAAAAATCTTGAACTCCTGCGCGAAAAGGAAATTTATCGGCTGATTGACACGCAGGAAATTTGCGACGCGTTGAAGGTCTTCGCGGCGTCCTACGGCGAGCTGAACGCCAAAAAACGCGCGTTGACCAAAAAACTTTCCGCGCGGGAAGAAAACCTTCAGCGGCTGGATTTTTTGCGTTGGCAGGCGAAGGAAATTTCTGCGGTGCGCCTCAAGCCCGACGAAGACGTTAAACTTGACGCGGAGATTCGTAAGCTTGCCCACGCCGAGAAAATCGCCGAGAACGTTCACGAGTCCGCGCAGATTCTAAACGACGGCGACGCTGACGTTTTGACGGCATTGGCGCGCGTGTCGAAGTATCTGGACAACGTGGCGCGTTACGACGACAAGCTGAACCCTGCGCGGCAACTTTTGGAGGATGCGAAAATTTCACTGCGCGAGGCTTACGACGAGATTCGCGAATACGCTTCGGGTTTGGACTTCGCGCCCGAACGACTTGACGAACTGCAGGCGCGGGCTGACGAAATTTCCAAGCTGAAAAAATACGGCGTGTCGGTCAACGAGATTTTACAGCGGCTTGAAAAAATTCGCGCGGACATCGCGGCTGTCGAAAATTTTGATTCGGACGTTACGGATCTTCAAGCGGAAGTCGCCAAACTCGAACGCCAAACAAAAATCTGCGCGGACAAACTTTTGACGTTGCGTCAAGCGTCGGCAAGCAACTTGAGCGCGAAAATCGAATCGGAAGTTCGTCGGCTCGGCATGGCGCGTGCGCAATTTGAAATCGTCGTTGAGGCGGCGGACAGGCTTTCGGAGAACGGCGGCGACACGGCTGACATCTTATTTTGCGCGAACGTCGGCGAAGAAAAATTTTCACTGTCGGAAATCGTTTCGGGCGGCGAACTGTCACGCATTGCCCTTGCGATAAAAATCGTCTTGGCTTCGGAACGGCGCGGCGACTTCGACAGAGTAATGGTCTTCGACGAAATCGACGCGGGACTTGGCGGCGTCACTGCCAAAACCGTCGCCGAATGCATTGCCGAAATTTCGCGCGGTTGGCAAGTCTTGTGCATAACGCATCTGCCGCAAATCGCGAGCATGGCTGACGTCCATTTGCAAATCAGCAAGTCGGAAATCGACGGACGCACGCTCACGAGTGTCAAGCCGCTCAATGAGCCCGAACGCGTCAACGAAATCGCGCGCATGGCTTCGGGCGACGAGTCGGTTGCGTCGATAAAAAATGCCCGCGAAATGCTTGCCTCCGCCCGCAGATTCAAACGCACCGTCCTTGCTTAAAGTGCGCCGTTGCGATAGAATATCAATAAACAATTTACAGTTTGAAAATCCGGGGGAAGTGGTTAAGTGGACGTGATTGCATTGGTCGGACCCAGCGGCACGGGCAAAAGTCATCGCGCCTTGCAGGTCGCCCGCGAACACAACGCCGACGCGATTATCGACGACGGCATTTTAATTAAGGACGGACACATCATTGCGGGCGAGTCCGCCAAGACCGAAAAAAGCAAAATCATGGCGGTGCGACGCGCGATTTTTGTTCTGCCGGGTCACGCCGAGGAAGTTCGCGAGGCGATTCAGCGCATTCAGCCGCACAGGATTTTGGTTATCGGCACATCTGAAAACATGGTGCACAAAATCGCCAAGACACTCAAACTCCCATCGATTCAGCTTATCGTCCGCATTGAAGACATCGCGTCGCGGGCTGAAATCGAAACGGCGCAATTCCACCGCCTCAAAGAGGGCAAGCACATAATCCCCGTCCCGACGATTGAACTCAAGCCGCACTTTTCGGGCTACCTGGTCAACCCCTTGCAATCGATTTTCAAGCAGTCGAACGTCCGCCGCCGCAAGCTCGGCGAAAAGTCAATCGTGCGCCCCGTGTTCAGCTACTACGGCAAGCTGATTATCGACGACAGAGTTATTCAGGCGGTCGTCGAACGAATCGTCAAGGCGCGCGAATTCGTCAAAAGCTTGAAAAACGTCACGGTCAAACACCTGCTCAAGGGCGACGAAGACCACGGCTTAACAATTTCCTGCGAAGTCGTTTTAAGCTACGGCAACCACATCCCGACGTTGATTCGGCAGACGCAGGCTTACGTTCGCGAGGCGGTCGAGTTTACCACGGGCATGATCGTTCACGCGGTAGACATCAGCGTCAAAGCTCTTTACGTCGAACAGGAACGCCGACGTCTGCTATAATAAAAGCGTCAATAAAAAATCCCCGGCTCTGCGCAAATTAATCGCGGCGGGGATTATTTTTGTGTTCAACGGGCTTTTCGCGCCGCGACGCCGTTTCGGGTTCCATTGTCGAAATACTTACCTTAAGAAAAGGCGTGGTCAAAAGTCGCGTCATGACGCCACTTGACAAGCATTTTTGCCAATGATAACATAGCGGCGCTTTTGACAAGGCAGGAACATTTTGGAAGGAGGTGGGCGCATTGCCAACCATTAATCAGTTAGTACGCAAAGGTCGTCAGGTGTTGGAGGAAAAATCCACGGCTCCGGCTCTGAAAGAGTGCCCGCAAAAGCGCGGCGTATGCACTCGCGTTTACACGACGACGCCCAAGAAACCGAATTCGGCACTTCGCAAGGTTGCCCGTGTCCGCTTGACCAACGCTATCGAAGTCACTGCTTATATTCCCGGCATCGGGCATAATCTGCAGGAACATAGCGTTGTTTTAATTCGCGGCGGGCGCGTCAAGGATTTGCCGGGTGTTCGCTATCATATCATTCGCGGCTCCCTCGATACTGCAGGCGTGCAAGACCGCAAGCAAGCGCGTTCCAAATACGGCGCGAAGAAAGCCAAGGCGAAGAAGAAATAAGGGACAAGGGACAAGGGACAAGGGACTAGTTTTAACTCCTAACTCCTAATTCCTAACTCCTAACTGTTAAAAGGAGGAGCAAGAATGCCGAGAAAAGGTGCTGTGCCTAAACGAGACGTTCTGCCGGATCCTGTCTACCATTCAAAGACTGTTGCGAAGTTCATAAATAAAGTCATGCTTTCGGGCAAAAAGAGCGTTGCTCAGCGCGTGGTGTATGACGCCTTCGACACAATCCGCGAAAAGACCGGCAAAGATCCGCTGGAAATTTTCGAGACGGCACTCAAAAACGTTATGCCGGTTTTGGAAGTCAGAGCCCGTCGCGTCGGCGGTGCCAACTACCAAGTGCCCGTCGAAGTGCGCCCCGACCGTCGTCAGACCCTCGGAATTCGTTGGCTGGTAAACTACGCAAGACTGCGCGGCGAAAAAACCATGGACGCCCGCCTTTCTGCCGAACTCATGGACGCCGCCAACAACACCGGCGCATCAATCAAAAAGAAAGAAGACACCCACAAGATGGCGGAGGCTAATAAAGCTTTCGCGCACTATCGCTGGTAAGGAGCAAGTTTCGTGTCAAGAGAGTTTTCACTGGAAAAAACTCGCAACATCGGTATCATGGCGCACATAGACGCCGGCAAGACGACTACGACCGAACGGATTTTGTTTTATACGGGTGTCAATCATAAGCTCGGCGAAGTCCACGAAGGCGCGGCGACTATGGACTGGATGAAACAGGAACAGGAACGCGGCATTACTATCACGTCAGCCGCCACGACTTGTTTCTGGAAGAATCACCGAATCAACATCATCGACACGCCCGGTCACGTTGACTTCACGGTCGAAGTCGAAAGATCTTTGAGAGTTTTGGACGGCGCGCTTGCCATACTCACGGCACGCGGCGGCGTTGAACCGCAAACCGAAACCGTTTGGCGGCAGGCGGAGCGTTACAACGTCCCGCGCATGGCTTACGTCAACAAAATGGACATCACGGGCGCAGATTTCTACCACGTCATTCAGATGATGCGCGACAGACTTCACACCAACGCCGTTGCAATTCAACTGCCAATCGGCGCGGAAGACAGCTTCAAAGGCATCGTCGACCTCGTTAAAATGGACGCGATTGTCTACGACGACGACCTCGGCAAAGTTTCCAAGGAAGTTGAAATCCCCGACGACATGATTGACATGGCGGAAGATTATCGCGACAAGTTGCTTGAGTCCTGCGCGGAGCTCGACGACGACTTCATGGAAAAATATCTCGGCGGCGAAGAAATTACCGTCGACGAAGTCAAAGCCGTGATTCGCAAGGCGACAATCGATTGCAAAATGACGCCCGTCACGTGCGGCACGTCCTATCGCAATCGCGGCGTTCAACCTTTGCTTGACGCTATCGTCGACTACATGCCCGCCCCGACAGATATTCCGCCGATTGAAGGCACCAAGCCCGACGGCACAGAGGATACGCGCCCCGCAAGCGACGACGAACCTTTTGCCGCGTTGGCGTTCAAGATTATGACTGACCCGTTTGTCGGCAAGTTGGCGTTCTTCCGCGTCTACAGCGGCTCGCTCAAAAGCGGCAGTTACGTCTACAACTCGACGAAGGGCAAAAAGGAACGCATAGGGCGAATCCTGCAAATGCACGCCAACAACCGCAAGGAAATCGACGTTGTTTACAGCGGCGACATCGCGGCGGCTGTCGGCTTGAAGGACACAACCACCGGCGACACCCTCTGCGACGAGGCGCACCCGATTATCCTGGAGTCAATGGAATTCCCCGACCCCGTCATTTCCGTCGCCGTCGAACCTTCCACCAAAAACGACCAGGACAAGATGGGTATCGCGCTCCAAAAACTTGCCGAGGAAGATCCGACCTTCAAAGTCCGCACGGACGCCGAGACCGGGCAAGTCATTATTTCCGGCATGGGCGAATTGCATTTGCAAATCATCGTCGACCGCATGTTGCAAGAGTTTCACGTTGACTGCAAGGTTGGCGAGCCGCAAGTTGCTTACCGCGAAACCATTCGCAAGACGCAAAAGGGCGAAGGCAAATTCGTCCGTCAAACGGGCGGTCACGGGCAATACGGTCATTGTTGGATTGAAATTGAGCCCAACGAGACCGGCGGCGGCTTCGTTTTTGAAAATAAAATTGTCGGCGGCGTCATTCCCAAAGAGTACATCAATCCGATTGAGGCGGGCATCAAGCAGGCCATGGAGAACGGCATATTGGCGGGCTTCCCGATTGTCGACGTGAAAGCGACCGTTTACGACGGCAGCTTCCACGAAGTCGACTCCAGCGAGGCGGCGTTCAAAATCGCGGGCTCTATGGCGTTCAAGGCGGCGGCCGAAAAAGCCAAACCCGTCCTGCTTGAACCCTACGTCAAAGTCGAAGTCACCGTGCCCGAAGATTACATGGGCGACGTTATCGGCGATTTGAATTCACGGCGCGGGAAGATTGACGGCATGGAGCCGCGCAACAACTTGCAAATCATTCACGCGTTCGTGCCGCTGTCCGAAATGTTCGGTTATTCGACAGACTTGCGCTCAAAGACGCAAGGGCGCGGCACATACTCAATGGAAGTCGCTTACTACGACGAAGTTCCGAAAAATATTTCGGAAGCGATTGTTGCGAGATACAAAGGTGAGCCGACCAATTAACGGCTCAGAAAATTTTTTCTACAACTAAGGAGTTGTTCATTTCATGGCAAAACAGAAATTTGACCGCAGTAAACCCCACGTAAACATCGGTACTATCGGACACATCGACCACGGCAAGACGACGTTGACGGCTGCCATTACCAAAATCCTTTCGGAAAAAGGTTACGCGAAATACGAATCCTACGAGAACATCGACAAGGCTCCGGAAGAACGCGAACGCGGCATCACGATTAACACCGCGCACGTCGAATACGAAACCGACAAACGCCACTATGCTCACGTCGACTGCCCCGGTCACGCCGACTATATCAAGAACATGATCACCGGCGCGGCGCAAATGGACGGCGCGATTCTCGTCGTTGCCGCTTCCGACGGCCCCATGCCCCAGACGCGTGAACATATCCTGCTTGCCCGTCAGGTCGGCGTGCCCGCCATCGTCGTTTTCCTCAACAAGGTTGACCAAGTTGACGACCCCGAATTGCTTGAACTCGTCGAAATGGAAGTCCGCGAACTCCTCAGCAAATACGAATTCCCCGGCGACGACATCCCCGTTATCGCGGGTTCGGCTCTGCTTGCCCTCGAAGGCGACGAAGAACAAAAGAAAAATATCCTCAAGTTGCTTGACGCTGTTGACGAATACATCCCCACGCCGACGCGCGACACCGATAAGCCCTTCCTTATGCCGGTTGAAGACGTGTTCACGATTACGGGACGCGGCACGGTTGCGACGGGGCGTGTCGAACGCGGCATGTTGAAACTCAACGAGCCGGTTGAAATCGTCGGTCTGCGCGACGAGCCCCGCAAATCGGTTGCCACGGGCATTGAAATGTTCCGCAAGCTCCTCGACAGCGCGGTTGCCGGCGACAACGTCGGTGTCCTCCTGCGCGGCGTCGACCGTAAGGAAATTGAACGCGGTCAAGTTATCGCCAAGCCCGGCACGATTCACCCGCACACGAAGTTCAAGGCTCAGGTTTACGTCTTGACCAAGGACGAGGGTGGTCGTCACACGCCGTTCTTCGCGAATTATCGCCCGCAGTTCTACTTCCGCACAACCGACGTCACGGGCGTCGTCAGCGACTTGAAAGACACCAACGGCAACGCAGCCGAAATGTGCATGCCCGGCGATCACATCGAAATGACGGTCGAACTTATCACCCCGATTGCCATCGAAAAAGGCTTGCTCTTCGCTATCCGCGAGGGCGGTCACACGGTCGGTTCGGGGCGTGTTATCGATATTCTTGAAGCGTAAAAAAATCAGTTGGTAGTTAGGAGGTAGGAGTTAGGAGTTGATAACGCTATTTTAACTCCTAACTCCTAACTTCACACTCCTAACTTTGAATCGGTGAGGCGGTCGGTAGTCAGCCCAAAAACTGATTGCCGGCCGCTGTTGCCGATTAGGGACTGGCAGGAATGGGCATTCAGACACTAGTTCCTGGTTCCTGGTTCCTAAAAAGCTTTGACACGGCAGATTGCTCGGCGGGAGTCATTCCGCTCGTCGAGGGAACTGTCGCGGAGCAACGTTGGAAGCTCAGACTTCCGACTAAGGAGGAATTGTTTTGGCAAAGCAACAGAAGATTCGCATTCGCCTCAAAGCCTACGACCACAAGTCGTTGGATCAGAGCGCGGCAAAGATTGTGGAGACCGCCAAGAAAACCGGCGCGGCCGTTTCGGGACCCATCCCCCTGCCCACCGAAAAGAACATCTACACAATCTTGCGCTCGCCGCACATCAACAAGGATTCGCGTGAACAATTCGAAATGCGCACGCACAAACGCCTGATTGACATCCTTCAGCCGACGCACAAGACGGTTGATGCGCTCATGCGGCTGGATTTGCCCGCCGGTGTTGACATCGAGATTAAGGTTTAATCGGGAGGTGAACACATTGGCAAAGGCGATTTTAGGCATTAAACTCGGCATGACGCAAATCTTCACCGAAGAAGGTCGCGTCATTCCCGTCACCGTCGTCGAAACCGGCAACAACGTCGTCATTCGCAACAAGACCGTCGACACGGACGGCTACTGCGCGGTTCAGCTCGGCTTCGGCGAAGTCAAAGAAAACAAAGTCAACAAACCCGACATGGGTCAGTTCAAAAAAGCGGAAGTCAAGCCCGTCAAGTTCATTCGCGAACTGCGTCTTGCGGCGGAGTCCGAATACAAAGTCGGCGACGTTATCGGCGTGGACATCTTCGCGGCGGGCGAACTCGTTGACGTTATCGGCACGTCGAAAGGCAAAGGCTTCGCGGGCTCAATTAAGCGTCACAACTTCGCGCGCGGTCCGATGGGGCACGGCTCCAAATCACACCGCGAACCCGGCTCGACGGGCGCAATGCTTTCCGGCCCCGGCGGTCGCGTCATCAAAGGCAAACGCCTTCCGGGTCGCATGGGCGGCATTCGCACGACAGTTCAGCGTTTGACGGTCGTCAAGGTTGACGCCGACAGAAATTTGCTCCTCATCAAGGGCGCAATCCCCGGCGCGAAGAAAAGCCTCGTCATCGTCCGCGAAACCGTCAAGCCCACTCGCAAGCACAAATAATCATTGAAAGGAGGATAAGAGATGCCAACTGTAGCAGTTTACGATATGACCAACAAAAAAGTCGGCGACATTGATCTCAGCGAAGAAATTTTCGGCGTCGAGATTAACGAAGGGCTCGTTCACCAGGCACTCGTCATGCAAATGGCGTCGTGGAGACTCGGCACGCACAACACCAAAACCCGCGCAGATGTTCGCGGCGGCGGCAGAAAACCTTGGCGGCAAAAGGGCACCGGTCGCGCTCGTGCCGGTTCGCGCAGAAGCCCCCTGTGGCGCGGCGGCGGCACAATCTTCGGACCGCACCCCCGCGATTACTCGTTCACAATGCCCCGCAAACAGCGTCGTCTTGCGTTGAAATGCGTCCTCACCGATAAGCTCAACGAAGGCAATTTAATCGTCCTTGACGCGCTCAACTTCGACGAACCCAAAACAAAAAAATTCGTCGAACTCCAGAAAACTTTCGGCGTCGACGGTTGCAAGTCGCTGTTCATCACCCGCGAACTTATCGACAACGTTACGCGCTCGTCGAACAACCTGCAGAACGCAAAGGCTATCGCCGCACTTCAACTCAACGTCTACGACATTCTCAACAGCGATAAACTCTTCCTCACCAAAGACGCCGTAGCGAAAATCGAGGAGGTGTACGCGTAATGGACGCCAGGGACATTTTGATTCGCCCGCTTATCAGCGAACGTTCGACAGACTTGATGACGGAAGGCAAATTCGTCTTCGTCGTCGATAAGCGCGCCAACAAGATTCAAATCGCCGACGCCGTCGAAGAAATTTTCAAGGTAGACGTTTTGGCGGTAAATACAGTCAACGTCAAGGGCAAGACCAAACGTCGCGGTCGCACGGTCGGCAAAACCAACAGCTACAAAAAAGCCATCGTCAAGCTCGCGGCGGGTCAAACGATTGAACTCTTCGGCGCATAAAAATTTTTCGACAAAGGAGGTTAAACGTAAGTGGGAATTAAATCTTTCAAGCCGTACACTCCCGGACGCCGCCACATGACAGTTTCGACGTTCGAGGAAATCACGACCGACAAGCCCGAAAAATCTTTGCTCGCGCCGCTCAAAAAAAACGGCGGTCGCAATCAGCAAGGACGTTTGACGGTTCGTCACCAAGGCGGCGGTCACAAGCGTCGCTACAGAATCATCGACTTCAAGCGCAACAAAGACGGTATCCCCGCCAAAGTCGCGACGATTGAATACGATCCGAATCGCAGCGCGCGTATTGCCCTGCTCAACTACGCGGACGGCGAAAAACGCTACATCCTCGCGCCCAACGGGCTCAAGGTCGGCGACATGGTCGAATCGGGCGCGGAAGCCGATATCAAGACCGGCAACGCTCTGCCGTTGAAAAATATCCCCGTCGGCACAATGATTCATAATATCGAACTCAAAATCGGCAAGGGCGGGCAACTCGTTCGCAGCGCGGGCGTCGCGGCTCAGCTCATGGCGAAGGAAGGCATTTACGCGACGATTCGTATGCCGTCGGGCGAAGTGCGCAAAGTTCACATCAACTGCCGCGCAACTATCGGACAGGTCGGCAACCTTGACCACGAGAACATCACAATCGGCAAGGCGGGTCGTTCGCGCTGGCTCGGCAAGCGTCCCGAAAATCGCGGCGTCGCAATGAACCCCGTTGACCATCCGCACGGCGGCGGCGAAGGTCGCTCGCCCGTCGGTCGCAAACACCCCGTCACCAAGTGGGGCAAATGCGCCATGGGTGCCAAAACTCGCAAGAAGAAAGCGTCCGACAAGCTTATCGTTCGTCGTCGCAAGTGATTCTGACGAAGGGAGGAAATTATTTTGTCCAGGTCTGTTAAGAAAGGCCCGTTCGTGCAGGAAAAACTTTTGGCGAAGATTGAAGCTCTCAACGACGCCAACGATAAAAAAGTCGTCCGCACGTGGTCGCGCAGCTCAACGATTCTTCCTGCGTTCGTCGGTCACACAATCGCCGTTCACGACGGCCGCAAGCACGTGCCCGTTTACGTCACCGAAGATATGGTCGGGCACAAACTCGGCGAATTCGCTCCCACGCGCACCTTCAAAGGGCACGCCGGCGAAGAACGCAAAATCTCGCTTAAATAATCTGTCAGCCAAATGCTGTCGAAAGGAGGTCATCACGTGGCTGAAGTCAAGGAAGCCAAAGCTGTCGCCAAGTATGTGAGAATTGCGCCGCGCAAAGTTCGTATCGTCATGGACTTGATTCGCGGCAAGGACGTTGCCGACGCCTTTGCGATTTTGAAATTCACGCCCAAACGCGGCGCGACGCTGATTGAAAAGGTGCTCAAGTCCGCCGTCGCCAACGCCGAAAACAATTTCGACATGGACGCCGATAAACTTTTCGTCTCGACTTGTTTCGTCGACCAGGGTCCGACAATCAAGAGGTATCACCCCCGCTCGCGCGGTCAAGCGTTCGGCATTCTCAAGCACACCTCGCATATCACGGTTGTCGTCAGCGAAAAAGAAACCGCCGACGAACAAAAATAAACGAAGGAGGAAACCGGTTTGGGTCAGAAGGTACATCCGCACGGAATTCGCCTCGGCATAGTCAAGACGTGGGACGCGAAGTGGTACGCCGACAAAGACTTCGCGACAAATCTTCACGAAGACATCAAAATCCGCAAGGCGATTAAAACCGATAAGCAGCTGTCCTCGGCGGGCGTCTCGCGTATCGAAATCGAACGCTCGGAGAAACGTCTCAAGCTCACGATTCACACTGCCAAGCCCGGCATGGTAATCGGTCGCGGCGGCGCGGGCATAGAGGACATCAAAAATAAACTCAAGAAACTCACCGAAAAGCGCGTCGACATAAACATCATGGAGATTCGCCAACCCGATTTGGACGCTCTGCTCGTCGCAGAAAACATTGCGTCGCAACTTGAACGCCGTATCGCTTTCCGCCGCGCAATGAAACAGGCTGTCGGCAGAACAATGCGTCTCGGTGCCAAGGGCATCAAAATCGCCTGCAGCGGTCGTCTCGGCGGCGCGGAAATTGCTCGCAGCGAATCCTATCGCGAAGGCTCAATCCCCTTGCACACGCTCCGCGCGGACATCGATTACGGTTTCGCGGAGGCAAACACAACCTACGGGCGAATCGGCATCAAAGTTTGGATCTTCAAAGGCGAAATTCTCCCCGACAAAAAGGATAAGAACGTCCGTCAAGCTGAAGGGAGTGACGCGTAATGTTGATTCCGAAACGGACGAAATACCGCAAGCAGTTTCGCGGTCGCATGAAGGGCAAATCCAATCGCGGCAACACGATCGCTCACGGTCAATACGGTCTTGTCGCGTTGGAGCCCGCTTGGATAACCAATCGTCAGATTGAGGCGGCTCGTATCGCAATGACGCGTTACATTCGGCGCGGCGGTCAAGTCTGGATTAAAATTTTCCCGGACAAGCCCGTCACGGCAAAGCCCGCAGAAACCCGCATGGGTTCCGGCAAAGGCTCGCCCGAATACTGGGTTGCCGTCGTCAAGCCCGGTCGCGTGTTGTTTGAAATGGCAGGCGTCCCCAAAGAAATCGCTGCCGAAGCAATGCGCCTTGCGGGTCACAAGCTCCCCATAAAAACCAAATTCATTGTTTCCGACCACCAGGGCGACGTTTACGTTCCCGTCGTAAATGAAACCCTCGCCGACGCAAAACGCGCCGCTCACCAAGCTTACGAAGCTGAACACGCTGCCGAAGCTCAAGAGGCTGAAGCTAAACCCAATGAAGGCGGTGATAAGCATGAAGGTTAATGAAATTCGCGATCTGTCCGCCGACGAACAGACCGATAAACTCAATTCCCTCAAGGAAGAACTTTTCAACCTCCGCTTTCAACACGCCACAGGGCAGCTCGAAAATCCCATGCGCATTCGCGAAGTCAAACGCTCAATCGCCCAAATCAAAACCATTCAGCATGAAGCCGCGCTCGGCATTCAGCACTAAGGAGGCGTTATCATGAGCGAACAAACTACCCGCAACGAACGCAAAGTCCGCGTCGGCAAGGTCGTTTCCGATAAAATGGACAAGACCATCGTCGTCGCAATCGAAGAGCTCGTTCAGCACAAGCTTTACAAAAAAGCCGTCAAGCGCACCGTCAAGTTCAAAGCACACGACGAAAACGGCGAAGCTCACGTCGGCGACAAAGTTTCCATCATGGAGACCCGCCCGCTGTCCAAGGAAAAACGTTGGCGGCTCGTTCAAATCGTCGAGAAGGCCAAGTAATTCGGAAGGAGGTTAAATCGTGATTCAGCAACAATCCCGCCTCAACGTCGGCGATAATACCGGCGCAAAGGAAATCATGTGCATTCGCGTCCTCGGCGGCTCCTTCCGTCGCTACGCCAATATCGGCGACATCATCGTTGCTTCTGTCAAATCCGCAACACCCGGCGGGCAAGTCAAAAAGGGCGACGTCGTCAAAGCTGTCGTCGTCCGCTCCAAGAAAGGCTTGCGCCGCCCCGACGGCTCGTACATTCGCTTCGACGAAAACGCCGCCGTCATCATAAAAGAGGACAAAACGCCGCGCGGCACGCGTATCTTCGGACCCGTCGCCCGCGAACTGCGCGATAAAGACTTCATGAAAATAATTTCTCTCGCCCCCGAAGTTTTGTAATGGAAAGGAGGTGCCGAGTTGTCACTCGTTAAACTGCACGTCAAAAAGGGCGACACCGTCGTTGTCCTTTCCGGCAAGGACAAAGGCAAGCAGGGCAAAATTATCACCGCCATGCCCCGTGCCGGCAAAGTCGTCGTCGAAGGCGTCAACAAAGTCAAACGTCACAGCAAGCCCAGCTTGAAAGTTCCCAACGGCGGCATCATCACCAAGGAAATGCCCATGCACGCTTGCAAAGTTCAGCTCGTTTGCCCCGCTTGCAACAAGCCCACCCGTATCGGGCACAAGGACGTAAACGGCAAAAACTCCCGCGTCTGCAAGAAATGCGGCGAAGTCATTGAGTAAGGAGGTGTTATCTTGAGCAGACTTCTCGACAAGTACAAATCTGAGGTTATCTCTGCCATGACGCAGAAATTTTCCTACTCCAACGTCATGCAGGTGCCCAAGCTCGAAAAGATCGTCATCAATATTGCTTGCGGCGACGCTGTCGGCAATGCCAAAGTTCTCGAATCGGCTATGAACGACTTGACCACTATCGCCGGTCAAAAGCCCGTCATCACTCGCGCTCGTAAATCGCTTGCCGCATGGAAACTCCGCACCGGTATGCCTATCGGTTGCAAAGTCACCCTGCGCGGTCGCCGTATGTATGAATTCCTCGACAAATTCATGAACGTCGCCTTGCCACGTGTTCGCGACTTCAGAGGCGTCAACCGCAATTCCTTCGACGGGCGCGGCAACTACGCAATCGGCGTCAAGGAACAGCTCATCTTCCCCGAAATCGAATACGACAAAATCGACAAGATTCGCGGCATGGACATCATCATCGTAACGACGGCCAACACCGACGAAGAGGCTCGCGAATTCCTCGCGCTCATGGGTATGCCGTTCGCCGCAACGTGACGTTGCATCCTGCGGTCGCGCTCCAACGTTACTCTGTTCAAAGTTGGTCACCGCGTCCATACGCAACGCTGCGCATTGCTAGCTTCGTAACGTCAACATTTCAGTCAATTAGGAAGTGATTATCAAATGGCGAAGAAAGCTTTAATCGAAAAGTGGAGCAAGGAACCGAAATTCTCGACCCGCAAGTACAACCGTTGCAAAATCTGCGGCAGACCTCACGGTTACATCCGCAAGTTCGAAATGTGCCGTATCTGCTTCCGCGTTCACAGTTACGCCGGCGACATCCCCGGCATTACGAAATCCAGTTGGTAATTCATTCATCGAAAGGAGGATATCGGTTCTATGGGAATGACTGATCCTATTGCGGATATGCTCACTCGCATTCGCAATGCCAATTCCGTATCCCACGATATTGTTGAAATTCCCGCTTCCAAAATCAAACTCGCTATTGCCGACGTGCTCAAGCGGGAAGGCTATATCAAAGATTTTTCTTTCGCGCAGGACAACAAGCAGGGCGTTTTGACCGTCAAGCTTAAATACGGTCCCGAACGCGAAAAAGTCATTACGGGCATCAAGCGCATCTCCAGACCGGGGCTTCGCCAATACACCAAGCGCAAAGATCTGCCGCGCGTTCTCGGCGGGCTCGGTATCGCGATTATCTCCACGTCGCAAGGCATCATGAGCGACAAGCAGGCTCGCAAGGCGGGTCTCGGCGGCGAGGTTATCGCTTACGTCTGGTAACTGTTAGGAACAAGGGACAAAGGACAAGGGACAAGCTTTAATTCCTAACTCCTAACTCCTAACTCCTAACTCCTAAATGGAGGTGCTAAAATGTCACGAATCGGAAGGGCACCGATAAACATCCCCGCCGGCGTTACCGTTTCTGTCGGCGAAGATAATCTGGTGCACGTCAAAGGTCCCAAGGGCGAATTGTCCCGCAAGATCTCCACGGAAATGAAAATAAGCATTGAGGACGGCGTCTTGACGGTGACGCGCCCCTCGGACGATAAAACGCACAGAAGTCTTCACGGACTCTCGCGCACGCTGATTAACAACATGGTCGTCGGCGTGACCCAAGGCTTCACCAAAAATCTCGAAATCGCGGGCGTCGGCTATCGTGCCGCCAAGCAGGGCAAGAACTTGAACTTGTCTCTGGGCTACTCTCACCCTGTGATTATCGAACCGCCCAAGGGCATTACGCTCGACGCACCCTCTGCCACGACAATTACTGTCCACGGCATTGATAAGGAACTCGTCGGCGCAGTTGCCGCCAACATTCGCGGTTGGCGCGAACCCGAACCTTACAAGGGCAAAGGCATCAAGTACGCCGGCGAACACATCCGCCGCAAGGAAGGCAAGGCAGGCGCCAAGGGCAAGAAGTAATTCTTGACTGCTATTCGGAAAGTTTGAACGGAGGTAACAATCATGAAAATCGATCACGTCGCTATGTACGTCAACGATTTGGAGGCGGAGAAAGATTTCTTCGTCAAGTACTTCAACGCGAAGGCGGGCTCAAAGTACACCAACTTCCGCAACGACTTCAGCAATTACTTCTTGAGCTTCGGCGACGGCTCGCGTTTGGAAATCATGACGCGCAACAGCTCCGCCGACTCGAAAAAAGACCGCTACCGCACGGGTTACCACCACATCGCGATTTGCGTCGGCGACCGCAAGGACGTTGACGACATGATGAAAAAATTCGACGCGGAAGGCGTTATCGTCGTCAGCGGCGCACGCACCACCGGCGACGGTTATTACGAGGCTGTTGTCGTCGACCCCGAAGGCAACGAGATTGAAATTATCGCGGAGCACGACGATTTCCGCGACTAAAATTTTTTACAAATTCATGGCGAAGGAGGAAGTCCGAAAGTGCTTCTTAAGGCAGACAAAAACAAAACTCGCCAAAAGAGACATCTGCGCGTTCGTAACCGCGTGGCGGGCACGGCTGAGCGTCCGCGCTTGAATGTGTTCCGCTCTCTGGCGCACATCTACGCGCAAGTCATCGACGACGAAAAGGGCATGACGCTCGCGGCGGCAAGCTCGCTCGATAAAGATTTCCAAGGCAAAGGCGGCAACATCGCGGCGGCAAAGGCTGTCGGCGCGGCTATCGCCAAAAAAGCTCTGGCTAAAGGCATCACCGAAGTCGTCTTCGATCGCGGCGGCTACATTTACCACGGACGCGTTGCGGCTTTGGCCGAGGCGGCTCGCGAAGGCGGTCTCAAATTCTAAGCAAAGGAGGCTGAACTAATGCCCCGAAATGAAACTGAAACTCCCGAATTCGAGGAGAAGGTTGTATTCATAAATCGTGTCGCAAAGGTCGTCAAGGGCGGTCGCCGTTTCTCGTTCAGCGCGCTGGTCGTCGTCGGCAATCGCAACGGCAAAGTCGGCGTCGGGCTCGGCAAAGCAGCCGAAGTTCCGGAAGCGATTCGCAAAGGCGTTGACGACGCGAAGAAAAATCTCATCGAGGTTGCGCTCAAAGATCGTTCGATTCCCCACGGCGTGGTCGGCGTCTTCGGCGCGGGCAGAGTCATGTTGCGCCCCGCCTCCAAAGGTACCGGCGTCATTGCGGGCGGTCCCGCGCGTGCAGTTCTTGAATTGGCGGGCGTCCACGACATTTTGACTAAATCGCTCGGCTCGTCCAACCCCAACAACATGGTGCGCGCCACGCTCGAAGGCTTGAAAATGCTCAAGCGTGCAGAAGTCGTCGCCGAACTGCGCGGCAAGACCGTTGCCGAACTGTTCAACTGAGGAGGGCTGATACATGGCTAAGCTGAAAATCACATTGGTCAAAAGCGTCATCGGCACTCCCGACACTCAACGCAAAACCGTCCGCTCGCTCGGACTGCGCAAGCTGAATTCCTTTTCGATACTGCCCGACTCGCCGACGATTCGCGGACAGATTCACAAGGTAGAACATCTCGTGAAGGTCGAAGAAGTCGCCGACGCGGCAGACAAAGTTGCACTCGCAAAATAATTCGGAAGGGGGTTACGCTTATGAAATTGCATGAACTCAAGCCCGCCGAAGGCTCGCGTCAAGACAAAGTACGCGTCGGGCGCGGCACGGGCTCCGGTTGCGGCAAAACGTCCGGTCGCGGCCACAAAGGACAAAAGTCCCGCTCCGGCGGCGGCGTGCGTCCGGGCTTTGAAGGCGGACAGATGCCGATCTATCGTCGCTTGCCCAAACGCGGCTTCAAAAACATTTGGCGCAAGGAATACGCTGAAGTCAACGTCGAAACGCTCAACATCTTCGACGACGAAACCACGGTCGACGCAGTCGCGCTCGTTGAAGTCGGTATCCTCAAAAACGTCCTCGACGGCGTGAGAATCCTCGGCAACGGCGAATTGACCAAGAAATTGAACGTCAAAGCACAGGGCTTCACGAAAACCGCGATTCAAAAGATTGAGGCGGCAGGCGGGACGCATGAGGTGATTTGAAGTGCTGGCGGCTCTGTCAAACATCTTCAAGATACCTGAGCTAAGGCAGCGAATCATCTTCACGCTGGTAATGTTCGCGGTGTTCCGCATGGGAACGCATATCCCCGTGCCGGGCGTCGACCCGTCGGCGATTGAACAACTCTTCAACAACGGCAGTCTCTTCGGGCTGTTGGATTTGTTCAGCGGCGGCGCGTTCAGCAAGTTCAGTATCTTCGCAATGTCGATAACGCCCTACATCAACGCCGCGATTATCATGCAGTTGCTGACGGTCGTCGTGCCCACGCTTGAACAGTGGTCAAAGGAAGGCGCGGAAGGTCACAAAAAATCAACTCGCGTCACGCGCAAGCTGACAGTCGTGCTGGCGTTCTTTCAAGCAATCGGCATGTCAATCGGACTCAAAGCGGCGGTGCTCAATCCAAACCCCGTGAACATCCTGATAATCGCGATAACGCTGACGGCGGGCACGACGCTCTTGATGTGGATTGGCGAACAGATAACCGCGCAGGGTGTCGGCAACGGCATTTCGCTGATAATCTTCGCGGGCATTGTCGCCGCCTTGCCGAAAAACTTGGCGACGATTTATCAATACGTGCAGGCAGGCACGATAAATTATTTCAGCGTCGTGTTGTTCGCGCTGATTGCAATCGCAATGATCGTGTTCGTCATTTACGTCGAGGCGGCTCTGCGGCGCATACCGATAACCTACGCCAAACGCGTCGTCGGCTCGCGAGCTTACGGCGGACACCAAAGCCACTTGCCGCTTAAAGTCAATCCTGCGGGCGTCATACCGATAATCTTCGCTTCGTCCGTGCTGATGTTCCCGATAACCGTCGTTCAGTTCATTGACAACCCGACGATACAAAAAGTCGCCGCGCACCTGCAATGGGGCACGCCGCTGCAAACGTCAATCTACGTCGTGCTGATAATTTTCTTCACGTATTTCTACACGGCGGTCACGGTTAAAATCCCCGACATGGCGGACAATCTCAAAAAGTACGGCGCGTTCATACCGGGCATCAGACCGGGGCAACCCACGGCCGATTACGTCGACTACGTGTTGACGAGATTAGTAACGGCGGGCTCGTTGTACTTGGCGTTTATCGCGGTGTTGCCGAATTTAATCGGCGGGGCGACACACATTCAAGGTGTATACTTCGGAGGCACGGCGTTGTTGATTGTCGTGAGCGTCGCGCTCCACACGATGAAACAAATCGAGGCTATGGTCGTTATGCGACACTACGAAGGCTTCATGAAATAGTTAGGAGGTAGGAGTTAGGAGTGAAAGG
Organism: uncultured Selenomonadales bacterium; assembly: GCA_947304355.1. Taxonomy (GTDB): domain Bacteria; phylum Bacillota; class Negativicutes; order Selenomonadales; family Selenomonadaceae; genus Quinella. Next base: position 59,005 of record CAMZAX010000002.1, read on the forward strand.
AACCGGACCGATATACGATAAAAGCAAAGCATTTGCGATTAGAATAGTGAATTTGTATAAATATCTTAAAACTAATCGGTCGGAATATGTGATGTCGAAGCAAGTATTAAGGTGCGGAACGAGCATAGGAGCTAACGTGCGGGAATCGGTATATGCGCAATCGCAGGCGGATTTTCTGTCAAAAATGTACATAGCCTTAAAGGAAGCAGGCGAGACGGCGTATTGGCTTGAACTGCTTGCGGAGACGGAATATTTGACGCCGACACAGGCTAAGAGAATACGCGCTGATTGTGACGAGCTGATAAGAATCTTGTCCTCGATAACCAAAACTACAAAAAACTCCTAACTCCTACATCCTAACTCATACAGGCTCCTGATTGGAGGAAATATGCAACTTATATTAATGGGTGCGCCCGGAGCCGGCAAAGGTACGCAGGCGGCCTTCCTTGTAAAAAAATTCGGCATCCCGCAAATCGCGACGGGCGACATGTTTCGCGTTGCGGTAAAGTCCGGCACACAGCTCGGCAAGCAGGCAAAAGCTTGCATGGACGCGGGCAAGTTGGTTCCCGACGAAGTGACGATCGGTATCGTTCGCGAACGACTCGGCAAGGACGACTGCAAAGACGGCTTTATCCTTGACGGCTTCCCGCGCACGGTCGAGCAGGCTGACGCGCTCAACAAAATTCTCGCCGATTTGGGCAAGACTCTGACGGCTGTTTTGAATATCAACGTTCCCGCCGAAGATTTAATCGGTCGTTCGGTCGGGCGGCGCGTGTGCCGGAATTGCGGCGCAACTTACCACGTCGAGTTCAATGCGCCCAAGGTCGAAGGCGTCTGCGATGAGTGCGGCGGCGAACTGTATCAGCGCGCCGACGACACCGTCGAGACCATGACAAATCGCCTGAACGTCTACGTCGAATCCACCCGCCCGCTCATTGAGTACTACAAAAAAGCGGGCGTCTACTACGAAGTCGACGGCAGACAGCATATCGAAAAAGTCACCGAAGATTTAATCAACGTCTTGACCTCGGTGAAAGGCTGAGGGGGTTCGCGCTATGTCAAAGCAAGACGTAATCGAAGTCGAGGGCAAAGTCTTGGAGGCCTTGCCGAACGCGATGTTTCAAGTCGAATTGGCGAACGGCCACAAAGTCTTGGCGCACGTCTCCGGCAAGATCCGCATGAACTTTATCCGCATACTTCCCGGCGACAAGGTGACAATCGAGCTTACGCCCTACGACCTCACCCGCGGGCGCATTACCTACCGTTTCAAATGATTGGGGACTAAATTTGGGGGCGGGGGACGGAACTTGTCCCTTGCCCCTTTCCCTTGTCTTCAAAAAATTACTGGACATTAATCGACAAACGTGATACATTATCGAATCGTTTAAGGAGGCGGCTCAAATGAAAGTCAGACCGTCGGTCAAAAAAATGTGCGACAAATGCAAAATCATCAAGCGCAAAGGGCGCGTTATGGTTATCTGCGAAAATCCCAAGCACAAACAGCGTCAGGGATAATTTTTTAAGGAGGTGAAATTTTATGGCACGTATAGCCGGTGTAGATTTGCCCCGTGACAAGAGAATCGAATACGCGTTGACCTACATTTACGGAATCGGGTTGCCCACGTCCCAGAAAATTTTGGCGATGACGGGCGTCAACCCCGACACCCGCACGAAAGATCTCACGGACGACGAGGTTGTCAAACTTCGTGATGCCATTGACCACAACTTCGTGGTGGAAGGCGACCTTCGCCGCGACGTTCAAATGGACATCAAGCGACTCATTGATATTGGCTGTTATCGCGGACGCCGTCACCGTCTTGGCTTGCCTGTACGCGGACAGAACACCAAAAACAACGCCAGAACCCGCAAGGGTCCCAAGAAACTCGTCCAAGGCAAGAAGAAAGAATAATCCCTTAAAGGAGGTTACGACAGGTGGCAACAAAAAGAACCGTCCGCGCCAAAAAGAAAGTTCGCAAGAATATCGAATACGGCGTGGCGCATATCAGCTCCACGTTTAATAATACGATTGTCACGCTCACCGACAAAAGCGGCAACGCAATTTCTTGGGCTTCGGCAGGCGGGCTCGGCTTCAGAGGCTCGCGCAAGTCGACGCCCTTCGCCGCGCAGATGGCGGCTGAAGTCGCGGCAAAGGCTGCCATGGAACACGGCTTGAAACAAATCGAAGTTTACGTCAAAGGACCCGGCGCGGGTCGTGAGGCGGCCATTCGTTCGTTGCAAGCAACCGGGCTTGAAGTCAACATGATTAAAGACGTGACGCCCATCCCCCACAACGGCTGCCGTCCGCCCAAACGCCGCAGAGTGTAAAAGCAAAGGGGTCAGGTATCAGGTTTCAGGGGTCAGTAAAAAAACCCTTGTCCCTTGTCCCTTGTCCCTTGTCCCTAATTTGGAGGTGCAAATATGGCAATCGACAGAACTCCCGCTTTGAAACGCTGCCGCGCACTCGGAATTGAACAGGCGGTTATCGGTCGTTCCCGCAAGGTCAGCGAAAAGAAACATCAGCAACAACAACGCATGGGGCGCAAAGTCAGCGAATACGGGCTCCAGCTCAAAGAGAAACAAAAAGCGAAATTCATTTACGGCGTCCTTGAACGTCAATTCCGCAACTACTACGAGAAGGCTAAAAAAATGCCGGGCGTCACGGGCGAAAACCTTTTGATACTGCTTGAACGGCGCATTGACAACGTCGTCTTCCGCATGGGCTTTGCCAACACCCGCCGCCAAGCACGCCAATTCGTGCGCCACGGTCACATCACCGTCAACGGCAAACGCGTCGACATCCCGTCGGCTCTCGTCAAAGTCGGCGACGTCGTTGAAGTCTGCGAAAAAAGTCGCGGCAAAGAAATTTTCAAAATGATTCAGGAAGTCAACAACGCCCTGAGCGCGCCGCCGTGGATTGATTCAAATCAGGCGAACCTCAAAGGCTCCGTCACGCGCTTCCCCACCCGCGAAGACATCAGCGACATTCCCGTCAATGAGCAGTCAATCATCGAGTTGTACTCCAGATAATTAGAGATCCCGACAGAACTTTTCTGAAAGGAGCGTATCTCTTTGACTGACAACGAAAAGAACGACAACCAAAAGCCGCCGAAGATTGAGATGGTCGAGATAGGCGACGACGGAAATTACGGCAAGTTTATCTGCGAACCGCTCGGTCGCGGCTACGGTATTACAATCGGCAACAGCTTGCGCCGTATGCTCCTGTCGAGTTTGGAAGGCGCGGCTGTCACGTCGATTAGGATTGACGGCGTTCTTCACGAGTTTTCGACGATTCCCGGAGTTCGCGAAGACGTTACCAATATCGTCCTAAACGTCAAGCAGGTTTGCCTTAAAATCGACGAGGAAAAGGATCAGCCGCAATTCTTCGCGCAGGTGGTGACTACGCCGCCGCGCACTTACACGCTCCGCATTGACGTCGACGTGGAGGAAGAAATTAAAACCGGCTTCCACACCAAAGGCGAACGCCGCGAAGTCACTGCCGCCGATATTGAATGCGATCCCACTATCGAAATCCTCAACCCCGACCTGCATATCGCCTGGCTAAACGACACCGGTAAGCTTCGAATGGAAATGACGGCTCGCACGGGGCGCGGCTACGAACAGGCGGAGAAAAACAAAAACCCCGACGACATTATCGGCACAATCCCGATCGATTCGATTTACTCGCCGGTGCTTCGCGTCAATTACAATGTCGAAGACACCCGCGTCGGCAACGAAATGGACTTCGACAAATTGACGCTGGAAGTTTGGACGGACGGCACCCTCGGTCCCGAAGAGGCTGTGTCCAAAGCGGCGGCTATCCTTATCGCGCACATGAAACTTTTCCAGAACATGGACGGTATCGTCGCAATCGAGGAAGACATAAAAGACGACGAAGAGACCGACGAAAATGAGCCCGAAGACGACGGCATCATGACGATGGACAAAAATCTCGCCAAGCCGATTGAAGAACTCGAATTGTCTGTTCGTTCGACGAATTGTCTTAAACGTGCGGGCATTCACACTGTCGGCGATCTCGTCGAAAAGACAGAAGAGGAAATGATGAAAGTCCGCAACCTCGGGCGCAAGTCGTTCGAAGAAATCAAGCAAGTAATGGCTACACTCGGCGTTTCGTTCAGACAGTCGCCGAATCCGCCCGGCGCGGTTTTGATGGACGATTGATTCCGGCAGAAAGGAGGATATTTAATGAGCTACAGAAAACTCGGCAGGAACAGCGGCGCACGCAAGGCTATGTTCAGGAGCCTGCTCAGCGCGTTTTTCCAATACGAGCGCATTGAGACGACGGAGGCGCGTGCCAAGGAGCTTCGCAAATTCGCCGAAAAAGTCGTGACGCTTGCCAAACGCGGCGACCTCAGCGCACGCCGTCAAGCCATAAATCTCGTCGCGAACGTCGACGTTGTTCATAAAGTTTTTGAGGAAATCCCCGGCAAATACAGCGACCGCGCAGGCGGTTACACCAGAATCTTGAAACTCGCGCCGCGTCGCGGAGATGCTGCGCCCATGGTTTTGATTGAACTGGTTTGAAGCAGTTGGGAGTTAGGATGTAGGAGTTAGGAGTTGGATAAATAATTTTAACTCCTAATTCCTAACTCCTAACTCCTAACTTTTTTCGGGGGTGGCGCAGTTGAAGCCGGCAAGCCTGATAATCGGGCGGTTGACGAATTTATTTCAGCGGCACGGCGAAGTTGAGCCGAACGCATTGATACGGGCACTTGAACGCGAAGTCGTCAAGCAGAAGACCAAAGATAACCGCGTCCCGAACTCTTACACCATTTACCTGCGCGAAGAAGATTGTTATCGCTTGAGCGCGGCGCGACTTATCAAATCTCTTTACGAGGCGGTCGAACGCAAAGTCATTCGCGAAAATTCTTTTATGGACGGCATTCTGTCCGTCAAAATCAAAAAGATGACGCAAGCCGACGGCGATATTGTAATCGTCTCCGGCTACGTCGAAGACGCCGAGCCCGAAGAAGACACCATTAACTTGGAAAACGACGTGCTGAGCCATACGCTGATTAAAGACGCCAACTCAACCGACGACGACGAAACTATTGTCGCCGACAAGACGCAAATCGTCAGGACGATGCGCACCGCCGCGCCGCGCAAGGTCGAATACAATCTGGCGGTCATTACCGATTTAACCACGGCGGAGATTGTTGTCGGCGAACGTCAAATTTATCTCGGACGCAAAGACACAAACGATTTCGTGCTTGAAGACGAGAGCGTCTCGCGAATTCACGCTTACGTTGCCTACGAACGCCATAGACACGTTATTTACGACGCGGGCAGTCTAAACGGCACGCTCGTCAACAAAAAGCCGATAAGCCGCCACGAACTGCGCGACGGCGACAAAATTTTAATCGGCAACACGACTTTGACTTACAAAGTTCTCTGACGTAAAAAGCCTTACTCAAGCGGGTAAGGTTTTTTTTGCGCCCGCCGCCGCGTGAATTGTCAAAATATTTTTTGCTCGCTTGTTGCAAGTTTGACTGCCAATGTGTTAAAATGCCTTTGTTGTTTCAGGAGGGGCGCACGCCCCGCGAATCTTTAAGATATTTTTTAGGAGGTATGCTCAATGCCGTTAATCACAACCAAAGCCATGTTCAAGAAAGCTCACGAAGGTCAATTCGCTATCGGCGCGTTCAACGTCAACAACATGGAAATCGTTCAGGGCATCACGTCGGCTGCTGCCGAACTCAATTCGCCTGTCATCCTCCAATGCTCCGCCGGCGCACGCAAATACGCTAACCATCAGTATCTCGTGCACCTCGTCCGCGCGGCTCTGGAAGTCAACGACATTCCGATTGCTCTGCACCTCGACCACGGCCCCGACTTCGCGACCTGCAAATCCTGCATCGACGGCGGCTTCACGTCCGTCATGTTCGACGGCTCGCATTATCCCTTCGCGGAAAATATCGAGAAGACCAAAGAAGTCGTCGAATACGCGCACGCGCACGGCGTAATGGTTGAGGCCGAACTCGGTCAGCTCGCGGGCGTCGAAGACGATGTCAGCGTTGACGCCGACAAAGCTCACTACACCAAACCCGAAGAAGTCGTCGAATTCGTTTCCAAGACCGGTTGCGACTCGCTCGCCATTGCTATCGGCACCAGCCACGGCGCATTCAAATTCACGCCCGAACAGTGCACCCGCAACCCCGAAACCGGCGTGCTTGAACCGCCCGAACTGCGTTTCGACATCCTCGCCGAAATCGAAAAACAAATTCCCGGCTTCCCGATTGTTCTTCACGGCGCAAGCTCCGTCATTCCCAAGTACGTCAAAATCATCAACGACCATGGCGGCAAACTCAAAGACGCTGTCGGCATTCCTGAAGACCAGCTCCGCAAAGCCGCGAAGTCCGCTGTCTGCAAGATTAACATCGACTCCGACCTTCGCCTTGCAATGACCGCCGGCATTCGCGAACACTTCGATCAGTATCCCGATCACTTCGATCCTCGCCAGTATCTCACGCCGGCGCGCAACTACATTAAGGAACTCGTCGCCCACAAGATTAAAGACGTTCTCGGCTCCGACGGATCCGCGCCTGCCATCATGGAACTCGCGAAGACCCTTAAGTAAGAAAATTTTTCGGACACGTTCCGATAAAGATAAATCGCCCTCGAACTTCGGGGGCGGTTTTTTTTGCACAGGAAAAAATTTTTTTGTGTCGAAGGTTTAGCGCGTGACAAACGATTAGGAGGAAACTGATTTGAACACGTTTGAAATGGAATTCGGCGGCAGAAAATTGGTCGTCGAACACGGCAAAATGGCTAAGCAGGCCAACGGCTCGGTGCTCGTGCGCTACGGCGACACGGCTGTTTTGGTCGCGGCAACCATGTCCGCCGAACCCCGCGAAGGCGCAGACTTCTTCCCGCTGACCGTCGACTTTGAAGAAAAAATGTACTCGGCAGGCAAAATCCCCGGCGGTTTCATTAAGCGCGAAGGTCGTCCGCCCACAAGCGCGATTCTCAAAAGCCGACTGATTGACCGCCCGATTCGTCCGCTCTTCCCCGACGGCTTCCGCAATGACGTGCAGATTATCGCAACGTGCATTTGCTTCGACGAGGACAACGCTCCCGAATTCGCGGGCATGTTGGGCGCAAGTTGCGCGCTGTGCGTCAGCGACATTCCCTTCGGCGGACCGATTGCCGGCGTGCACGTCGGGCGCGTCAACGGCGAATTCGTCATCAACCCCACCAAGGAACAGCTTGACGTTTCCGAAATGGATTTGATTGTCGCGGGCTCGAAAGATGCCGTCATGATGGTCGAAGCGGGCGTCAAAGAACTGCCCGAAGAAATTGTTCTTGAGGCGATTCTTTTCGGGCACGAGGCGATTAAACAGCTCGTCGCCTTCCAAGAAGTCATCGTCGCCGAAGTCGGCAAGGAAAAGCGCGAAGTCAAACTTTTCCAGCCCGCCGAAGAAATCGCCGCCGCCGTCCGCGAAGTCGCTTACGACAAAATCAACACGCTCATTCGCAACCCCGACAAGCTCGAACGCGAGGCGAACCTTGACGCGTGCAAAGCCGAAGTCGTCGCCGAACTGCTTGAGAAATTCCCCGCCGAAGATTACCCCAACGTCGAAAAGGACATCGGCGCGGTCTTTTACAAGCTCGAAAAGGAAATCGTCCGCAAAATGATTACGCACGAAAAAATTCGCCCCGACGGTCGCGAATTGGAGGAAGTGCGCCCGATAAGTTGCGAAGTCGGTCTTTTCGCAAGGACGCACGGCTCCGGGCTGTTCACGCGCGGGCAGACGCAGGTCTTGACGATAACGACGCTCGGCTCAATCGGCGATGAACAAATCATTGACGGGCTCGAACCCGAATACACTAAGCATTACATTCATCATTACAACTTCCCCGGCTTCAGCGTCGGCGAGGCGCGTCCTTCACGCGGCCCCGGTCGTCGCGAAATCGGTCACGGTGCACTTGCCGAACGCGCGCTCGTCCCCGTCATTCCGTCGATTGAAGACTTTCCCTACACGATTCGCCTTGTCTCGGAGGTTTTGGAAAGCAACGGCTCCAGCTCCATGGGTAGCGTCTGCGGCAGCACGTTAAGCCTCATGCAAGCGGGCGTTCCGATTAAACGTCCCGTCAGCGGCGTGGCAATGGGTCTCGTCAAGGACGGCGACGCTCACACGATTTTGACGGACATTCAAGGCATGGAAGACGCGCTCGGCGATATGGACTTCAAAGTCGCGGGCACGACCGAAGGCGTCACGGCGATTCAAATGGACATCAAAGTCGCAGGCATTTCGCGTGAAATTTTAAGCGACGCGTTGGCTCAGGCGAAGCGCGGGCGTTCGTTCATACTCGGCAAGATGCTTGAAGTCATCAGCAAGCCCGCCGACGACCTGTCGCCCTATGCGCCGCGCGTCCGCACGCTGAAAGTTCCCGTCGACAAAATCCGCGAGATTATCGGCACGGGCGGCAAGATTATCAACCGCATTATCGAGGAGACCGGCGTCGACATTGACATCAACGACGACGGCAACGTTTTCGTTACCAGCAAGAACGTCGAGGGCATTGACCGCGCCGTTGAGATTATCGAACAGATTGTTCGCGACGTGGCGATCGGCGAAGTCTACGAGGGCACCGTTACGCGAATCATGCCGACGGGCGCGTTCGTGGAAATTGCGTTCGGCAAAGAGGCTCTCTGTCACATTTCGCAGCTGTCCGACAAACGCATTCCGACTGTCGAGGACGCCGTTAAGATTGGCGACAAGCTCACCGTCAAGATAACCGAAATCGACGAAAAGGGCAGAATCAACGCCAGCCATCGCGCATTGCTTGAAGGCGATTCGCCGCGCCCGCGCAGAGACGATAGACCGTCGAGAAACTTCGACCGCCCGCGCAGTGACGACCGCTCACGCAACGACGGACGTCCGCCGCGCAGTGACAATCGTCCCCAACGCAATGACAACCGCCCGCGCAACGACGGACGCCGCGGCGAATCACGCACGATTAAAGATTTGCGCGACTTGAAGAACCTGCGCGACGGTCGCAACAGACGCGACAGATAAATCAACACGCAATCAGTTAAACAGGAGGCGACAGCAATGGCAGTTATAGACAGATTCAAAGACGCGTTGGAAGTCAACAAAATCACTGACGCCAACGACTTGGAAGTGCCGATGTCCGCGCAGATGAAGTACGACTACCTGGCGGCGGTGCACACCATGGAGCAGCTCGAAAAGTTGGCGCGGGAATTTGAAAACCGCAAGCGCGCACGCATCAAGTTGAAAGACGAACTGTTCAAGAGTTGCAAGCACACGCTTGAAAAACTCGCCAAAGACGAAGAACTCACGCTGAAAAAAATCGACGACGCCATTAAGGTGCTCAACGATTGTCGCCGCGAAATCGGCAAACTCGACAGCGTCACCAAGGAAAGCGAACGGCTCGCAAAATTCATCAAGGACGGCGTAAGCGCGGGCACCTGAGGAGGCGGCGGCATGTTCAGAGAAATGCGGCGCAAGAATTGTGTTGTCTCCGAGGCGACGGCGTTGGAAATCCTGCGCGGCGGTGAATTCGGCGTTTTGGCTCTGTCGGGTGACGACGGCTATCCTTACACCGTGCCGATTAATTACGCCTTCGCCGACGGGAAAATTTACTTCCACAGCGCGAAAGTCGGTCACAAGCTCGACGCGATTCGCCGCAACGACAAAGCTTCGTTCTGCGTCGTCGACCGCCACGATGTCGTTGCCGAAGAGTTTACGACGTATTTCACCAGCGCGATTGCCTTCGGGCGCATCAGGCTCGTCGAAGACAACGACGACCCCGAAAAACTGCGCGGGCTTGAACTGCTTGCCGATAAGTATTCGTCGACGGCAAGCCCCGAACGTCGTAAGGCTGAACTTGCGCGGCTGAGCGCGGTGGTCGTGCCCGTCATGACGATTGAACACTTGACGGGTAAGGCGGCACGTGAATTGGTTCGCGACGGCAAAATTTCTTGAGGAGGAATCATGGAGAAAAAATTTTTGACATACAGCATGGAAGTCAACGGGTTGCAACAGGAAGTCCGATTCAGCGAGACAGCGATTGAAGAAATTTTTATGCCGTTCCTGCACGAGCTGACCGACTTAAAGTTGACGCTTGACAGGAAGGTTATCGCCTACCTTGTCGCGCCGCCCGGAGCAGGCAAAACCACGCTTGCGAAATTCCTTGAACAGCTGAGCCGCGAACGCAAAGAGGTCGACGACATACGCGCGCTCGGCATGGACGGCTATCACTACACGGCGGCTTACATGAACGTCAAAACTGTCGAACGCGACGGCAAGGAAATTCTCATGCGCGAAGTCAAGGGCGCGCCCGAAACCTTCGATCTGGATTTGTTCGTCGAGAAGATTCGCGAAGTCCGCGCGGAAGGCACCGATTGGAACGTCTACGACCGCAGGATTCATGACGTGTTGCCCGACTACATGAGCGTCGAGGACGACATAATTTTGATTGAAGGCAACTACCTGTTGCTCAAGGAGCCCGGCTGGACGAACGTCCGCGTGCTTGGCGATTATTCAGTCTTCGTCGACGCGCCGAGGGAAATTCTGCGCGAACGACTTATCAATCGCAAGGTGCAGGGCGGCAAGTCGCGTGACGAGGCTGAAAGATTTTTCGACTTCAGCGACGGACAGAATATCGAACGCGTCTTGAAGAACTCTGCGCGGGCGGACGAGACTTGGAAACTTTTGGCGGACGGCGATTACGAAAAGCAATGAGCAAATTCAAAGCACACGCCAACAACGTCGCCTTGCCGCACACGATTTTCAGCTTGCCGTTCGCGTTGGCGAGCGCGTTCATGGCGGCGGATGGTCACCCCGATTTTTGGACGGTCGTGCTGATTTTAATCGCGATAACGGCGGCGCGTTGGGCGGCAATCGCAATCGACAACCTTGCCGACTTGAAATATGACAAACTGCAACCGCGCCTGTCGTATCGTGCAATGGTGCGCGGCGAAATTTCACGGGGCGAGGCGTTGATTTTTATCGCGGCGTGCTTTGTCGTCTTGGTCGTGACGGTCGCGCAACTCCCGCCCGTTTGCCTGAAGCTGTTGCCGATTGCGGCGGTGCCGTTCGTCGTCTACCCGTTCACGAAACGTTTCACGGCGTGGTGTCACCTGTGCTTGGGCGTGGCGATTGCAATGGCTCCTGCGGGCGCGTGGGTCGCCGTCACCGAAAGCATTTCCTTGCCGATGATAATTTTGTGCGTGGCGGTCGCGCTGTGGATTGGGGCTTTTGACGCGGTCTACGGCGCGCAGGACGAGCGTTTCGACAAGTCGCAAGGTCTCCACTCGTTGGCAACCAAATACGGCGCAGCGGGCGCACTGCGAATCGCACGGGGTCTGCACGTCGTATCAATCGCCTGCTTCGTGACGGTCGGGCTGATGTTGGGCTTGGGCGGGCTCTACTTCGTCGGCGTGGCGATTGCGGCGGCGGCTCTGGTCTATCAGCACGCGCTTGTTAAGCCCGGCGATTATCGCTTCGTCACGCAAGCCTACTTCATGCGTAACGGCATCGTCTCTATCGCGATATTTATTTTCACGTGGCTCAGCTATTGAACAAAAAAAATCCTCTGCGACTTGCAGGGGATATTTTTTTGCCCGCCGAAAAAATTTTTCTTGCAATTTGGCGACGGATATGGTATAAAGCAGGCAGTTCAGATTTTAGATTTGGAAAGTGATTGGAGGGTACGTAGCGACGCCATTTATCGGAAACATTTTCCAAAAGGTACAAGTGGCGTCAAATCAACAAACTCACGACTTTTCTGAAACGTATATGACAAAATTTTTCGAGAACCTCAGCGAAAATCGGCGCGTTTGAAATCATTTTCCAAAACCGCCGAATGAATCGCACAAGGACGCCACCTTTAGGGTGTGCTGGTCGCGACATTTCTCATACCGTTTACGGTTTTGAAACAATGCTAAGGTTCTTTTTGTTGAACAGATTCTTCCCTTCCACAGTCGCGACATTTCTCATACCGTTTACGGTTTTGAAACACTGCCGCGAAATCGGCAGGTGTCATAGTGCCGTAATCCATAGGTCGCGACATTTCTCATACCGTTTACGGTTTTTAGAGAACAACAAAAAATCCCATCGATTGAGTCGGTGGGATTTTTTTATTGCGCGTTTGTGTTACAATGCCTTCGGAGGTGGTAACGTTGCGAATAATCGGCGTCGCGGCTTTCGTATTGACCGCGCTGATTTCCGCAGTGATTTTGCTTTTGCCGGAGCCCGAAGGCTTCCCGATACTGGAATATCATCAAGTGACGGACGCGCCGCTTGACCCGGCGTTTGAGGTGTACAACGTGCCGCCCGACGTCTTCGCCGCGCAGTTGGACTGGTTGCAGGCGGAGGGCTACACGACGATAACTTTGCAGGATTTTATGCGCGTGGTGCACGGCAAAGGGACGTTGCCCGCAAAGCCGATTGTGCTGACCTTCGACGACGGTTACGAGGACAACTACACGACGATGTTACCGATATTGGAGGCGCGCGGCATGACGGCGGTCGTCTACGTCATAACCAACGAGGTCGGCAAGCCGGGCTATCTCAACGTCGAACAGCTGAAAGACATGCAACGGCGCGGGCTTGAAATCGGTTCGCACACGTCCGATCATTTGCCGCTTACTTCGCAGGACGACGTAACGCAACGGCGGCAGATACGCGAGTCGAAAACTTTTTTGGAGTGGAGCGGCTTGCAGACGATTTACAGCCTGTCGTACCCGAACGGCGCGTTCAATCCGGAAGTCGAACAAATTCTGCGCGAGGAAAATTATTTGACGGCAGTGACGGGCGAGGCGGGCTTGAACACGCTTAAAACGAATCCTTACGAACTTTACCGCATACACATACGCAAGCCGCGCTTGGGGCTTTTGGAGTTCAAGCTTCGGCTGTTCAAGGCAAAATTTTTCGCCAAACTCAGAGCCCTTTGAAAACACGCGGCACCCGCGCAGATACGAGGCACGTGACTTCGTAATTAATCGTTTGCAAGTGGCGGGCGGCGTCGTCAGTCGTCACGGCGTCCGAGCCGAAAAGAATCACTTCGTCGCCAACTTTAACGCCGTCAACGTCCGTCACGTCAATCATCGTCTGATCCATGCACACGCGCCCCGCAATCGGCGCAAGACCTTTGCCGCTCACGTCGACGTGAAAGCCCTTGTAGGCGCGAATGTACCCGTCGGCGTAACCAATCGGCAGCGTCGCAATCAGCGAGTCGCGTGCGGCAACGAATTCGCGTCCGTAACCTATCGAGGTGCCCGCCGCGATTTTTTTCAGGTAAACAATCTTGGCGACGAGTTTCATTGCGGGCTTGAGCGCGACGGTGCGCGGAAAGTCGTCGGCGGGATAAAGCCCGTAATTGATTATGCCGGAACGAACCATGTCGAAATGCGCTTCGGGTATGTCGAGCGCGGCGGCTGATTCGGCGATATGGCAAATCTTCAACGCGACGCCCGCCACGCGAATTTTTTCGGCAATGTCGGAGAAAATTTTAATCTGCGCGGCGGTGAACGTCCGGTCGGCGTTGTCGGCGTCGGCGAAGTGCGAAAACAAACCCTCAAGCTCAACGTTCGGCAGGCGTGCAATCTGCGCGGCAAGCTCGGCGGCATTGTCGGGCGCGACGCCGATACGACCCATGCCCGTTTCGACCTTGAGATGAATTTTGGCTACCTTGTTCAAATCGGCGGCGGCTGCTGAAATTTTTTCGGCAAGTGCAAAATCGGCGACGGCTTGCGTCAAATCGTTGTCAACGACGGCGGGCGCGGCGTCATACGGAATCAAGCCCAAAATCAGAATCGGCAAGCTGAAACCTGCGCGGCGGAGTTCAAGCCCCTCGTCGACGGTTGCGACGGCAAGGAAATCGGCACCGCACTCGACGGCGACCTTTGACACCTCAAGCGCACCGTGCCCGTAAGCATTCGCCTTGACGACGGCGCAAAGTTTCGACGCGGGATTGATGCGGCGGCGAATCGCGGTCAGGTTGTGACGGACGGCGTTTAAATCAATCTCGGCATAAACGTCGCGAAGAATCATTGTAAACAACTCCTTGGGGGTGACAGTTTGAAGTTCAAAGAATTCATGAACGCGCTCGACGGCGAAATCAAAAACGTCTACCTGCTGTGCGGCGCGGAGATTTACTTTATCGACAAGGCACGCGAAAAAATTTTGGCTCGACTCGGCGTCGACAAGGCGACCGAATTGACAACCTTCGACTGCGACACAAAGCCCGCGCTCGGCGACGTAATCAACGCAATCGACAGCGCACCGTTTTTCAGCACGCGCAACGTCGTCTTGGTCAAGAACGCGCCCTTTTTCAGCGCGGAGAAGTCAAGCGAACGGCTCGAAAACATCCTGCGCGACATGCAGGCGACCAATTACGTAATCTTCACGGCGAAGGCGGCGGACAAGCGTCGCAAACTCTACAAGCTCGCGGCAAAAGTCGGCGCAGTGTTGGAGGCAGATCCGTTGCGCCCGTGGGAAATCGACGACTGGCTCAACGAAAAGCTTAAATCGCTCGGCAAAGTCATGAACGGCGACGCGCGGCGGCACTTCAACGAACGGCTCGGCATATTGCCGGAAATATCGCTGTGGTATCTGGACAACGAACTTGATAAAGTCGCGCTCAACGTGGCGGGCATTGAGATAACGGCAACCGATTTGCGCAGGAACATGCTCGCGCCGCCCGAAGTGTCGAACTTCGCGCTGACGGACGCCGTGGACGAACGCAAGCCGAAAAAAGCCGTCTACCTTTTGAAACAGCAAGCGCGCACGCCGCCGAAAATTCCGTTGGTGACGACGCTTTTGGTCAATCACGTGCGCCGGCTCCTTCGTGCGAAACATTTCATTGCGCAGGGCGTCAAAGGTCGTCGGCTCGGCGAAGTGCTTGACATGAATCCTTACATTGCGCAAAAGCTCGGCGACACTGCCAACGGCTACCCGACAAAACTTTTGGAGGAAGTCTTCGTCGAATTGGCGGACGCCGATTACAAGTTGAAGATCGGTCGCGCAGGCGTCGAAGTTTTGGAGCGAATCATAATCAAGCTTTGCAAACGATAAGACGCAACGAATATAGGGGCGCACGTCCATGCGCCTCAAGGCGTGTCATTTGCTCAGGACGATTTTGCCGGATTGTTTGAGTTTCCATTTGCCGCCGACAAGTTCAAAGACAGCAGCCCGCTCGACGCGCAGACGCGAATAAGTGCCGCTGTCGAAGTTCGATTCGAAGACGACGCCCAACGCCCGTTCCGCGTGATGATTTTCCGTGTAAGTCTTGACGTTGGGAACGACCGCGAAGGTGTTGCCTTCGACAGCACTCGCCCAAAAGTCGCCGCCCGACAGGCTCGACGCGTCAACGAATTTAGGAGCAAGCTTCGGGCGATTCATGCGCTCTTCGACGTTGGCGCAAGTGAACGCGCGGACTTTGTGGCGACGCAAAAATTTTTCACGCTCGCGACGCGCAGTAAAGCCGCTCAATTTCGACAGCGCGTTGAAGTCTGTAACGAACGCTTCGGCGAACGATTCAGCCTCGCGCGGCGCAACCTTCTCAACTCTAACCTTATCCCTACTTGTCCCTTGTCCCTTGTCCCTTGTCCCTTGCCATATCTTCAGCTCGGCGATAAAGACCGGCTCAATCAACAGCGTCTTGATGTCGCGCCCGCGCTTGTCGACAAAGAAATTATTGGCGTCGCGAACAAGTTCCTCGGCGTCGAAGACAATGCCGTCCGCCCAAAGTTTCTGCTCGGCGTTGAATCTGTCGACGAACGTTTTGAACTCGTCAGCCGTGTCAATCGTCACGCCGTCGGAAATGTCTTGCGCACTGATGAACGACGACGCCGATTGTCGCTCGCCGCCCTGCACGAAATCCGCGCCCGCAAGCACCGCCGAATAAATTATGTCGTCCGCGTCGCCGAACATTTCGTGATTGATACGCGCCTCGTCGAAAAAGTCGGCGTCATTAGCGGGACGCTCAACGATCATGCCCGCCGCCACTTCGATTTTGGGTTGCGCGCTCAGGTGCAAGTTGAATTTTTTGTAGCCCGCAAGCCCGCTCGCCGCCGTGAAAATTTTTTCCAACACGTTGACGTAAATGTTGCCGTCGACGTCGGAGCCGCCCGCCAACCAGCTGAAAATTCGCGCACCGTTGCCGCCAACGAACACGTGCGGGATTTTCGATTCGCGATAGTGCCCGTAGTCGTGCAAGACTTTGACAAGCGCGCCGAGGTAGTGGAACAGCCCCGCCGTCGCGAATTGCGCCGCTTGCAGGACGTTTTTAATTTGGTCGCGCCCGGTCTTGAACTTGAGGTCGGCAAGATAGCGTTCGCTGTGTTCGCGCATGTCGGCGTCGATAACGGCTTGGCGTTGGCTTTCGTCGTGCAGGCGGCTCGAAATTTTTTCGTCGGCGAACAGCTCGTAATTGTCGTAAATCGGCTTGAACAGTTGGCGCGCGGCGTAACGAATCGACGTATGCCAAACGATACGCGGGGGCGTGCCGCTGATAACGCTGATGTCGGTGGTGCCCGCGCCTATGTCGACGCAAACGGCTCCCTGTGCGAAGTTGCCCGCCTTTCCGTCCGCCTTGTTGAAGTGGTAAGCCGCCGCCTTGCTTTCCGTGTAAAAGTTCACCGCGCCGTTGACTGCCTCGCGACAGATTTCTTGGAAGGAAATTTTCTGCGCCTGCGAAAAAGCCGTCGGGTAAGAAAAATTCCATTGCACGTCGCTCGCGCCGCCGGACGCAGCCTCAGCCGCCGCCTGCAAGCAAATCTGTTTGATGTAAGCCGCCGTCTTGCGCCGTTGTCGGTCGTCGTCCGCCCATTTCAAGTTGGCGTCGATGTGCGCCGCGAATTGCTCGAACACCCGCGTATTTTCCGAACTCAGCAGGAAAACATGCCCGTCCGTCAGCGGTTGAATCGTCACGTCGTCGGAGTGCAACAAGTGGAAGATACTCAAGAACGAACCGTCAGCCTGCGCAGGGATTTGCGACGGAATGAAGTGTCGATACGTTTGCGCGCGCGCGCCGCCCGAAGCCGTGACTTGATACAGATGCGGCTTGAAGTTCAGCGGTCGCGGCGGATTGTCGTTGTCGGTGAAAAAAATCATCGTTGAGCTCGTGCCGAAGTCGACGCCGATTTTCCACGTCAAGTCCGCGTTGCGCTCGACGAGTTTGGGTTTGCTTAACAAAATCGCGCCGATTTCAAACGGAGCCCTGCCGGCGTGCGGCGACGGGTTGTACGTGACGATAAAGCTTTCGGGGAAGGCGTCCAACTTCGCGGTGAAACGATTCGCCAAAAAACTTTTCCCTTGTCCCTTGTCCATTGTCCCTTGCCAAAACGGCTCGACGTAGTAAATATCGGCGGCAAGCGCGTTGTCGTCCGATTGCGCGCGCCAATTTTCGTAGTACAAGAAGTAATCGCTCCAACCTGCGCGGCGGAAGTCGGGGAAGATTTCGACAACGGGAACGTCGCGGTCAATGTAAATCAGTTCGCGCTTGGGATAAGCCTTCGTCCAACGGAAGTCCTTGCCCGCGCCGTCGACGCCGCTGAGCGGGAAGTTGAAGTGCAGATAAAAATTTTCCGCGTCGTCGCTTATCGACAGCCGCGCAGAAATTTCGTCAGTCGTGAACAACTCCAACAGCTCGCGCTTGAGCGGCAGAATCGGCGTCAAATCTTTTTCGGACAGCGATTCGTAACCGCGCAACGTCGGCGAATTCGGGAAGGCGTTGGCGGGCTCGACGACTGCCATGCGTTCATGAAAAAAGTCTTCGGGCTTGCGAAACTCCGCGCCGTTCAGGTTGACGCGCCCGATTTTCGTGCGGTCGGTAAGTTTGTCGTCGTTGATTTCGTTCGCGCTGATTCCTTGCCACACGACGAGCCGCGACGCGTCGACGCCTTCAAATCGTGCGAAGTCGCGAACCAAGTCGGGCGAAACGAGCAGCAGATTTTTTTTCGGCGTGAGCAGGCGGACGGCAGAGTCTTCAAAGCGCGGCTCCCTGCCCTTAACGGTGTCGTCAAGCAGGCGGGCGATGCCGACGTGCAAGTTCAGATTCGACGCGGCGAATTCAAACGTTCCCTCCGAAGTCTGCGCGGCGGCGACGTCCCGTTCGTAGTCGGCGAGGCATTTCAGCAACGCGTTGGAAATTTCTTTAGCCTTCGCGCCGATTTTGTCGAGCCGTTGAACTTTGCCGTAGAGATTCGCCAGCCAAAACTTCAGCGCGGACAATTCGGCGGACGACAAAAATTTTATCGGGTTGGTCAGCGTCTGTCGATTCGCGCTCCACGGCGTGAACAGCCGCCCTGCGAAGACATTTTCGTAATCGGCCGCGCAGGTTACGAGCGTCGTCGGCGAAGTCATTGCGATTGGCAGTCCGTCAAGCGTGATGATGTAAACGTCGGTCAGCCACGCGTCGCGATTGCCCGTCAGCGATTCTTGCGGCGCGAGCGACTTCAAAATCGCGGCGAGGTCTGATCGGTCGTCGAGGAGGTTGACTTGTTCGGCGCGCAGGTCGAGCCGCTTTATGTCCTTGAGCGCGAGCATTGCCAATAGCGCCCGCCATTCGCCGAGAACTTTTTCATGCAAGCCCGTGATGAATTGCCGCGTCGGTTCCAAATCGAAAAGAGCCATCTTGAACAGGAGCGGGCGCGCCCACACGTCGGGGATTGAATCAACTGCGCCCATGTCCCGAATCGATTCGCCGCAATCGAGACTGTTCGCCAGCCCCTGCAGAAAATTTATGTCAGCTTCCTTCCAAATGCCGGCTTGATCTTTGAGGAGCTTGGACACGTCTTCGTTGACCTTCGGCAACATGGGAAAATATGAATTCGCCATAAGAACACCCTTTCTTTGCGGCGCAGTATAACAAAAAATTTTTTCAGTGCCAACACGTCAACGCAATCAGAGGCCGCCAAGGACGGCGGCCGCGCCGCGTCAGCAACAGGATGTTGCGTGCGGCGCACACTCGGCTTCGGGTTGCGCGGACGTTGCGGCAGTGAGCGGTTGCCGCCCCTGCGAGGTGTCCTTTCTTTTTGCTACTTTTTCTTTGGACACGCAAAGAAAAAGTAGATCCTAAAAATTCTTTGAAACCTTTCTTGCTGCGGGAAGAAAGGTCGGACACACACTCCTTGACGCCGCGCGGGTTTGCGAATAAAATATTTTCCGTTACTACAGCGGCTCGTTCAAGGAGAGTGATAAAATTTTGGGCGTGAAGAAAAAAATCGCATGGCTTGATACCGTGCGCGTCTTCGCCTCGTTCGCGATAATCGTCGCACATTATCTGATGTGTCGCGGCTTTGAAACGTATCCTTTCACGCGCAGAATTTGTTACGACTTGGCAAGCTTCGGCGTGTTCCTGTTTTTGGCGATAAGTGGTTATCTCGTCGTCGGCTCGCTGAACAGATCGCCGAACGTTTGGGATTTCTTCAAGCGTCGTGTGATTCGCGTCGTGATTCCGTTTACGGTGTCGTTCATTTTCCTGAGCACAGTCTTTTTAATGGCGGGCTTGCTCGACACGCAAATTGCGGAGTTTTCGCCGTTCTACAAAGTTCTTTACAACCACGAATACTTCATGAACTTAATCGCGATGTTTCCGTTGGACATGAATCTTTTCGTATGGCTGGACGTAAATTTCGTGCCGTTCGTCGGCGAATGGTTCATGGCGGTGATAATCTTCATGTACCTGCTTGCGCCGCCGCTGAAATATTGCGCCGAACGCGCCCCGCTGATAACGTTGGCGGTGTCGATAGCCGTGTCGTTCGCCGTGTTCAACGCGACAGTCGATTGGTCGCAGGACGGACGCCTTGCTTACAACTGGTGGCTCGTCTTCGTGCGGATACCGGAATTTTTATTCGGCATGATTCTTGCGATAAAGCGCGACGTGCTGACGGAGCACCGCGTGCCGTTGGAGTTCGCGGCGACGTGCGTCCTGATTGCCTACACTTCGCATTTCCTTGAGTTCAAAGCGCACACGACGTATCTGTACTTCGATTGCGAACCGAAAATTTTTTCGGTGACGTTGCCGATAATTTATCTGTTCTTCTCGTTGGTTGAGCGGCTTAATCGTCTGCAGTCGACGTTGCTTGACAAATTCAACGGCTTCAACGACGTTTCGTATCCGATAATGCTGATTCAGCACCCGATAGTTTTCCTGTTCGAGGCGAAGTTCAATTTCGGGGAGTTGCATTCGTTCGGGATATTCTTCGTGCTGTTTATCATGACGTGGCTGATTTTTTACATGAGCAAGTTCGTTAAAAGTTTTTCGGAAACGGCGGAACGATTAATCTTGAGGAGGGCTTGACGCTTGGCTGAAAAGAAAATAATTCCTTGGCTCGATACGGTGCGCGTGTTTTCGGCGTTCGCGGTTATCGTCGGTCATTACGCCAGCTGTTTCGACGGCTTTTCGCGTTTCGACACGCTTAGGCTGTTCACGCTGTACGCGGGCAATATCGGCGTGTTTCTGTTTTTCGTGTTGAGCGGCTACTTGATTCCGCCGTCGCTTGACAGGTCGAAGAGCCTTTGGAGTTTCTACAAGCGCAAGCTGATTCGGGTGGTCGTGCCGTTCACGGTGTGCTATTTCGTGTTGGGCTTCGCGCTGATGATGTGCGGGCTCGTTCAGCCGCAAATCGCGGACTTGTCGCCGTTCTATCGCGGCGCTTACGAAGGCGGCTTCGCGCTCGGAAAAATCTTGGCGATGTTCCCCGTCGACGTGAACTTGATAAAAATCGCGGGCTTGCCGCTCGAATGGTTTGTCGGCGAATGGTTCATGGGCGTCTTGCTGTGGATGTATTTAATCGCGCCTCTTTTGTACAAACTTGCGAAACGTGCGCCGTTGGTGACGTTCGCGGCGACGGTTTTGGTTTCAATCGGCGTTTTCAATGCGGTCGAAGATTTGGTCATGCAACGGACGATTTTAACGGGCTGGTGGCTTTTCCCGACGCGCATCCCCGAATTTTTCTTCGGCATGTTGCTGTTCATGCACCGAGACTTAATCGAACGCCTGCGCCCGAAACTTTTGCCCGCCGTGATGATTTGGTTCGTCGCGGGTTTCGCGGCGTCGATGATAATTTATTCCGACACCCCGGCGTTCGTGTTGAGGCTGTTCCCGGTTGAGCCGCGTTCGTTGCTCATGACGTTGCCGGCAAGTTATTTGCTGTTCATTGCGGCGGAAAAGCTCAACGACAAATTCCCGCACGGGCTTGCGAAGTTTAACGGCTTCAGCGACGTGTCATACATGACGATGTTGACGCAGCACGTGATACTTTACGTATTCGCGCGGCGATTTGAATTTCAAGACCTGCACAGCGTGGGCTTGTGGATAATTTTCATTTTGGTCACGCTGTCGATTGTTTACGTCAGCGCGTGGATAAAAAAATTCTCTGACCCGCTCGAAAAGGCATTGAGGAACTAGGGGCTGCCGGTAAATACGGGCGGCGCGCATTTGCCACTTGCGCCATGCCCGGCGTCCTCTGTCCCCTGCAACTCTTTCCCTACTTTGCCAACAGACCCCGGGAATCAGGAATTAAGGAGTTTATTTGTATGAGAAGTAAATTTATTCAGCGTGTTGCTTATGCTTGCGGTACTTTCGGGCATGATGTTTTTTATATGATGCTGAGCAGCTATTTTATGATTTTTGTTACCAGTAATCTTTTCAACTCGACCGATGCCGAAGGCAAATTGCACGATGCCTATATGATTGGCGTTGTCACTACGATTATTTTAGTTTTGCGCGTCGGCGAACTTTTAATCGACCCGTTTATCGGGAATATGATTGACAAAACTAAAACTCGTTGGGGGAAATTTAAGCCGTGGGTTTTAGTCGGCGGCGGCGTCGGAGCGGTCTGCTTAGCGATTTTGTTCACGGACTTTGGCGGAGCGGCTATGACAAATCCTATGACTTACCTAATCGGATTCGCGATAGTTTATCTGATTATGGACGTTTTCTACTCGGCTAAAGACATTGCAATTTGGTCAATGATTCCGGCTCTGAGTTTCGACAGCCGCGAGCGCGAAATTACTGCGACTTATGCGCGTATCGGTTCAGTTTTCGGGGCGCAGTTGGTTACGGTTATGGTTATGCCTTTGGTGCTTTTCTTCTCGATAAATCAAAATGGCGGCGCGGGAGATCCTCATGGTTGGTTTGCATTTGCTTGCATTGGCGGCGCAATATCTGTTATTGGCGCAATCATTCTCGGTATCGGCACGAAAGAAGAACAATCGGCTCTGCGTGAAAACAAGGAAGAGACCGGCTTAAGTGATGTTTTCAAGGTACTTTCTCAAAATGACCAGCTTATGTGGATTGCCTTTACATATTTAATTTACGGCTTGGGCGCAAACATTCTGGGGGACTCAACGCAATTTTCTTTCCTCGGCATTATAAACGTTGTTATCGGGCTTGCAGCCGTTGCCCTCTTCCCGACTTTAACGAAAAAATTCAGCCGCAGAGGTTTATTCTTCGTATCAATCAGCATTATGATTATCGCTTTAATTTTTTACGCCTTCGCGGGTAAAAGCGTAATGATGACATTGTTTTCCGCAGGACTTTTCGCGCTCCCGCAACCGCTTATTTTCTTGGTTGTCTTGATGACGATTACCGACACCGTTGAATATGGACAATTAAAGCTCGGTCACCGCGACGAAGCACTTGTCCTTTGCGTCCGCCCGCTGATTGATAAACTTTCCGGAGCAATTACAAGCGCGATGGTTGGTTATACGGCGGTTTGGGTCGGCATGGTTTCCGGCGCAACTGTCGATTCTATTTCTGCCGACGGCGTTTTACATTTTAAAATGATTATGTTCGCCGCACCGGTTATCTTGATAATTATTGCTGGGCTTTTCTATCGCGCTAAAGTCAAACTCACTGAAGAAGAACACGAGCGCATTGTTAAAGAACTCGAAGCAAAATGGGCGGAAATGAATAAGTAGGACTTAGGATTTCAAATCCCTGGTTTTCAAATAAGGAGTTGGTTACATGAACTTAAATGTTGGCGAAATTCTCAACGGCTTCCGCTTGAAAAACGTCTCTGACGTGGCGGAGATAAGTGCGAAGACTTACGAGTTTGAACACGTCAAGACCGGCGCAAAACTTTTTTACGCCGCCGTCGACGACGACAACAAGGTTTTTTACATCGGCTTTCGCACGCCGCCCAAAGACGATACGGGCGTCGCGCACATCGTCGAACATTCGGTGCTTTGCGGCTCGAAAAAGTATCCGCTCAAGGAGCCGTTCGTCGAATTGGTCAAGGGCTCGCTGAACACGTTCTTGAACGCGATGACTTATCCCGACAAGACCGTTTACCCCGTGGCAAGCCGCAACGCCAAAGATTTCCGCAACCTGCAGGACGTTTACCTCGACGCGGTGTTTAATCCCAACATGCTCACGACGCCCGAAATACTCATGCAGGAAGGCTGGCACTACGAAGTTGCTGACGCCGACGCGCCCTTGAAGTACAGCGGCGTTGTCTTCAACGAGATGAAAGGCGCGCTGTCTTCGCCCGACGATATTTTGGGTTACAAGCTCCAACACGCGACTTTCCCGCAAAATTGTTACGGCTTTCAATCGGGCGGCGACCCCGAAGCGATTCCCGACTTGACGCAAGAAAAATTCGTTGCCTTCCACCAAAAATTCTATCACCCGTCGAACAGTTACATTTATCTTTACGGCGACATTGACATTGCCGACCAGCTCGCTTACCTCGACCGCGAATATTTAAGCAAGTTCGACAGGCTCGACGTTGACTCGACGATTGACTTGCAGCCCGCGTTCGCCGAAATGAAACGCGTCGCCGAAGTCTATCCGATTGGCGCGGAAGAGGACGCCGCCGCCAAGACGTTCCTTGCGTTGAATTTCGTTGTCGGCGAAACGGCGGACACGCTCACGAATCTCGGCTTGGGCATTTTAAGTCACGCGCTGTTTTCAAGCCCCGCCGCGCCCGTCCGCAAGGCTCTGATTGATTCGGGCTTGGGCAAGGACGTTGACGTTGCGCTTGAAGACGATTTGCGCCAACCGACGTTTACGATTGCGCTCACCGGCTCGGAGGCAGACCGCGTCGATAAATTTTACGACCTGCTGACCGCCGAACTTCAAAAGCTCGTCGACAACGGCATCGACAAAACTTTACTGCAGGCGTCGATTAATCTGATGGAGTTCCGTCTTCGCGAAGCGGACTTCGGGCTCGCGCCAAAGGGTTTGATTTACGGCTTGCGCTTGCTCAAAACGTGGCTTTACGGCGGCGACCCCAACGCTTACCTGCACTACGAAGACGACCTCGCGGCGATTAAGCGCGGGCTCGATTCGGGCTACTTTGAAGGGCTCGTGAAGAAATATTTCCTCGACAACCCGCACAAAGTTTTGATGACGCTCGCACCCGACAAGACCTTCGCCAAGAGACGCGACGACGCCCAAGCCGCCAAGCTCGCCGCAGTCAAAGCGACGCTCACGCCCGCGCAGATTGAAGACATCATCGCGACGACGGCTAAATTGAAACTCCGTCAACAGGAACCCGATTCGCCCGAAGCGTTGCAGACGATTCCGATACTCAAACGCGAAGACCTGCGCAAGGAACCGGAAAAGCTCCCGTTGCAATTCCGCGACATAAGCGGTACGCGAATTCTTTTCAGCAACGTCGACACGCACGGGATTATCTACTTGACGTTTTACTTTGACGCGTCGAAAGTCCCGCAAGACAAATTGCTGCTCGCGTACCTGCTGACCGAACTGATTGGCAACGTCGACACGAAACGCCACACCTACGACGAACTTGCCATCCGTACAAATTTGCATATCGGCGGCTTCGGTGCAAATCTCCGCGCCGATTCGGAAAAGGGCAAGCCGAATTCCTTCGCGCCGCGCCTGCGCATTCACGTCAAGGCTCTCAAGTCCAAGCTCGCCGAAATGTGCGACATTCTCGCCGAAATTTTCAACGAAACGATTTTCACGAACAAGAAACGTATCCGCGAACTCGTCGAACAGGAACAGCTCGGCTTTGAACTCAACCTGCAGGGCATGGCGAATACGATTGTCGCCTCGCAGCTCGCCTCGTATCAGACGAAAAGCGGCGCGTACAACGCTGGTGCTTACCTGCCGTACAACAAATTCCTCAAGGGCGTGCTCGCCGACTTTGACGAACGCTTTGACGACCTGGTTGCCGATTTGCGCGACGTAATGGAACGTTTGGTCAATCGCAACGGGCTGATTATCAGCGTGACGGCGACCGACGAATTGTACCGCGAATTTACGCCGCACCTCTACAAGTTGATTAAAAGCATGACCGTCGAAGAATTTGCGCGCGAAAATTACTCCTTCCCGTGCAAGCCGCGCAACGAAGGGCTCTACAGTCAAAGCCGCGTGCAATACGTTGGCAAAGGCGCGAACTTCGTCGAACTCGGTCACGAATACACGGGCGCGTTGCAAGTTTTGGAAACAATTTTGCGCTACGAATACTTCTGGACGAAAATCCGCGTGCAGGGCGGCGCGTACGGTGCCTTTGCAAGTTTCACCCGCGCAGGCAATTTGTTCTTCGGCTCGTATCGCGACCCCAACCTCGTCAAGACGCTGGAGACCTTCGACGGCACAGCTGACTTCCTTGCAAACTTCGACGTGAGCGATCGGGAAATGGACAAGTACATTATCGGCACGCTGAGCAAATCCGACAAGCCGTTGACGCCCGCGCTCAAGGGGCAAATCGCCGCCGACTTCTGCTTGAAGAACGTTACCTACGACGACCGCCAAAAATCCCGCAACGAAATTTTATCTGCGCGGCAGGAAGACATTCGCGCCTTAGCGAAACTGGTTGCCGAATGCATGAATCAAAATAATCTTTGCGTCTTCGGCAATGAGAACGTCATTAAAGAACACGCGGAGCTTTTTGGCGAAGTCAAGGCGGCTGCGGACTAAAAATTTTTTGGAGGGCTTTACATGAAACAAATTCCATTCAAGGGCGCGTGCGTCGCGATAGTTACCCCCTTCGATGAAACGGGCATCAACTTCGCCGAACTCGGACGCATGATTGATTACCAGATTGAAAATTTGACTGACGCGATTTGTATCACGGGCACGACCGGCGAAGCGGCGACAATGAACGACGCCGAACACAAGGCCGCGATTAAATTCACCGTCGAACACGTCAACGGGCGCGTCCCCGTCATTGCGGGCACCGGCTCCAACGACACGGCTTACGCGATTGAACTGTCCAAGTATGCGGAGAGCGTCGGCGTGCAAGGCGTCCTGCTCGTCACGCCTTACTACAACAAGTGCACCCAACTCGGACTCGTCGCGCACTACAACAAAATCGCCGACAGCATTAACGTCCCCGCGATTCTTTACAACGTCCCGCCGCGCACAGGCGTCGACATCAAGCCCGAAACTTACGCCAAACTTGCCAAGCACCCGAACATCGTCGCGGCAAAGGAGGCCAACGGCGATTTGACTTCGATTCTGCGGACGCGCAAGCTGTGCGGCGACGACCTTGCGATTTATTCCGGCAACGACGACCAGACCGTACCGATTTTGTCATTGGGCGGCGCGGGCGTCATTTCCGTCATGTCGAACGTCGCGCCCCGCGAAACGCATCTCATCTGCCAAAATTATTTCGACGGCAAAATCGACGAGGCGTCGCGTATGCAAATCGATTACTGCGACCTTATCGACGCGCTGTTCTGCGAAGTAAATCCGATTCCCGTCAAGGTTGCCATGCGCCTGCAAGGTTGGAACGTCGGCGCGTTGCGTATGCCCCTCTGCGAGCCCGAATCCAAGCACGTCGAACAAATCAAGACCGCGCTTGAAGTTCACGGCCTGCTGAAATGATTTTCGGAGGGCACCGCTTATGAGAAAGAAAACGCCCGAACAGTTGCAAGAACAGCTGCAAGCGAAACAGGCGGCGAAATACGAGGCGGACGTTAAAAAATTCGCCGAACGCGGAGCCGCCACCGACGAAGACGGAAAGTATCTTGTCTACATCTTGTACGAGGACGACCCAGGCGGCGCGATGGCTTACTTTTTCGACAAGTACTACAAGAGCGTTCGGATAAGCGCGCCGACGTTTTACCGCCTGCTTGACGAGGGCAAAGCCGTCCGCGTCAACCCCGATGACCTGTAAAACTTTTGCAAAGGAGTACCGTTCATGAAAAAATTTTTTGCCGCGCTGACGATGTTTGCTGTGTTGCTTACCTCGTCGATTGCGCTGGCGGCTTTCGAGGAAACCATTGAGGACGACGTTGACTTAAGTGCCGTCAAAAAAATCGCCGTCGCCTACCCGAATTACTACAAGATGGAAGATACAGAGCCCGAAATCGGCGAATTCATGCGCTCCATTTACGAAGCCGGCAAAATGGAATCGATGCGCGAAATCCTGTCCTACGAAGACATCGCCTCCGGCATTCGTCGCGAAACGGGCATTGACATTCACCTGCTTGACGTGCCCGAAGCCGAAAAAATTTACAACGCGCACGTCGCCAAATACGCCGATTCTTACGTCGTTGCGACCGTCGCCAACAATTCCGGCATGGCGTGGCTGTTCTTTTACGTCTACAACGCCTCCGACCAAAAGCTCATGTACGCCTACAGCATACAGAGCCGCGTAATCAAAAAGAACGGCAAGGACTATCTGAAGGCAGCCGAGGGTTTCTTCAAACAATTCGACGCTGCCGCCGCCGAAAATCTGCCCAAGGACGAGAAAAAGAAACTCAAAGAGAAACAGAAAGAATTCAAGGCGAGCAAGCGCAAGATTAAGCGAGTCATTTACAAGACCGGCGAATCCAAAGTCGACAAGGTCAAGAAGAAATAATTCGTCCGCAACGACGCACGCAATAAAAAAACCCTCCGCAACGGAGGGCAATTTTTTTCTCATTTCGCGGCGAAGTCCAAGACGCGTTGAGCCATTTCGTCCTTGTCGCAAACGTCTTCGTGCAAAATTTTCGCCTTCGACAGCGCAAGGAGATTCTTCGGCACTTTAAAGTTCGTCATATCGTTGAGCCGCTTGATTTGCGCGAAGTTGTCGAGCCCGTCGATATTTTGTTCGAGAGCCGTCAAGACCGCGCCCGTGAACTTGTACGGGCTGGCAGTCGACGCGCACAGCACGGGGATTAAATCCTTTGTCTTGCCGCGATATTTGCTCAGCGCGCAGACGGCAACGGCGGTGTGCGTGTCCATCAAATACTTGAACGAGCCGTAAATGCGCTTGATGTAATCGCGCGTCTCATCTTCCGTGACGTATTCTCCGTGGAAAATCTTATCGAGGCGCGTTTTAATCTTCTTGTCGACGGTGTACTTGCCGACGCTGTTCAGTTCGCTCATGTAACGATTAACCAAGCGGAAGTCGTTGCCGCTTTCGTGGTAGAGCAGTCGCTCCAGGTTGCTTGAAATCAAAATGTCCATCGACGGCGAAATCGTCTTAAAGAATTTGCGGTTGCGATTGTAAATGCCCGTCGCAAAGAATTCGGTCAAGACGTTGTTGTCGTTCGACGCGCAGATTAATTTCTTGACGGGCAAGCCCATCTTGAGCGCGTAATAAGCCGCGAGGATGTTGCCGAAATTGCCCGTCGGCACGCAGATGTTAATCTTGTCGCCGAGCGTGATTTGTTTTGATTGAATCAGTTCGACGTAACCGCTGAAGTAGTAAGCGATTTGCGGAACGAGCCGTCCCCAATTAATCGAGTTGGCGGAGCTGAGCTTGACGCCGAGCTTGTCGAGTTCGTCACGAATTTTTTTGTCGCCGAAGATTTTTTTTACGCCGTTCTGCGCGTCGTCGAAGTTCCCGCGAACAGCCGTGACGTTGACGTTGTCGCCGGGCTGTGTAATCATCTGGAGTTTTTGCATTTTGCTTACGCCGTCGTCGGGATAAAAAACCATGATTTTGGTCTGCGGCACGTCCGCGAAGCCCGCCAACGCCGCCTTGCCCGTGTCGCCCGAAGTCGCCACGAGGATTAAAATTTGTTTCGTTTCGCCGACCTTCTGCAACGCCATGCGCATGAGGTGCGGCAACATCTGCAACGCGACATCTTTAAACGCGCTTGTGGGGCCGTGCCAAAGCTCCATTGCGCCGACGGGCGCGATAGGATTGTTCGGGTCTTGAATCAGAATCATGACGGGCACCCGCGCAGGCACGTCGAACCAGTTGTAAGCGAGTTCGGTACATTCGCCGAGTTCGTCTTCGGTGTAGTCCGTCAAGAATTTGCCGAGGAGCCACGCGGCGCGTTGTTCGTAGGTTTTGCCGCCGAGTTGCCCGATTTCTTCGATTGACGCTTTGGGGATTTTTTCCGGCACGAAAAGCCCGCCGTCCGCCGCGAGCCCTTGAAGGATGGCCTCCGCCGAGTTCACGGGCGTGATTTTTGAGCGCGTGCTTACGTATTTCAATTTAAAAGTCTCCTTTCGTGTGAGGGACAAGGGGTTAGGGACAAGGGACAAGATTTTTTTACTTGTCCCTTCTCCCTTGTCCCTTGTCCCTTATCTCATTCGCAACGAGTTAATCAGAATCAGCGCGGCGAAAACTGCGACGCCCGCCGCCGCGATTATCGGATTGAACGGCAACGGCAACGTGTCAAACGCGGTCGACAACGCCGGCGGCAACAGCACAAGCCACGACAGCATTGCCAACAGCCGATTGAGCTTGACGACGCGGACGGCTTTCAAGGCGAGTTCTCTGACTGCCAACAAACTGCCGAGCGACCGAATTTCAAAGTCCGGCTTAAAGTCGTCCGAAGGCTTGAGCGTCCCGCCCGCCAACAGTATCGACACGTCGGAAATTTTCAGCGCGGGCAAGTCTTGCGTGTCCGTGCCGATTGCCGCGACGATTTTGCCTTTGGCGCGGAAGATTTGAATTTCGCGAGCTTTGCCTTCGGGCGTCATGTTCGTGCGCACGTAATCGAGCTGAAACTCTTTGGCAATGCGGTTGACCAATTTTTTCGGCTGAGCCGTGAGCAACAGCGATTCAATCTGCAGGCGGCGCAGTTCTTCCAAAAATTTTCGGGCGTCGTCACTTAGGTCGTCTTTGAGTGCGATGAGTCCGCGAGCCACTCTGCCCGTCGCCACGATTAAAACCGACTTGCCCTTGACGAGCAACTGATCCGTCCGCGTCCGCAACGTCGCGTTTATCGACGTGCCCAAGCTGTCGAGCCAACCCGCACTGCCCACGCGAATCAACGTCCCGTCGACAATTGCTTCGACGCCGCGCCCCGGCATTTCGACGAACTTCGACGACTTCGCCAATCGCAACGGTCGCGCAATCGCCGCGTTGTAAATCGTGCGCCCAAAAAGATTTTGAGCGTCGCGCTCCGCCGCCGCCGCCATTTTCAGCAACGCCGCCTGTGACATCATTTGCGGCACGACGTCCGTTATGACGCATTCGCCGCAAGTCAACACGCGACTGAACGGCAACGCCGCGACTTGAGCCGCCGTCAAAATTTTCAGCGCGTTTGAATTGTTGAGCATCACGCCGCGTTTTGCCAAGTGCCGCCGCGTCAAGAACGGCGCGAGCGTTTCAGCCAAGATTAAACACAGCGGCGAGCCCGCGATAAAAATTGACAGCCCCGTTGCAATCGCCGCGTCGACGTTCCGCGTGAAGTAAAGCCAAGCCGCCGCGCCGCCGCTTACTGCCGCGTCGATTAGGAACAGCAGAATTATTTTCTTCACGCGTTGACGACGTTCACCGCCTTGCCCGCCAGCCACGCCTTGAGATTGTCGACGGCAATGTTCATGAGCCGCGCGCGCGATTCTTTTGGTGCCCAGCTGATGTGCGGCGTGATAAAGCAGTTCTTCGCGCCGAGGAGCGGATTGTCGCCCTTAATCGGTTCGGTGCTTACAACGTCGACGCCCGCCGCCGCCACCTTGCCGCTGTCGAGAGCCGCCCGCAAATCCTCTTCGACGACGAGCCCGCCGCGACTGTTGTTGAGGATTATGACGCCGTCTTTCATTTTGGCGATATTCGCCGCGCAGATGATTCCTTGCGTGGACGGGAACAGCGGGCAATGCAAAGCGATAACGTCGGAGCGGGCAAAGAGTTCGTCGAGCGCAACGAAGTCACAATCGCCGAGCTTTGTACCGATTTCGCGCATTGCGTCGAACGCGATAACCTTCATGCCGAACGCCGCCGCCAACTTGCCAGTCGCCTGCCCGATTCGCCCGTAGCCGATAACACCCATGGTCTTGCCCGCCAATTCAATCAGCGGATAATCCCAAAAGCAAAAGTCGGAGCAACTTTCCCAATGCCCGTCGTGAACGGCTTGACTGTGGTGCGCGACGTGGTGACAAATCTCCAACAGCAACGCGAACGCGAATTGCGCAACGGATTGCGTGCCGTAGGTCGGGATGTTCGTTACGGGTATGCCGCGTGCCTTAGCCGCTGCCGTGTCGACGACGTTGTAGCCCGTCGCCAAGACACCGATATATTTGACGTTGGCAGCGTCGAGAATTTTTTTCGTGAGCGGCGTTTTGTTCGTGAAGACAATCTCCGCGTCTCCGATACGCGAAATAATTTCGGCGTCGTCAGTCAAGCTCGTGCGGTCGTAGATTTTGCAATCGCCCAAAGCCGTAAGCGCGTCCCAAGTCAAATCGCCGGGATTGAGCGTGTAGCCGTCAAGTACAACAATTTTCATGCAAAAAACCTCCTTGAATTAATTTATACACTGCCCGAAAAAATTGTTCAATAGAACGCAAAAAAATTCGCCGACAACATCATTACGCCGCTCGATATTCCCGCCGCCAATGCGATTAAATGTTTGTTGCGCATGGGCGGCAATATCGACAACGCGCCCAAAATCATCGGAGCGATCGGAATAAAGTATCGCCCTTGCACGCCCGCAATCCAATCTTCGCCGACTGCCGACCATGTCAAATAATCGAACAGGAAAAATGCAATCGTCGATAAGGCGGCGGCGAAAAGCAACACTGCACGTTCGGCAAGTGTCAGGCGCAAGCCGTTCGTCAGCCCGAAAAAAATCAACGTTATTCCGTACAAGACGCAAAATATCATCGGCAAGTTCACATTCCACAGAAAACCCCATGAGCCGATAAAATTTGTCAGGTATATGAATTTTAATTCGATCAGCGAATTTATGACAGCCGCGATAAAAGCCGCCGGGTGTTCCGTGACGAAAATTTTTTGCGCCGATATATTTCTGTCCGTGTAACCCAAGTAATAGTTCGTGTAAGGTGCGGCACCCGTCACGTCCGCTGATAAATACGACCAGACGAACAGGATTGAAAGGTTCAGAAACAAAATCGCCGCGCCAAGCGATAAAAATTTCTTCAATCCGCCGACGCGTTCACGCGGAATTAAAAAGTACAGCAACAGAATCGTGCCGTAAACCGATTTTGAGCAAGCCAGCATTATTGCCAAAATTATCAGCCCGAAAATTTCTGCGCGGGAAAATTTTTCCGTCGAGTTCCTGAGCGACAAAAGCCACGCCGTCCCCAAAAAGCAAACGCCGAAAGTCACTGCGTCCGCCGAAGTCGACGTCGCCTCAACCAAAAACATCGGCATCATCGCCAAAAGGAAAATCAGCGTCTTTGCTTCGGGCAGGAACTTCATTGCTCCAAAGACGCAAGCCGCCACGAAGATTAAGCCGCTCAAACCCATAAGATAAAAAATTGCGCCCGCGTTCAAATTCAGGCTCCGCCCGATAAACGCGGTTGCAGCTTGCGGCAGATAAGTCGGCAGCGGATAAAAGCCCGTATTCGGAATCAAGACCGGTTCGCATTTTTCGGCGTTAAGCGGCGTCGCCAAAAATTTTTCTATGCCCTCAATCGAAAAGGCGTGTATGTAATGCTTGTAATTCGCGTTGACAATGAAATCGTCCGGCAAAAAGGATACGGGCATTTCAGCAAAGTAAACTTTGTCGTTCAAAGCGTCG
This sequence comes from uncultured Selenomonadales bacterium, assembly GCA_947304355.1. Classification (GTDB taxonomy): domain Bacteria; phylum Bacillota; class Negativicutes; order Selenomonadales; family Selenomonadaceae; genus Quinella. The sequence goes on from CAMZAX010000002.1 coordinate 91,842, forward strand.
GCGGGTGCTTGATTCAGGTTAAAAATTTTTTTTGAACGAACGTCCGCACCGTTCACAAAGTCGCCGATCGTTATTGTCGGGCTTAGAAAAATTCCCTCCGAAATTTGCCACGCCCTCGGCAAATGATTTATTTCGTCCATAAGCTGATAGGGCGGGCGCATGAACAAAGTCATCACGCCGAACAGCACAAACAGCGCAATAAAAATTTTCTCCGCGCCGAAATGTTCAATCCGTCGTTCCAAAGAGTTCATCTTATCGCCTTTGCAACGCCGGTTTCGTCGAAGGTTTTCATTTCGTTGAGCGCAGTCAACGCCGCCTCGACGATTTCGACGCCCATGCACGCCGCCTCGCCGTCAAAGCCGTTGGGGTTGCCGTCCTCGTTCTTGTATTCGATAAGCTGAGCCGAACGCAAAATGAACGGACGAATCTCTGGGCAAATTTCTTCAAGGTAGCGCGTGATGATGTCAATGGCACCCGTGTCGACGACAATCAGCGTGGAGTTGTGTGCCGCCGCAACCAACGCGCCGATAATCGCGCTCGTCAAGCAACGATAACTTTTCGGAACGTGTTGCAAAAATTTTTCGGGCGGATATTTCAGCGCGTCGTCTTCGGTCAAAAGTTCGTCGGCAAATTTGTCGGCAAGCTTTTCAATCAGCAAGTTGCTAAGGTCGGTGACAGCGACAATCGGCGTGTCGAAGGTGATTTCCTCCGCAAGGTTGCGCCCGAAGTTAAACGCAACGTTAAGATTTTCGTCGGGATCGACGACGCCCAAAAAAATTTTCATGCCGAAAGTCCGGGTCGTCGCGCTGAAGTCCATCGACAAATCGCGGCGGGCGTCCTTTGCTTTCGGGTCGTAGTTGTCGGGGTCGACGAGCGACGGGCAGTTTTCAAAGTTCGTGAAGGCAAGCGCAGCGTGGCGCAATTTATTGGTCGGGCGGTCTTCGTTGGCAATGCCCGCGACTTGAATTGCGATTTCCTCCAACAGACCGAGACTCCTGCGCGGCTTGGTCAAGTTGTCGAGAAGTTCGCGGCAATTATTCATCGGGCGGTCGTGCAGGCGCGGCATCGTCCGCAAATAAAAATTAAACGTCCTGTCCGTCGCGGCAATGGTGTCGTCTGCGTCTTCGCCCATGATTCGGATGTTCATCGGATAAGTGCGCGGGATATTGAGCGTTTGCGTGCTGAAGGGCAATTCGACGCTCTCCATGCGGTGTTCGCTTACGTGGAAGTCAAGCGGGATTTCCTCAATCTGAATTTCGTCGCCCAAAAATTCTTGCACGTCTTCAATCGTTTCGAGCCCGTCAAAGCCGTCGAGACCGAGCTGTCGCTTGAACGTTTCGAGCGCGGTGTCTTCCTCTGTGAACTCTCCATCATAATCGGCGTCGGGTCCGCAAACGAAAATGTAAATCAGATTGTCGAGCACGCGGGCGGCGATTGACGAGCCTATCGCTTCACCGAGTGCGAGGTCGAGATTGAAAATCGGCTCAAGCCCCAGATAATCCAAAACTTCCCTGTGCCCGATTTCGCGCCCGACGTGCGAGGCGATAAGGCAGTCAACCGATTGCGGCAAAATTTCTTCGGCGACGAGCGCGGCGACGGCGGTATTGAATCCGTCAAGGACGACAACGCAATTATGATGATACGCGGCGATAATGACGCCCGCCATTGCTCCGAATTCGTAACCGCCAACTTTCGTCAACACGTCAAGCAATTTGCCGGGGTCGGGTTCGTTTACTTCGAGGGCTTGGCGAACGATTTCGATTTTATGCGCGAGTTTTTCGTCGTCAATGTCGGTGCCGCGTCCCGTGACTTCTTCGGGCTTCAAGTCGAGGTAAGCGGCAGTCATTGCGGCGGCGACGGTCGTGTTGCCGATTCCCATTTCGCCGATAAGGAAACAGTTGCACCCGGCGGCGATTGCCTCTTCCGCCAGCTGCTTGCCGATACGCACGGACTTGGCGGCGTCGTCGAAAGTCATTGCGGGTTCGTGAGCGATATTGTTCGTGCCGCGAGAAATTTTCCTGTCGACGAGCCCGGGCAGGTCGGCAATGTCTGCGTCGACGCCCAAATCCACGACGTATAGTTCGGAATAGGCGAACTTGGCAAAAGCGTTGGCGGCGGCTCCGTCCTCAAACAGATAATTATTAACCATATCGGCGGTCGTGGCTTGCGGGTAGGCACTGACGTTTTCCTTGGCGACGCCGTGATCCGCGCAGAAAATGAACGTACACTTGCGCGACTTGCCGACACTTCGATAAAGCTCGGCTGCGTGAGTAAATGTCATCTAAACCAATTCCTCATTCCTATTTCCTGATTCCTAATTTTTTAACGACCTTCGCGCCGGCGTTCTTGACGCGGCGGAGCGGTGCGACGCGAACTTTTATCTTGGGCTTGATTTCGCGTTCAAGACCGAAATCGCCGCGCTTGAGGAACGTGGATTTAATTTTGTCGGGGCGGAAAAATTTTCGCAGAACGGCGGCAAGTTCTTCGGAGTCGTCGGCTTCGGCGCAAGTGAAAATGTCGACGGCGACGTAACGCAGCTCCTTATAGATGTGCAAGGCGATATGACCCGTGACGAATGCGCCGATAATCGAATAATGCCCCGCGTCGACGACTTCGGAGCTTAGGGGCGGCTTGTTGCCGATAATTTTCGTCAACGTGTCTTTTATTTCGTCGACACCGCTGAGCCGGCTCGTGTCGCAGTTGTACATGTCCAACGTTAATTGACGTGCTAAAATTTTCATGGCATTCAATCCTTTCCGGCGCAGATTATAGCAGGTATCGTCGAATAAACAAATCGCCGCTTGAAAAAAATTTTGCCCTGCACTACAATCGGCGGCATGAATAAAAAAATTTTTCTTATCGCGGGGACGGAGGACGGGCGCAAGCTTGCCGAATTCCTGAACGAACGCGGCTTCGATGTTACGGCGTCTGTTGTCAGCGATTACGGGCGCAAGTTGCTTGAAACCTGCGCGGGCGTCAAAATTAACGACAGACCGCTTGAACGCGACGATTTGAAAAAAATTTTGCGCGACGGGAATTTTGATTGCCTCGTCGACGCAAGCCATCCTTACGCTCAAAACGTTTCGACCAACGCCGTCGACGCCGTCAACGCCGCGCAGATTCTTTACGTGCGCTACGAACGCGCGACGATTGATTTTGATTACGAAAAAATTTTTCCCGTCGACAGCTACGAGGCGGCGGCTCGCAAGGCAGCGGAGCTCGGCAAAAATATTTTCTTGACGACCGGCAGTCGCAACTTGAAAATTTTCGTCGACCTGCTCAAAGGTTGCAACGTGACGGCACGCGTCCTGCCGACCGCCGAAGTTTTGGCGCATTGCGAAGCTTTGGGCTTGTCGCCGAAACAAATCGTCGCCGTGCAAGGCGCGTTTTCCGTCGCGTTCAACGTCGAGATGTTCAAGCACGCCGGCGCGGATGTCGTCGTCACGAAGAACAGCGGGCAAATCGGCGGCACGGACACCAAACTTGCGGCGGCTAAGATTTTGAACTTGCCCGTCGTCATGATTAATCGCCCGAAGATTGAATATCCGAACTGCGCGGCGACCTTCGACGACATTTTGAAATTTATTGGGAACGAGGAATGATTTGTGAGCAAATTGACATTGGAACGCGCCAAAGAAATTTTGCGCAAGCACACGACCGAACCGCACCTGTTCGTTCACGCGGCGTCGGTCAGCGGAGCGATGGGCGCACTTGCCGAACATTTCGGCGGCGACAAAGATCATTGGGCGGCAATCGGCTACCTGCACGACGTTGACTTTGAAAAATTTCCCGACGAACATTGCCAACACGTCCGCGAACTGCTTGAGCCCGAAGGCGTCGACGAAGACGACATCGTTACGATTATTTCACACGGCTACGGCTTGACGGGCGCGACCATTAAACCCGAAACCGATTGCCAAAAATCGCTGTTCGCCGTTGACGAGCTGACGGGCATTGTCCACGCCTACGCACTCATGCGCCCCGAAAAAATGGCGGGCATGAACGTCAAGAGCCTCAAGAAAAAATTCAAGGACAAACGTTTTGCCGCCAAGTGCAACCGCGAAGTGATTCAGCGCGGCGCGGACGATTTGGGACTTGAACTCGGCACGCTCATGGAACTTTGTATCAAGGGCATGACCGAACGCGCCGACGAACTCGGACTTTGAAACAAAAGAGACCGCCTCCGATTCGGGGACGGTCTTTTTGCGTCTGCAAGTAAATTTATTTTTTGTCGACGCCCCAAGCATGCACGCCTTCCTTGTCGGGCATGATGTTCGGGTCAAAGACGGGCTCGTCGACGCCGCGATTCTTTTGGGCAACATAATCGTCAAGCGCAATCATTGCGTACTTGCAAAGGCGCGCAATCGCGTACAGGTTCGTTATGCACAGAAAGCCCATGAACAAATCGGCGGCATCCCAAACCAAACCGAGCTCCGCGAAACTGCCGATTAAAACCATCGCCACGACGCCGACGCGGAAAAGATTCATTGCGTGACGCGCGACGGCACTCGGCAAGAAACCCGACTCGTCGCCCTCCAGGAACGGAATGTTAATCTCCGCGTAAAAGTAGTTGCCGACGATTGAGCTGAACGCGAACAGGAAAACAATCACCGCCAAGATGTGCGGCGCGTAAGTTCCGAAGACGCCCGCCAGTGACATCTGAACGAGCGCAACGCCCGTCAAGTCGCCACCGACAACGTATTGACCCGTAAGTAAAACTGAAAACGCCGTTGCACTGCAGACAAGCCAAGTGTCCACATAGACGCCCGCCGCCTGAATAAGTCCTTGTCTTACGGGGTGCTTGCCGCTTGCAGTTGCCGCCGCGTTCGGGACGGAACCTTCGCCCGCTTCGTTGGAGAACAAGCCGCGACGAACACCCGTCATGAACACCGCGCCGAAGCCGCCGCCGACCGCCGCTTGAGGCTCAAAGGCGTCGTGAATTATCAGCGCGAACATACCCGGCACTTTGTCCAAGTTCATGACGATGATTATCAGCGCGGCCAACAGATACAGCCCCGCCATAGACGGCACGAGCATTTCGGCGAATTTGGCGATACGCATCGCGCCGCCGAAGATAACCAGAGCCGTCAAGCCCGCCACGACGAACGCCGTTATCGCGTGATTGATGCCGAACGCCGTTTCGACCGCGCCGACGATTGTATTCGCCTGAACGGAAACGTAAATCCAGCCGAACGTCACGGAAATCAAAATCGCAAAGAGTTTCGCCAAGCCCTCCATGTGCAGGGCGTTTTTCATGTAATATGCGGGTCCGCCGAAAAATGCTCCGTCGCCGCGAGGAATCTTGTAAATCTGCGCGAGCGTGCTCTCGACGAAACCCGTGGCACAACCGATAAACGCGATAAGCCACATCCAACAAACCGCGCCGGGGCCGCCCGTGACGATGGCAATCGCGACACCCGCAATGTTGCCGACACCTACGCGCGATGCCGTAGACACGCAAAACGCTTGAAAGCCGCTTATCTCTTTGCCGGTCGTCTTTTGACCCGCGCTGCCCAGAATCAGCCGGAACATTTCGCCGAGCAAACGCACCTGAACAAATTTTGTCCTAAGCGTGTAAACGACGCCCGAACCGATTAGCGCGATAATGATGACATAAGTCCATAAGACGTTGTTAATGTCGTTAATCACGCCGTGCAATGCTTCCATAAAATTCCCTCCCAGTGTAAGTTATGGAAATTATACCACAGACTTCATGGACGGCAAAGTGAAAATTTTCTGCGGGTGTTTTCATTGACGCGAAAAGGCAGTTGGTTTAATATATGCGCGTGAAAATTTCTTCATGCGGAGGTGAGCGACGTTTTGGATGTGGCAGAAAATTTTCGGGCGATAAGAGCCGAACTCGACTCTATTGCCCGTGACGAAAAAATACTTTTGGTCGCAGTAACGAAAAATCACGGCGTCGAATTGATGCGCGAGGCGATAGACGCGGGCGCAACCGACATCGGCGAAAATCGCGTGCAAGAGGCTGCCGAAAAATTCCCCGCGCTTGAACGCAACGCGACGCGCCATTTAATCGGGCACCTGCAAACAAACAAAGTCAAGCCGGCCGTCAAGCTCTTCGACTTGATTCAATCGGTTGACAGCGTGCATTTGGCGACGGCACTCGACAAAGCGGCGGCAGCAATCGGCAAAGTGCAAGACGTACTGATTCAAGTCAACGCGGCGCGCGAACCGCAAAAGTCGGGCGTCCTGCTTGAGGACTTGAACACGCTGATAAATTTCGTCGACACGACCGGCAATCTTCGCCTGCGCGGGCTGATGATGATCGCTCCGAATTTGCCCGATGCCGAGAACTGTCGCCCGCTGTTCCGGCAAATGCGCAAACTGTTCGACGAGCTCAAATCTGCGCGGGCGGCATTCGACTTCCTGTCAATGGGCATGACGCACGATTACAAAATTGCCGTCGCCGAAGGTGCCAACGTCGTGCGTGTCGGCACAGCCATTTTCGGCGAGAGAGTTTACACATAGACGCGAGAGGGGTTTAAGCGCATGGAAATTATAGACAAGGTCAGTCGGAGCCTTGGCCTGTCGGACAAAGATGAGGAGAAGGAAACCGAGATGAGTACAAAAGACGAACTGCCTGCGGGTCAGTCTGAAAAAAATGATTCGCCGATTCAACCGCCGCCCGCAAATTTGTCGGGACACAATGTAGTTGATTTCAATTCGGCGATAGCGGCGAGGGAAAATTTGATGACAAACAACAACAATCCGAAAAGCATGGTCAAAGCCAAAATCACGACGGTGCGGCCGAAAAACTTCGACGACGACGCAAAAGTCATTGCCGACTGCCTGCGCGAGGAAGTGCCCGTCATTATCAACTTGGAGGACACCAGCCCCGAACACGCGCGGCGCATTATCGACTTCGCGTTGGGCACGACTTACGCAATCGACGGCGACGTTCAGCAGGTCAGCGAATATGTTTTCGTCTGCACGCCCAAAACCGTCATGGTCACGTTCAACAAGGAAGAGCAAAAGCACGACCGCGAAATCTCTTGGCTTACGCGCAAACTGTAAGGAGTCGATACATTGCAAGACACACGGGAAAAAATCATTCGCTACTACAAAGGCACCGAAGGCGAATCGACCGCCGTAAAACTCGTCGACTTCGCCGCGCAGGCAATCAAAAATCGCAAATGCAAACTTACGGGCTTTCTGTCGCCCTTCGAACAGGATATGGCGGGCGTCATTGCCAACAGCCTCGGCGAACTCAAGGTTGACTTTTACGGCGGCTTTCGCGGAGCCGAACGTCAACGCGCCGCCTTTTGTCACACGGACTTTCAAGGCACGCCCAATTTTGAAATCGCAGTCATCAAAGCTGAATGGAACGGCGAATTCGCCCGGCTCGGTCACCGCGACGTTTTGGGCTCGATTATGGGCTTGGGCGTCGACCGCGAATTTATCGGCGACATCATCGCCACGAAAGATTTTGCGCGCCTGCTCGTCGATAAAAAAATGTGCGACTACTTCACCGCGAACTTGACGCAAATCGGCTCGACGCCTGTCAAGACTTCCGTTGACGAACTCGACAACATCACCGCCAAAGAGGAACGCACCAAAGAGATTCGCGCGACGGTTGCTTCCCTGCGCGCCGATTCGATTGCGGCGGCGGGCTTCGGCATGTCTCGTTCCAAAGCGGCTCAAGAAATCGCGGCGGAGAAAATCAAGCTCAACTGGCAGACCGTCAAGAACGCATCGCAATCTGTCAAAGCCGGCGACGTTTTGAGTATGCGCGGGCGCGGACGCTTGGAAGTTGCCGAAGTTCGCGGGCAGACCAAAAAAGGTCGCGTCGGCGTCTTGCTTAAACGATTCTTTTAGTCGGAGGCGAACTCAATGACGGACGAAGAAAAAAGCAAGTGTCAAAAAATAATTCACGGACACGCGGCGGCTGCTGCGGCAGGCAATTTGGTTCCGATACCGGCAGTCGGTCTCGCCGTCGACACCGTGACAATGACGACAATGGCAATGGCGTTGGCTTCGGTGTTCGGCGGCTCCATTACCGAATCGGTCGCCAAAAACATGGCTGTCAACGCCATAATCGCCACGATTAAAAAACAGCCCGTCCGCGTCATCGCGAAGGAAATTTCCAAAGTCGTGCCGGTAGTCGGACAGCTCGTCGCGCCGTCAATCAGCGTTGCAATGCTCGAATCGGCGGGTTGGCTTCTCGCCAACGACCTTGCCGAAGAACGCGCCAAGAAAACTGTCGAACTGCCGCCCCCGCGCGCCGACGGTCACAACTTCAAATACGATAAAAAACTCAAACTCCCCGAACCTTAACTTCAAAGGAGGGCGATACATTTGCTTACGCCAATGGAAATTCACGATCACCAATTCAAAAAAGCTTTTCGCGGCTACAACGAATATGAAGTCGACGACTTCCTTGACAAGATTGTTGCCGACTTTGAAAAGCTCCTGCGCGAAAACGAACGGCTCAAAAATCAAGTCCACGCCAACGACAGCGAACTTGATCACTATCGCAAGCTCGAAAAGACCATGAACGACACGTTGCTTGTCGCGCAACGCACCGCCGACGAAGTTATCGGCTCGGCACGCAGAAACGCCGACGAGATGAAAGAGCAGACTGCCCGCGAGTGCCAACAGATCCGCGACCAGGCGCAATTTGAGGCGAAACAACAGCTTGACGCCGCCAACGCTCAGCGCGACGCGATTCTTGCCGATTATTCCAAGCTCGTCAGCGAAAAGCATTCGTTCCTTATGAAGTTGCGCACGACTATCGAATCGGAGTTGGGGCTCGTCGTGCAAATGCTAAGTGCCGTCCCGAAAGTCGAAGAGACCGCCGCGCGTCCCTTGCCCGAAGTCAAACCTGCCGAAGAACCCGTCGAAACCGCCGCGCCCGACGTTCAAGCTAAGCCCGCGCAGATTGACGACGCGGAAGATATGCCCGTCACCGACGACACCAAAGCCTACACGCCCGTCAAGCCCGCGCCGAAACCCGATAAGGAGGCGGCGAAGTGAAATCCCTGCCGGAGTCTTTGAAAAAATTTCTGTCGATTGTCGAACTCATCTTTGCGATAGCATACGTTCATTGGGATAAGGTGCTTTTCTTCGGCGTCGTCGCGCTTGACCAATTCACAAAGGCGTTGGTCATGAAATCGATGGTGCCGGGCGAGTCAATCCCGATTCTGCAAGACATTTTTCATTTGACTTACGTGCTCAATCCCGGCGCGGCGTTCGGGATTTTGTCGAATCAGCGCGCATTTTTGTTGGCGACGGGCGCGGTGCTGATTGTGGCGACGGCTTACTTTTATCCGCTGCTTAAAAAATCCGACGGGTGTTTACAGCTCGGCGCGACCATGATTTTAAGCGGCGCGGTTGCAAATTTAATCGACAGAGTACAGACGGGCTTTGTCGTTGATTTTTTTGACTTCAGGATTTGGCCGGTCTTCAACGTCGCGGACATTGCGATCGTCTTGGGGATGGGCTTTATGATTTACTCGATACTTTTTCGGCTCGACGAAGGACTGAACAGCGTTGACGAGGCGCGGCGATGATTTTCACTGTCGAAGAAATTTCTCCGCGCAGGCTCGACGTTTACCTTAACGAACGCCTTGCCGAAAAGTCGCGTTCACACATTCAAAAGCTGATTGCCGACGGGCGCGTCACTGTCGACGGCGAAAGCGTCAAGGCGAGTTTCAAGCTCACGGGCGGCGAAATGATTCGCGTTGAAGACTTCGACGTTGCCGACGTTGAATATCTGCCCGAAGATTTGCCGCTGGATATTCTTTACGAGGACGCTGCGATTATCGTCGTCAACAAGGCGCGCGGCATGACCGTCCACCCAGCCGACACCGTTAAACGCGGCACGCTCGTCAATGCGCTGTTGTATCACTGCAAAGACCTTTCGGGCATTAACGGCGTCAAGCGTCCGGGCATTGTTCACCGCCTCGACAAAGACACTTCGGGCGTCATGGTCGTCGCAAAGACCGACGCCGCTCACTTAAGCCTTGCCGCGCAGATTAAAGACAAAATTGCGACACGGACGTACTTGGCGATTGTTCACGGCGTCATTGCCGACAACGCGGGCATAATCACGGGCGCAATCGGGCGCGACAAACTCGACCGCAAAAAGATGGCGATTGTCTCCGACGGCAAGCCCGCAGTCACCGAGTTCAAAGTCCTTGAGCGGTTTGAAAATTTCACTTACGTCGAATGCAAATTGCAAACGGGCAGGACGCATCAAATACGCGTGCACATGACGGCAATCGGGCACCCGCTCTTGGGCGACACAAAATACACGGCGCGGAAGAATCCCTTCGCCATTTCGGGGCAAGCATTGCACTCGCACACGCTGAGCCTGATTCACCCGACGACGCGGGAGCGAATGACTTTCACCGCGCCCCTGCCTGACGACATGAAGGGTATTTTAGAGAGGTTACGTTTTTAATTACGCATTGCACTTGAAAGGGTTGAGGAGATTGTTTATTGAAGGGTTATCGCCAATTCTGTGGCTGATTGTCGCGCTGAGCATATTGAAGTTGCCGGCGTGGAAGGCGTGTCCCGTCGCGCTGATAATCGCGTTCGTCGTGGCGTGGCAATTTTTCGACATGCCGTTGACGGACGCAATCACCGGCACAATCGAAGGCGCGCTCATGGCGATATGGCCGATCTTAGGCGTCATTGTCTCGGCGATTTTCGCTTACAACTTGACGGTGCACACGGGCGGCATGGAAAAAATCAAAGACATGTTGAGTTCCGTCAGCACCGATAAGCGCATGTTGATTTTAATCATTGCGTGGGGCTTCGGCGCGTTCCTTGAATGTATGTCGGGCTTCGGCACGGCGGTCGCAATCGGCGCGAGTATGTTGGTTACTATTGGCGTTCCGCCCGTCACTGCCGTTATCGCCTGCCTGGTGTCCAACGCCGCCATGAGTTCGTTCGGTTCGGTCGGCTTGCCGCTGTCGACGCTTGCAAAGCTTACGAACTTTGACCCGTTGCAAATCGCCACATACACCACGTTGCAGTTGAGCGTTATGGTTATCCTTATGCCGTTCATCATGCTCGTCGCGTTCGGCGGGCTCAAGTGCCTCAAAGGAATGATTCCCGCGTGTCTTGTCGGTGGGTTGGGCTTCTGCGTGCCCTCGGTTATTGGTGCTGCGACGATGGGCGCGGACTTGGCAGGTATCGGCGGTGCAGTTTGTGCTATGGCTTTGCTCGTCGTCTACGCCAAAAAGTTCCCGATTAAAGATCCCGAATATGAGATTGACGACTACGACGAAAACTTTTCAATCACGCCCGGCGAGGCGGTGCGCGCTTGGCTGGTGTTCCTGCTGATTTTCGTGTTCCTGGTTATCTGTTCGATACCGTCCATTTCCGCCGTATTGAAAACCGTGGTGACTAAGGTCATGATTTACACAGGCCCCGACGCCGCGCCGACTTCGTTCCAGTGGATAACAACTCCGACAATTCTTTTCGTATCGGCGGTTATCGCGGGCTTCGTCAATAACGCCACGTGCAGTGAAATGATTAACGTCCTAAGCCGCACACTCAAGACGCTGATTCCGACGTTCATTACGATTATCACGATTATCGCGACGGCGCGTATCATGGGCTACAGCGGCATGACAATGGCGATAGCGACGACGACGGTCGCGGCGACGGGCAATTTCTATCCGTTTATCGCGCCGCTTATCGGCTCAATCGGCGCGTTCATTACGGGCTCGGCTACGTCAAGCTGCGTCCTGCTCAGCAAGTTGCAAGTCGACGCGGCGTTGGCAATCGGGCTCAACGAAACCGCGCAGGCTTGGATTGCGGCGGCGAATGCTTCGGGCTCATGTGTCGGCAAAATCATTTCTCCGCAGTCGATAGCAATCGGCGCGGCGGCAGTCGGTGCTTTTGGCGTCGAGTCGCAGATTATGAAATTCGCCGTCAAAGTTTACCTGCCGTTTATAATCATCATGGGTTGCATGATTTACTTCGGACAGGCTCTGCTTTGATTGAAAACTTTGCTCGGCACAAGTCGGGCATGTTTTTATAACCGTCATGGAAGGAGACGCACCATGAAATTTTGGAAGAAACTTTTGGCAGTAAGCGTCGCGTGTTCGAGTTTGTTAATCGCCGCGCCCGCAGACGCCGCCTATCAACTCAACGACGAGGTCGCCAATCCGCCCTTCGCGCTGAAAATGGCAACTCAAATCGGCGTCCTCAGCTACAAGAACCCCGACATGCAGAGCCGCGCCGACAAGGACGCGATTGTTGTCCTCAGCTTCGGCACGACGTTCAAAGACCAACGCACCAAGTCAATCGACGCAACCGCCAAAGCGATTCAAGCCGCGCACCCGAACGCAAAAATTTTCACGGCTTTCACGAGCCACATCGTCATCAAGCACATCGCCGAACAGGAAGGCAGTTGCGATTACATGACGCCCGAAGAGACGCTCAAGCACCTCATGCGCGAAGGCTACACGCGCGTCGCAATGGTTTCGCTTGACGTTATCCCCGGCATTGAATACAAATACGACGTTGCTCTTTTCCACGAGTACAAGTCGCAATTCAAGGCAATGTCGCTCGGCACGCCGCTTATGTATTGGCAAGGGCAGGAAAACCAGCGCGACGACGTTGATGAAGTCATGCGCTCGCTCCACCTGCCGGCGTACAAAAAAGGCACGGCGATTCTGTTAATGGCGCACGGCACGCCCGACCCGTCCAACGCGTACTATTCGGTCATGCAAAACAAGTTGCGGGCAATGAAACGCGACGACGTGCACATTTACACCGTCGAAGGTTGGCCGCGCCTTGACGATTGGGCAGGCAAGCTCAAAATGCACAAAGTCGAAAAAATCATCCTTATGCCGCTGATGATGGTTGCGGGCGATCATGCCAACAACGACATGGCGGGCGACGAGGAAGATTCGCACAAAGTCATCCTGCAGAAAATGGGCTTCAAAGTCGAAACGAAACTGCAGGGTCTCGGCGAAAACAAACGTATCCGTGAAATTTTCGTCTCACGCGCCAACGAGGCATGGGACGCGCTGACAAAATAATTGCACACGATAAATTTTTGCGGCGGTTGGGAATTTTCCCGACCGTCATTTTTTTTGAAAATCCTGGACTTAATGCCGACATTTATGCTATCATTAACGCCGATTGATTCTGTCGCCGCTTCCGGTTGACGACGCGGCACAAATAATTTGACATTCCTTTTGCGTTAAACTACAATCGAAATGCTCGGAAACACGAAAAGGAACGCTTTCGGAAGGGGGCACAATATAGATTGCTTTCAAGCCACCGCACGAACGGCGGGAAGTCATGCCCGTTAAGCTCGCGGGAATCCTGTGCGGGACGTTCACCAGTTGAGATCGGCGGTCGGCACGACGAACGCTCTTGCCGTAAAGTCTCAAGCGCAAAAAAATTTTTTTATGCCGCCAAGACAAGGAGGAAGATTTTTTATGTCATGGTTAAACAATATACGCGTGGCGTACAAGCTGTTGTTGCTTAATATCGTCGCGTTTATCGGACTGATTGTTGTCGGCGCGGTCGGCTATAATGCCGTATCGAACGCCAAAGCAAACTTGGACTTGATAAGCCAAAACTACTTGAAGGCAATCTTTGAAGTCGGTCGTTGCCGTCACGCCGTGCGCTATGCTCAGGTGCAAGCTATCTTGTTGCCTATGACGACGGATGCTTCTTTGCTTCAATCCCGTATCGACAAATATAACGGCGCACTCAAAGAGTTGGAAGAATCCCTCGCCGCATACGAACAGATAGTCAAAGACGACGCGCAGGCTCTCGCGCAGATTGACGCTGCAAAACGCGAATGGCAGAAATTCAAAACGGGCGGCGACAAATTGTCGCAAATGCGTTCGCCTGCAGGTGCAGACATCCCGACCATTGCCGCGCACAGAAATGCTTCAATGGAATTCTATCAGAAAGAAGTCATGCCCTACGCCGTTTCGACCAGTGAAGCGATTTTGGCAATCCAACAGAAAGCTCAAAGCGATTCTGACGAAGCGATTAAGGCAAGCGACGAGGCTGTTGAAGGCTCCATTCGCAACCTGTTCATCTTTATCGCCGGCACGTTCGTGTTGTTGATTATCTTCAGCATATCCATCACCAAGGCTGTCACCAATCCGCTTGAAAACGTTGTTAAAGCTTTGCACCTGCTCAAAGACGGCGACTTCCGCCGCACCGATTTGCTCGACGCAGACCGCGCAGACGAATTCGGCTCAATGGCTCTTGCCGTCCGCGAAATGCGTGTTGCGATAAGCAAGCTGATTCAACAGACAAGCAATTCTTCAAGCCAATTCGCGGCGTCTTCGCAAGAACTCACCGCCTCGGCTCACCAAAGTGCGCAGGCGTCCGAACAGGTTGCCCAATCCGTCACAAACTCGGCGGGCGCGGTCGTCGAACAGCAAACTTATGTAAACGACGCAATGGACGCCATCAACAACGCGCTTGAATCAATCGACAACCTTGCAAAGACCGCCGACAAAGTTTCGTCGCACGTCGCCACGGCAAACGACGAGGCTGCCGCTGGCACCGAAGCCGTCGAAACTGCGGTCAATCAGATTATCAGCGTCGAAAAGATTGTTAATGACTCCGCGTTGACTGTCGACAAGCTCGGCAAACGTTCACAGGAAATCGGGCAAATCGTCGAGGCTATCAGCGGTATCGCCGAACAAACCAACTTGCTCGCCTTGAACGCCGCTATCGAGGCTGCCCGCGCAGGTGAACACGGTCGCGGCTTTGCAGTTGTTTCCGAAGAAGTCCGCAAGCTCGCCGAAGAATCGCAAGAGGCGGCTCAGAAGATCGGCACGCTTATCGGCGACATTCAATCCGATACGACAGCCGCAGTCGATTCCATGCAAAAAGGCACGTCCGCCGTCCGCACGGGTACGCAATCTGTCGAGAAACTGCGCTCCACGTTTGACAGCATTCGCGACGCCTCCAACAACGTCCAGACCGAAGCGCGCAACATGGTTCGCGACTTGAAGGAAGTCGAAAAGCTCACGCACACGATTCGCGACCGCTCCGAAAAGATTTTGGACAAGGGCGTCGGCGTCTCCAAGGAAATGGAAAGCGTCTCCGCTGCCGCGCAACAACAATCCGCCTCGGCAGAAGAAATTTCCTCCGCTGCAGACGAACTTGCTCGCCTCGCACAAGACCTGCAGACTTCGTTGCAGAAATTCCAATACTAAGCAAGGGACAAGGGAACAGGGAGCAGGGATAAGTTTCAAACCCCTGACCCCTTATCCCCGATCCCTTGCCCCTTGACAACCGTCGGGCTCACGGGCTCGGCGGTTTTTTGTTGCCTGCAGGGATTATCGCCCGAAGTGCAGAATATGAAAATCGTTTTTTCTATGGACTGATTTATTCGCGGCATTTGCAGAGGGGGGCACGATATAGATTATTAATCCGGCAAGATTCAAACTACCGCGCCGAACGACGGGAAGTCATGCCCGGATTTTTTGGGAACTCGTTCACAGTCAACCGGCGGCAAACTTCGCGCCGCCAACCAAAGGAGGAATCGTTTTATGTCGTGGATGAACAACATGCGCGTGGCGTACAAATTTGTATTGCTTAACGTCATTGCGCTAATCGGAATGCTTGTAATCGCGACGGTCGGCTACTTCGCGATCATGGACGCCAAGAAAGATATGGACGTCATCAGCCAGACCTACCTGAAGGGCATTTTTGAAATCGGGCGTTGTCGGCACGCCGTGCGCTACGCTCAGGTTCAAACTATTTTGGCACCCTTCAGCGTGGATCCTTCGTTGTATCAATCGCGCCTTGACAAGTACAACGGTGCAATAAAGGAATTGGATGAGTCCTTGGCAAATTACGAGGCAATTATCAAAGACGACGCGCAGGCTCGCGCTCAAGTCGACGCCGCCAAACGCGAATGGCAGAAATTCAAAACCGCCGGCGATAAGATTATGGCAATGCGTTCGCCCGTCGGCGTGGAACTCACGGAGCTCGCGCAATTCCGCATTCAAGCGTTGGACTTCTATCAAAATCAAGTCATGCCCAATGCCGTTTCGACGGGCGACGCCATTTTGCAGATTCAGCAGAAAGCTTACGCCGATTCGGACGCAACGGTTAAGAACAGCGACGAAGCGATTGCTGGTTCCGTGCGCAACCTGTTCATCATCGTCGGCATCACGTTCTTTATCCTGTTGTTCTTCAGCTTGACGATAACCGGCGCAGTCACGGGCCCGCTCAGCAACATGGTTAAGGCTCTGCACTTGCTCAAAAACGGCGACTTCCGCCGCACCGATTTGCTTGACGCCGAACGCACAGACGAATTCGGGACAATGGCTCTTGCCGTCCGCGACATGCGCCAGACCATAAGCAAAATCGTCCAGAAAACCAGCGACGCCGCCAGCCAATTCGCCGCGTCCTCCGAAGAATTAACCGCCTCGGCTCACCAGAGTGCGCAGGCGTCCGAACAGGTTGCCCAATCCGTCACCAACTCGGCGGGCGCGGTCGTCGAACAACAAAGCTACGTCAACGACGCAATGGACGCCATCAACAACGCGCTTGAATCAATCGACAACCTCGCAAAGACCGCCGACAAAGTTTCGGCTCACGTTACCACGGCTAATGACGAAGCCGCCGCCGGCACAGAAGCTGTCGAAACCGCCGTCAACCAGATTATCAGCGTCGAAAAGATTGTTAATGACTCCGCGCAGACCGTCGACAAGCTCGGCAAACGTTCACAGGAAATCGGTCAAATCGTCGAGGCTATCAGCGGTATCGCCGAACAAACCAACCTGCTTGCACTTAACGCCGCTATCGAAGCTGCCCGCGCAGGCGAACACGGGCGCGGCTTTGCTGTCGTCTCCGAAGAAGTCCGCAAGCTCGCCGAAGAATCGCAAGAGGCCGCTCAGAAGATTGGCACGCTTATCGGCGACATTCAAGCAGACACGACAGCCGCAGTCGATTCCATGCAAAAGGGCACTTCTGCCGTTCGCGACGGCACGCGCTCCGTTGAAAGGTTGCGTTCTACGTTCGACAGCATTCGTGAATCTTCCAACAACGTCCAGACTGAAGCTCAAAACATGGTTCGCGATTTGAAGGAAGTCGAAAAACTTACCAACACGATTCGCGACCGCTCCGAAAAGATTGCGGAAAAGGGCGTCGGCGTGTCCAAGGAAATGGAAAGCGTCTCGGCTGCCGCGCAACAACAATCCGCCTCGGCTGAAGAAATTTCCTCCGCCGCAGACGAACTCGCTCGCCTTGCGCAAGATTTGCAGAACTCGTTGCAGATGTTCCAATACTGATTAGGAACTAGGGACTAGTTGTTTTCAATCGTCGGGCTCACGGGCTCGGCGGTTTTTTGTTTGACGGCTGAAAAATTTTTTGCTAAGCTTGTCGCGGAGATGATTCCATTGGCGAATTTGAAGTCGGCGAATATGTCGTCGAATGGGACGACACCAAAGCCGCGTTGAATTGGAAAAAGCACAGGATTTATTTTGAAGACGCCGCGCTAGTATTTCTGGACGACGACAGAATCGATTTCCTTGACGAAGCCCACAGCGACGATGAAGAACGTTGGAAAGTTATCGGCAGAGTCAGAAACATTTTGGCGGTCATTTACACCGAACGCGGCGAAAGGTATCGATTAATCTCAGCGCGATATGCCAGTAAAGATGAGGAGGATGAATATTATGGGCAGTATCCGAATTTATAAGGGAATGCCGCCGCTGACAGCGGAACAAATTCGTAGACTTGACGAAAATAAGCCGAAGTCCGATGACGAAATTGATTTCAGCGATATTCCGCGCATGACCAAGGAAGAACTCGCGAAATTTAAACCTGCGCGGCTTCGTCGCCAAAAACAAAATCTTGCAAGCTGAATTTTTGAACGGAGGCGAATCACTTTGCTGACTTACAATTATTACGGGCACGCGTGCTTTCAACTCGACGACGGCACGACCAAGCTCCTGTTCGACCCGTTTTTGACGGGCAACCCGCAGGCGTCCATAAACGAAAAAGACGTTGAGGCTGATTACATTTTGATAACGCACGCGCACGGCGACCATATCGGCGACGCGCCAAACATTGCCGTAAGAACAAACGCAACCGTCGTGGGCATTCCCGAAATCATGGAATTCGGCGGGCAACGCGTCAAGACAATCGGCATGAACTTGGGCGGCACAGTCAAATTGCCTTTCGGTTTCGTGCGCATGGTTCCCGCGCTCCACAGCTCCGGCATAGAAGGCGGCGTGGCTTGCGGCTACGTCGTCGGCATCGGCGGCAAAATCGTTTACTTCGCGGGCGACACTGCGCTTTTCGACGACATGAAGTTAATCGGTGCGCGCGACAAGATTGACTACGCGATTCTGCCGATTGGCGGTCATTACACGATGGATCCCGTCGACGCGGCGAAGGCTGTCGAATTCCTCGGCGCGGCGAACGCAATCCCGCTCCACTACAACACGTGGGACGTTATCAAGCAAAATCCCGAAGACTTTGTTAAACTCGTCAAGGGCGCGAAAGTTCACGTCGTCAAGCCCGGCGAATCAATCGAACTCGCATAATCGCACACGTTGCAAAAAAATAGAGGCGGCTCAATCAATGAGTCGTCTCTTTTGTTTTGCCGCGACCTCAGAACAATTTTCCGAACGCTTTATCGAAGTCGTCAAGCTTTTCGCGATTGTAGAACGGTAAGCCCAAAATTTTATATTTGTCGTCGTCGGCGAAGACAACAGCCTTGCTTTCCAGCTCGCGCAAAAATTTTTGCTTCCACGCGTCGTGCTCAATCAGGTGCGCGCCCTTCGGCTCAATAAAGATTTGAAACTGCTCAACGTCGTCGCCCTTGACCAGGAAAAGCACAAAGTCCGGCTCGAAGCGTCTGCCGTCGTCGAAGGCGTAAATCCCGCACAGCCGCTCGTTGCGCACAAGATAAACTTTGCTGTAAATTTTTTTCAGCTCGTCGACGCGCCCGCCGAAATATTTGACGAAAGCTTTTTCCTCGCTCGTGCCGAAGTTGTCGTTGTAAGCAAACCAATCAGCCGTCGCCAACGTTACGTCGTGTTGCGAATCGCCCAAGCCGCCTGCAATCGTGTCGGGATAGTGGACGGTCTTGTCGCAGAAGACGGCTTGAATCGGCGTCGCGCTGAAGTCGGTCGTGCCGCGATATTCTTTTTCGGCTTTGTCCAGCGCGGCGGCAATCTTGCCAAGCGTGGCGAACGCGGCGGCGTACAAAGTTTCAACGCCGGGGTCGGGCTCGTCGCTCCTTATGTCAATCGCAACGTCGCCAAGATAATTTTCGTCCGTGAGGAATTGGCGCGTCGACTTCAAGCCGTCAAAGCGTTCACGCAATTTGTCGAAGGCGAAGGGCGGATACTGCCTCAAAGCCTTGTGAACGATCGCGTAATTTTTTGCGGCAATCTCGCCGAACGTCCTGCGCCGCGTGTAAAGCTTGATTGCGCGGTTGACGCTCTCGACGTGTTCGCCCATGACCGTATCGCGCCCGCCGCAGCCGATTCGCTCGAAAACGTACAGCTTTTCGGGAATGACTTTGCGGAATGTTTGCCGAACCTCTTGCCGCTCGTTCAGGAAAATCACACCGCTCGTATACAGCTCGTCGCTCTTGAAAGGCTCGGTCAGCTTGTACGTGCGCTCAACACCCGCGTCAATGTCAAGCCCAAGTTCGCGCAAGGCGTCATGCAGTTCGTTGATGTAGCGGCGATCGTTTTGGCAGTGATAATACAGCGTCTCGCAAAAGCGCAATTCGTTGCCTGTGTCGCCGTCGAATTTGCGTTGATACTCAGATTGCGCGTCGTTAAGCTTGAACGGACAGTAACGCGCGCCGCGCCCGATGAGTTGCGCCTCGGCAATGGTGTCGCCTCGTTTCCGCGTCTCGTAAAGACGCACGATGTCAAACAGATTTAAAACGTCCCAACCCTCGTCAAGCTTCTTGACCTCGAACACCGCGCGATAAGGATTGTCCGCCGCCTCCAACGAATTCAGCTGCTTTTGATTCTCGGTGGCGTCGATGTCGTTGTTCGCCGATATGCAATGCACTTCCGAAAAGCCGTCGCGCAATTCGGCGGCAAGCATGTCGAACGTTATGCCCTTGTCCGCGAAGTAAGCGAACACCCGCTTAAGAATTTCGTCGTCCGTCCGCTCGTGCAAAGACCGCAAATCACTGCCGCGCAGATTTTTCACGCGCTCGGCGAAAATTTTTTGGAAGGCTTTGCTTTCGTCAATAGTCCGCGCCTTGAACAGCACGACCGGCTTGACGCTCAAGCGATTGTCGCCGAAAATCTTCAAGCGGTATTGGCTCATCACCAACGCCGTCAAAACTCTGTCGTCCCGGTCGGCGGTGCGGAACGTGATAATCTCCTTGGAATAAAGTTCGGCGTAGAATTTTTTCAGCGGGTAATCGAAAACAATTTTGTCCTCGTACTTCTCGCGGATTGCCGCGTTGGCAAGGTCGCACGTCGCCGTAAACTCAAGCAGGACGTTCGCGCCGTTCATGTCAAGGATACGGTCAACCGTCTGTTCCCAATTCAAGCGGCTCTCCTGTTCGGTCGCGTTTCGGGTGCCAACGTTCAAGTGGTGCGCCTCGTCGGAAATCAAAACCGTTTTGCGCTCGCGGAAATCGTCGGCGGTCATGCCGTTTTCCTTGACGAAATTCATTGCCATATGCAAGCCCTGCGTCGTCGTGAAGCAAAGGTTAATCGCCTCGGCGTCGGCGTACTGAAAATTGTCGACGACATTCACGCGCACGCGCCGCCCGCCGATGTTCAGTTCCTTGGCGAAAAGATATTTGTCGGACGTCGACTCGGTGAAGTTGTCACGCGTCTTGTCAAGGATGTTCGTCAAGTTCACGAAGAACAAAAAATTTCGGTAGCCCCGCGCGTAAAGGTAGACGATAAGCCCCGCCATGATAAGCGTCTTGCCGGAGCCCGTCGCCATGTGGAACAGCACTTGCGTCGGCTTCGGGCGGTTCGCGCTCTCGAAATGCGTAACGAAATTTTCAAACGCCTCGCGCTGATAATCACGCAACGGTCGGCTCGGATTCAAGTTCGCCTTGATGTATTCGGGCATCGGTTGCAAGCCGCCGTACTCGCGCGCCCCCGCAAGTTTTTCGTAAAGGTACACGCTCATTCCCCCTTTGTTTTGACGCAAAAAATATATTTTGATAAAATAATTTCACATAAATGATCGAAAGGCTGTGATTAACATGACGGAACAGGAAAAAATCAACTCGGAAGTTCAAACGAAATTGGCATTGCAGGACGCCAAGTTTGCAATCGCTATGAAAGAACTCAAGCAACAGCGCGAAGACATTCGGCAACTGAACACGCGGATGGATGCAATGAACACGCGAATCGATTCAAAGTTCGACAGCCTAAGCAATCAGATTCACAACCTCACAATCGCGGCGGTCGTCGGCTTCGAAGCTCTTGCGTTGGCGGTCGGCGGACTTGCAGCGTCGGTATCGAAGTAATCGAAAGGCGGTGATTCAAATGGCAACCACTGAAGAACGCGTTGACAAACTCGAAGTAAGATTCTCGACGCTCGAACAACAATTCGCGGCAACAATGGCGAAGGTCGATTCACTCCTCGAAGAGTCTAAACAACAACGCGAAGACATTCGACTGTTGAACGCGCGGATTGATTCAAAATTCGATAACCTCAGCAATCAAATTCACAGTCTTACAGTTGCGGCGGTCGTCGGCTTCGGAGCTCTTGTACTTGCGGTCGGCGGGCTTGCAGCGTCGGTATCGAAGTAATCGAAAGGCGGTGATTCAAATGGCAACCACTGAAGAACGCGTTGACAAACTCGAAGTAAGATTCTCGACGCTCGAACAACAATTCGCGGCAACAATGGCGAAGGTCGATTCACTCCTCGAAGAGTCTAAACAACAACGCGAAGACATTCGACTGTTGAACGCGCGGATTGATTCAAAATTCGATAACCTCAGCAATCAAATTCACAGTCTTACAGTTGCGGCGGTCGTCGGCTTCGGAGCTCTTGTACTTGCGGTCGGCGGGCTTGCAGCGTCGGTATCGAAGTAATCGAAAGGCGGTGATTCAAATGGCAACCACTGAAGAACGCGTTGACAAACTCGAAGTAAGATTCTCGACGCTCGAACAACAATTCGCGGCAACAATGGCGAAGGTCGATTCACTCCTCGAAGAGTCTAAACAGCAACGCGAAGACATTCGACGGGCGCAAGAAAAACATGACGCCGATATAAAGACGATACAAGCTAAACAAGACGCTGATATAAAGACGATACAAGCTAAACAAGACGCTGACAGAAAAGCTCTCGAAGACAAAATCGACAGGCTCGGCGATAAAATACAAAATATGGTAATCGCGGCAGTCGTCGGATTCGGGGCAATAGTATTCGCGGCGGTCTCAACGTTGAAGTAAAGCTTACGGACAGTAGAAACTGCGCGTGAATTGCTTATCGGCGTCGGTAATCGCGAAGTCCGCGTCGTCCATGTCGCAAAGGCTCACGTAAAGCATATTCATATCAAGCAACGCAATCAGCACGCGTTTTTGCTCGTCAAGCGTCAGCGCGGCGAAGGCGTCAGCGTCAATCTGCGCGGCGTCGACTTTGTAGTTGATGTAGCCCGATTCGACGATTCGCCCGCGCAGGTCGTCAAGCGTCGCGCTGTCCGTCGCCCGTGCGATTTCGTCGACGAAGGCTTGATTCAGCCGGGCAAGCTCGCAATACACGAACGAACCGCCGCCTTGCCAACCGACGCGCTCCGATATGCCGCCTTGTTCGCCGCCGATGACTTTTTTCAGCCGCTCGACCGTCAAAGTCTGCACGTAGTCCAGTTGCTCCACGCCGATATATCGCCGCCCCATTTTGTGCGCGACTGCCGCCGTCGTGCCGCTGCCGATGAAAAAGTCAAGTACCAAATCGCCCGCGTTCGTCGCCAACGTCAAGATACGCTCAAGCAACCGTTCGGGCTTCGGCGTCCCGAAAAGCAAATCCAATTCCAAAAGTTCGCGCTTGCCGTCCTGATTGTCGCCAACTTCGTCGCGTGTCCAAATTGTTTTGCAAACGGAGCCGCCTTGAACTTCCGATAAAAAGCGTTTGATTCGCGGAACGCCGTTGCCGCTTGCACCAAACCAAATGCGATTGTCGGCAAGCATTTCAAGATATTTCTGCTGAGAAAATCGCCAACTTGTTCCGGGCGGCGGATTACATAAACGACCAGCGGGCGTCCTTATCGTGAACAAGCCGGACAGCTGAACGTCTTTACGCAAGCAATTATCGGACTGCCACGCGCCGCGCGGGTCGTTGTCTGGGTTTTTATAGCGGGCGTCCATTTCTTCGGTGCGCGGCAAGAGATTGGGACGCCATTTAGTTTTGTTCTTCGCGTAGACCAAAATAAAATCGTGACTGTCGGAGAGCCACGTTGCGTCGTTTTGCGGCGAGTATTTTTTTTCCCAAATGACGGTGGCGACAAAATTATCGCGTTTAAAAATTTCGTCGGCGAGCACCTTGAGATAAGCCTGTTCGTCGTCGTCGATTGAAATCCAAATTGAGCCGTCGTCGGCGAGGAGCTGTCGGGCGAGCGTCAAGCGATTTGTCATGAACGTGAGCCACGTGCTGTGATTGAAACGGTCGTTGTAGTTGAAGCCGTCGTTGCCGGTGTTGTACGGTGGGTCGATGTAAACCGCCTTTACTTTGCCTCTAAAACGTTCGGCGAGCGAGGCGAGTGCGAGCAGGTTGTTGCCCTTGACGATAAGGTTGTCGGATTCGCGGAAGTCGGTCGCGGGCGCGGAGCCGTGTTCGTCGTAACGGACGGCGTTGGTGAAAACTTTCGGGGCAAGCAGTCGGTCAACGTCGTCTTGCGCGAGCGTCGCGTTGAAAAAAATTTCTGCGCGGCGTTCGTCGTCCTTGGTCTGCCCGCCTTCGAGTAAGCAATCCTTGTAGGGGAAAACGAGCGCGACGTTGCCGGTTTTGAAAATCGGATTGTCGTGTTCGTCGACGAGCCCGATATTTTGAGCGAAGCGCGTGAAACTGTCGTCAAGGAATTCGTGACCGTTGACGACTTGAACGAAAAGGTTTTGCTTGAAGACTTTGACGCCCGCCGCGTCGACGAAAAAATTTTCGCGGGTCGTGTCGTCGTCGAGCAACAGCGTCAAAAGATTTTCGTCGTAAAGCGTCGCCGCCTCAACGATTTTGTTTCGCAGGAGCGTTTTTGCGTCGCGGTCGATAAAGCGATCGTCACGGCTCAGGACGCCACGCAGGTGTTCAAAAAAATTTTTCACGGTGTCAACCCCCGAAAGTTTTTGGCGCAGTAATTCGCTTCGGTCGGCGGAAATTCCTTGCACATTTCATGAATCGCTGTTAAAATCTTGCGCATGAAAAATATCGTTAAAAGTTTCGACGCAGAGTTGCTTGACTTGACAAAACTTTTTGATTCGGTAAAATCACTTTACTTAGCAGACACGCCGCGCGAAAAGCTGATCGTAATCTTGGGCGCGACGGGCACGGGCAAAAGTTCATTGGCAATGACGCTTGCCGAAGAGTTCGGGACGGAAATCATATCGGCGGACTCAATGGCGGTTTACAGAGGCTTCAACGTCGGGACGGCGAAACCCGCGCGGGCTCAGCTGGAACGCGTGCGGCACCACATGATTGACATCTTGGACGCGGACGAAAAATTCAGCGTCGGAGAATTCGTCAGGCGGGCGCGCCCGATAATCGGCGAACTGAATCTGCGCGGGAAGATACCGATAATCGCGGGCGGCACGGGTCTTTACATTCAAGCGTTGGTCGAAGGTTACGAGCTTGCGGCGGGCAAAAGTTTCGTCAGTCATTACAAACAGACGGGCGAATTGATTTACGCCGCGCGGGTCTTCGGCTTGACGGCGGAACGCGCTCAGCTTTACGACAGAATCAATCGGCGGACGGAGCAAATGTTCGCGGCGGGTCTCGTCGACGAAGTTAAGTCGTTGCTTGCAAGCGGAATCAGCCCGACGGCGCAGGCGATGCTCGGTATCGGCTACAAAGAAACGGTCGAGTATCTGCGCGGCGACGCGACGCTTGACGACACGATTGAAAAGGTTGCACAAGCCACGAGAAATTTCGCCAAACGACAGCTCACGTGGTATCGGCGAATGAAATATATTCGGTGGTTGAAAATTTAAATTGCAAAGGAGCGATTTGTAAATGGCAGCAAAACAAATCATCAATCTGCAGGAAAATTTCTTGAACGCGGCGCGCAAGGAAAGTGTCCCCGTGACGATTCACCTGGTCAACGGCTTCCAGCTCAAGGGCATGATTCGCGGCTTCGATCAGTTCACGGTCGTACTCGATTCCATGGGACGTCAGCAGATGGTGTTCAAGCACGCCATATCGACAATCACGCCGGCAAGACCGCTGGGCACCAAGCTGAAGGTCGAAGAAGCAGACGAGGCTGAAGATGCACCGGCTGAAAATGCGCAAATCGAAGCACCGGCGGAGGTCAAGGAGGAATAAAATTTTTCGGCGAGGCACATACAATGATTAGAGGCTTTGAGATTCTCGGCGGGTTCGACGGAATTAACCTTCCGACACGCAAGACGGCCTTCAGTGCGGGTTACGACTTGGAGGCGGCGGAAAACGTTCGCGTGACGGACAAAAAAATTTCGCTCGTGCCCACGGGTCTCAAGGCCTTTTTTCCTGCCGATGAGGTTTTGCTGATTTACTTGCGTTCAAGCCTTGCGGTCAAGCACGGGCTGATTTTGGCGAACGGCGTCGGCGTGATTGACGCGGATTATCGCGGGCATATCATCTTGCCCGTCACGAGCTTGAACGGCGACTTTGAAATCAAGCGCGGCATGAGGATAGCGCAAGGCATTTTCCAGAAATACTTGACGGTTGACGGCGACACGGTTGGCGTCGGCGAAGTGCGGCGCGGGCGTTTCGGCTCCACGGGCGACTTTTGAAAAAAAATGCGCCCGAAGGCGTTAAGTGACTTCTTGGCGGGCGTGGCGGTCTCCCGCATCTCTCAAGCGTGAAGCTTTGTCAGTACCGTCGGCGTGTGGATGCCACGAAATTTTCCACCTCAAGAAGTCCGTAAAAGAGTAATGACTCTTTGGCGGGCGTCCAGTTCTCCCGCATCTCTCAAGCTTGCGCTTTGTCAGTACCGTCGGCGTGTGGATTGGACGAAATCTTCCACCTCAAAGAGCTTTTTGATATAAGATTTTCAAATTTCTAATGACCCGTCGATATTCTTTATCGCGGATGTGTTGGAAAGTGATAATCGAATTTTTGTAATCAGCGGGGTCGAGCGAAGTTTTCAAGCGCAGAATCAATTTAAGCTTGCGCCCGTCGAGTTCGATTTCTTTCAAGACCAGAGCGGTATTCGGCTTGTTGGCTTCGATGATGTAATCGGGGTCGCGAATCATTTCGGCGAAGAAACTCGCGAACAGTTCAAAATCTTCCGGATGACGCTCTTTGATGTGCTTGATTTGTTCGTCGGTTATTATCACGTCGTCGCTCGCAATGTCAGCCGTGATGACGCGGTAAAGTTCCTTGTTGAGCTTGCAGACGAAGTGCAACGACTTCACCCCACGTGAAATATATTCGTCGCGGGCTTTGTTGTCAAGAAAAATTTTCGGAGAGTGCAAATGGATTTATTCAGCAACGTCAATGACGACGCAAGTTATAAGCCGCTTGCCGAACGCATGAGACCGCAGACTTTGGCGGACTTCGCGGGACAGGCGGAAGTGTTGCGCGGCACGCTCGGCAAGATGATTGCAACGGGTCAAACGCCGTCGCTTATTTTTTTCGGCGCGCCCGGCACCGGCAAGACTACGCTCGCCAAAATCATTGCGAACACGACGGACAGCGACTTCGTCAAAGTCAACGCCGCGTTATCGGGCATTGCCGAACTGCGCGGCATCGTCAAGACGGCGGAGGAGCAACGCAAGTTCTATCGCAAGCGCACGATTCTGTTTATCGACGAGATTCACCGTTTCAACAAAGGTCAGCAAGATTTTCTGTTGCCCTACGTCGAGGACGGGCGCATAACGTTAATCGGCGCGACGACCGAAAATCCGTTCTTTGAAGTCAATGCCGCGCTGCTCAGCCGCGTGAAGATCGTCCGCCTGTCGAAGCTCACGACCGCCGACATAAAAAAAATCCTCGGCCGCGCCGTTGCCGCCGAAAAATTTTCCGTCGACGAACACGCCCTGGACATTATCGCGGACTTCGCGGACGGCGACGCCCGTATGGCTTTGAACTTGTTGGAGCAGGCGGCGTTCGCGGGCGAAGTGACCTGCGACGTGCTCGGCGACCTGCTCGGCGAAAAGATTCGACGCTACGACAAAGGCGGCGACAACCACTACGACACGGCAAGCGCGTTTATCAAGAGTATGCGCGGCTCGGACGCGGACGCGGCGATTTTCTACCTGGCGAAGATGATTGACGGCGGCGAAGATTTGAAATTCATTGCGCGACGCGTGGTAATCTGCGCGGCGGAAGACGTTGGCAATGCCGACCCGCAGGCGTTGATTCTGGCGAACGCGGCGGCTCAAGCGGCTCAATTCGTTGGTCTTCCCGAAGCGCGAATCATTTTGGCGCAAGCCGTCACGTACATTGCGGGCGCACCCAAATCCAACGCGGCGTATCTTGCGATTGACAAAGCCCTTGCCGACACGCGCGGAGAAGTCCCGAAACATTTGCGCGACACGAGTTACAAGGGCGCGAAGGCTTTCGGTCTCGGCAAAGGCTACAAATATCCGCACGACTTCCCGAATCACTACGTCAAGCAACAATACTTGCCCGACGAAAAAATTTCCGCGCGCTACTACGAGCCGACGACTCAAGGCGCGGAGGCGGCGATTAAGCGACGGCTTGACGGCTTGCGGCGCGACTAAAAAAATTTCCCCCCGAAATTAATCGGAGGGATTTTTTGTTGCGCGGACGGAAAGTTTCATTTCTTCTTGCGGAAGAACGAGCGGATGAATTTCACGACGCCCGTCAGCCCGCCCGCCGCGAATACCGGTGCCAGAAACGGCAGGTAGTTCGCGACCGCGTTAATCACGGTGCCCGAATGCGCCGAGCAGACCGACGGGATACTGCAGGATACGAGTACCAACGCGATGATTTTCATGACGATCACTCCTTTTGGCGGAATTATATCCCCCTGCGTGGGATACGTCAAGATATTCAGCTGTAATCGAATAAAATTCGCTATACTGTATAGGGGGATACGTCACGCGCCGAAAAAAGACTCCGCCGACTGTCCGCAAAGACGCAACGAAAAAGACGCCCGAAGATTTTCGGACGCCTTAATTTTTTGCGTGACGTGTCAGATATTTTCCTTGGCGACGGCGACGAGTTTAGCGAAAGCCGCCGCGTCGTTGACGGCAAGTTCAGCCATCATTTTGCGGTCGACGGCGACGCCCGCCTTTGTCAAGCCGCAAATCAATTTGCTGTAGGAAATGCCGTTGATACGCGCCGCCGCATTGATACGAGCAATCCACAGGCGACGGAATTCGCGCTTCTTGACACGACGGTCGCGATGCGCGTACTGACCTGCTTTCATGATTGATTCGTTGGCTTTTTTGAATTGTTTGCTGCGCGCGCCGCGATAACCTTTGGCGAGCTTGAGAATTTTTTTATGGCGTCTGTGCGCCGTGACGCCGGTCTTTACTCTGGGCAAGATAATTACCTCCGTTCAATAAGTTTAAGCGTAGGGAAGCATTTTCCTCACGCGTGCACGATCTGCCGCCGAAGCGAGCGTTGCCTTGCGGAGATTTCTCTTGCGTTTGCGCGTTTTCTTTTCAAGAATGTGGCTCTTGTATGCTTTGTTGCGCTTGAATTCGCCGCTGCCGGTCACGTGGAAACGTTTAGCTGTTGCGCGGTGCGTCTTGATTTTGGGCACTGCCGTCCCCTCCTTTTGTCTGTGTAGTTTTCTTAGTCTTTTGCGCCTTTTGTGCCTTAGGAGAGAGAATCATCGTCATATTTTTGCCCTCAAGCTTTGCGGCACGCTCGACGGTCACGGTATCTTTCAGAGCCTCGGCAAGTTTGGTCAAGACTTCGCTGCCCAGTTCGGGGTGCGACAACTCGCGCCCGCGAAACATAATCGTCACTTTGACTTTGTTGCCCTCTTCGATAAAGCGTTGGGCGTTTTTGAGTTTGACTTCAAAGTCGTGCTGTTCGATATTGGGGCGGAGCTTGACTTCCTTAATCGTGATGATTTTCTGCTTTTTGCGGACTTCCTTTTCGCGCTTCTGCTGTTCATAACGATACTTGCCGAAATCCATGATACGGCACACCGGCGGTCTGGCTTTGGGCGCGACCTCGACCAAATCAAGGTGTTTGTCCTCGGCAAGTTTAAGCGCGTCCCGCGTGAGCATGACGCCGAGCTGTTCGCCGTTCGCGTCGGTTACGCGCACCTCGCGAATACGAATCTCCTCATTGATCCTCAAAGTTTCCCTACTAATTGAAATACACCTCCTGCGGCGCGTCAGAAAAAAATTAAAGGCGGTCGTCAAGCCGCCTGCGATTCCCAACAAAAAGAATTTTGCAACCGCGCCAACACATTGAAGGTCGGCGGGTGAGAAGCGCAAGCTCCTGCTTAACGCGGCAAAGTTTATCACAGCAGTCAAACACTGTCAAGGCGGGGCGTCCGCGTCGGTCTCAAGTGTCGTATCAAAAAAACCCGCCGATTAGTGACGGGCTTTAAGTTTCGCAAAAATATTTCATGCCAGTTTTCTTCCATTCGCGCTTGGTGTAGAGGATTTTGTAATTGGTGACGCCCGTCATGCTTGCAAGTTCGCCGATAATTTGCTCGCATTCGTCGCGGTTCTTCGCGTGTATCATGGTATAAAGATTATAATTCCAATTCGGCGCGGGCGTCCTGTCGTAGCAATGTGAAACCGCTGCGTGCGCGCTCATTATCTGCGCGATGTCGTCGAGTTTTTCGGGCGACACTTGCCACGCGCACAAGGCGTTGGCGTTGAAACCGACTTCGCGATGTCGAAGCACGGCACCCATCTTGCGAATTTTTTTTTCGTCGACCAGCTCCTTGACGCGCCGCAAAAATTCTTCCTCGCTTATGCCGACGCGCTGTGCCAAAATTTTGTACGGCTCCTCGCAAAGCGGGAAGTCGTCCTGCAACGCTTTGATAATCGCTTTGTCCTGCTCGCTGATTGCCAAATCCGTCACCCCGATTATTGGAGTTTGAACTGCACGTTGATTTTGTAGCGCTTGTTCGCTTTGAGCCGCAACATGTCTTCGACGCCGCGCAACGACCGAATTTCCGACAAGATGTGCGATTCGTATTCGGCGTTCGGCGTCAAAAGCGTGAACCACAGGTTGTAGGCTCCTTCGCGTTCGTAGTTGTGCGTCGCGCCGGGATAGCGATTGACCGCCTCCGCCACCGCGCGCAGTGCCGACGGATCGACTTTGAGCGCGACCAGCGTCCCGTGATAGCCCAAGCGATTTGAGTCAAAGAACGTCCCGATTCGCCGCAGGAAGCCCGCCGCTTTGAGTTCGCGCAGTCGGGCGAGTACCGTGCCTTCGTCCGTGTTCAATCGGCAAGCAAGCTCCGCGAACGGGTGACTGCAAATCGGTATGTCGCCTTGCAACAGATTCAGCAACGCCTTGTCGAATGTCGTAAGCCTCGTCATCTCCAACCCTCCCCGCGCCGTCATACGCTTAACGACGCTGTTTGTGCGGTTATTCTATCAAAGAGTTAAGGATAACGTCAAGCAATTCTGAACGCCCTTCATTTTTTGTCGACGAGTAGGGCAGTACCGAGTCCGCGTCGACGTTCAAGGCTTTTTGTATCGCGTCAAGGTGCTTTTGACGTTCGGTCTTGCCGAGTTTATCGGATTTGGTTGCGACGACAAGCACGGGCAGATTTTTCTTGATGAGGCTCGCGAAGGACTTCAAATCGGACTCAAGCGGCGGATGGCGCATGTCAATCAGTTGGCAGACGAATTTTATGTCGCGGCGGCTCGAAAGGTATTCGTCGATGAATTTTGCCCACAACGCGCGATTGGTCTTGGACGTTTTGGCGTAGCCGTAACCGGGCAAGTCAACCAGATAAAAGGGAACAGGAGTCAGGGGTAAGGGGTTAGCGCTCTTGAGTTCGACGCGAAAAAAATTAATCGTCTGCGTCTTGCCGGGCGTGCCGCTGGTGCGCGCCAAAGCCTTGCGCCGCGTCAAGGAATTAATCAGCGACGACTTGCCGACGTTCGAGCGCCCGACGAAGACGATTTCGGGCAGAGGCTCTTCGGGGCAGGTCTTGCGGCTCACCGCCGAGGTCACGTATTCGCTTTTGACAATGATAATTTCGTCCACGTTAATCACTCCAAAAAAATTGCCCTCCGATAAGCGGAAGGCGATTAATTATTTCAAGTCCAATTTTCTGCTTGCAAGCCGTCAACGCGTTCAAATTCTTTAAGGTTGTTCGTCACAAGCGTCAACTGCAAAGCTCGTGCGTGCGCGGCAATCAGCAAATCGTTTGCGCCAATCGGGGTGCCGCGTTTTTCCAAAGTCGCTCTGATTTCGCCGTATTCCGTCGCCGCCTTATCGTCGAAGGGAAATATTTTTTCCTGCCAAGAAAATTTTCAAAGCCATTCGGTTTTTCGTCGGGGTGTTACTTTTGCAAACACCAAATTCCAATTCGGCGAGAGTGATTGATGAAATGCAACGCTCCGACGGATTCAAAGACAAATATTTTTCAATGACTTGCGGCGGATTCTTTTTCATAATGTAATTGCAAATGTTTGTGTCGAGCATGTACTTCATAAAACTTCACGTTCTTTAATAGGAAGGTCTTTTATTTCGTCGCTCATGAAATCGTCAGTGAACAAATCAAGCGTCGCTGCTACATCTGCCGCATCTCTTTGTTTGGGTATGAGTATCAATACGTCGCGAATACGTTCTACCACAACTTCCTTTGACTTGAATTGAAAATTTTTCGGCAACGCTACAAGCTGCGTTTCGCCGTCTGAAAAAATTTTGGCTGTCTCCATAAAAATCAAGCCTCCCGACTTCACGACAAAAGCGCGGTCTTCAAAACTTCGTCCATGTTCTCGACGGTCACGAACTCCAATTTCTCGCGGACGCTTTCGGGGATGTCTTCAATGTCGGGCGCGTTTTCCTTCGGCAGAATAATCGTGTGCATGCCTTCGCGATAAGCCGCCAAAACTTTTTCTTTGAGCCCGCCGATTGGTAAGACGTTGCCGCGCAGAGTTATTTCGCCCGTCATTGCAACATCGGAGCGGACTTTCTTTTTCGTCAAGGCGGAAATCATTGCGGTCGCCATGGTAATGCCCGCGCTTGGACCGTCCTTGGGCACCGCGCCTTCGGGGACGTGAACGTGAATGTCGTTTTTCTCGTAAAAGTCGTCGTCAAGGTGCATGAGGTCGCTGCGGCTGCGAATGTACGTCAAGCCCGCCTGCGCGGACTCCTGCATGACTTCGCCGAGCTTGCCTGTCAACAAAAGTTTGCCGTTGCCTTTGAGGACGATAGCTTCCGTGGGCAGAATGTCGCCGCCGACTTCCGTCCACGCCATGCCCGTCGATACGCCGATTTGCGGTTGTTTTTCGGCGCGGGTCTGCAGGAATTTCGGACGACCCAAAAAGTCGCGCAGATTCCGTTTGGTGATGTAAACAACGCCGTCGTGCCCTTCGACAATTTTGCGCGCCGCCTTGCGACAAGCCCGACCGATTATGCGTTCAAGTTCGCGAACGCCCGATTCGCGGGTGTATTCGGCGATAATCTCTTGCAGGACGCCCTTGGCAAAAACGACGTCGCCTTTTTTGAGGCCGTTCTCTTCCTTTTGGCGTTTGACAAGGTAGCGGCGGGCGATTTCAAATTTCTCGTTTTCGGTGTAGCTTGACAGCGTGATGACTTCCATGCGGTCGCGCAGGGGCTTGGGTATCGTGTTCAATGTGTTCGCCGTGACAATCCACAACACGCGCGACAAGTCAAACGGCGTGTCAATGTAGTGGTCGACGAACGAATTATTCTGCGCGGGGTCAAGCACTTCAAGCAGAGCCGACGACGGGTCGCCTGCCCAGCCGTCCTTGCCGAGCTTGTCAACTTCGTCGAGCAGGAAGACGGGATTGTTCGCGCCGGCTTTTTTGATGCCTTGGATGATTCGTCCCGGCATTGCGCCGACGTAAGTTCTGCGGTGCCCGCGAATTTCGGCTTCGTCGCGTATGCCGCCCAAACTTGCACGAATGAACTTGCGACCCATTGCCTTGGCGACGGACGACGCCAATGACGTTTTGCCGACGCCGGGCGGCCCGACAAGACACAGAATCGGCGCGGGCTTGTCCTTCGTCAGTGCTTTGACGGCAAGGAAGTCAAGAATGCGCTCTTTGACTTTTTCGAGCCCGTAGTGGTCTTCGTCGAGGATTTTGGCAGCCTCCGCGATGTCCATTGCGTCTTCGGTTGAAATGCGCCAAGGCAAATCCGT
Source organism: uncultured Selenomonadales bacterium (assembly GCA_947304355.1). GTDB lineage: Bacteria > Bacillota > Negativicutes > Selenomonadales > Selenomonadaceae > Quinella. Next base: position 125,235 of record CAMZAX010000002.1, read on the forward strand.
CAGCCAATCCAGATACGTGCGAATGACGTTGCCTTCGGACGCCATTGCCGGCAAACGTTCCAGCCGTTTAAGTTCCTTGTCGGCTATCGTCTTGATTTCGTCGGGGTAGTCGCCGTCATCCAACTTTTTGCGATATTCAGACGCCTCTTCGCCAACATCTTCCTCCTCGCCGAGTTCCTTGTGAATCGCTTTAAGCTGTTCGCGCAGGTAATGATCTTTTTGAATCTTTTCGATTTGGTTGCGAACGCGTTTGCTGATTTGCGACTCCATCTGCAAAACTTCAAGTTCGCGCGCCAAAATGACGTAAAGCTTTTCAAGGCGTTCGTCGACGTTCAAGCAACTCAAAATCTCCTGCTTGGCGTCGAGTTTCAAGTTCAAGTGACTGGCAATCAAATCAGCCAACCGCCCGAAGTCTTCAAGAATCGTGACGGCGACAAAGGTTTCGGACGGAATTTTTTTGCTGAGCTTGACCCAATCCTCGAACTGGTGCACGACGCCGCGAACAAGGGCTTCGGTCTCAAGGGTTTCTTCCCAAACGTCTTCGTGAATCTCAACGTCGACTTCAACGTACTTGCCGCTGCCCAAGTCGCGATATTCCTTCATGACGCCGCGTGTCATGCCTTCGACCAACACGCGGACATTGCCGTCGGGCAACTTGATTATCTGGCGGATTTCGGAAATTGTCCCGACTTCGTAAAGATCTTCTTCTTCCGGCGAATCGTCGTCCGTGTCCAGTTGCGCAACCAAAAAGATTCGCCTGTTCCCGACCATTGCCGCCTCAAGAGCATTGACCGAACTGTCGCGCCCAACGTCGAGGTGCATTATCATGTTGGGGAATACGACAATCCCCCGTAGCGGCACGAGCGGCAATGTAACTTTTTCAGCCATGCGTGTTCCCTCCTTTAAGGGACAAGGGGTAAGGGACAAGGGACAAGTTCAAAACCCTTATCCCTAATCCCTGCCCCCTTTCCCCTTATCCGTTTGCTTTACGCGTCCGTTTCTGACTGACTCTGAGCTTCGGCTCTTGGTTGAACAAAACATCGTCCTTGGTGACAGTGCAAATGGTGTTGCCGCCGACCGAAGGCACCTCAAACATAACGTTGCGCATGATTCGTTCGAGGATCGACCGCAACCCGCGAGCACCGGTCTTGCGCTGAATCGCCTCTTTGGCAATGAGCCGTAACGCTTCGTCTTCGAAGGTGAGCTTGGAGCCGTCCATTTCCATGAGCTTTTGATATTGCTTGACGAGAGCGTTCTTCGGCTTGGTAAGGATGTCGACGAGGGCATTTTCGTCGAGCGCGTCGAGCGTCACGATAATCGGCAGGCGTCCGACGAATTCGGGAATCAAGCCGCCTTCAAGCAAATCATCGGGCAGAACGTCTTTAAGCGTCTTGCCGACGTCCTTTTCGACCTTGGACTTGACATCCGCGCCGAAACCGACGGGACTGCCTTTGATTCGTTTCTCAATGATTTGGTCTAAGTCGTTGAACGCGCCGCCGCATATGAACAGAATATTTTTCGTGTTGACGGTTATGTTTTCGGGCGGAGCTTGCTGACCTTGGCGCGCGGGCAGTTGCACGTTGACGCGCGTGCCTTCCAGAATCTTCAAAAGAGCCTGTTGAACGCCTTCGCCCGAAATGTCGCGATACATGCCGGGCTTGCGGGCGATTTTGTCAACTTCGTCGATGTAAATTATTCCGCGCTCAACTTTGACGATGTCGCCGTCCGCCGCCCGAATCAGCGCGAGCAAAACGTCTTCCACGTCTTCGCCGACGTAGCCCGCCTCGGTGAGCGAATTGGCGTCGACGATTGCAAGCGGCACTTTCAAAATCTTGGCGAGCGTCTGCGCCAAAAGCGTCTTGCCGGAGCCCGTAGGTCCAATCATAAGGATGTTGGACTTTTGCAGTTGCAAGCCGTTCTTGGCGGCGGAATAGTAACCTGCGCGCTTGTAGTGATTGTACACGGCGACGGACAGAGTTTTTTTGGCGTCTTCCTGCCCGACGACGTATTCGTCAAGCTTGGCGCAAATATCTTTGGGCTTGGGCAACTTGTCCGCGCTTATGTTGTCTTCGTCGTCTTCGTCGTCGCGCTGAAGAATTTCGTTACAAATTTCTATGCACCCGTCGCAAATGTAAACGCCTTTGCCCGCGATTAATTTCCTCACGACGTGTTCGGATTTGCCGCAAAAGGAACATTTCAACTCGTCGCGATCCTTGCCGAATTTCAACACGCTCTCATCACCTCGCGGAGTCAAAAATTATTCGGTATCGGTTTTGGGCGGGCGGGTGATAACGTCGTCAATCAAGCCGTAAGCTTTGGCGTCCTCGGCAGTCATGAAGTTATCACGCTCGGTGTCCGCCATAACTTTTTCACGCGGCTGACCGGTGTGGCGGCAAAGAATGTCGTTGCCGACTTCGCGCAGTCTCAAGATTTCCCGCGCCTGGATTTGAATATCGGTTGATTGACCGCTTGCGCCGCCCAACGGCTGGTGAATCATAATCCTTGCAAGCGGCAGGGCGAAACGTTTACCCTTTGCGCCGCTTGTCAAAAGCAGACTGCCCATACTCGCCGCCTGCCCGATACAAATTGTCGAAACATCGGGTTTAATATACTGCATGGTGTCGTAAATCGCAAGCCCGGCCGTGACGACGCCGCCGGGGCTGTTAATGTAAAGGTGAATGTCTTTGTCGGGGTCTTCGCTTTCCAGGAACAGCAGTTGCGCGACGACGGAATTGGCAACGTCGTCATTTATCGGACCGCCGAGAAAAACGATTCTGTCTTTGAGCAGGCGGGAATAGATGTCGTAGGCGCGTTCGCCGAAACTCGTCTTTTCTATAACCATCGGCACGTAGTAAGCCATAAAATTTCACCTCACGAAGTTTTTAAAAAAGGGCGTTGTAACTTCCACGCCCTTAAAATTTTCTGTTCTATTAATTTATTCGGCAGGAGCCGCGTCTTTCTTAATGGTCGGCTCTTGAATTTCTTTAGCCGGTGCAGGTTTGGCTTGGGGAGCCGGTGCAGGTTTGGCTTGGGGAGTCGGTGCAGGTTTGGCTTGGGGAGTCGGTGCAGGTTTGGCTTGGGGAGTCGGTGCAGGTTTGGCTTGGGGAGCCGGTGCAGGTTTGGCTTGGGGAGTCGGTGCAGGTTTGGCTTGGGGAGCCGGTGCA
>CAMZAX010000003.1 GCA_947304355.1 uncultured Selenomonadales bacterium
TTCTTTTTACTCGCTGCTTCTGTTATTCACTTTTAATTTACCAACAGCCCCTAGCAACTTATATTGAGAATGGACGCCGCAAAGGGCAAACAACGTTCTATTTTATTTTTCTGAGTGAGAAAATTAGTAATCAAGTGGAATTCGATAATTTTAACTTTGAACTTGCTCAATATATTGCCCCAGCTCCTAATGTTCATTTAGAATTAGTCACTTTCGGAACAGGAAAATTTATTTGCAAGATAACAAAGGATTTTCCAGGCAATCACGTAGCAAATGCTTATCTTAGCAGAGAACCACATATTGCTTGGAAGAATCTAACTAATGAAGAGCAAAAACTTTACAATATCTCAGTTGGAATAGTTGACGAGGCAAATAAACGTAATTCAGAAGTAGAAAAGGCTCGTTATATTCACGATGAGATTTGCAAACGTGTTTTACAATACAAAAATGAAAATGAACGAGATAAAACCGCTCTAGGTGCGTTAATTGACGGTTACGCGCAATGTCAAGGATATTCAGACGCGTTTTATATGTTGGGACGCATGGCAGGTCTTAATGTCAGAAGGATTGGTGGAAAGTTTGATGGTAGTTGGCATTTTTGGAATACTATAACTTTATCTGACGGAAAAACTTACTGCGTAGATGTTACAATGGATGACGGATACAATACTCATGAATGGTTTTTAGCGAATTTTGAGGTTATGAAGCGTCATCACTCATGCGACTGGTCTGTAATCCCTAATCTGCAATGAAACTCTGGAAAAATTTAAAATCCTCTGTCGAAAAATCTTCGGCGGAGGATTTTTTTGTCAATTCAGCCGCCGCGCGGTTTTAACAAACTTTAATAAAAAAAATCCCCGCTCGTTTGAACGGGGGCAAAAGCTTTATAGTGGTTGAAAGTTACTGATTGTCAAGCGTGGGCTCGTCGTCGAAGAGATAAGCGTAACGCTGCTTGAATTCTTCGGGGCTCATGCGGAAGGCATTGGCAACGCCGGAGTCGTCGAGGTCGCCCTTTTCCAAACGCGTCATGAAGCCGCGCGCAATGCGATAGTGCACCGAGTTGATATTGACTCTGCGGACGAAGGTCTTGCCGGTAGCGGGGTCGCGAATGTCTTCAAAGCGCAAAGGCACAGCCTGATTGTCCTGAATCGTGATGAGCGCACCGCTCTCGCCGCGCATGAGGAATTGCATAGCCTCGTAGCCGAGATTGCGTGCGTAGTCGATGTCGTAAGCAATAGGAGCCGTGCAACGCAGTTCGTAGCCGATTTCCTTGTCGACGATAGAAATTTTGATACCGATGCGTTTGAGTTCGGCAAGAACCTTTTGCTTGAGGATTTCGCCGAAGTCGAGTTCGGCGTAGCGGATGTGTCCGTGTTCGTCGAGGACGACGTTGCCCAGTTCTTGGAAGTCTTCTTCGGCGATTTTTTCAATGACGCCCTCAGCGACGACCGCGACGCCGTAATTTTTGCCGATAAGGTAGCGTTTGACAATGGAGCCGACGATAATGTCGACGATCTGTTGAAGGCGGATTTTATCCTGCGGAAATTCTTCGGGGATAATCGTCAACGCCGCGCCGGCACTGCGTCCCATGCCCAATGCGAGGTGACCGGCAGTCCTGCCCATTGCGATTGTGAAATACCAGCGGTTGTTGGATGTGTGCGCGTCTTCCATGAGGTTTTGAATTTCCGTCGTGCCGAATGCGCGAGCGGTTTCAAAGCCGAAAGTCGGAATGCCTTCGGGCAGCGGCAAATCGTTATCAATCGTCTTGGGGACGTGAACGACGTTAATAGTCCTGCCGAGTTTGCGGGCGTATTCGCTGACGGCAGACGAGCTGAACGCGGTATCGTCGCCGCCGATTGTCACGAGGTAACCGACGCCAAGTTCTGTGAGCGTGTCGACGACCGTGCGCAAATCGGATTCTTTTTTCGTGGGGTTGAAGCGCGACATGCGGAGGATACAGCCGCCCGTCAAGTGAATGCGATTGACAGCCGCGCTGTCGAGGCGGATATAACTTTTTTCGCCGCGACCGAGGTGACTGAAGCCGTCGTACATGCCCAAAACGTCCCAGCCGTGACGATTCGCGGTGTTGGTTACGGCGTTGATGACGGCGTTGATACCGGGCGCGGGGCCGCCGCCGCAGACTATCGCTACAACTTTTCTGACACCAACCATTTAAATTGCTCCTTTCAAGTCGGAAAAAGATTTGCTTTGAACTTCGCGCCGCAGAAACTTTTTCCTGCCAACGCCGATAAATTTATGCGCGGCGAATTCGTTGCGGCAGTCAAAAACTTAAGCTCGACAACAGGATGCAACGTCACGTTGATTTCCTGCCAATGTCGGACAAAAATCAGTTAAGGTTTTCGCGGAAGAACAAATCACTTCTTGAACGTGACACGGACGGTGCCTGCGCCCAAAATTTTTTCCAAGTCGGCGGGGTCGTTCAGCTTGCCAAGGCGCGTGTAAGTGTAGCTCGTCGCGAAGTCCTTGTAGAACAGCACAACGCAATTTGAGCCGAACAACATCAAATCGCCCGCGTGAATCCGTTCGACGCTTACCGAATCGCTCGGCAGGTCGGCGTCAAGGTAAAAATATTTCTCGTTGCCGTTGAGCTCGATCATGTTGACTTCAAGCGGCAGTCGTTCGGCGAAGGCGCGGGCAGACGGATTGTCCTCCAACGCCGCCGAAAAATTTTTGCCGTTGATTTGAATCGTGAGCGAACGTTGCACTTGAGCCGCCTGCTTGACCGTTGCGGGTGTCGCTTGAGAATTTTCGCCGCAAGCTGTAAGGAACAGTGAACAAGGGACAAGGGACAAGATTACTGCCGCAAAGAATTTTTTCATCAGATGTGCCCTTCCAGATAATCGACAGCCGTCCCTTCGGCAACGTCGTTGTCAACGCGCCGAATGAATTTGGCGGGAATGCCGCCTGCGACCGTGTAAGGCTCAACGTCGCGCGTGACGACCGCACCCGCCGCTACCACCGCCCATTCGCCGACCGTGACGCCTTGCAGAATCACGGAGTTGGAGCCAATCCACGCGTTGTCCTTGATTACAATCGGCTTGTAGTGCAACTTGCGACTTCTGCTCGGCGCAAGGTCATGCGTTGCCGTCGCCAAAACGACATTGTGTCCGATGAGCACGCCGTCGCCAATCGTAATGCCGCCCTGGTCTTGAAAGCGGCAACCGGCGTTGACGAAAACATTTTTCCCGAAAATGATATTCTTGCCGAAGTCGGCGGTGAACGGCGGGAACAGGCGAAACGTCGGGTCAACTTCCCTGCGCGTGAGCCGCGTCATAATCTCGACGATTTCTTCGGGCGTGTGATACGTCGCGTTCAATTCCATTTCTATGCGCCGGCTGTCCTGACAAAGCTCGCGGAAAAAATTCAAGCGTTCGGGATTTTTATTGGCGGGGTGATTCTCGTCGGCGAAACTCGCTCGCAATTCTTCAAGTGTCATAAAATATTCCTCCTAAAAATTTTTCTTCGATTGTAGCGTTGAAGTCGGCTCCGTGTCAAACAAAAGCTTTCTTCCGTCGCAAGAAAGGTTTCAAAGAATCATTTTGTTCTTCCTTTCTTTGCTTGCGCGGATGTACAATGTAAGTGCAACAAGTGAAAAACTCATAGTTTCCTGCTAAGATGTTTATAACTCAAAGAAAGCAGGGAGCACCATGAGTTACAATCATCTTAGCATAACGGAGCGCGAATTGATAGCGATTTATCGCGCTGAAGGAAAATCAATCTTCAAAATCGCTAAGCTACCGGGCAGACACAAGAAATGTCGCCCGAACAAATTGCCAATCGTCTCAAGCAAAAGGCTACGTTTCTAATCGCGGCAAAATCCCGATAAGTCACGAGTTATCGGAAAGACCTTTTGCGTCAAATGAGCGAATCCGACGTGGCGATTGGAAAGGTTACGACTTCACGAAACTCAGCGATGAAGACTTACAAAAAGTCGTTGACTTAATCAATCACCGTCCCAGAAAATGTTTGAGTTATAGAACACCTGCTGAAGTTTACTTTTCAACGCTGTTGCACTTAGCTTGACTATTCAAGGCTGGAGAAAATGAGCCGATAGAGACCCGGCTCATTGACGAAGTTAATACGATTTTCAATCCATCCGGAAGTCGCGCCATTATTACCGTCGGCAGAACCGACGCTATTCGTGACGCCATTTTTCAATGATATATTAGGGACGACAACCGACATTTTTTCGTCGTCGTCGAGACGGTTGAGGACATCGCGAGAATTTTTGATGTCGAGGGCACGGCACGCATCGACAGCTGCGAACCACGGTGTGAACGGATTACCGTCAGGGAGCATTACTCGGATTTCCCCGAACTTCGGATGCTTGAAGAGCTCAAATTGGTTTTCCATAAAACCATCTCCTTCCAAATGGGAACAATGAACCGCTTGACAGTAAAGACTGCCTGGATTATAATCACCATACACAAATCCTCGACGTTCCGTGTTACGGCGTCGTTGATTTATATGATTTCGGAAATATTATAAATGCGCCGCGCGGATTTGTCAACGAAAGGATATATCCGTGCCGCGCAAGCGGTTTTTTCAATTACAGAGCAAAACAATTCCCGCCGCGCAAACGGTCGGGAATTTTTATTTCAGTTGACAGAATCGCCGCCGCTATTTATCATTGATTCACTTTCAAAGGAGGTAATTTATTTGGAAACATTGACAGGCATGGAGCGAACGGTTTCTTGCGGCGAACTGCGCATAACGGACGTCGGCAAGCAGGTGCAACTGGCGGGCTGGGTCTCGCGTCGGCGCGACCACGGCGGGCTTATCTTCGTGGACATGCGCGACCGCAGCGGGCTCGTGCAAGTTGTCTTCGACGGCTCGACCGAAGGGCTCGACTTCGCCAAGGCAGAGACGCTCCGCAACGAATTCGTTATCGGCGTGCGCGGCAAGGTGCGTGCCCGCTCTGAAGATACAATCAATCCGAAAATGGCGACCGGCGAAGTTGAAGTGCTCGTCGAAGAATTGCGCATCCTCAACAAGGCAAAGACTCCGCCGTTTTACATTCAAGACGGCGTCGACGCGGACGAGAACATTCGCCTGCGCTATCGCTATTTGGATTTGCGCCGCCCCGAAATGCAACGCAATATCATGTTGCGCCACCGCGTCACGAAAATCATGCGCGACTACCTCGACGAAAACGGTTTCCTCGAAATTGAAACGCCGATGCTGTGTCGCTCGACGCCCGAAGGTGCCCGCGACTTTTTGGTACCAAGCCGCCTCAATCCCGGACAATTCTATGCTCTGCCGCAATCGCCGCAAATCTTCAAGCAACTGCTTATGGTCAGCGGCTTTGAAAAATATTTCCAGATCGTCCGTTGCTTCCGCGATGAAGACTTACGCGCCGACCGTCAGCCCGAATTCACGCAACTCGATATTGAAACGTCCTTTTTGAATCAAAATCAAATCCTCACGATTATGGAGGGGCTCGTAAAAAAAATTTTTGAATCGACGCTCGGCGTGACGATTGAAACGCCGTTCCTGCGCATGAGTTGGGATGAGGCAATGACGCGCTTCGGCACCGACAAGCCCGATTTGCGCTTCGGCATGGAGTTGCAGGACATTTCGGAGCTCGTCAAAGGCTCGGAGTTCAAAGTTTTCAACAGCGTCCTTGACGGCGGCGGGCAGATTAAAGTTATTCGCGTCGACGATTATGCCGACATCCCGCGCAGGGAACTTGACGGCTTGGTTGAATTCGTCAAGATTTACGGCGCGAAGGGTCTCGCGTGGATTCAATACAGCAAGGACGGCGTGAAGTCCCCGTTCAAGAAATTTTACAGCGACGAAACTTTTGACGCGATTAAAAAGGCGACGGGTTGCAAGACGGGCGATTTGCTTTTGGTCGTCGGCGACAAGGCATCGGTCGTCGCGCAGGCTCTCGGCGAATTGCGGCTTGAAATGGCGCGTCGTCGCGGCTTGATTGACCCCGATAAGCTGTGCTTCCTGTGGATTGTCGATTTCCCGATGTTCGAATACGTCGAGGAGGAAAAACGTTACAAGGCAATGCACCACCCGTTCACCGCGCCCCGCGAAGAGGACGAAGAATTTTTGCTCACAGACCCCGCCCGCGTCAAGGCGAACGCTTACGACATTGTGCTTAACGGCGTGGAAGTCGGCGGCGGCAGCTTGAGGATTTATCGCAGCGACTTGCAGGAAAAAGTTTTCGAGGCTATCGGCTTGACGCACGACGAGGCGCACGCGAAATTCGGTTTCCTTATGGACGCATTTGAATACGGCACGCCGCCCCACGGTGGCATTGCGTTCGGGCTTGACCGCCTTGTTATGCTGATGGCGAAGCGCAAATCGATTCGCGACGTGATTCCCTTCCCGAAGACGCAGAGCGCGATTGACCCGATGAGCCACGCGCCGAGCGAAGTCGACGAAAAACAACTGCGCGAGCTTTACATAAAAGTTGCCGTCAAGAAAAAATGATTCGTGACTTGCAATAAAAAAATCCCCGACGGCAACGTGACGTTGCATCCTGCAGTCGCGCCGAATCGTTGCAATGATTCAAGCGTTGTCGCCGCGACGGAACGCAACGCTGCGCATTGCTAGTTGCGCCAATAAAAAAAAACCCCGACGTTCGTTTGAGCGTTGGGGATAATTTTTTTCCGGTTCCTACTTATTACGTCCGAATGAATTACTTGCGGAGATTCAACTGCGCGAGAATTTCGCGGTAACGATTGATGTCTTTCTTGCTCAGGTAGCTCAAAAGGCGGCGGCGTTGCCCGACCATCTTCAACAGCCCGCGACGGGAGTGATGATCCTTTTTGTGCTGCTTGAGGTGTTCGGTCAAGTAGGAAATGCGCGCCGTCAAGAGTGCGATTTGAACTTCGGGCGAGCCGGTGTCGCCCTCGTGCATTGCGAATTTGGTCATGATCTCCTGTTTTGCTTGTTTGTCTAACATGTCGTGTCCTCCTGCGTTTAGTTTTTGTCCAACGGCAGAGTTCGCGTCGGAGTGTCGACGAACCGCGCCGCAGTGAATGTTGACGCAGTTTAACACAGGAAATTTTTTCCGTCAAGGGATAGCCGGGTCTTTGACGTTGTTGGCGGCAAAGGCGGCGGCTCTGTCGCGACAGGTGGCGCATTGCCCGCAAGGAACGTCGCCGCCCGCGTAACAGCTCCACGTCAATTCATACGGCACGCCGAGTTCAAGCCCGACCTTGACGACATCGACTTTAGACTGACACAGGAACGGCGCGACGATACGAATTTTTTCATATGTGCCGATACGAACTGCCGCGCTCATTGCCGCGACGAATTGCGCACTGCAATCGGCGTAAGCATTGCCCGCCGTGTCGTCCGAGTGCACGCCTACATAAATTTCAACACACGGGTCGTCGTAAAGTCCGTCCGCGAAACTTGCCGCCATTGCAAGCATCAGCCCGTTGCGAAAGGGGACGTAGGTTGCGACACGCGGCGAATGATTCTTTTCCATCTGCGCGGCGTAGGACGTTTTTTCAATCGGCGCGGTCGACGTGTTAAGCAGGGCGGAATCGGAGTGGCGGAAAATTTCAGCGGCGTCCAATTCGTAATGCGCGACGTTGTAAAATTTTGCGACGTTGCGGGCGGCGGCGAGTTCCTTTGCGTGGCGTTGCCCGTAGAACACCGACAGAGCCGAAACATTTTCCGCGCCGTATTTGTTGACGGCAAGGGCAAGACACGTCGTCGAATCCAGCCCGCCGCTTGAGAGAACGACAGCTTTCAAGTTATTAAGCCTCCCAAAAAAAATCGAACCGGCAATGCACAGCGTTGCCCTCCAATCAGCTTGCGAGAACTTCCGCGCCGTTTTCCGTAATCAGAATCGTCTTTTCCCACTGCGCCGACAAACTGCCGTCCTTGGTGCGAACAGTCCAATGATCGTCCTCGTCGACGGTGACGTACTTTTCGCCGGCGTTAATCATGGGCTCGACGGTAAGGACAATGCCCGGCACCATGAGCATACCCGTATTCGCCGCGCAGTCGTGGCTGACGAACGGCTCAAGGTGAAACTGCTTGCCGACGCCGTGACCGCCCAAATCCGTGACGACGGAGTAGCCGTTATCGTGCGCCATCTTGCCGCAAGCCGCGCCGATGTCGCCGACGAAATGCCAAGCCTTCGCCGCGCTAATTCCCGCCTCCATGATGTCATGCGTCACGTCGATAAGGCGTCTTGCTTCGGGCGAAATGTCGCCGACGGTGTACATGCGCGAGGCATCCGCGAAGTAGCCGTCAAGATCAGTCGTTATGTCGATGTTGAGAATGTCGCCCGCCTTGAGGATTTCCTTGCGCGACGGAATGCCGTGGCAAACGACGTTGTTGACGGAAATGCAAATGCTCTTCGGGAATTTTTCAAAGCCGAGGCAACTTGGGTGCGCGCCGTGGCTTACAATGAATTCGTGCGCGGCGTTGTTTAGCGTCAAGGTGTCGACGCCTTCGCGAACGAGTTCGTTCATTAGGTCGAGCGCGCCCGTGTTGATAACCGCCGCCCGCTTGATGCCTTCGATGTCCGCCGCCGTGTTAATCAGTCGCTTGGGCGGGCGAACTTGATTCAGTGCCTTAACAAATTTTATTTCGTCAATCCGCGCGTCGAAGTCGGCGTGGCATTTCTTGTACTTCTTGCCGGAGCCGCACCAACACGGGTCGTTTCGTTTCATACGTCGCAACATCTCCTTGAAAAACTGTAGCATAAATTAATTCCTCGCGGGGCAATCGGTTCGGTCGCACGCCTTGCAATTCCCTTGTCCCTTGTCCCTTGTCCCTTGTCCCTTACAAAGCCCTATTACGGCGGTGACGGACTTGCGCGGCTCAAGCATCAAAGCCGAAGTCAAGCGCATACCGATTTGCTCCGCGCCCGCGATTTTAAAAAGTTCGGTCTGTGCGGTCAAGTTCCAATCGCCGTAGCCGGGACTGAATCGCCAACGCATTTTGAAGCCGTCCTTGGCGAAGGTCGCCGCGAAATGTTTTTCCATGGCGTCCGCCGCCTGTTCGACAGCCGCCGTCGCCGCCGCGTCCAAAAGCACCGACGCAAGATAATCGCCGCGCTCAAATTTTTTGGCAATCTCGCGTTCGATGTCAAAGCCGACGGTCGTCGCCATGCAAATGACTTTCGTGCAGCCGTCCAGGTGTTTAACGATCGACTTGCCGTTAATTGTGACGGGCGGCTGACTTTTGACGGTTCGGGCGGCGCAGTCGTAATCGTAGACTTGCCAGACGCCGCGCACGTCCAAAAGTAACAGAGCCTCCAAACAGGCGTCTCGGATATTTTTTTCTCCGAAGGTCGGTGCATTGCGCAAGCCCGCATATCGACGAGCCTCCGCCGCGTCAACTTCCAAAATCTGCGCGTTGTAAATCGGCAACTTGAATCGCTCCTTTGCTTACAATTTTAAACCCGCCGTCAACACTCCGCCGCAAGATTGCGAATCATTATTTTTTCATTAAAATTTTCCGCGCTTATGGACAAGCGGAAAGTTTTCGATTACAATAGCGGCGTAAGGACTTTCATTAAGCTTTCATAGGGGGAATGTTTCATGAAGAACAAGATAATGGTAACCAAGTTAAACGAGAAGTTGCATTTCTATTTGATTTCAAACGGCAAGCGGTATTATCTGTTCACGCAAGACTTTTCCAAGGGCGTCTACCAATTTTTTAAGAGCGGGCGATCTGAATCGGAACTGCATAAATACAACCTCTGGCGCAAGAATCCCCGCCTTGACAAAACGATTGAGAAGCTCCCGTTGTACATGCGCTACGTTTTGAAAGAAGAAGCCGCGTAAACTTAACCCGAACGAAAAAATTTTAACTCCCGTCGACAATCGGCGGGAGCTTTATTTTATTTTCAGAAAGTTACCACGGTTGCGGCGTCATGGGCGTGACGACGCCGAATTGATAGCCCCAATCGCGCAGGAAGTGAATCAGTTCCGGCAATGCCTTGACGGTCTCGGCTTTGTCGGCGTTTGAGTGCATGAGGATAACCACGGAACGCGGCGGGTCGTCGCCGAGATATTTCAAGACGTTGTTGATTTGTTGCGAGGCGTTCGGCTTTGAGGGCGTGGCGTCTTCGGTGAGCGCGTTCCAGTCGTGTTCGATATAGCCGCAATCTTCGACCATAGTCCAATAGTTCGCGCTGAACATGTCCACGCCGCCCGGTGCGCGGATTATGAACGGGCGCACGCCGATAACGTTTTTAATCGCGACGTCGGTTTTGATAATCTGTTCCATGAAACTCCACGGGCTCTTGTAAAGCTCGTCGTAGCGATGATTGTAGCTGTGGTTGCCGATGGCGTGCCCCTCGTTGAACATGCGCTTGAGCACGTCGGGATAAGCCTCGACCATGTTGCCGCAGACGTAGAACGTCGCCTTGACGCCTTCAGCCTTGAGGATGTCCAAAATCTGCGGCGTGATTTTATCGTCGGGTCCGTCGTCGAAGGTCAGATAAACCGTTGATTTTTCTTCGTAGGGTTCAAGATACGGCAGAACAATCGGCAAGCCCCTTTCCTGCCGCTCCCAGATGATGTATTTGTCGTAAACGGGAATCGTCGGGTCGTTGAGTTGCAAATTTGACAAGTCGTCGTCCGCAACAATGTAGTCTTTGCCCTCCTGCGCGGGCTTAGCGGGTTCGGCGGGCTTAGGCTTGTCGGCGGGTTTATCGGACTTTTTGTCGGCGGATTTGTCGGAAATTTTATAAGCGGTCTCTTCGGCGACTTCGGTCGGTATTTGATTCACGTCGGCGGACTTGGGCTCTTCGCCGCAACCCGTCAGCGCGAACGTCAGCAAAATCAGCATCAAACAAAAAATTTTTTTCATGAGTTGCTCCTTGTCCCAAAAATTTTTTTAAACTATAACGCAACCTTGAAGCAGAATCAAGCAGGAAATTTTTAAGGGACAAGGGAAAAGGGACAAGGGATAAGAGATTAGAGGGCGTGATAAAATGTTGCGGGCACTCGCGGTGCTGTGTTTGATTTGGGGCTCGAATTGGGTCGTCATGAAGCTGGCGAACGATTACTTTCCGCCGGTCTCGTTCGTCATGTGGCGATTCGGGTCGGGCGCGTTGATTCTGTTGGCGGTCGCGTATCTGCGAAAAATCCCCTTGCCCGACGCAAGGCTTTTGCCGTGGATAATCGTTTCGGGCGTCCTGCAGATGGCGTTGAATCAAGTCGCAATACAAATCGGCTTGCTCGCGGATAGCCATGCGGCGCGGGCATGGGTTGCGTCCTCAACTTCACGACGCCGCTTTGGGTCGCGATTATGGCGCACTTCGCGTTGAACGAACGATTGACGCGGCGAAAAATTTTCGGCATAGTTACGGCGTTGCTCGGCTTGTACGTGCTAATGGGCGTGCAGGGCGTCGGTGATTTGCGCTCGGCTTTGATATTAATCGGCGGCGCGGTGCTCGCGGCTCTCGCAAGCATAATTGTCAAGCGGTGGTTGAACAAATGCGACATGATTCAGTTGACGACGTGGCAAATGGTTTTCGGCGCACTTGGGCTTATGCTTTACTCGACGTTCGTGCCGCAGGGCGAAATCGACTGGAGCTTGCCCGCCGTCCTGTGTCTGCTGTACAACGCCGCATTGGCGTCGGCTGTGGCGTTCTATCTGTGGAATTACATTTTGGCGCACATTGAGGCAAGCACGGCATCTGTCGCCACGTTAATCGCACCGGTCGTGGGCGTGTTGGCAGGCGTGATATTTTTGGGCGAACCACTCACCGCGTTCATCGTCGCGGGCATGATTTTAATATTCGCGGGCATTTTCATTGTTGTTAAGGGAGGCAAACGAATTTGACATTGACTGACGAAATAAACAAGCGGCGCACGTTCGCAATCATTTCGCACCCCGACGCGGGCAAGACGACGCTGACCGAAAAACTTTTGCTTTATGGCGGCGCGATTCACCTGGCGGGCTCGATTAAGTCTCGCAAAACCCAACGCCACGCCGTATCGGATTGGATGGAAATCGAAAAGCAACGCGGCATTTCCGTCACAAGCTCCGTCTTGCAATTCGACTACGCGGGCTGCCGAATCAATATCCTCGACACGCCGGGGCACCAAGATTTTTCCGAAGACACTTACCGCACGCTAATGGCCGTCGACAGCGCGGTCATGATTCTCGACGCGGCAAAAGGCGTCGAAGCTCAAACAAAAAAGCTGTTCAAAGTTTGTCGCGAACGCCGCATTCCGATTTTCACGTTCATAAACAAGCTCGACCGCTACGGCAAAGTTCCGCTCGATTTGATGGACGAACTCGAAAATGTTTTGGGCATTCGCGCCTACCCGATGAATTGGCCAATCGGTGTCGACGGCAAATATCTCGGCGTCTTCGACCGACAAAAAAATCGCATTGAACTTTTCGCGGAGGACACCACGCACGGGCAACGCGAACGCGCGTCAGAAATTTTCGCGCCCGACGCCGCGCAGGTTATCGAACGAATCGGGCAAGCGAACTTCGACGCGCTCCAAGACGATTTGCTTTTGCTCGACGAAGCGGGCGAAAAGTTTGACAAGGCACGAATCGACGCGGGCGATTTGACGCCGACGTTTTTCGGCTCGGCGATGACCAATTTCGGCGTGCAGAACTTTTTGGAAGAGTATTTGAGACTTGCGCCGCCGCCCGCCCCGCGACTGTCAAGCGACGGCGTGATTGAGCCCGAAGACGAAAAATTTTCCGCGTTCGTCTTCAAAATCCAAGCAAACATGAATCCCGCGCACCGCGACCGTCTTGCGTTCATACGAATTTGTTCCGGCAAGTTTGAACGCAACATGACTGTTTGGCACGCCGCAAGCGACAAGCTGATTAAGCTCGCGCAGCCGCAACAATTTTTGGCGCAGGACAGACAGATTATCGACGAAGCGTTTCCGGGCGACATTGTGGGCTTGTTCGACCCCGGCATCTTCGGCATAGGCGACACGCTCACCGACGCCGCGCACAAATTCAAGTTTGAAGACTTCCCAACATTTCCGCCCGAAAAATTCGCGCGCGTGCAGGCAAAGGACACAATGAAGCGCAAACAGTTCGCCAAGGGCATTGACCAGTTGACGCAGGAAGGCGCGATTCAGCTTTTCAATCAAGTGGGCGCGGGCACCGAATCTTACGTCGTGGGCACGGTCGGCACGTTGCAGTTTGAAGTTCTGCAGTATCGTTTGAAGTCCGAATACGGCGTTGACGTGTTGCTGACGATGTTGCCGTTTGAAGTGGCGCGTTGGCTCAAATTCAACGACGGCACGAAGGTGACGCCCGCAAGCCTGCGCGGCGCGGACAGAGGCATGTTCGTCCTCGACCGCAACGAAAATCCCGTGTTGCTCCTCGAAAACGAATGGGCACTCGGCTGGATAAGCGACAACAACCCGAAACTCGAAATGAGCGCGACGCCATTCGACGCCAATTAAAATCATCAGGGGATTGTCACGGTTACGACAGTGCCGCCGCCTTCGCGGGGACGTATCGTCATTTTGCCGCCGCACATCATTTCAAGCCGTTGCCGTATGTTCGCCAACGCAATATGCGGCTCTGCGTCGTCGTCGGCGGGTGCAAAGCCGGAACCTGTATCCTCAACGATAATTTCACTGCCAGAATCCGTCTCGCGCGTCTTAATGGAGATATGCAACGGCGCATATTCCGGATCCATGCCGTGCTTGACGGCGTTCTCCACAATCGGTTGAAGTGTCAGCGGCGGCAAGCGGAAATTTTTATGCGGCGTATCGTAATCCACGCAAAGACTGTCCTCGAACTGAACCTGCTCCACGGCAAGATAAGCGCGCGTGTGTTCCAATTCGTCAATAAACGGCACGTTGTCTTCGCTCGCAATGGCGGTGAAATTTTTGCGCAGATAAGTCGTAAAGTCCATCGTGACTTGCTGAGCCTTTTTCGGGTCTCTCGCGCAAAGATAGTAGATACTCATCATTGCGTTGTAGATGAAGTGCGGGCGCATTTGCAAAACCATTATGCTTGCGCGCTGATGTGCAATCTCCCGCTGTTGCCCCACGTATGATTCAATCTGGTCGTAGAGGACAAGCGCAAGCATTGCAAGCGTTGAAATGCACAGCCCCAACATGACGAGCAAAAGAATTTCGACAATCATGTTGTTGATAAACAATGTGCCCGTCAACGACAACAAATGAATCATGAACGCGACAAAATATTTTTCGGGCAACTTGTTGCGACGGCGAATCACGGCTGCCAAATTTAAAAACATCACCGCGAAGATTGGCGCGACCATAAGCGTATGCAACGAACCGCGAACGTATCGATTGTCGGGCGTGATGCAATAAAAGAACGTCGTGAACTGCGCGACTGCCAACAGGACGAAGTACACGCTCCACAGCACGACGACGGCTCGGAACAGCGGACTCGTCCGTCGGTCTTCGCCGCACGTGCGCAACAAATACACCGTGAACATCGGCATAGGTATCGACAGGAACAGATATTGACAGCAGACGGTGATTCGTTCCGCCGTCGCCATGGTCGGGTCTTCGTAAATCACAAGGTCGACGAACAGCGCAATCATACACAGTACGAAAACCGCGAACAGCGTAATAAAAAATTTTTTGTTCCATTGATTCTTGCCGGGCATGATGACGGCGACGCATAACGTCATAATCGTCACCAACAGCACCGCGCCGCATGCGAAGAAATATATTTGCTCCCAACTCATTCCTCCGCGCCTCCCAACGAAAACGGATAGCGGAGGTTTTTTAATTGCGCGCGAACGCCTTCAACCGTTATCGGCTTGAGCGTAAAGCCGCTGGCTCCCGTGCTCCACGCGTCGAAGGAATATTCGACGTAAGCTGTTAAGTAGACGACGTTGGTGCGCGGATTAATTTCAAGCAACGTGCGGCAAAGGTCGAACCCGTTTGTTTTGCCGAGCTCAATGTCCAAAAACGCCAACGCGATTCGATTTGCCCGCGCGTATTCGATTGCCTCCGACGGACGAGTAAAGCCCGTGATTATGGCGTTGGGCATGACCTCTTCCAAAATCGGCAAGGCACCCGACAAAAAAATTTTTCTGTCGTCGACCATGATGACGTTGGGCGCGTCGTCGCTTTCCGTTGCCGCCGAAATCAGCGTGTTGACGTCCGTATCGAGACATTGGGCGAGGCGGGAAATCATCACGGCGTCAGGCAAACGACTGCCGCTTTCCCAGCGGGCAACCGTCGAACGCGTCACGTACATCCGCTCCGCCAATTCCCGTTGCGAAAGCCCTTTGTCGGTGCGAAGTTTTCTCACGGTTTCTGCAAACAGTATGCGCATTTCAATTCACTCGTTTTTTGCCGTCATTTAATCATACAAAGCCGAAAAAGCAAGCGTGACACTTTGGAACACCGCATTGGCTAAAAAAATGAAACATACTATAATGCCACCGAATACCTCTACATTTTCTGCGGGAGGAATGCGAATGAACAGGTTTGCGGATACTGTCGTCTACGGCAACTTTTACACCGTCGACGCGAAAAATCCCAAAGCTCAAGCGGCGGCGATTGCGGACGGCAAATTTATTTATGTCGGCGACGCGGACGGCGCAAAGGCTTTCGTCGGCGCGGGCACGCAGGAAGAACATTTCGACGACGGATTGATTCTGCCCGGCTTTGTCGACGGGCACGCGCACGGCAATCTCGGCGGCTCCAAAATGTTGCTTATGTGTCCGTTGAACGATTGCAAAACGCTCGACGCGATTCGCGACAAGCTGAAAAAATTCATTGCGAAACATCCCGAAATGGACAAAATTCAAGGCATGGGCTGGGACGACGCGACTTTCGGCGTGGACGGTCCGACGGCGGCAATGATTGACGATTTGACCGACAAGCCCGTTGCAATGATTGACTATGGGCATCATTCGTTTTGGTTGAACTCCGCCGCGATGAAACGCAAAAACATCACCAAAGATACCCCCGACATTTCCGACGGCGTGATTGTCCGCGACGCAGACGGAAACCCGACAGGTTGTTTCCGCGAAGGCACGAGCATTTATTTTAACGACTTGCTGTACCATTTCACGGTTGAGGAGTACAAAAAAGCTCTTTTGGCTTATCAAGACGTGTTCCTTGCGCTCGGCGTGACGATGACTTTCGACCCGATGGTAAATTACGATTACGGCTCGGAAAACGTCATGGAAGCTTATCACCGGCTGGACGTCGAAGGCAAATTGAAACTTCGCGTGCACGGCGGCTATCAAGTCTTCGTCGACAAAAATCCCGTCGCGGACGTGGTTCATGCGGCGGAGCTTCGTGAAAAGTTCAAAGGCAACCGATTCGCCGTGGACAACATCAAAATTTTGCTTGACGGCGTTATCGAAAGCAGGACGGCTTACCTCAACGCGCCCTACAGCGACAGCAACGACGGTTATCGCGGTCTTTTGCGCTTTGACGCGGACACATTGGCGGACACGGTGAAAAAAGCCAACGAGCTGAACTTCACGATTCATATTCACACAATCGGCGACGGCGCCATAGCTGAAGCGTTGAATGCTTTTGAAAAAGCCGGCACGACCCCCGCTCAACGCGCGGCACTCACTCATCTGCAAATCGTCAATCCGGCTGACATTGACCGCATGGCGAAACTGGGCGTCGTTGCCGTGGCGAATCCCTATTGGTTTATCAAGGAGCCGGATTATCATACAAAATTGTCGGTACCTTACCTCGGCGAAGAGCGCGCCGAAAATCAGTACCCGCTGAAAAGTTTCTTCGACAAGGGCGTTGTCGTCACTCAAGCCACCGATTATCCTGTCACGGCAGATTTGAGACCGACGAACGGAATACAAACCGCCGTAATAAGACAACTGCCCGGCAAGCCCGAAACTTTGTTGAACGCCGGCGAACGCGTCACGGTCGAACAAATGGTTAAAGCCGCGACGTTGAACGGCGCGTATCAATTCAAATGCGAAGACACGCTCGGCAGCATTACCGTCGGCAAGCAAGCCGATATGGTCGTGCTTGATTCGGACATCACCGCCTGTGCGCCCGAACACATCAACGACGCAAAAGTTTTGCGCACAATGATTGGCGGCGAATGGGTTTACACCCGTTAAAAATAAAATTTTAGGAGGAATCACCTTGAAGAACAACACAGCAGATCTTGTCGTTTGCGGCAAAATTTTTACTTCCGAAGGCAATCAAATCGTCGAGGCGTTCGCCGTGAAGGACGGCAAGTACGTCTACGTCGGCGACAAGGCGGGCGTCGAAGCCTTTATCGAAAACGGCAAGACCGAAGTCATCGACTACACCGGCAAAGGTCTTGTCATGCCCTCTTGCGGCAACGGTCACGCTCATTATTCAATCGGGCACGGCATTACGAAAGTAGGAACGACGATTGACAGAGAAATCACTCCCGAAAAATTTTTGGCGGAAGTCGTTCCCGCCGCTGTCGCGAAAGCCAAAGCTAACGGCGCAACGGCTATCTTCGGGTTCGGCTGGCAAGTCCTGCTCTTTGAAAAAAATATGCCTACTCGTCAAGATTTGGATAAAATTTGCAGCGATATTCCCATGTACTTCGCCGACGAGGAAGGTCATAAAGGTCTCGTGAACACACTTGCGCTCGTCAACGCGGGCATTATGTCGAAAGATGGCACCGTCCTCAAAAGAGAAGTTCGCGGCGGCGAAATCGTTTTCGGCTCCGACGGCACGCCGACCGGCTATCTCAAGGAACAGGCCGGAACTTACACGCGTTCTTTCTTGGACAACGACAACCTCTTTTCCGTTGACTTGGCGAAAACAACTCTGCTTGACATCGAGAAGCATTTGTTGTCAGAAGGCTACACGATGTACATTGACGGCTGGGGAAACTATTTCTTCAACGAAAGTTACTTCAAAGCCGCGCAACAAATGGACAACGCCGGCGATATGCACTTCGTCTTGGGCTTGACTTACGAATTTGAAAGCTGGATGGACATCGATAAAAATTTCGACAAGGCACTCGACGTTCAGAAATACGCTTCCGCGCACGTCAAACCCAACTGGGTGAAACTCTTCATGGACGGCACAGTCGAAACCGGCACGGGATTTGTTGACCCGCTGTATCCCGACGGACGACAAGGCATCGCCAACTGGTCGGAAGAGGAAGTTACCGACATCACGCGCAAGGCGAACGCAAAAGGATTGAGCATGCACATTCACACGATGGGCAACAAGGCAGTCAATCGCGTCGTCAACGCATACATCAATGGCGGCAAGGCGGATATGCGCAACACGATTGTGCACGTCTACGGCGTAATTCCTTCGGATTACAAGCGCATGGCAGAAAATAATGTTTATGTTACTTCGGGAATGCTTTGGCACAACGCCGACGACGAGTTGCAAGCGGCTTTGCTCCGAACACTTCCCGAAGGCATGGGCGACAAAGGTTATCCGATGAAGTCATTCTTCGATAACGGCGTAAATATTTCTTCGCACTCGGATTTCCCGGCACTGAGCGGCAGTCCCGATGATCCGTTCGGCATTATCGAAATTGCCGTGACGGGCGTAAATTATGCCGAAGGCGGAAAGCCTCGGTGGGCGGAAGAACTCATTACCCGCGAACAGGCGATTACGGCTCTGACAATCAACGTCGCAAAGCAAATGTTCCTTGAGAACGAACGCGGCAGTATCAAGCCCGGCAAATACGCCGACTTCCTGCTCGTCAACAAAGACGTGCTGGCTTGCCCCGTGACGGAAATTCACACCGCGAAACCTGCCGCGACTTACTTTGAAGGCAAGAAAGTTTTCTCCATGTGAATTGCTTGCAGTGTACAGAAAGGAAAATGAATCATGAAAGAAACGGTTATCCTCGGCAACATCATCACCGTTGACGACAAGCGTCCCTTCGCAAAGGCGGCTCTCGTCAAGGACGGCGTGTTCGCTTATATCGGCGACGTGGAGACGGTTAAACAGCTCGCCGACCCGAACGCGCAAGTTTTGGACTACGGCGACAACTTTATTTATCCCGGCTTCCTCGAATCCCATTGCCACGGATATTTCGCCGGTTATCGCGCCGTCGGACAGGCGAATCTCTCGCAATTTCTTTCGACCGACTACGACAAGTATCGCGAAGTCATCAAGCAATTCATCGCCGATAATCCCGACCGCAAAATTTATTTGGCGGCAGGTTGGACTGAAAACGACGAATACGTTACAAAGTCGTATCTGGACGAAATTTGCTCCGACAAGCCGTTGATTATGCAAACCGGCGGCGGGCATTCCATGCTGCTCAACACCAAGGCACTTCAGTGGGCTGGCATTGATGCGGCATACGCGAAGAGATACGGCTATGACATGGTGCACGTAGACAAGAATGGCGACCCCGACGGCTATATCTGTGAAAATCCCGTGCTGGATATCATCGCCATACTCCCCTCTTCAGTGGAGGATGCTAAGAACTACCTGCTTGCGTGGCAGGATTTCGCCCTCCAGAATGGCTATACAGCCGTGGCCGACGCTGGTGTGGAACTCTTCTGCAAAGATTGTCCCCGGGCATACAAAGAGTTGGAGGAGGAAGGCAAGCTGAAGTTGCGCACCTATGCTTATATGCTGACTCCCGACAATGTCGCCGACCCGAAAGCAGAGGTAGCCCGTGTCGCCGAAGACCGTGCCAAGTACGGTGGCGAATACTTCCATATTGTCGGCATCAAGGCATTTCTCGACGGTGTGACTGAGGCACATACGGGCTGGCAGAATCAGGACTATCTGGATCAGCCGGGGTATCACGGCGTAGAGCGTTTCAACGACCATGACAAGATGGTTGATATGCTTGTTGCGGCGAACAAGGAGGGAATGTCCGTCCATGTCCATTCCGAAGGCGGCGGCGCAACTCACTTCATGCTTGGTTGCATTGAGGATGCCGAGAAGATCACCGGCAACTTAGATCAGCGCAATGTTCTGGCGCACCTGCATTTCGTCACGGACGAGGACATTCGCCGCATGGGCGCAACAAATTCTGTCCCGGCAGTTGCACCGCTTTGGACGCCGAAGGACAATGACACTTATCCTCAAGAAGTCGTTTACGTCGGCAAGGAATTAGCTGACCAAGCTTATCCGATTAAATCTTTCTACGACGTGGGCGCGAACGTTGTCTTCCATTCGGATTATCCCGTCTCGCCGATAATGGACATCAAATACAGCATTTACACGGCAGAAAAGCGCACATACCCGAAGGAAAGCGGCGGCATGGTAAACGAACCGCGCAACATGAAGGAAGCTGTCACCCGCGAACAATCCTTGCGCGCAATGACAATCAACGTCGCGCGGCAGTGGCACCAAGAACACCGCATGGGCTCAATTGAATTCGGCAAGCTCGCCAACATGACGGTCTTTGATTGCGACTTCCTTCATGACGACATCGAAAAGGTAGTGCAAGCAAAATTAATCGCCACAATCGTTGACGGCGAAGAGGTGTATAAAAATGATTGATGAAAAAGCATTATTGAGAGCGCAATACGGCGAAAACAAACGAATCACTGACGGCAATTATGACAAATCGTTGGCGGTCAAATGCGTCAACGGCACCTTCGTCGGCAAACGGACGGAGAATATCATTTCGTACAGGGGCATTCCCTTCGTCGGCAAACAACCCGTCGGCGAACTGCGCTGGAAAGCTCCCGTGGACGTTGTTCCCGATGACGGCGTATACGAGGCTTATCACAACGCGAAAAGTGCCTACGGCAATGAAAACTTTGAGGTCGGCTCGCTGTTCTATCTTGACGAAGATTGCCTGTATCTGAACGTCTGGAAGGCGGACGATTCGCCTGCGCAACCGAAGCCCGTCATGGTATGGATTCACGGCGGCGCGTTTGAGGCGGGCGGAACGGTTGACCCGATGTTTGACTGCCACAACTTCGTTAAAGAAAATCCTGACGTTATCGTCGTGACAATCGCTTACAGACTCAGCGTCTTCGGATTTTTGCACCTGTCTCATCTGTCGGACGGCAAAGACTATCCCGACGCGCAGAACCTCGGCTTGCTCGATCAAATTGCGGCGTTGAAGTGGGTGCACGAAAACATTTCCAATTTCGGCGGCGACCCCGACAACGTGACAATCTTCGGCGAAAGTGCAGGTGCGGGAAGTTGTACCATGCTTCCGCTGATTCCCGGCTCGCAAAAATATTTTAAGCGCGTCATTGCTCAAAGCGGCGCGCCCAATCAAACGAGATCTGCGGAACAATGTATCGCTTGCACTAATGAATTGCTGGCAGTCCTCGGTTGCAAAACCGTCGCCGACTTGCTCAAGCTCGACGCCCAAAAAGTTTTTGACGCATCGTCCGCACTCTTTTTGCGCCAATTCCCCGAACGCGACGGAAAATATTTGCCGTTGGAGCCGTTTGAGGCTTATGCGAACGGCGCGGCGAAGGACATCGCTTTTCTTATCGGCTGCAACAAAGACGAAATGAATTTCTTCGTTTCCAGTTTCGGGCTTGAAGGCTGGAACGCTTGGGTTGCCGACCGCAAGGCGAAGGGATTTGCCCAATTCACCGACGCGGACAAAAAGCTTGCCGAGAGTTTTTGGAACGACACGACGGGCGAAGATTGGGAACGCGACAGCCGTCTTTTCAGTCAGATTTGGTTCAATGCGCCGATAATCAAGTTGGCGGAGAGTCAGACGCAGGGCGGCGGCAAATCTTACGCTTACTACTTCACGCCCGAAGCCTCG
Source organism: uncultured Selenomonadales bacterium (assembly GCA_947304355.1). Lineage (GTDB taxonomy): Bacteria > Bacillota > Negativicutes > Selenomonadales > Selenomonadaceae > Quinella. Next base: position 21,622 of record CAMZAX010000003.1, read on the forward strand.
TTGCCGATAATGAAATGCGGACACTCCATAGAGCTCTCGACCATATTCAATCACCCGGAAATGAACTACGACACGGGCAGAGAATTCGACGCGACCTTCTGCAAGACCATGCGCAAAATGTGGGTGCAGTTCGCCAAGACGGGCAACCCGTCACTGAGCGCGGACATTTCCCCCGACGGCAAGGTTAAAACGTGGCCGCTTTACGACACGACGAACAAGCCGGTTATGGTCTTAGACGAATTCGACATTCACCCCGAAAAAGAATCCGCGCTTAAAATCGTCGATTGGGACAGAACATATTCCCTTACCAAATATTATATGCTTTAAGCCGTTAAGCAAGTTGCGGGCAGGGGGTTGCGACCCTCTGCCTTTCCTTGCGGCTGAATGAGGAGCAACATGAAGAAACGCAATTTTATCCAACTGTTTGACCGCAAACAAAGCCGAATCGATTCGCGCATCAAACGCGACTACATCGAGAACGGAATCGCGACGGTGCATTGTTGTATTTCCGGTTACAACGACATAATCAACACGTACAGCGCGAAAGACCAGGAGAGTTTGAATCCGGATTTTGTCGAGTATCTTCAAGAAGCAGCCAATCCCATACCCGACGAATGCCCGCTCGTTTTGAATATCATCGGCGACAACTTGTCGGCGGATGAGAAAAAAGTTATCGCGGAAACTATTCGCGACGATTTTTCTTACAAGCTCGGTCTCGTCGAAAAGGAACAGGATCGCGAATTCAAATTATTCCTGTTCATGCTAATCGGCTCAATCGTCGGCGGATTGCTTTTGTGGCTGACGGATTTTCTTGACGAAGCACCGCGCGAAATTTTTATCGTGCTGTTTTGGTTTTTCGGCGACAGAATGTTTGAATACATCTTTATCACGGGGCATGAGCTTCGGAAGGAAAAACGTCTCGCGGGACGTTTGGCAAGTATCAAAGTTAATTTCTCGGACGTCTATGAAAAGCCGCACTATACGGAAGAGCAAATCAATCAGCTTTACGCCGAACTTGACTTGGATCAATGAACATTGAGGTGACGCATGAGAAAACTTTTTACGATTGATGATTTTGTCATTGCGCTCGTGTCGGCGGTCGGTTACGGTTTCAGCTTTGAAGTCCCGAAAATTTTTGGTTGCCCCGAATGGATGAGCATAGTGAGTTGCCTCGTCGTCGGCACGACGCTTGAAGGGCTGGCATATAAAATCGTTTTCAGCGAATCCGTTCAGACGAAGCCGCCGCGCAGATTCACGGCGTTGGCGGTGCTCGTTCTGATTTCTCTGGTCGGCGTGTATGTCGCCGAAACGGGCGGCGTGTCCCTGAGCAATTACTTGGAGGAACAGTTCGGATTCGTCATAATCCCGCCGATTCTGATTTTCGTGTTCAACATGGCTCTGCGCCAATACCGAATCAAAAAAATCCGCGAGCGTTACGGCGACGGAAGCGACGGTTTCGTATTCGACGGTCAAGTAACAAAAAGCGACCTTGAAGAATTGAATCGGGCGAATCAGCAAATTCACGGCGCGTTTGATAACGACCTTGCCGTAAAGACCAAAAACGGTGTCTTCGTCGGCGAAAAAAGTAATCGCGCCATAATTTTTTCGGGCATCCCCTACGCCAAGCCACCTGTCGGCGAACTGCGCTGGAAGGCACCTGAGCCTTTGCCCGAATCGAACGAAGTCTTCGAGGCAAAAAATTTCGGCGCGTCCGCAGTGCAAGTCGATTACGAAGGCTCGTTCTTGAAACACCACAGGCAAAGCGAAGATTGCTTGACGCTCAACATTTGCGTCGCGGGCAAACGGACGGCGCAGAAAAAGCCCGTCATCGTGTTTTTTCACCACGGCGACTTCACATACGGCGGTTCCGCAGATCCGCTGTTGCACGGCGACGATTTTATCAAAATCTACCCGGACATTGTCGGCATCAGCTTCAACTACCGTCTGGGCATTTTCGGCTTCATTGACTTTTCGGAAGTCCCCGGCGGCGAAAAATATCCCGACACGTTGAATCTCGGCTTGCTTGACCAAATCGCGGCAATGCGCTGGATTAAAGAGAACATATCCGCTTTCGGCGGCGACCCCGAACGAATTACCGTCATGGGCTTTGAATCGGGCGCACTGAGTCTGAGTTTGCTTGCGGCGTCCGCGCAGGCGAAGGGGCTGTTTCAAAAGGCGTTCATATTTTACGGCGACCCCATGTCGGCTTACGCGACGCCCGAAACATCCCGCAACTTGGCGAAGAAACTCCTGCAAGCAACCGCGACGACGACTGTGGAAGAACTCGTGCGGCTTTCGACGGAACAGCTGAAGGAGGCGCAACAAAAACTTGTGCTTGATTTGTCCGCGCCGACCCGCGACGGGAAACTGATTCCCTTTGACGTGCCCGCCGCCTATCGTGACGGAGCCGCGTCCGGTATCGAATTCATTATCGGCATTCCGAGCAACGAACGACAAATTTACAAATCACTTGTCGGCGTAAAAAAATACGAAGACTTCATAATTAAAGAGATTGATTCAATGGTGAGTTTCTTCGACGACGAACATCCCGCCGAAGCAAAAGCCATACGAGACTATATCGACAAGCAGGCGGTGGCGATGCCCGCGCTGGAGGCAAACGCAAAAATGTATGAGCAAATCTACACTTTGAGCACCTATCGCTGCGCACAAAAATTGGCGGCGGGCGGCAACAAAGTTCGTCTGCTGTACTGGAACGTAAAGCCGCTGATTGAAAATCTTGGTTCCGGCACCGTCGACGTGGCGGCGGCATTTTTGGGCAGTCGCGAGGCAGTGCAACTTTACGGCAACGTTCTCAACCGCGACATAGCCGAGACACTTCAGAGGCTGTTCCGGAAATTTGCAAGCGGCGACGACGTGCGCCTTTTCAACAACGAAATCAAAGGACTCGCCGGCATAGATTGGCAAGAATTTCCAAAGGCACTCATTGTTTCCGAAAAAGCCTTTACATGCGAGCCGGTTGTTGACAGGCTCACGGAAGTCGACGGCTTAACGGCACTGCTTGCGGAATAAAATTTTATCGCGCTTATTCGTCTGTCAAGACGAATTTTTTTATTGGCGGCGGCGTTGACAGCTTAACGGCGTTGTATTAATATCATTTATCGTAGACTACATAATTTGACAATTTTGGAGGTGGCAGAAAAACTTTTCGCAAGACGACAACCAAAATTTTACAGGAGGTCAATTTTTGTATGAGCAATCCCACAGAAAAAAATGCGTCCGCCGAATTGGATCTGCAAGCCCTGATTCAGCGAGCGGAAGCAAATGAAAATTTCCCCGAAGTCCCGCTTGACGAATTCACTCCGCCCACTTACGAACAGTGGAAAGAGGCGTGCATTGCCCTGCTCAAAGGCGCGCCGTTTGAAAAGAAACTTTTCACCAAGACCTACGAAAATATCACGTTCAGCCCGATGTACTTCCACGGCGACACCGAGCCGATTCAGCCGACGAAATCTTTCCCCGGCATGGGCGACTACCTGCGCGGCGTCAACGCAAACGGTTACGTCAATGCACCGTGGCTTATCGCGCAAGCGTGCGACGAAACGCTCCCCGAAGAGAACAACGAATTGCTGAAACACGAAATCGACAAGGGCTCAACCGTTTATCACGTCAAAGTTGACTGCGCGACCCGCAAGAACAAAGACGCCCGCGAATGCAAACACATCGGCAAAGGCGGCGTCAGCTTGACGACACTCGGCGACGTTGAAACTTTGCTTAACGGGCTCAAGCTCGACCAACACCCGCTGTACGTCTACGCGGGACAATCCGCTTTGCCGCTCCTCGCGCTTATCGTTGCGACCGTCAAGAAAAACGGCGGCGACGTTTCAAAACTGCGCGGCATAATCGGCGCGAACCCAATCGGCGAATACGCGGCAAACGGCACGCTGATTCAAGACCTTGACAAACTTTACGACGAGGCGGCCAAGGCGGCTAAGTGGGCTGTCAAGAACGCACCCGCTGTCAAGACGATTTTCGTTAAGAGCAACGTTTTCAGCAACGGCGGCGCGAACGACGTTCAGGAAGTCGCTTACACCGTCGCGGCGGGCGTCGCGTACCTGCGTGCCCTGCTTGAACGCGGCTTGACGATTGACGAGGCGGCAAGTCAAATTATGTTCGGCTTCTCCATGGGCGCGAACTTCTTCATGCAAATCGCCAAGCTCCGCGCAGTCCGTCCGATTTGGGCGCAGATTGTCAAGGCTTTCGGCGGCAACGAAGAATCGCAGAAAATGCACATCCACGGTCGCCCCGCCAAGTTCTTCAAGACCGTTTACGATCCTTACGTCAATTTGCTCCGCGACACCACGCAACTGTTCAGCGGCGTTGTCGGCGGCGTCGACAGCTTCGAGAATTCGACCTTCGACGAACCCGTCCGCAAAGGCGACGAATTCAGCCGTCGTATCGCCCGCAACATGCAAATCATCCTGCAAGAGGAATTCGGCTTGTTGCAACCGATTGACCCTGCCGGCGGCTCGTGGGCTGTCGAAACTTTGACCAAGCAGATTCGCGAAAAGATTTGGGTTGAATTCCAAGTCGTCGAGGGCAAAGGCGGTATCGTCGCCGCGCTCAAGGAAGGCTACCCGCAAGCCGAAATCGCCAAGGTTTGTGAGGCGCGTTTCAAAGCCGCCGAGACCCGCAAAGACCGTATCGTCGGCAACAACATGTATCCGAACATGACAGAGGAACGCATTGACGCCCGCCCCGAAGACCAAGCCGCCAACATGCAGGCGCGCAAGTCCGCTGTCGAAAATTATTTAAGCCAAGTTGACTCCGCCGCTGTCGCAGACGCGCTCGCCGATGTCAAAGACGGTTGCGCATGTTGCGTGATTGCCGCCGCCGAAAAGGGCGCGACCATTGCCGAAATTCGCAAGGCTTTGGGCACTGCTGAAGTTGCGGCGATTACGAAAATTGAGCCGCACCGTTGGAGCGAACGCTTTGAGGCTCTCCGCGAAAAGACCGAGAACTTCAAAGCCAAGACCGGCGACAACGTTAAAATCTTCCTCGCCAACATGGGACCGATTCCGCAACACAAAGCCCGCGCAGATTTCACCACGGGCTTCCTGCAAGTCGGCGCGTTCCAAGTTTTGGGCAACAACGGCTTTAAGACTGTCGACGAGGCGGCGGCGGCGGCTAAAGAATCGGGCGCGGACGCGGCGGTTATCTGCTCGACGGACGCGACTTATCCCGAAATTATTCCCGCGCTTGCCCCGAAACTTCATGAGGCTCTGCCCGGCGCGACGGTGTTCCTGGCGGGCGCGGCTCCTGCCGATTTGAAAGCAACCTACGACGCGGCGGGTATTGACGAATACATTCACGTCAAGGCGAACTGCTATAAAATTCTCCAAGCACTTCAACAGAAAAAGGGGATGTAATAATGGCACAGTACACTAATCCTGACTTCACGCAGATGGGTCTGAGCGACGCCCCGGCTTCTGACGCGGCGGAGTGGAAGGCTAAATTTGAACAGGCAGCTAAGGCTGATTACGACAAGCTCGTTTACAAGACGATGGAACACGTGCCCGTCAAGCCGCTGTACACGCACGACGAATACGCGCACATGAATCATTTGGACTTTGTGAGCGGCATTCCGCCGTTCCTGCGCGGTCCTTACGCGACAATGTACGTCTTCCGCCCATGGACTGTCCGCCAATACGCGGGCTTCTCGACGGCCGAAGAATCCAACGCATTTTATCGCCGCAACCTTGCCGCAGGGCAAAAGGGTTTGTCAATCGCATTCGACCTGCCGACACATCGCGGCTACGACGCCGACAATCCGCGCGTCTTCGGCGACGTGGGCAAAGCGGGCGTCTCCGTCTGCTCAATGCTCGACATGAATATTTTGTTCAGCGGCATTCCGCTCGACCAAATGTCCGTATCCATGACAATGAACGGCGCGGTTCTCCCGATTCTGGCGTTCTTCATTCAGAGCGGCATTGAACAGGGCGTCGACAAGTCAATCCTCAACGGCACGATTCAAAACGACATCCTCAAGGAATTCATGGTGCGCAATACCTATATTTACCCGCCCGACATGTCAATGCGCATCATCGGCGACATTTTTGAATACACGACGAAATATATGCCGAAGTTCAATTCGATTTCAATCAGCGGCTATCACATGCAAGAGGCAGGCGCGCCGGCTGACATCGAACTCGGTTACACGCTGGCTGACGGTCTCGAATACATTCGCACGGGCATCAACGCCGGCTTGAAGGTTGACGCCTTCGCGAAACGCTTGAGCTTCTTCTGGGCTATCGGCAAGAATTATTTCATGGAAGTCGCCAAAATGCGCGCGGCTCGCGTCCTGTGGGCGAAAATCGTCAAGCAAATGGGCGGCACTGATGCGAAGTCAATGGCTCTCCGCACACACTGCCAAACGTCCGGCTGGTCGCTCACCGCGCAGGATCCGTTCAACAACATTTCCCGCACGGTTATGGAGGCAATGGGCGCGGCTCTCGGTCATACGCAGTCGCTCCACACCAACGCGCTCGACGAAGCAATCGCATTGCCGACCGACTTCAGCGCACGTATCGCACGCAACACGCAACTTTACATCCAAGACGAAACAAGCGTCTGCAAGATTATCGACCCGTGGGGCGGCTCATACTACGTCGAAGCTCTCACGAACGAAATCATTCGCCGCGCGTGGGCGCACATTCAAGAGATTGAACAGCTCGGCGGCATGGCGAAGGCTATCGCGACTGGCTTGCCGAAAATGCGTATCGAAGAGGCTGCGGCGCGTCGTCAAGCGCGTATCGACTCCAACAACGAAACGATTGTCGGCTTGAACAAATTCCGCCTCGACCACGAAGACCCGTTGGAAATCCTCGCCGTCGACAACACCGCCGTCCGCAACGCGCAGGTTGAACGCCTTAACAAGCTCCGCGCCGAACGCAACGAAGACGACGTTCGCGCCGCATTGGAAGGCATCACGAAGGCGGCAGAGTCTCGCGACAACGGCAACCTGCTTGAGTGCGCCGTTGAAGCGGCTCGCGTCCGTTGCTCGCTCGGCGAAATTTCCGACGCCGTTGAAAAAGTTTCGGGACGTTACGTCGCGACGATTCACACAATCAGCGGCGTGTACTCCAAGGAATTCGGCGACGACGGCAAGCTCGACAAGGCTCGCGCTCTCGCCGACGAATTTGAAAAAATCACGGGACGCCGTCCGCGCATTTTCGTCGCCAAAATCGGGCAAGACGGTCACGACAGAGGCGCAAAGGTTATCTCGTCCAGTTTCGCCGATTTGGGCTGGGATGTCGACGTGGGTCCGCTCTTCCAGACGCCCGAAGAAACTGCGCGCGACGCCGTTGACAATGACGTACACCTTGTCGGATTCAGCTCGTTGGCTGCGGGTCACAACACGCTTTTGCCGCAACTCGTCGACGAACTCAAGAAGCTCGGCCGCGAAGACATTCTCGTTGCAATCGGCGGCGTCATCCCCGTGCAGGATTATCAGTTCTTGTACGACCACGGCGCAGTTGCGATTTTCGCGCCCGGCACCAACATCCCCGAAGCGTCAATGAAACTCTTGAGCATCCTCATCGACCGCGCCAAGGAAGAGGAAGACGCCGGCTGAACGGCAATGCTTAATTCGTAATGCGTAATGCGCAATTAAAAATCCCCGACGGTCTGTTTGACTGCCGGGGTTTTTGTTTGCTGTTTCGGTTTAGTTGAAGTCAATCATTGTCTTGCCCGCGCCCGCGAAGCTCTCGAAGTCGCCGATAAAATCTTCGACGGCTGAATCAATCGCGGAATTCTTGACAAGCGCGGAAAAAATTTCGGGCGACACGGTTGCCGCGCCGACGCCGCACTTGCACAGCTCCAACACCTGCTGAGAATTCTTGAAACTCGCCGCGATAACTTCGGTTTCCATGCGATTGACGGAAAAAATCTGCTGAATCTCTTGCGCGACCTTAATGCCGTCGAAGCCCATGTTGTCGATTCGGTTGACGTAGGGAGCCGCGAAGCTCGCGCCGCATTGTCCCGCGATGAACGCTTGCATTGGCGTGTAAATCGCCGTCGCCGTGATAAGAATCTCGCTGGTGTCGACCAAAAGTTTCATTGCCTTGAAGCCTTCGGGCACGGCGGGAATTTTAACAAAAGTGTTCGCGCCCAAAATCTCGACGATGTGTCGCGCCTCTTCGGCGATTTGCTCTGCGCGGCGGCTGACGGCTTGGACGTGCAAATCGGCATCTTCGCCGATAAAGTCGCGAATGCGACTGAGCGTGTCGAAGGGATTGCCGCCGACCTTGGAAAGTATCGTCGGATTCGTCGTGACGCCCGCCACGGGGTAAATCTCGTAAATCTTTTTAATCGCGTCAAGGTGCGCGTCGTCAATCAAAAGTTTCATGCCAATCACCCCGAATCACTTTTCCGGGTCAAGGCTTATGTTCGTGACGATACGACCGAGACGCGCGCTGGTGAGGAAGTTCAACGCCCATTTGAACGCGACGGTCATGTTGGTGTAAAAGCCCGCAAGCCTTATCAAGTGAACGACCATCCACGCGCACCACGCAAGGAAGCCCGTCATCTTGGGGCTACCCACGACAGCCTCGCCGCGCCCGATTGTCGCCATTGCGCCGAGATCTTTGTAAACGAACTTGTCAAGATTGGTGTCGCCCTTGATTAGTTTCATGATATTTTTATGCGCAACCTTCGCTTGTTGCGTGGCAACCGGCGCGACCGTCGGCAGGGGACGTTTCATGTCGCCGTGCATGAACGCCGCGCAGTCTCCGATAGCGAAAACGTTCTTGTGCACCGCGCCGCGAACCATCAAATCTTCCTCAATCCAGATACGACCGTCGCGGGCACATTCGCCGCCGCAGTTTTTCATCATGTCGACCGCACGCACGCCCGCCGCCCAAATCACCGTCGTCGTCGGGATTTTCACGCCGTTCTTGAGCGTCAAGACGTCGCCGTCATAATCGACGACCTGCGTATTGAGCATGACCTCGACGCCTTTTTTCTGCAGGACTTTGACGGTGTGCTGTTGCAAGTCTTCGGGGAGCATGGGCAACAGGCGCGGCGTCGCCTCGATAAGTTTTATGCTCACGTCGTTGAAGTCAAGCAGGTGGAATTCTTTTTTCTGAATCTCGATAAGTTCAGACAATGCGCCCGCTTCTTCGACGCCTGTGGGGCCGCCGCCGACCACAACGAACGTCATGCGCTTTTTGCGGTCTTCGGGCGTGCGATAAGGTTTCTCGGCGCGCTCGAATTCGTGTATGACGTGGTTGCGAATGTGCACCGCCTCTTGAAGGGTCTTCATGCCGAAGGAATGTTCCTCGACGCTTTTCATCCCGAAAAAGTTCGTCGTCGCGCCCGCCGCAAGAACCAGATAATCGTAATGGATTTCGCCGTGGTTGGTTATGACGACGTCGCGCTCCTGGTCGACGCCGCGCACCTTCGCCATGAACAGATTGACGTTTTTGTTGTCGCGGAAGAACGAACGAATCGGGTAAGCGATTTCGCCCGTCTCCAAAACCGAAGTCGACACCTGATACAAAAGCGGCTGGAACAGGTGGAAATTGTGACGATCGATAAGCGTAACCTCGACGTTCTCCTTGGCGAACAGCTGACCGGTTTTTATTCCGCCGAAGCCGCCGCCTACGATTACGATATGGGGCTTGCCATTAACCATGTTGGAAAACCTCCCATTGTAGTGAAAATTGTAACTTAACGGGCTAAAAATTTATCGGGATGAATTCCCGTCTGTCTTTCGTAACTTAAACTTACCACAACCCCCTAACCCGTTGTCTTCGCGTATGATAACATAAAAATCGTAAATTGCAACCGTCGCGAAAATTTTCTTCATTGAGGATTGGGCGCAAGGGTTGAGGACAATTTTTCGCAACGGCTCACCAGTTTTCAAAGCGTCGGTTACGATTCAAGGCACGAATCGATTTCATGTCGTCGGCGGTCAGTTCAAAGTCGAACACGTCAAAATTTTCCGCGATGTGCATTGCGTTCGACGAGCCGGGAATTGCAATGTAGCCGTCTTGCATTTGCCAACGCAGGACAATCTGCGCGGGCGACTTGGAATATTTTTTCGCGAGCGTTTGAATCGTGTCGTTGCCGAAAATTTTTTGAGTGTTGCCGCGCCCGCCGAAGGGATACCAACTTTCGACGACCGTGCCGAATTGTGCGACGTAAGCTTGAAACTCCGCGTTTTGATAGTAAATGTGGTTTTCGTTCTGGACGACGGCGGGGACAATCTCGGCGGCGTTGCGTATTCTGTCGAAGTCTCGCGGCGTATAGTAATTCGATATGCCGATTGAACGAATTTTGCCCGCCTTCGCCGCGCGCTCCAATGCGTGATAAACTTCCAAATCGTTGCGGCCGGGCTGGTGAATCAACATCAAGTCGACGTAACCGATATTCAACGCCCGAATCGAAGAATCAATCGCGGCATCGGGCGCGTTGTAGTTGCCGGGCATAATCTTTGACGTGACGAAAATTTCTTCGCGCTTGGCAATGCCGTCGTCAATCGCGCGTCGAATGCCTTTGCCTACGCCGACTTCGTTGCCGTAGTAGCGCGCCGTGTCAATCAGCCGATAACCGACCTTGAGCGCGTGATAAACGCAAGCCTCGGCGGTGTCGTCGTCAAGCGTCCACGTCCCGAAGCCCAGACGCGGCATTTTGTAACCGCTGTTAAGTTTCACGTCGTCGATAAAATAATTTTTGTTCACTTGAGCAGCCTCCTTGGGCGAAATTTCTGCGGTTGAGTTTTGCGCGCCGCACGCTCCGAACAAATTCGCAAACGCCGCGCAGATCATCAGCGAAATAAATTTTCTTCTGTTCATGAAAGTCACCGCCTGCGATTGATTTTCGACGCAAGCACGCCCGCGCCGAAACCGTTATCGATGTTGACGACACCGATGCCCGCCGCGCAGCTGTTGAGCATTGCCAAAAGAGCGGCAAGCCCGTTGAACGACGCGCCGTAGCCGACACTGGTTGGCACCGCAATGACGGGACGATTTGTCAGCCCGCCGACGACGCTCGCCAACGCGCCTTCCATGCCCGCGACGACGATTATCACGTTGGCGGCGACGATCTCGTCCATGTGCGCGAACAATCGGTGAATGCCCGCGACGCCGCAATCGTAGCACGTCGAAACGGCATTGCCCCAAAGGTAAGCGGTCAGGCGCGCCTCTTCGGCAACGGGCACGTCACTCGTCCCCGCCGTCACGACTAAAATTTTCCGACGTTCGTCGCGTTCAAGGGTCGTGTCGCGGTCGACGTAAATCATGCGCGCTGTCTCGTCATAAACGGCGTCGGGCACGGCGTCGCGCAGGAAGTCGAATTGCTCACGGCTCGCACGGCTCGCGATTAAATTGCCCGCGCTCCGTTCGTGCAGGTTCTTGAAAATAATTTTGAGTTGCTCCTTGGTCTTGCCGGGCGCGTAGACGACTTCGGGGAAACCCTGCCGCAATTCGCGTCCGTGGTCGATTGTCGCGAAGCCGAAACTTTCCGTCGCCAACGAAAAATTTTTAACCTCGGCAAGAATTTTTTCTTCGGACACGTCGCCCGACTTATAGCCGCGCAGGAGTTCAAGCAAAAGTTTTTCAGTCAAAGCGTTCACCTCGACGACAGAATAAACCATAAAGCGCACTTTAAGTCAACAAAAAAGCCCCTTGCAAGGGGTAAGGGGCAAGGGCATTGTAGCTTTCAGGGGTCAGCTTTCAGCTTTCAGGTTGTTTGTCTGAAAGCTGAAGGCTAATCACGCATCGTCAAAGCCATGATTGCCTTTTGCGTGTGAAGACGATTTTCAGCCTCGTCGAAGATGACATGCGCGTTGTCTTCCAAAACGTCATCGGTGATTTCCTCGCCGCGATAGGCGGGCAGGCAGTGCAGGACGATTACATTTTTGCTCGCGCCGCTCAAAAGTTTTTTGTTGACTTGATAGGGCGCGAAAATTTTCTTGCGGGCGTCGTGTTCGGCTTCCTGCCCCATGCTCGCCCAAGTGTCCGTCGCGATGATATCGGCGTCGCGAACAGCCTCGGCGGGGTCTTGCGTCCAGGAAAGTTTCGCGCCGGTCTCTTCGGCGTCGGCAAGCGCATTCTCGAAAACTTTTGCGTTCGGCTTGTAATTTTCGGGCGTCGCGACCGAAAGCGTCATTCCGACTTTCGCCGCGCCGTAAAGATAGCTGTTCGTCATGTTGTTGCCGTCGCCGACGTAAGCCATTTTCAGCGCGCGGAAATTTTTGCCCTTGTGTTCGCGAATCGTCAGCAAGTCCGTCAGCACTTGACACGGATGCAACAAATCGGTCAGCCCGTTGATTACGGGAATATCGGCATATTTGGCAAGCTCCTCGACCTTTGCCTGCTCGAACGTGCGAATCATTATGCCGTCAAGGTAACGCGCCAAGACGCGCGCGGTGTCTTTAATCGGCTCGCCGCGACCCAGTTGCAAATCTTTGCTCGACAGGAAAAGACCCGTGCCGCCCAGTTGGAAGATACCGACCTCGAACGAAACGCGCGTCCGCGTCGACGATTTCTCGAATATCATGCCAAGCGTCTTGCCCGCAAGCAATTTGTGTTCGACGCCCGCTTTCTGCATGACTTTGAGCCGCGCCGCGAAGTCGATGATTTCGGCGACCTCGTCTGTGCTCAAGTCGTGAATCGAAAGTAAATCTTTGCCCTTCAACAAAAGTATCAGCCTCCAATGTTAAGCAAGTCGTTAATATAACTCATCTCGAAAAAGTCTCGCCAATCCACGTTCATTTTATCATGATCAATCAATCGCGACAAAACCTGCTTGGCGGCGGACAAAATTTCTTTGACGGCGGGATAAGGCAAGCGCAACAAATTCGGCAAGTCCAAAATCAAAAGTCGCGCGTCGGTCAAGCTTATGTTGTCGCATGATTTCAAAATCGCGGCAAGCGAAGCCTCCTCGCAAATGCGCCAAGCGTCCGCGTCGCGCGGAAATTTTTCGCGCAAGTAACTGCTGACCGCTCGGCAAGTCAACGCCGTCTCCAAAGAAAATTTCGCGCCCTCGGCGTAAGCAGTTAAAGTGTCCGTCAAAGCCTCTGTCACGCGTCCAAAACGTTGCGCGTTGCTCTCCAACGAAAAACAATCTGCGCGGGCGGCGCGATATTTCAAAATGCCGTCGTCGAATTCCTCGTTGCGATTTTTTTCATTGAAAAGCGTCATGTTGTAATCGTTGCGCGGCTGGTCGCATCTGCCGCGTTGCATCTTTTGCAGCCATTCTTCGCGCTACTTCACGTAGTAATGATTGACTGCGATTTTTCCGGCCGTCACGGGGACATTGGCAGCATTGGGCACGCGTCCCTTGACGGCATTACCGGTTTCATTGACGGGATAACATTCCTCAAAATATCGGGCGCAATGCGGGTTGCAAATGAAATAAATCTTGCGGGGATCGGCGACGGTCTTGACGGCGTTATTGCACGAGTCTTCGATTGGCGCGCGTCGCGTGAATCGTTCAAGCACGCCGCGAGAGTAGTCAGCCGTCTCAAGATTGTTGGAGCCGAACAGTTGCCAATTAATCATCAAGCCGCCCGCGTTCGAGTCACGCGATAAAATTTCGTCGACGACTTCAATGATGTTGCGATTCGACTTAGGGAAAATGAATTCGTCGCCGTCAATGAACGCCATGTAGCGGTTGAAGAATTTAAATCGCTTAACGGCGTCGTTGTAAACGGGCATTTGCATGGCGGAGCCGGGCGCGGGAATGTAATCGACGAGACCCGCCGCGACATAAGGCGCGACGACTTCGGCTTGATTGTCGGGGCTGTCGTTGTCGTAAAGATAAAAATGATCGACGCCCGCGATTAAATGATAGTCAAGCCACTCCTGCAGATACGGTGCCTCGTTCTTGAGAATTGCGACGACCGACAAATCATGCAGAAATAAATTTTTGTCGACCATGGCTCACTCACCCAACACGCCGTCAAGGATGTCAATAACCTCGTCGACGTGCGCGGGCGTGACAATCAGCGGCGGGATAAAACGCAAGACCGTGCCGACCGTGCAGTTGATGATTGCGCCGCGTTTCATGCACTCGTTGACGATTTCCACGCCCGAACGTTTCGGCTTGTCGAGTTGCGCGCCAAGGATTAAGCCTTCGCCGCGAATTTCGCCGATTTGTTCGGGATATTTCTTTTGCAGTTCAAGCAGACGACCTTTGAAGTACGCGCCGACCTCTTCGACGTGCGCCAAAAATTTTTCGTTCGGGATGGTGTCAAGCACGACGTTCGCCGCCGCGCAGGCAAGGGGGTTGCCGCCGAAAGTCGTGCCGTGATCGCCGGGCTTGAAGGCTTGCGCAACTTCCTCGGTGCAAATGAACGCGCCAATCGGAACGCCGCCCGCCAAGCCCTTCGCAAGCGTGACGATGTCGGGTTTGATGCCGTATTTCTCGTAAGCGAAGAACTTGCCGCTGCGACCCATGCCCGATTGAATTTCGTCGAGAATCAACAGCGCGCCGTGTTTGTCGCACAGCTCGCGGACGCGTTTCAAGTATCCGTCGCGCGGGGGATAAACGCCGCCTTCGCCCTGAATCGTCTCAAGCATGACCGCGCAGGTTTTGTCGGAAATTTTCGCGGCAAGTTCGTCGGCGTCGTTGAAGTGCACGTAATCGAAACCTTGCGGCAAAGGCTCAAGACCTTCCTGATAATGCGGCTGACCCGTCGCGGTGAGCGTGGCAAGCGTCCTGCCGTGAAAGCTGTTCCATGCCGTAATGATTTGCGTTTTGTCGGGCGAAATTTTCTTCGCGAACTTGCGGGCGATTTTGATTGCGCCTTCGTTCGCCTCCGCGCCCGAATTGCCGAAAAACGCTCTGTCCAGTCCGCTGAGCTTGACCAACTTGGCGGCGGCGTTCGCTTGCGCTTCGGTGTAATAGAGATTGCTCACGTGAATGACTTTGGCGGCTTGCTTGGCAATGGCGTCTACCAGCGGCGGGTACGCGTGACCCAACACATTGACGGCGATACCCGCAAGGAAGTCGACATATCGCTTGCCGTTGATGTCGTAAAGGTACGCGCCCTCGCCGCGCTCCAAAACGATCTTGTAGCGTTTGAACACGGGCAGATAATTTTTGTCGTCCCGCTCAAAAATTTTTTCTTCAGTCAAATAAATCACTCCCGAAAAATTTTGTTGCCGCATTATATCAGACTTGCCGCCGCTTTTCAAAAATCTGCGCGGGCTTTTTGACAAGCCGCCGCAAATTTGTTAAAAGTAGCGGAACTTAAGGAGGGATTGTTTTGAAAGCTTTGTACTTGGACTGCGCGGCGGGCATAAGCGGCAACATGTTCCTGGGCGCGTGCCTTCAGCTCGGCGTGCCCGAAAAATATCTGCGCGACGAACTCGCCAAACTCAAACTGCCGCACGAATTCGAAATGGAAATTTCCGACGTGAGCAAGAAAGGAATCGGCGCGGCTTACGTCGACGTTAAGCTCGCACGCGAATTCGATTCGGAACACGACCGACCCAACGTCCGCCACATCCACCGCCACGAACACGCCAAAAGTCACAGCCACCGCACCTTCGCCGACATAAAAAAAATTATCGACGCGTCCGAACTCAATACGAACGTCAAAGCGCACGCGCTTGCCGTGTTCAACGTAATCGCCAAGGCGGAAGGCAAAGTGCACCAACGACCCGCCGAAGCCGTCACCTTTCACGAAGTGGGCGCGATTGATTCTATCGTCGACATCGTTGGTTGCGCGGTGTGTCTCGACTATCTCGACGTGAAAAAAATTTTCGTGTCGCGTATCAACACCGGTTCGGGCTTCGTCAAATGTGCGCATGGTCTCATGCCCGTGCCCGCCCCCGCCACCGCAGAATTGTTGCAAGGTTTCACGACTTATCACTACGGCGCGGAAAAGGAACTAACCACACCGACGGGCGCGGCTATCGTCAACGCTCTTGCCGAATTCAGCGCGGACTTGCCCGAAGACTTCACCTCGGAGAAAATCGGCTACGGCGCGGGCTCGTGGGATTTGGACATCCCCAACGTCTTGCGCATTTACCTCGGCGAATTCGGCGGCACCGTCAAGCGTCACCTGCTCAAGCTTGAAGCGAATATCGACGACATGAATCCGCAAATCTACGGCTGGCTTTACGATCGGCTCTTCGACGCCGGCGCGCTTGACGTTTGGACAACGCCCGTCTACATGAAAAAAAATCGTCCCGCGAACATGCTCAGCGTCCTCGTCGACGCTCAACACCGCGACACTTGCACCAAAATTATTTTCGAGGAGACGACCACAATCGGCTTGCGCGTCATTGACGTTGCGCAACGCGTCGAGGCCGTCCGCAAAGTGGCGAAGGTCGAAACGCGCTTCGGTGAAGTTCAATGCAAAGTCAGCGCGTTCGACGGCAAAATCGTTTCAATCACGCCCGAATACGAAGACTGCCGCCGCCTTGCCGAAAAGAACGCCGTGCCGCTCAAAGCCGTTTGGCAAGAGGCCTTGACCAAGCAGGAGGCGCGCCTCGGCTGAAAACAAAGAGAGCCTCCGATTTTTCGGAAGCTCTAATTTGTTTCCTCCAAATATTTCTTGACCGCCTCAACGAACTCGACCGCGTGTTGATATTGCTCCTCCGCTTCTGCCCGCGACACAATCACAAAGTCGCCGTAGTCGCAATCATTCCTGAAACTGAATGCCTTGCCGATATAATCGGAAAATTTAGCGTCGAACACGTTTATCTTGATATACTCGCGGCGAAAGTAGCCGATAACTGCCGCTTTCTATTAAAAGCCTTGTTGTCTGCACGCGTTCTTCGGCAAGCGTCAATCGATATTTTGCGTACTCATTCAAGACGCTTGCCCTCCTTTAATATGTTCTTGTAGTAACCGGATTGACTTTTATATTTTTCAAATTCTCCGGCAGGAATAGCCGTCGGCGAAGTTATAATGTCCAGCTCCAAATCCATTCTGACCGTATCGTCCCACATGCGATGAAGTTTTTTCTGCACGTCAAGCCGTTCGCCCTTGACTATCGCCGCGAAGTCGATATCAGAATCCTCGTCGTAATCCCCGCGTGCATACGAACCGTAAAGATAGATCGCCTCTATGGCGTCGCCGTACGCCTTGCGATAAGCCGCAACCACTCGCCGGCATATTTCCTCCATGTGCGGCATTGCGTTCATTTCTGTCAGCTCCCCTAAACGTTTGAACCCCGAGTTCGCCGCTCGGGGTTCTTTTTGCAGTCGTTCCTGTGCTCACACTGTCGTGTAGTTTCTCAACTAACGTCCGCAGTTTAGCACAGCGTCAAATTTTTGGCAAGGCTCAAGTCATTGCCTTCACGTGCGATTCGATGAAGTCGCGCTCCGCGTCCGTCAAGCCGTATTTTTCGTAAAGTTGCGCGTCGATTTCCGGGATACTCAAGCTCCAATCGATGTCAGACGCCGACGTAAAATCTTGCAGCGGCACCTTCGACCACGTTTGCGGCGGATTGTGCTGTGTCACCTTCAGGATGCCCAGCAGCGCGCGACAAAATTTGGTCTTGATGTATGCTATGCAGGCGTCCGCTTCCGCCCGTGTATCGAACGCTCCGACCGTGATAAACGTCTGTGTGCAGCCGACAAGCGGCAAGCCGACAAGCGGCGTACTAACCACTTCGCCCAATGCACCACTGCCGTTGGCTTCGGGCACGAACACTTTAAACTTGTCGAAATTTAAATTGTTGTCGCTAATGCCAATGTAATTGCGGCGAATAAATTTTGTTATGCGCTTGCCGTTATCGTCCAGCCCGCAAACTTGAATGTATTGGCGTCCGTCGGCGGGCTTTTTGTCGAAGAAATATTCCGCCGCATATTTAAAGACGTTCGACTTGAAAAAATCGTTTCGTCTGTCAAGAAACGGCGCGGCGGGGTGGTCTTTGATAAATTGTTCCGTCAAGAAATATTTCGTGCGCCCGAAGACAATTTCACTGAGCGGCTTGAAGTTCGGATTGTTGACGACAACTTTTTCGTGAATGGCAATCAGCTCGTCGAACGGAATGTACAAGCCGATTGGCTCGAAAGTTTTTGTCGCGTCGAATTCGGTAATGGCAACGCCGCCTTTGATGTCGGAAGTCGGGAAGGCATCTTGACTCCGCAGAAAATGTTTGACAAGCCTTACGTGCGTGTCGGCGATAAATTTTTCGGGGAAGTCGCCGGGTATCGCACCCGCCCCGGACAGAATCCGCGCAGGATGAATCAGGCTTGCGCGCTTTGTGAGCTTTTCGTTGTAAGCGGCTTTAAGGAACTCGTGATAAACGGGCGCGGCGAAAGTTTTGTTGTCCCCGCTGCCTGTCGATTGATATGGGGGATTACCTACTGCGGCGTCGAAAAACATTGTACCGACTCCTTTGTCCCAGAATTGAGCGTTGGTGACGCGCTTGAAAAAATCTTGCGGCTTGGTCTTTAGCGTGTCGATGAGTTTGTCGAAGTGGCGGGCGTGCGCGACGGCGCGGCGATACCCGATAAGCGTGCGGCGAGTAATCGTCACTGCCATTGGCGTCTTGCACAGCGCGAAGACGTTGTTGGCGACGGACAAATCCCACAGGCGACGGAGTTCCTTGAGCGGCGTTTTGTCTTCGTCGAGCCCGTGAGCAGCGAGGCGCGTGCGATAGACTTTGCAGGCGACGTAAAGCGGATACAAGCCGGTCTTGGAATTTATTTCGAGGATTTTCTTGTCGGGCGTGAAAAATTTTTCGTCGAAGACCGAATCGATATGGAGCTTGACGACATTCCACGGCGTGAGGACGGTTTCCTTGTCGGGGTTCTTGAACGTGGCGAACAGCGCGGCGATTTCCTTTACGCGTTCGGTCGGCGTGAGGCTGTCGGCAGCCTTTGCGTGTTCGCGGACTTTGTTGCCCGTGCCGATGAAAATGTCGCGATCGTAATACTCAATGAATTCGGCGAAAAATTCTTTGGTGACGCCCTTTGGCATGAATTCTTCCCAGCTTGCGTCGTCGACGATGCCGGCGAATTCGTCAATGCTGATGTTCTTTTCGAGCGGGACGTTCGCGCCGTAAATGAGCAACGGCATACGAATCGAGATTTGGCGCAGGATTGAAATGGCGTTGCGGCGTTTGCGTCGCCGTCTGTCGAGTTCGATTTGTTCGGGCGTGCGCGGCGTCTTGGAGCTTGTGGTTTTCGCGGTCTTGCCTTCGTCGAGCCCTTGCGCGTTGACGGTAATGTCGTTTTGCTTTTTGGCGGCGGCGGAGCCGATACGGGCTTTGAGGTCTTCAAACTTTTTCCAGTCGAGATCGTCGAGTTGCAAAAGCTTATCGTTGTAAAGGCAATTGTCGTCGAAGCCGTTGCGTGCGGCGCGTTCAATCCAGGCACTTTTTAGTTCGCGCAAGAGATTATCGGCACGGTAGCGCATTTCGGAGCCGCTGACGGCAATGACGGGACAAAATTTCAGCAGTTCGTCGAGTATGACGCGGTCGCCGTCCTTGGTCTTGCCCGCCTTCGGAGAGATGGTCGCCGCCTCGGTAATCATGCGCAACGTGCGGTCGGGCGCGAAGTCGAACACGAAACAGTTTTGCTTTGCCTTGCCGTCAATGACGCCGGGATTTTGGACGCGGAAAATCGTTTGCAGGTAGTTGGCAGCGGAAGTGGAGCCGCCGCCCGCCAGATAAAGCACGGCAGTCCATTCGGGCACGGTGACGCCGGTTGTGAGCTTGCCGCAGGACAGCGTTATCGTGTAGTCGTTGTCGGCGATTGCGTCCTGTACGAGTGTAAGCGCGTTTGTATAATTGTTGTCGTCGTCGCCGTCGCCCGCCACGTTGACGACTTCGTAAATGCAAAAGGCGGGATGATCTTTAATCAGCGCGCTGAGAGCCTTGCCTTCCTTGACGCCGGGGACGATCCAAAGCGTGTGCTTGAACAGTTCGCGAAATTCGACGCGCGAAAACGGATAATTGTTGTCGCTTTCCATGCCGAGCATATCGAGAAATTTTTTAACGTCGCGTTCGTGGACAAAGCGTTCGTTGCCGTTCACGCGGAAGAATTCACGGAAGTTAAAGAATTTGTCTTCGGTGTCGACGTAAGCGCGATTGCCGAACGCGTTGGCGAGGTCGTAGGTGTAGATGTGCATTTGCGGCAGGTCGGCGTAGGGGTTTGAGTCGCCGAAATGTTCTTTGTCCCAATCGGCTTTTGCCTGTTGTTCGCTGACGTAATCCCACGTAAAAACGTTGTCGCCGTAGCGTTCGAGGATGTTAAAGGGCGTGCCGCTCAATTCGAGGCGTTTTGTTTCGGGCTTGACGAGTTGCGCGATAACATTCTTGCCGATGTCGGTGGTGGTGCCTTCGTGCGCTTCGTCGACGATAACGAAATCCCAATGCCAATCCGCGTCAAAAATTTCGGAGTTCTTGTCGAATTTGCCGCCGACGGTTTCGGAGCCGCGCAGGTCTTGAATCGAGGCGAAGTACACGAAATTTTTTTTACGGGCAAGCAGCTGTTTGAGCGTCCTGCCGTTTGACTTGGAGCCGAAATCGAAATCGGGGTTGTCACGAAAAATTTTCGGGAAGTCTTTAAACCAGTTTTCGTTGACGACGGGGCGATGCGTGATGATTATCGTTTTGGCGAAGTTCATACGCTTGACGACTTCGAGGGCGCAAAGTGTCTTGCCGAAACGGGGCTTGGCGTTCCAGAGGAAATCTTTGCCGCCGCCGTTGAAATGCTTGACGGTGCGCGAGATCGCTTCTTCCTGTTCGGGTCGGAAATCAATTTTGTCAGGCAATTCGTCCTTAATGGCGGCGAGTTTGCGCTTGACGTTTTCGATTGCATTTACGGCGGTGTCGAGGTCGAGTTTGAACCATTCGCGCCCGGTTGAGCCTTTGATGTGGGCTTTGTATCGTTTCAAGACGCGGTGGACGTGATAATCGCGAAAAGACTGCTTGTCGGCGACGGCGAGCGCGGTGTATTCAAGTTTGTATTCAATGCCGGCGGTTGTCGTGTATTGTTTGATTCGTTCGTGAGCGGCGGCGTTCAGAGCGTTGCAATTCGGCGGCAACGAATCTGCGCGGCGGTCGGTGGTTATGGTTGTGTCGCCGATTTTCAAAAGCCCGCGATGTTTCCTTGAGTCGGGGATTGAAAAAATGTAAATCAGCTTGTACTTACAGGCGTCGTCAAATTTCATTGGCGTCCTCCTTTCGTGAGGCTTATGAACTCCACAACGTTGCCCGTGCGCCAGTCAATGATTTTGCAAAAAATTTCGCCCTGCGGCTCATGCGATTCGCCGAAGCCGTCCAACGTGCCTTGACGGTTTGCATTGGCGTAAGGGATTGCGCCCGTCCTGCCGTCCATTTGCCAGAGATTGCAAGAAATAATCGTGGCGACGGTGAGCCAAAAATTTTCGGGCGGCTTGCAAGTGAACTTCGCGGCAAAATATTCGACGACGGTATCGAAGACGTTGCGGCGCGCGAGGAATAGATTATCGCCCTGAAACTCGTAACCGTAAACGCTTTCGACGGCGCGCAGAGCCCACGTCGTCCAGTCGGGCAAAGGTTTCGTTTCCGCGTTGACGAGGCGCAGTTTTCTGTCGAGGAGCCCGATTCTTTTGTCGAGCAGGATTGCGTCGCCCGTGACGGCGTTGTAGCGGCTGACGAGGTAAGGAGCTTCGCCGCAAGTGATTTCCAAAAATTTCGCGTCGACGTAATCCGTCCAAGATTTGCGCGTCGTCCAAAGCAAATCGTTTTGCATGGCGCAGATTTCGGGCGGCGTGAAAATTTCTGCGCGGTCGCGAGTGCGTTGCTTTTGGTGAGCGCGAGCTTTTTCGTAACGCGGGACAATCGAATCTGCCTGCGCGGCTTGAATCTCTTCTGCGCCGTGTTCGGCGTTCGCCCAAAGAATATTTTTGCCGGTCGTCCTGTCGCGTAAGAGAATGTTTAAAATTTCGTTGTTCATTTTCTGTACGGCTTGACCTTCCAATAATCGACGAAATCATCAGCCAAAACCCAATCGCCCGCGCAGGCTTCGAGGCGCGAAAATTTTTCAACGTCGCGGAACATGAGCCAGAGCCGCGCCGCAACGTGATAAGCGCACGCCTTGAAACCGTGTCGGCGGAAAATAATTTTCATGGCGGCGTTCGTCCAGAAGGTTGCGTGCACGGGTTGCAGGTAGAACCAATTCGGGTCGCGCGGCACCTCTTCGCAAACGAGCGTGTGCAAAGCGGCAGTCCCGTCCGCCGTCAACAGCGCGAAGATTTTTTCCACGTCGCGAGAGCCGAGCAGGTGTTCAAAGACCGAACACGTTATCACGAAATCGAACGTCGCGGGCGTCATTTCTTCAGCGGACAGGTAGCCTTCGCCGGGTCGCGCCATATACGCGTCGAACTTCATGAGCCACGGGCGGCACATGTCGGCGAGTTTGCCGTCACCCGCGCCGTAGTCGACAGCCCGCGCAGATTTGTCGAGGACGCCGCGATTAATCAAGTCGTTGAGCACGTCGGCTTGAGCTTTAAGACGCGGCAACCAATTCGGGTCGACGGCAAGGGCGTCGGTGTGCTGATAGGCGGCGTGGCATTCGCGATTGAGTGCCTCCCAATTTTCGTGCGGCATGTTGTAAAGCGTTTCGGCGACGACGAGCCCGCAACGTTCACAGCGGACGTATCGGCAGGCGTCGAGATTTTTCATGCCGAAAGATTTTTCCATGAACGGGCGCATATCGCCGCCGCATACAAAGCATTTCATAAGCTGTGACCTCCAAAAATTTTTGCATTGCCAACGAAAAAGCCCCGCCGATTTGTGCGAGGCTCTTGCAGTCAAATTAACCTTTAAAGCTTTTGAGTATCGCGCAGATTTTGCGAACGTCGTCTTCGGATAAGCCGCCGTACATGGGCATACTCAAGACCTGTTGACCGACGACGTTGGCAACGGGCAAATTGGCGGGGCTTGCCGAATTCAGCTGACGATAGCACGTGAACTCGCTGCACAGCGGGTGAAAATATTTGCGGGCGAAGACGTTGTACTTGCGCAGTTCGTCATAAACAAAGTCGCGCGAACGCCCGAAAATTTTTTCGTCAATGCGAATCACGTAATATTGATAGTTCAACTTCACGTCGGGAGCGCAGGGCGGCATGAGCGTCAAGCCGTCAACTTCGGCAAGTTCCTCGTTGTAAACCGCGTGCAAGCGAATTCGTTTTTGCCGTTCGTCTTCGACGTAGCCCAACATGATTCTGCCGACAGCCGCGCTTATCTCGTTTAGCTTGCCGTTTATGCCGGGCATGACAACTTCGTCCTCGTTCTTGATGCCGAAATTTTTCAGCAGGTCGATTCGTTGCTTAAGGTGTTCGTCGCCGTGAGTGAGCGCGCCGCCTTCGACGGTGTGATAAAGCTTGGTCGCGTGAAAGCTGAACATCGAAATATCGCCGAAGGTTCCGATACCGCGCCCGCCGATTTCCACGCCGAACGCATGAGCCGCGTCGTAAATCACGCGCAAGCCGTAGCGGTCGGCAACCTCTTGAATCTTTACAACGTCGCAGGGCGTCCCGAAGACATGCACCGCCAAAATCGCGGTCGTGTGCGGCGTTATCATCGATTCGATTTTGTCGGCGTCAATGTTCATGGTCGCGGCGTCAATGTCACAAAAAATCGGAGCGATATTGTTCCAGCTCAACACGTGCGGCGTCGCGGCGAAGGTGAACGGCGTCGTTATGACTTCTCCGCTCAGGCGCAGACTTTGACACGCGACGATAAGCGCGATCGTGCCGTTGTTGAACAGCGACAGATACGGCACCTTCAAGGCGTCCGTCAGCTCGTGCTCAAGCATGGTGTGTTGCGGTCCGTTGTTGGTCAGCCACTTCGCCGCCCAAATGTCGCGCAATTTTTCCGTGACTTCCTCAATAGTCGGGAAGACCGGGCGCGTCACGTAAATTCTTTCGGGGAACGGTTCAAGCGTTGTCATCAGATTTTTTCTCCTCCTTAGCTTTTTCATCGGCCTTGCGAATTTTATCGGCGGTCTTGGCGTCAATCTTGTCAAGGTAAGTCAGCGGAATAATGCGGGGGTTCTTCGACAGTTCGTAGCATTTGCGATAGGCAGCCTCCGCCGCGTCGGTCTTGCCCTGTTCGTCGAAGATGTCGCCCTGCAATTTGTAAGCGATTGGATTTTTTTCGTCGACGGCAAGCGCGCGGTCAACGTCGGCAAGCGCAAGGTCGAGTTCGCCGCGCATGTGCCGAACGTCGGCGCGATTCAGGAAGTTGTAAAGATTTTTCGGGTCTTGTTCGACGGCGGCATTGGTGTCGGCAAGCGCACCGTCATAGTCGCCGCAAATCGCCTTCGCCCGCCCGCGTATCGACAGGCACTCGGCAAAGTTGTCTTGATTCTTCGCGGCAAGAGCGCGTTCGATTTGTTTGAGCGCAAGTTCGCCCTGCCCGTAGTCGTTGTAAGCGTCGGCGTTGACGCGCATTTGGGCGGCGGCTTTGGCTTTGGCGTTGTCGGCGTCGGATTTTATCTTCGCCCAAAACTTTGCCCGCTCCTTGTCGTCGTCGCGAATCTTTTGGCGGGTGACGGGAGCCTCGTCGCGATAAGCCATCGTGACGGCGGCTTGAACTTTGTCGCCAAGATTGTACATCGTCGACAGTGCGCGCACTTCGCGATAGGCAAAGTCGTCGGTCAGAAAGTCAGTCTGATTGGTCGCGCCGCGTCGGAAGTTCCAAGCCGCAACGTCGTCGTAATCGTGGAAAGCCTTCGACAGCCCGCCCGCGAAATAGTAAGCGTTGACAGCCGCGCTCGTGGGGTCGTCGTCGGTGTTGAGCGAATAGAACAGCTCAATGCCGTCGACGAAAACTTTGTAAGCGCGTCCCTCCTTGACAACCTTGACGTGCCCGCCGCCGTAAGCAGACATCATCTCCAAAAGTTTAGCCTCGCGATTTTCGGTGTCGGGGTGGTCGCTGAAAGTTTGGTCGGACGGCGTGTCGTGCGCATCGAATTCAAGAAAGTCACGCGTCTCGTAGCGCACGTAATAGCCGAGGCGATTCATGGCAGCCGCGCCGCCGCCGGGGTTGAAGCCCGCGTTTGTCATCAAGTAAAAGCCGCCTTCGTCCGCCGCGTATTCGACGGGCACGCTGATATTTTTCGCGATTGAGTAATCGACCATTCCGGCGAATTTGTTCCAGTCAATGTCGACGCCGTTTTTGCCGTCAACGTTCATGCCGACCACCATTGCGCCGAGCTGTTGCGCGACGGCTTGCGCGTAGCTTTTCGCCGAGTGCTGTTCAATGCCGTGCGTCATTTCGTGGGCAAGGACGGCGGCAATTTGATTTTCGTCACCGTTGAGCCCGCGCACCAGCCCGCGATTGACGCTGATGTAATTCATGGGAAAACAGGCGGCGTTAAATTTTTCGCTGTCGTTGACGCTCCAAACGAACGGCAAAGAGTTCGCGCGCAGTTCATACCGCCCGCCGTCGACGAGCCGCGTCATAATCGAATCGACAAGCGCAACGTCGCGGGGGTTTTTGTCGACACCGTTTTTTTCCCTGTCCTGCTTGCGAACTTCCATTTGCGCGTTGGCGTTGTTGCCGAGGGCGAGCATTTCGCGCAGTGTCGACTGATATGCTGCAAGCACGCCGAGAGCCTCCGCCGCGACAGCCCATGCGTCCGCCGCCAAAACCTGCGCGGGCAACGTCAACGTCACGACCAAAGCAAGCAACGCGATAAAAATTTTCTTCATTGCCAATCACCGCGTGAATTATAACAAAGGGCGCGCCCCCTTGCCAACGAAATTTTTCCAAAAGTGTTTCTTGACGGCGGCGCGAATCATAAATAAAATTGCAACAAAATTTAGCTTGGAGTGTATGGCTTTGAATATTCCATCCGAAAAGAGGCGACTGAAAATTTTACTCGGACTGGGCGGCTGTATCGTCGCCGCGATAGTCTGGGTGCTGGTCTTTGCCTTCGACGCGACGGCGGACGGCAGTCGGCATGACAAAATCGGTTTCATCATCCTTGGCGACATCAACGAGGCGGGCTGGAACGCGTCCCATTACAACGGCATAAAGGCTGCTTGCGACGAATTCGGCTTGGAGCTTTTGGTTCGCGACCACGTCAAGGAAGACAGCGGACAATGCCCCGCAGCGGTTGAAGACTTGGTTGCGCAGGGCGCGAACGTCATTTTTTTGGTCAGCTTCAACTACGCGGCGGAAGTGCGCCCGCTTATCGACAAATATTCAAACGTCGCGTTCATAAACACCACCACGCTTGAGCAGGCGAAAAACATGACGGCTTGTTTTGCGCGCATGTATCAAGGGCGTTACCTTGCCGGCGTGCTCGCGGGTATGCGCACAAAATCGAACGTCATAGGCTACGTCGCCGCCATTAACAATTCGGAAGTCTGTCGCGGGATAAATTCTTTTGCGCTCGGCGTTCAACGCATCAACCCCAATGCGAAAGTTCTCGTCATGTGGACAGGTGCTTGGCAGGACGAAGCGACGGAGGCGGCTCACGCACGACGGCTGATTGAAAATTACGGCGCGGACGTTTTGACTTATCATCAAGACGAAGACGCGACCGCGCAGGTTGCCGAACAACTCGGCGCGGATTTTATCGGCTACAACGCTCTGCTCGAAGGCTATTCCGAACATTACCTTACGTCGGTCATTTGTCATTGGGATTTGTACTACAAAGACATCTTGCAAAAATATCTGAAGGGCGAACTGCTTGCCTTGCGCAACAACTGGATCGGCGTCAAGCAGGGCGTCATCACTCTTTCCAAGTATTCGGACGCGGTTACGCCGCCAATGCGCTCCGTACTCGATTCCGTGTACAACGAACTTTTTTACAACAACAATCTGATTTTCAGCGACGAAATTTACGACAACCGCGGGCAGTTGCGTTGCGGCAAGAATCAAGTCATCAGCGAACGCGAACTCTTGCGCAACATCGATTGGCTTGTCAAAGGGGTTGAAGTCGTTGAATAGAAAGTTCACGTTGCAAATCCTTTGCCTGATAATCGCGCTGAGCGTCGTCGGGTTTCTCATGCAACAGCGTTTCGGATACATATTGAACGCGACTTTGGAACAGCGAATCGCGCAACAGACTTCCGATATGGCGATTGTCGCCGAGGAACGATTTCAGCAGGAGCTTGCGCAACTGCACATCGCCGCCGAGTATCTGTCGAAGCACCAAGACCGCGAAGATTGGAACGACATCTTGAAGACGCTGGCAAAGGACGACGCGGACGTTATTGTCGGCATTACCTTTCCGAACGGCACGGCTGTTATCGGCGCGCCGCTGTCCAAGTACAATTTCATTCGCTTGCCAATGGCGGCGCAAGGCAATGACATCGTCGACTACAGCGCGGGCAAAGGCTTGCTGTTCGCCGTGCCCGTGATAAAGGACGGCTTGATTTGCGCGATTGTTTATCGGCTGTACGCGGAAAATCTGCTGACCGATTTGTTCGGGCTTGCCGAGTACAATTCGTCGAGCCGGCTTTTGATTCAGGAGCGCAACGGCAGAATCATCGTGCCCTACAAAAGCTACGGCGAGGCTGACAAAGCTTTTTTCAAGGACGTCACGATTATCGACGGCTTCAAGGCTGTGCGCGAACGCTTGACGACGAATCGTTCCGCCGCCGTTTACTACGACGGGGCGCGCGGCAAATATTTTCTCTTCGGTGCGGACTTGCCGCAAACGAATTGCGCAATGGTCGGTTACGTGCCGTGGGACGCCGTCGCCGGAAGTATCTCCAGACTCAACGCAATGATCGTCTTCGTGACGACGCTTATGCTGTTGCTGTTCCTCGTGGCGAGTATTTATCTGTTTTTGATTAACGAAAAGGCAAAGCAGTCCGACGAATTCAAGCGCGAAAAGCAGGAGGCAGACCAAGCCAACCAAGCCAAGAGCGCGTTCCTTGCCAACATGAGCCACGAGATTCGCACGCCCATTAACGCGATTATCGGCATGAACGAAATGATTTTGCGCGAGAGCCGTGAACCGGACACGATTAAATATTCGCAGAACGTCGCCGTCGCGGGCGAATCGCTGCTGTCGATTATCAATGATATTCTGGACTTCAGCAAGATTGAAAGCGGCAAAATGGAACTCGTCGAAGAAAATTACACGCTTGCCGAAATCGTCAAGAACCTCGTCAACATGATTAAGCCGCGCGCCGAACAGAAAAATCTTGCCTTCGCGGTGAACGTCAACCCGAACATCCCGAATCAGCTTTTCGGCGACAGCGTGCGCATTCGTCAAGTCGCGGTGAATTTGCTTACCAACGCCGTCAAGTACACGCAGGCGGGCTTCGTCACGTTCAACGTCGACTTTGAACAACGCGCCGTCGAAGAAATTTTGCTCAAGCTCAGCGTCACCGATACGGGCATGGGCATTCACGACGCCGACAGAAAAAAATTGTTCACGGACTTTCAACGCTTCGACGCGAAGAAAAATAAACACATCGAAGGCACCGGGCTCGGTTTGGCGATAACTTACAGGCTCGTCAAGATGATGAACGGTTGGATAACCGTCGACAGCGTTTACGGCGAAGGCTCGACGTTTGCCGTCACGATTCCTCAAAAGGTCACAGGCACGGAGCTTATCGGCTCGTTCAGCGAAGACTCGATTGCAGCACAGGAAAAATATCGTCCGTCATTCACTGCGCCCGACGCGAACATTTTGGTAGTCGACGATAACGAAATGAATTTGCTTGTCGTGGCGGGCTTGCTGAAGGAAACGCACGTGCAAATCGACACGGCGGCGAGCGGCACGGACGCGCTGAAAAAACTTGCCGAACGTCACTACGATTTGATTTTCCTTGACCAGATGATGCCGGGGCTTGACGGCATTCAGACGTTGAAGCTTGCACTTGCAATGCCCGAAAACAAATCCAAGGACGCTCCGACGATTGCTTTGACTGCCAACGCGATAAGCGGCGCGAAGGAAATGTTTTTGCGCGAAGGCTTTTCAGACTACCTCAGCAAGCCCGTCGAACCCAAAAGTCTTGAAAAAATGTTGGTGCAATACTTGCCGCCCGAAAAAGTTCACGAACCCGCCGCACATGTCGCGGAGATTCAAGAACCCGCAACGGCAGGCTTTAAATATCTGAACACGGAATTGGGCTTGCAATACAGCGGCGACATGCCTGACATGTACAAAGAGATGCTTGAAATGTTCTGCAACCTGAAACCCGAAAAGCAGGCGGCGTTGCAAGAGGCCTTCGACGCGGCGGACTGGAAAAATTACACGGTGCTGATTCACGCGCTCAAGTCAACGTCGCTGTCAATCGGAGGCGTGCAGATGTCGGAGGCCGCAAAGAAACTTGAACTCGCGGCAAAGGACGGCAACGTTGAATTCGTCCAAGCGAACCACGCCGCCGCCATGACGCTTTACGACGAATTGGTCGCCGACTGCCAAAATTATCTTCAACAAAGCTGACGCCTTGTCCCTTGTCCCTCAATCTGCTATCATGACGAAAAAAATTTCAGAGGCAGATAAATGATTCAACTCGACAACGTTACAAAATATTACGGCGAACGGCTTATCTTCCGCGACGTGAGCTTTCGGATTTTCGACGGGGAAAAGGTCGGCATCGTCGGCAAGAACGGCGCGGGCAAATCCACGTTGCTGAAAATCATGACGGGCGCGGAACACTTCGACGCAGGCACAATCGGCGGCTTGCGTGCTGAAGACATCGGCTTCGTCGAACAGACGCCGCACTTCACCGCAACCACGCTCCTCGACGAAATGCTGACGGGCGGCGGCGAAAAATTCATGGCGCGGAAAATTCTCTTCGGGCTGGGCTTTGTCGAATCCGAGCTTGAAAAAAATCCGAATCACTTCAGCGGCGGCGAGGCGGCGAAAATTTCTCTTGCCAAGGCGTTGATAAACGAGCCGCGCATTTTGATTCTCGACGAGCCGACGAATCATCTGGACATCTACGCGATTGAATTCCTTGAAGACTTCGTTAAGAATTATCGCGGCACGGTTGTCGCCGTCACGCACGACCGCCACTTCCTGCAGAATTGCGTCGAAAAAATTTTGGACATGGAAAATTGTCGCGCGACGCTTTACCCCGGCAACTACGAAAAATTCGTGCGGCTCAAGTCGGAACGACACGCCGCCGAGCTTAAAGCCTACGAACGACAACAGGAAGAAATTGCCAAGCTTGAAGAATTCGTTCGGCGCAACAAAGCCGGCGTCAAAGCAAAACAAGCGCGCGGGCGTCAAACGTTGCTTGACCGCATGGAACGCCTTGAACGTCCGCCGTCAACTGAAACCGCCGCAATCAGACTGCACGACGCCGCCGAGTCCGCCAATCGCGTGCTGATTCTCAACGGCGTCAACTTTAAGGGCATTATCAAAAATTTCGGCGCGGAGCTTTTCAAAGGCGAGAAGGTCGGCTTAATCGGGCGCAACGGCGTTGGCAAGTCAACTCTGCTGAAAATCATCGTCGGCGAGCTCAAACCTGACGGCGGCGAAATTAAAATCGGCAACCGCGTCAAAATCGGCTACCTGTCGCAAGGTCACGAGGAACTTGACGCAAATCGCACGTCGCTTGAAGAACTCAATTACGAATTCGGCTTGACGGACGGGCAGGCGCGTTCGGAGCTTGCGCGTTTGAATTTGTTCGCCAACGTCGTCGAAAAGCCCATTGCCGATTTGTCGGGCGGTGAAAAGACACGCGTCGCGTTGACGAAATTAATTTTGACGGGCGCGAATTTTTTAATCCTTGACGAGCCGACGAACCATCTGGACTTGCCGGCACGCGAGGCGATTGAAGCGGCGTTGCAAGACTTCGACGGGACAATCTTAATCGTCACGCACGACCGCTACCTGCTTGACAAAGTGGCGACGCGAATAATAGAATTCGCCCCGGCGGAGGCGCAAAAACTTCCCGAACCGAAGCCCAAAGCCGCGCAGGTCGAACGCAAATCGCCCGCGCCCAAATTCAATCAACAGGCAGTCGACAAAGTCGAGGCGCAAATCAAAATGGCGGAAATGGAACTCAAAATGTTGGAGCACGAGATAAACGGCGCAGTCGCCCCGGAACGTTTGACGGAGCTGGCGGCAGCGCACGAGGCTAAGCTTGCCGAAATCGACGAACTGTACACGCGCTGGGAGGAGTTGCAATGCTGAAAACTTTGCCGATTGTCTTCGCCCTTGCGTTGTGCTTTTCCAACGTCGGCTTTATCAACTTGGGTTTCGCGCCCGAAAAGTCCGCCGTCACGACCGTCGACGCCCGCGCGCCGAGCAATCACCTCACGCAGGACAAAAACGCTCAAGCCGCCGCGATTGAACTCGTGAACTTGGAGGACATGACCGAACCGCCCGCGCAGGCTGTTGCCGCCGAGGCACTTCAACGCGACGAAAATATTTTGCGCCTGCATTGGGACATCATACCCAACGCCGTCAAGTACGAAATTTTTATCGACGGCGCGACGCTCTTCGCTTACACCAACGGCATTGAAATTCCGATTGACGACGTGCACAAGAAATTTCAAGTCAACGCAGTTTCGTTGGAAGGCGCGACGCTCCAAAACAAGATTCCGATTCGCAATATCGACACTAACCCGACCGCCCCGCGCACGACGACCGAATTCGACAAGATGGCTTACCCGCCGATTTATCCCGTGTACTCGTGGATTCCGACCTGCGGCGCAGATCATTACGAAATTGAACTCATAAAGGACGGCAAGATTATCCGCCGTTATTTCACGCAGCCGCGTCAACAGGAAGACGACTTTGACTTATACGACAAAAAGCCCGTGCTTGACGAGGGCGAATATTTTTGGCGAGTGCGCGCGCTCACGGCTGACAATCTGCCGCTGACAGACTGGTCTGCCCGCAACGAATCGAACAGCTTTGAAGTCAAGCACCAAATCAGATTCTGCGCGTTGGGCGACAGCATCACTCACGGCGGCGGCTCAATCTCCGCGCCCCCGTCGACCGTCGTTTACAACTGGGAAACGTATTGCGCCATTCCCGTCAAGAACTTGGGCAGGAGCGGCGACACCACGGCGGAGTTGCTTGACCGTTTCGACAGCGACGTCTTGCCTTTCCGCCCCGAAGTCCTGTTCATCATGGCGGGCGTCAACGATTACCGTTCGCACATTCAAGGTTGGGAGTCGGTTGAAAATCTGCAGGCGTTGCGCGATAAATGCGAACGCAACGGCATTAAGCCCGTCTTCCTGACGCCCACGCCTCTCAATCCCGCGCAGATTGACAGAGTGCAATTCATTGACCCGCCGCCCGCCGATTGGCAAGATCATCAGCGTTTCATTTGCGATTGGATTCGCAGCCAAGAAAATTTTATCGACGTGAACGACCGATTGACTGATGACGCGGGCAATTTGATTGACAGCTTATCGGTGGACGGTTTGCACCCCGACGCCGAAGGCAAACGAATCATCGGTGAGGCTGTCGCCGCGTGGCTCGACAAATACTTGAACTTGCAATGAATCCGGAGCGTGTCGGTAAATTCAAAATCATCATGTGACGAGGAATTTTTTCGCATGACGAGGCGTAAGCGCGAAGTCGTACTTCGGTACGTCGAGCGCGCAACAACGAAGTCAAGCGGAAAAATAACCGTCACTTGTTGAAAGTTATCAACAGTCCCTAATACAAAAATCCTCCGCGTGTTGAAACGTCGGGGATTTTTTTTGCAGGAAGGCAGTCAAGCGGCGCGAATAATCTTGGCAGATGGGAGTTGATACTTTGAAATTTGCAAAGCGCATGAATCTTTTCGGCGAAGGCATTTTCGCCCGGCTCGCCGCAATGAAACGACAAAAACTTTCAACGGGCGCGGAGATTATCGATTTGTCAATCGGCGCGCCGAATATCCCGCCGCCCGCGCACGTCATGCAGGTTTTGGCTCAAGAGGCACTCAAGCCCGAAAATTACGTCTACGCGATAACCGACAGCCGCGAACTGCTCGCCGCCGCCGCCGATTGGTATCGTCGACGTTACGGCGTTGAACTCGACCCCGCGTCCGAAATTTGTTCGCTGTGGGGTTCGCAGGAGGGTTTGTCGCACATCGCCTTGACGCTGATTGACGATGGCGACTTGACGCTGGTGCCTGACCCGTGCTATCCGATTTTCGCAGACGGTGCCAAATTAGCCGGCTCGACACTTTTTTACATGCCGCAACTTAAAGAGCACGACTACGTTATTCAACTCGACAAAATCCCCGCCGACGTCGCTGCCCGCGCAAAATTTATGGTTGTCTCGTATCCGAACAACCCGACGACCGCCGTCGCGCCCGCAGACTTTTACGAACGGCTGATTCACTTCGCAAAGCGCAACGATATTGTCGTCCTGCACGACAACGCCTACAGCGAACTGATTTTCGACGGCTCGACGGGCGGAAGTTTCCTCAGCTTCGACGGCGCGAAGGATGTAGGCGTCGAATTCAATTCGCTGTCGAAAACTTACGGCTTGGCGGGCGCGCGCATCGGTTTCTGTCTCGGCAACCGCGAAGTCGTCAAGCGCGTCAAGCTCCTCAAAAGCAATATCGATTACGGGCTGTTCTTGCCGATTCAAAGGGCAGCGATTGCGGCGTTGCAAAGCCCCCGTGAAGTCATCGACGCGACGCGCGCGGCTTACGTTGAACGAATCGACGCGCTGATTGACGGGCTCAACGCAATCGGCTGGCAAATCGACAAACCCAAGGCGACAATGTTCGTGTGGGCACCCGTCCCGAAAGGTTTCGGCACGTCCGAAGAATTTGTTACGACGTTGTTCGACAAGTCAAATGTTTTGGTTACGCCCGGCAGCGCGTTCGGCACACACGGTGAAGGCTTCGTCCGCATGGCTCTGGTGCAGACCGCCGACGTCATGCGTAAAGTCGCCGCGCAGGTTAAGCGGACGCTTGGAGGTTAAGTTATGAAAATAATCGTGGCGATTGACAGCTTGAAAGGCTCTCTTACCAGTTTGGAGGCGGGCGCGGCGGCTCGTGACGGAATTTTATCCGCGTCGCCGAAATCGGACGTGAAAATCTTTCCGCTGGCTGACGGCGGCGAAGGCACCTGTCGCGCGATTGTCGACGGGCTCGGCGGCGTGTTGAAATCGGCTCAAGTCACCAATCCGCTCGGCGGCAAGGTCGTTGCCGAATTCGGCGAAGTCGTCGACAAAAAGCTTGCCGTCATCGAAATGGCGAACGCGGCGGGACTTCCGCTCGTGCCCGAAGACAAACGCAACCCGTTGAACACGACAACTTACGGCGTCGGCGAATTGATTCGGCGCGCGATTGACGACGGCTGTCGCGACTTCGTTATCGGTATCGGCGGCTCGGCAACAAACGACTGCGGGCTCGGCATGTTGACGGCTCTGGGTTACAAATTCGGCGTCGGCATTTACGGGCGCGACTTGGCGAACGTCACGGCGATTGACGACACGAACGTCCTGCCCGCCCTGCGCGAATGCACCTTCCGAATCGCCTGCGACGTGACGAATCCCTTGACGGGCGCGAACGGCTGTTCGGCTGTCTACGCTCCGCAGAAGGGCGCGACGCCCGAAATCGTCACGGCAATGGACGGCTGGATTAAAAATTTCGGCGACTTAAGCGCGGCGTTCCTCAAGCTCGACGAAAAATCCGTGGCGGGCGACGGCGCGGCGGGCGGCTTGGGTTTCGCGTTCAGAGCGTATCTGCGCGGCGAACTCGTGCCCGGCGTCGACTTGGTGCTTGACGCGCTCGACATTGCGGCGGATTTGAAATCGGCTGACGTTTTAATCACGGGCGAAGGACGATTGGACTTCCAGACCGCGCAAGGCAAAGCACCGTCGGGCGTGGCGAAGCTCGCAAAAAAACTCAACCCGAAAATCGTGACGGTCGGGCTCGGCGGCTCTGTCGCGGATATTTCGGACGATGCGGGGCTCGACGCCGCCTTTGCCATCTTGCGCAAGCCGATGACGCTCGCCGAAGCAATGGACAAAGCCGTTGCCGTTAAAAACATTTCGGAGACCGCCGCGCAGGTTGTCCGCTTGATTGAACGTTTGCAATAAACTAGTCCCTAGTTCCTAGTTCCTGCCAAAGGAGTGATAACTTTGTTCGGATTCTTGAAAAGATTTTTGGGCGACAACAACGATAAGGAAATTAAACGTCTTCAAAAGACCGTCGATAAAATCAACGCGCTGGAGTCGGGCTTTCAAAACTACACGGACGACAAGTTGAGCGGCATGACAGAAAACTTCCGCGACAGACTTCACGGCGGCGAAACTTTGACTGACATTCTGCCCGAAGCGTTCGCGGTGTGTCGTGAGGCGTCGCGTCGCGTGCTCGGTATGCGCCATTTCGACGTTCAGCTGATGGGCGGCATGTGCTTGCACGAAGGCAAAATCGCCGAAATGAAAACCGGTGAAGGCAAAACGCTCGTCGCGACGTTGCCCGTGTATCTGAACGCGCTGGAAGGCAAGGGCGTACACATGGTCACCGTCAACGATTACCTTGCCCGCCGTGACAGCGAATGGATGGGTCAGCTTTACAACTTCCTCGGCTTAAGCGTCGGCTTGATTCTGCACGACATGGACTTCCCCGAACGCAAGCATTCATACGGTTGCGACGTGACGTTCGGCACCAACAACGAATTCGGCTTCGACTACCTGCGCGATAACATGGTCGTCCACGAAGAGCAAATGGTTCAGCGTCCGTTGCATTACGCCATTGTCGACGAGGTTGATTCGATTCTTATCGACGAGGCGCGCACCCCGCTGATTATTTCGGGTCCCGGCGCGAAGTCTACCGATATGTATGCCGTCATGGCGCGCGCCGTCTCCAAGCTGCGCGAGGGCGACGATTACACTGTCGACGAAAAGCAAAAGACCGTTGCGCCCAAAGATGAAGTCGTTCCCAAGATTGAAAAGTTCCTAGGCATTCAAAACCTTTATGCGCCCGAAAATATCGAGTACTCTCACTGCTTCACCATGGCGTTGCGTGCAAAGGCGTTAATGAAACGCGACCGCGATTACGTCGTCCGCAACGACGAAATTATTATCGTCGACGAATTCACGGGGCGGCTCATGACGGGGCGGCGTTATTCCGACGGCTTGCACCAGGCGATTGAAGCAAAGGAAGGCGTCCGCATTCAGCGCGAGTCACAGACGTTGGCGACGATAACTTTCCAAAATTATTTTCGCATGTACGACAAGCTTGCGGGCATGACGGGCACCGCCAAGACCGAAGAAGACGAATTCTTGAAGATTTACAAGTTGCCCGTTGTCGTCATACCGACCAACAAGCCCGTGCGCCGCGTCGACCACCCCGACGTTGTTTACAAGAACAAACGCGCCAAATATCGCGCCGTCACGTCGCAGGTTGAGGAAGTTCACGCCAAAGGTCAGCCCGTCCTTATCGGCACCACGTCGATTGAACAGTCCGAAGAGCTCAGCGGCTATCTTAAAAAGCGCGGCATACCCCACAGCGTTTTGAACGCGAAATTTCACGAAAAGGAAGCGCAAATCGTTGCGGACGCGGGTCAGCGCGGCGTCGTGACGATAGCGACGAACATGGCAGGACGCGGCACCGACATCAAGCTCGGCGAAGGCGTCCCCGAACTCGGCGGCTTGTTCATTATCGGCACGGAGCGGCACGAATCGCGGCGTATCGATAATCAGTTGCGCGGGCGTTCCGGGCGTCAGGGCGACCCCGGCGAATCGCGGTTTTATATTTCGCTTGAGGATGATTTAATGCGTCTGTTCGCGTCGGAGGCTATCGGCAAAGTCATGGACAAGCTCGGCATGGAGGAAGACGAGCCGATTGAACACACGCTGATTACCAAGTCGATTGAACACGCGCAGAAAAAAGTTGAGGCACGCAACTTCGACATACGCAAGCACGTCCTTGAGTACGATGACGTTATGAATCAGCAACGCGAAATCATGTATGGCGAACGCAAAAAAATTCTGCGCGGCGAAAATCTGCGCGACAACATACGCGGCATGGTCAACCACATCATCAAGCAGGAGCTGAACCAATACGCCAACGAAAAGCTTTATCCCGAAGAATGGCAGCTTGACGAACTCATCAAGGACGCCGAAAAAATTTTCGCGCCGCCGGGAGCGTTGACGGTTTCGGAACTTGAAAAGCTCAGCCGCGACGAACTCAAAGAACGTCTGGAAAAATTGGCGGAAGACACCTACAAGCAGCGCGAGACGATGTTTACGCCCGAAGTCATGCGCGAACTTGAAAAGGTCGTCATGTTGCGAATCGTCGACAACAAATGGATGGAACACCTTGACCACATGGACATGTTGCGCGAAGGCATCAACCTGCGGGCATACGGGCAACGCGCGCCGCTCGTCGAATACAAAATCGAGGCGTTGGCGATGTTCGAGGAAATGGAAGGCGCGATTCAAGACCAGATTGCGACGACGATGTATCATGTGGCTGTTGTGCAGAACGAGGCTCCGCCCGCTAACGAAGACGACGACGAAGCTCCGCCCGAACCGACTGCCAAAGATACGCGCGAGGCTGAAGCTGCCGTCCGCCGCGAACAGGCAAAAGTCGAAGACCGCTTGCAAAATGCGCGGGCGTCTCACGGCGACGACACTTCGCCTGCCGAGGCTCAAAAGCGCGCCAAAACCGCCGACGGCAAAAAAATCGGACGCAACGACCCTTGTCCCTGCGGCTCCGGCAAAAAATACAAAAACTGCTGCGGGCGCAACAAATAGGAGGTGATAAAGATGCGTGACGAGAAAGGACTTTTGGTTTACGACGATGAATTTCGCCGCAGACTTATGACGCCGAAAGAAATTGCAACAAGCGACAAATGGGTCAAAAAACACAGCGATTTGATTTCAGCTAAAGACAGCGGCGACATTAACGAACAGGAATATGAGCGTCTTTGTAACGAATTGGACGCGGAACACGAAGAAGAGCTCAGCAGAATTTACGACGAAGATTTTGGCACTCAATCGGCAACTGATAACGAAAAATTTTTTGCGCCGCAGAACTTCGCGACGGCGTGAGGAGTAAAAGCTTTGTACAGAATTACCTTTTATGAAAATCGACGCGGCAATTCGCCTGTGCTCGAATATATTGAAAAGCTCGCATTGAAAGACGATAAAAACAGCCGCATAAAATTTAATAATGTGATGGATTGCATAGACCAGCTTAGAGAAAACGGTACTCGTGCAAATGAAAAATTCGTCAAGCACGTGCGAGGCGAAATTTGGGAGTTGCGTCCCTTGCGCGACAGGATTTTATTCGCGGCGTGGGTCGGCGATTCGTTCGTGTTGTTGCATACCTTCATGAAGGAGACGCAAAAGACGCCGCCCGCCGAAATAGAAAAAGCCGAAAACGAACTTGCGGACTTCAAAGAACGTTTCGGCTGACGGTCAAAGCTTGATGCCCAAATCCCACGAGCTTGGCCAATAAGTTTCTGCAATGTCGAGGATTGGCGGAACCAGTTCTTCGACATTTTTTATTTTGTGAAGTCGCCACGAGTCGCCGCGCCCGGCGAACTCCAGGACGAAATTCAGCGTGCCTATCATGCGCCCGTAATTTGAGCCGTCGCCGACCATTTTGACGGCAAGCGTCGCTTTGTCGCCCGAAATTTTTTCTTCGCCGAAATCTGCGCGGACAGCCTTAAGCAAGCGGTCAAGTTCGGCGGCGAGAAATTTAATCGGCGTCGCTGAAAAAGTTTGCGCGTCCTTAAAGCTCCCGTCGAAGTACGCGGCGATAATCTTGTTAATCAAGCCCAGGTGCACGCCGCGAAATTTGTCGTTGTACAGGCGCAGAATCGTCGAGCCGAACTTGAAAAACAAATCCTTCGGGTAAAGCGCGTGGAAGCGGGCACAGTTATCGGCAAGGAAGTCGGTCGTTTCGTCGTAACCGATGTCCATGAATTTTTTCAGGTCGACGCGGGCACGAAAAGCTTTCTCGTCGCGGGCACTTATCGCCGATAAAATTTCTTGCAACTCGTCAGTTGGTGTATTCAAAGCGGTCAGCTCCTTTGCAATAATTTTCTTGACTAAGGGCGGGCGTCATTTTAAAATCTTTTCGATTGGAGGGGGGTTTCATGAACGACGACAATTTAAACAAGACAACCGACCGGTCGCCGCGCAACGAGGGCGACGCGCGCTTTGACGTGACTTCGCTCGACGAGGTCAAGGACGAAAACGGCAACGGGATTTTCCACATGACGCCGCGCTTCAAATGGATACTCGCGCTGTCAATCGTGATAATGATAATCGCGGGCGTGCTGATTTATTCGGCGTACAAAGACGCGCTGGTCGTCGATGTGTGGCAGTTGGCGATTTGGTGCGTGTGTGAGACTTTGGCGTTTTACTCCGTCGCGATGCGGTCGTTGCCGGCGGTGGTTTTGAATTATATTTTATTCTTCGGCGTGTCGCTGATACCGGCGTGGCAATCGATACACGAGCAATTTCAAGCGGTGTTCAAATTGTTTTTCGGCTGACGAATTTGTTTGAACGCGGCAAAAAAATTTCCCCGCAGTCTTTTGCGACCGTCGGGGATTTTTTTATGGCTGATAAAATTTTTCCGCCTCCGTGACCAAACGTCGTATGATTTCTTTGGCGGGCAAGATTTCTTCGATACGCGGCATGTATTCGCCCGTGAAGACCAAGCCCGTCTCCAAGTCGCCCTGTTGCGCCCGCGTGAGTGCTCTGACGATACAGAAGTTGTGCTTGCAGGCTTTAAGGCACGAATCGCAGGTTTTGGGCGGGACGTTGCCTTCCATCACGCGCTTCGAGAACGGCGTCCGTACTGCTCTGCCGGGCAAGCCGACGGGGCTGTTTATGACGACGACATCTTCGGGTTTGGACTTGAGGTAATATTCTTTGAGGCTCGGCGCGCCGTTTGATTCGAGACTTGCCGCGAAACGCGAACCCATTTGCACGCCGTCCGCGCCCATTTTCAGCACGTCGGCAATATCTTTGCCTGTTAGCACGCCGCCCGCCGCTATTACGGGGATGGTGACTGCGGCGCGAATCGGCTCAATCAGCTCGCGGACTGAAATATCGGTGCCGAGGTGTCCGCCGGCTTCTTTGCCTTCGACGACGACAGCCGCCGCGCCGAGTTTTTGTGAAATCTTCGCCAGCTTGACTGAAGAAACTATCGGGACTATCGGCGTGCCGGACGCTCTGCCCAGCCCGAAAATATCGCGCGAAAAACCGGCACCCGCAACGATTAAATCGATGCCCGCGTCCATTGCCGTATGAACAATCCTCGCGAAATCGCTTGCCGCGACCATGATGTTTATCCCGATTATTCCGTCGGTTAAGGAGCGCGCCAATTTTATTTCGTAGCGCAATTCGTCATGCGCCATGCCCGACGCCGCGATAAGCCCGATGCCGCCTTCGTTGGCGACCGCCGCCGCCAGCCGCGCCGTTGACAGCCGTATTGCCATGCCGCCCTGCACGATTGGGATTTTTGCTGTCTTGTTGCCTATTTTCAGTTCCGGTAGTTTCAAGGATAATCCTCCTAAGGGAAAAGGGACAAGGGACAAGGGGTAAGAGTTTTGAACTTTGCCCTTGTCCCTTAATCCTTGTCCCTGAATCAAGCGTTGGTTTCTCCGTCTATGTACTTGACGACATCTTCCACAGTCTTGATTTTCTCGGCTTTCTCGTCGGGGATTTCAATGTTGAATTCCTCTTCAAACGCCATAATCAATTCGACTATGTCCAGAGAATCGGCACCGAGGTCGTCGACGAAAGTGGAGCTCATCTGAATTTCGTCCTCTTCGACGCCAAGCTGCTCTTTAACGATTCTTTTTACCTGTTCAAACGTTGACACGCATGACACCTCCTTTCCAAGCCGCGTTCACATGACAAGCCCGCCGTCGACCGACAAGACTTGACCTGTGATATACGCCGCTTGATCCGATACCAAGAACGCCACTGCATTGGCAACGTCTTCGGGAGTTCCCATTCGTCCCGCAGGTATCTCTTGCAACATAACTTCCTTGACTTTTTCCGACAATGCGGCAGTCATATCGGTGTTGATAAGCCCGGGCGCGACTGCGTTTACCGTGACGCCGCGCGACGCCAATTCGCGCGCAACAGACTTCGTGAAGCCGATTATGCCCGCCTTTGCCGCCGCGTAATTTGTTTGGCTGATGTTGCCCTTGAGCCCGACGACGCTTGACATGTTGACGATTCGCCCGCCGCGTTGCCGCATCATCAGCTTTGTGACGGCTTTGGTGCAGTTGAACACGCCTTTCAAGTTCGTGGCGATAACTTTGTCGAAGTCGTCTTCGCTCATTTTCAGCAGGAGATTATCGCGGGTAATGCCGGCGTTGTTTATCAGAATGTCCAGCCGCCCCCAATCGTCGACAATCTTTTTGACGAGCCCAGTTACCGTCGCGAAGTCGGAAACGTCGCCCTGAACGAGCATTGCCGAGCCGCCCGCCGATTCGATTTCGGCTTTGACAGCTTCGGCTTTCGCGCCGTTGCTTGCGAAGTTCAAAGCGACCTTTGCGCCGTCGGCAGCGAGCCGCAGGGCTATTGCGCGACCTATGCCGCGTGACGCGCCCGTTACGAACGCTGTTTTGCCCGTTAAAACTTTTTCCGTCGCACTCATTACAACCTTTCGCCTCCCGTTTGCAGAATATAGCACAAAGATTTTCGCTTGTCTACAATTTTTAGGGACAAGGAATTAGGAACAAGTGCGGCGAATTACTACGCGGAATTTAACCTCAATCCAAAGGAGATGATTTTCTTGGCTGAAGTTCTTCACGGCGACGGCAACGCCAATCAGCTTAACGCCCGCGCGGACAAGACACAAGTCTACGGTCTCAAGGGCAACGACACCCTCACGAGCGGCGACAAGAGCGACGTGCTTTTGGTCGGCGGGTCGGGCGACGACAGCTTGATTATGTCGGGCGGCAACGGCACATTAAGCGGCGGCGCAGGCTCCGATACTTTCGAGCTCACCTATTCCGCCGACAAAAAACTTTCAGCAATAATCGAAGACTTATACCCTGCACAAGACAAAATTATCGTCAACTTCGACGACACCGCCGCGCCGCAACTCAACACCACGACAAGCGGCAATGATGTCATCCTTCGCGACGGCGGCGGGCTGTTCAGTGTCACGCTCAAAGGCATCCGCGACAACGACTACTTCGACGGCAACACCGAAGACCGGGCGTGGAAAGTTTTGGATCTCACCAACGACGTGCGCGAAAGACAAAATCTCTCCGCGCTGACAATGTCCGACGGCTTGACGGCGGGTGCAGAAATTCGCGTCGAGGAAATCACTTCCCTCGGCACGGCAATGCACGATTACGAACACACGCGCCCCGACAACAAAGGTTACTATGACACCGTGCTTGACGGTAAGTACAACTTCCCCGGCGAAAATCTCTACAGCGGCGCGCGCTTCCCCGAACAAGTCGTGGCGGAGTGGATGAATTCGGACGACCACAGGGAAAATATTCTGCGCGACAACTTTCAAAAGCTCGGCGTGGCTTACAACGAATACGACGAGGATCCCTCCGATTTGCGCTTCTATTGGGTGCAACTCTTCGCCGACAGCCTCAAGGCTCAGCAAACCGTTGATGTTTCGACGGCAAGCCCGCAAACCAACGCGGTTTCAAAATTCATTCAAGGCGACGACGAACCCAATACAATCAGCAATGGCGAATACGGCGTGACGATTGACGCGCGCGGCAGCGGCGACTCCGTCACCAACACGGGCTTGCTTGCCTCAATCAGCGGCGGCTCAGGCGACGACACCATTAACAACAGCGGCAACTTCGTTACAATCAACGCCGGCACGGGCGACGACTGTATCAGCCTTAACGCGGCGACGAAAGAAAACGTCATTGAATACTCGACGGGCGACGGCAACGACATAATTATCGGCTTGGGAAACGAAGGCATTTTAAACATCTTGGATGACGAATTCACGCCCGCGATTGTCGGCAATGACCTCATCGTTGCAGTCGGCTTCGATTCAATCACGCTCACAGGCGCGGCGCAAAACGGTCTTCAAATCAACGGCGAACGCAGTAACTTAATCCTCCTCACAGAAGGCGACGACGGTTATGATAACTACGACGGAAACGCGACGATTATGGCTCTCGGCGGCGACGATGCCATTGCCAACTATGGAGAGGAAGTTCAGATTAACGCGGGTGACGGCGACAATGACATTTACAACGACGGCTTCGATGTTACAATCAATAGCGGGCATGGCAAAGACAAAATCACAAACTACGGCGACGATGTGATAATAAATCTTGGCGCAGGTAACGACTATATCGAAAACGGAGGCTTCGATGTTACAATCTACTGCGGCGCAGGTAATGACG
Organism: uncultured Selenomonadales bacterium; assembly: GCA_947304355.1. GTDB lineage: Bacteria > Bacillota > Negativicutes > Selenomonadales > Selenomonadaceae > Quinella. Next base: position 64,790 of record CAMZAX010000003.1, read on the forward strand.
GAATTTTCAATATAAGCTCGAATGTTATAATCTTCGGCGACGACGGCGACGACGGTATTACCAACGAGGATACGTACGTTACAATAGACGCGGGTAACGGTGACGATTTCATTTTTCATAACGGTTTCGTCAGCACTTTGTTTGCAGCAGTTTCAATCAGCGGCGGTAATGGTAACGATTCAATCGGAATATCTAATGCCTCAGGACTTACAATCAACGGCGGCAAGGGCGACGATATAATCAGCTTGCTTGGTGCTGATGCCTTCGACGATTATGACGACGACGACGATTATGACGACGACGATTCAGGATATTTGATGGAATATTCTTCGGGCGACGGCAACGATACCGTCTTGGGTTTCGACTCGAACACTACACTTAGTATTTCGGGCGGCGAATACACTCGTTCGACGATCGGCAATGATGTTGTCTTGGCTGTCGGTAAAGAATTCGTCCTTCTCGTTGACGCGGCAACTTTGTCGACCGTCAACATTGAAGGCACAGGCACGGAAAGTAAATTCATAAAGCTCACTGAAGGCAACGACTCGCTCGAAAACACTGTCGCAGGCGCGACGGTTGCGGCTCTTGGCGGCGATGATCATGTTTATAATTATGTCTTGAATGCTTCAATAAGCGGCGACACGGGCAACGATTATATCTCCAATGGCGATACAAATTACTACGGCGGCGAAAAAGTTACATTACGTGGAGGCGCGGACAACGACACCCTTTACAACGACGGCAACAATGCTCTTATAAGCGGAGGTTTGGATAACGACATAATCGTCCTGTCGGAAGAGGCGCAAAATAATTTGATCGAATACAAGCCAGGCGACGGATACGATACCTTGGACGGACTTAAAGCGACAGACACAATTCAAATCGGCAACGGCACAAGCACCTACTCTACACAAATAAGCAACAACGGTAATCATATCATCGTTAACGTCGGCACAGGGCAAATTTTACTTTGGAACGCGGTAAGCTTGTCATCTGCCGTCAACATCGAGGGTCTTGAAAGAGCATCGGGCGAAAAAGACAATATTATTCCGCTCACCAACGATGACGAATTTTATTTTAACACGCTCGAAGGCGCAGTAATTTATTTATACGGCGGAAACGATTCAATCACCAACACGGGCAACAATGTCCATATTGACGGACAAGGTGACAATTCGATAACCAACTCCGGCAATAATGTTGAAATTATAGTCGACAACGGAAACGATTTAATCAGCAACACGGGTAACAACATCTACATTTACGATATTGCAGGAGACGATACCATTGAAAGCAACGGTTTGAACGGCACAATCAAGGGCGGCAAAGGCGACGACCAAATAAGCTTGCTCAGCGGTTCACGAAATAATATGGTTCTGTATTCGGCGGGCGACGGCAATGATACCGTTTGGGGCTTTGACGAGAAAAACGAGCTTAGCATCGAGGACGGCAACTACATTCGTTATATGGTCGGCAATGACTTGGTCTTTGCTGTCGGCACGGAATCTGTAAGACTTGTGGATGCGGCAACTTTGTCGGCATATGTGCCTTACGGTAAGGGTGTAATGAGCAGATTCATAGATCTTACCGAAGGCGACGACTACTTTATCAACAACGGTGTCAACGCAACAATACAAGTTTTCAGTGACGAGCAACCCATCATCAGCGATATCGGAGCAGGAGCCACAATCAACGGCAGAGACGGCAACGATAAGCTTGAAAATCTTAGTCCTTACGTTTCAATTTCAGGCGGCGCGGGCAATGACCAAATACGCAACAGCGGCAACGACGATAATTCGGTTACAATCAGCGGCGGCGACGGTGATGATACCATTGACAATGACGGCAATGACGTTTCTATCGACGGCGGAGAGGGTAAAAATTATATTTACAATCACAAATTCAGCGACAATAACGACAACAACGTCACAATCAACACCGGCACAGGCGACGATTTCATTCGAAACGACAGCGGCAACAATGTCACAATCAACAGCGGCGCAGGCAACGATTCTATTCAAAACAACAAAGGCAACAACGTTTCAATTATCGGCGGCGAAGGCGACGACGAGATTGACAACAGCGGCACAAATGTCACAATTATCGGCGGCGAAGGCAACGACACCATTTCAAACAGCGGCACCAACGCGACAATCAACGCGGGCACGGGTAACGACGTTATCAGCTTGTCGGGCAACGGCACGAACAGCTTCATTGAATACTCGACGGGCGACGGCGACGATACCATTTGGGGGCTCAGCTTAAATTCGACGCTCAGATTGAATGGCACGGACACCTATTCTGCCGATACTACTCCCAGCGGCGACGACGTTATCATTCATGTCGGCGCGAATACGATAACGCTCAAGGGCTTCAGAGACAACCCCGAACACGTCATAATCGGCGCGTCGGGCACGTCGGGCGGCGGCTCCAACTCGAACGACAACGGCGGCGGCAATAACAGTTCGTCGGGCAACAACGGCAATTCGGGCAGCGGTCAAAGCGGCGGCAATTCGGGCAGCGGCGGCAACACGTCGGGCGGCACGTCGGGCAGTGAAGGGCGTGAAAGTGCGGCTTCGGGCGGCAGGTCGTCAAGCGGTTCTTCGGGCAGGTCGACTTCAAGCAACGTCTCAAGCGGCGGCAACAACTACCGTTACATACGCAATGAACATTCAACCACCGCGAACGCCACGACCGCAAATCAATCGACGCTTCCCGACCCGGTGGCGCAATTAAATCATCAGACGACGACGAATTCACTCCTAACTCCTACCTCCTCACTCCAAACTGTATACGCGGGCGGCAATCAAGTCGTCAGCGATTACACTTCGGGCGAAAGGATTGTCTTCGGCGCGCAATACACGGGGGCTTTCTTCGACGGCGCCGGAAACTTCTTCGCGGGCTCGACAACGGGCGCGCTTGTCGTTCAGAACGCGGCGGACAAAGTCATCGACCTCACGGACGCGGCGGGCAACGATTTCGTCAAAGCATATGCGGCAACGACGGCGGGCATTATCGACGGACGCGGGCTCGGCGGCTTTGAACTTATCAACGGCTCGGCGGGCGCAGACGCAATCTATGCGGGCGACGGCGGCTCCCAGCTTTGGGGCGGTGCGGACGTTGTTTCGGACGCAATGCTCGGCGGTCTCGGCACGGACATTTTCATCGGCGGCAAAAATCAAGGCGCGGACTTCTTCCTGAACACGTCGGCGGCCGACATTGTGCACTTGAACGATTCAACGTTGAGCGACATTGTTGCGACGGCTGAAGAAAACGGCACAATCGGCATTGCGTTCAACACGGGCAACGTCGTGGCTGTTCAAAGTTCGGAGGCAATCAGCGCGACGGTCATGCTTGCGGACGGCTCGGCTTATCGTTTCAATCACGCGACCAAAGCTTGGCAGTCGGCATAAATGCAAGATTAAAAGATCACAAGATTAAAAGTTTTGTTACTTATGATCTTGTGATCTTCTAATCTTATGATCTTTTTTGCGGGCAAAAAAATTATCCCCAACGTCTAAACGGGCGTCGGGGATTTTTTTTAATCGTGAATGAATTCTTGCAGAGCCGCGTAAAGTTGTTCGGGGTCGGCGGGCTTTGTCAAGTGCGCGTTCATGCCGGCTTTCAGCGAGCGTTGTACGTCTTCGTCGAACGCGTTGGCGGTCATTGCGATTATCGGCACGGTTTTGGCGTCGGGGTGGTCAAGCGCGCGAATCGCAGCCGTTGCCTCCAGTCCGTCCATTACAGGCATTCGGATATCCATTAAAATCGCGTCGTAGAAGCCCGGCGGCGACGCGGCAAATTTTTCGACGGCGACTTTGCCGTTCTCGGCGTGGTCAGAAATCATGCCGCGCATCTCAAGAATCATCATCATGATTTCGGCGTTGACGGGCATATCTTCCGCGACAAGGATTTTACGTCCCGTCAAATCGACGACTTTCTTTTCGGGCAAGGCTTGTTTCTTGCGGTTGAACGCCTGCTTGAATTCGTAAAGCGCGTTCGTCGACGCAAGCGGTTTCGCCATGAAGGTATCGACGCCGGCTTTCAGTGCCTCTTCCTCGACTTCGTACCAATCGTAAGCGGTCAGCACGATAACCGTTGTGTCGTTGCCGAGAATTTCGCGGATTTGGCGCGTGACTTCGATGCCGTCCAATTCGGGCATGAGCCAATCGACCAGAATCAAGTTGTAATCGTTGCGGCGGGCGTGACGCGTCTTTATCAATTCAAGTGCCTCTTTGCCGCCCGCGCAGGTGTCCGCGTTTATGCCGACTTCGCCGAGCACGGATTTGGCGTGTTCGCGGGCAAGCTGTTCGTCGTCGATTATCAGCACGGAAAAATCTTGCGGGCGCATTTCGTGCGCGTCGTCCGAATCGGAGCGGGCGGAGTCTTTCAGCGGCAGATTGACTTCAAAAATCGTGCCGACGCCCTTCGCCGAGTCGACGGTTATGGAGCCGTTCATCATCTGCACGATATTTTTCGTTATCGCCAAGCCGAGACCCGACCCGCCGTATTTGGAAGTCGTCGTGTCGTCTTCCTGGCTGAAGGGCTCGAAAATCTTCGGCAGATAATCTTTGCTCATGCCGACGCCCGTATCCTTAATCGTGAATCGGAAATTCGATTGCCCGTCGTATTGCGCGGTGCATTCGATTGTAAGCGTGACTTTGCCGCCCGCGTCCGTGAACTTGACGGCGTTGCCGAGTATGTTAATCAAAACCTGTTCAAGCTTTGTGTCGTCGCCGATATAATATTTGCCGATGTCGCCTTTCATTTTGCATTCGTAGGTTAAGCCCTTGTCCTTGCACTGCGCATCAATCAGCGTGTTGATTTGGTAGACGAACGACGTGAAGGAAAATTCTTCGTTGCGGAAACTCATGCGCCCCGATTCGATACGGCTCATGTCGAGGATGTCGTTTATAATCGTCAGCAGGTAGCGTGCGCTTGAGCCGATTTTTTCAAGGTAACCTTTAAGTGTCGGCGTCAAGTCTTTGTCGTGCAAGGCGATGTTGTCAAGCCCGATAATGGCGTTCATTGGTGTGCGAATCTCGTGGCTCATGCGCGACAGGAAGGCGGTCTTGGCGACGTTGGCTTGACGTGCCTGGTCAAGGGCGGCGCGCAGGCGATTGTTCTGTTCGATTTGCTTGCGCTGAATCGCGGTGGTGTCGCTTTTGAGCAGGATGTAAAAATCTGCGCGGGGGTCAATGGCGTAAAAGTCCAGCCGCTTATAAAAAATTTCGCCGCCGATTTTGCAGGCGATGTTGACGACGTAAGGTTCGGCAGTCTTGAGCTTTGCGCGAATCGTCGAGAGCTTAAGCGCGTCGATAAGATTTTTCTTGCCGTCGTCGTCGACAAGCACCGGGATAACTTGATTCTTAAGGTAGTCGTCGTAAACGCCTTCGCGGGTCGTCGGGAAGATTGAGCCCTTGCCGATAAGCGCGGCGTCGCCGACAACCACGCTGTATTTGTCGTTGGCGAGGTAGGCAACCATATCGAATTGCCGCGCAAGAATTTTATCAAGCAATGCGCCTTCGACCTTCTCCTTGCCGGCTTCCTGCTCCGCGATGAAAATTATAATCTCGTTGGTAATCGGGTGGCGCGTGAAGACCGCGCGGTAATTGACGTAACAATAGTGCCCGTCCTTGCGCCGCGAGAACAGATACATTGACAGTTGCGTTTCGCCGCGCAGGAATCGCGCTTTGATGTTCGCCGCGTCGAAGGTGGCAAGAAAACGTTCGCGCTCCTCGGCAATCGGGTAGTTGACGGCGCGCAGGTGAATCAGCTCGGAATACGGGCGAATCACGGAATCGGTGCCGAACAAGTCGCGCCCTTGCATGTCTTCGATTTTGTTGCGGGTGAGGTTGGCGCGAAACATGGATAACGTCCGTTCGTTGGCGCGATAGAAATTGTCGCCGATAGACATGTACGTCGCTTGTAGCCGTTGCGCATAGACTTTCACGCTCGTCACGTCAAAGAACGTGCAGTAAACGTAATGCTCGTCGAAATCGTCAATGAACGTGAAACTTATGTTGCACCAGACGATTTGCCCGTCGGCTGTGACGTGGCGGACGGTCAAATCCTTTGTGCCTTCCTCGGAGACGCGGCGGCGCAACATGCGCTTGACGGCAAGGCGGTCGTCGGGGTGCGTGAAGATAATGACGCTGCGATCGTTCAGTCGTTTCAACGCGTCGTCAACGGTGCACTGCATGAGGCGCGCGAAACCCTTCGACACAAAGACAGCCTCGAATCGTCCGTCGTGTTTTTCGCGCAAAAGCAATGACGCGCCCTCCATTTGCGTTATCGTCCGTAGAAAATGTTCCCGCGCAGATTCTTGCTCGGTCATGTGGTTATTTAATTTATCGGGCGGCAATGAATTGTTCATCAATGCTTCCTCGCTCTCAAAAAAATTTGACGGTCGAGACTCGGTTTGAATCTCGCCGCCAATTATAGCAGGTAATTTCCATTTGTGCGAACATTTTTTCACGCCGTCGTTTTATCGTTCAAAAATTTCGTCGTCGAGCGCGGAGACAACTTTAACGTCTGTGTCCCAAAGATAATCGAGAGCCTCAAGCGTCGTCATGTCGCGCGTCGTGATAAAGTGCGTGCCTTTTCGGAGTGCGGCGGGCGAAAAGATTTGTGAGCCGTGCGCAAAGACGGTCGCGATTCTTTTCCCGGCGTCGCCGCAAAGATTGATTGCCGCCGTAAGAGCTCGTGAATCTTCCATCGTCGTGTCAGAGCCGAGCCAAATTATAAGCAACGCGTCCTTACGATTCGATTCGCCGAAGTCGTGCAAGACCTTAGGCCACAGCGGCTGAAGGGCTCGAAAGTCGGCGATAAGATGATAAATACCCCCCCCCCCAATGCGTCATTATGTTGCCAAGTTGGCGCGTGATGTCGTCTTCGGGGAATTCGTCAAGCGCGGGCGAATAGTGAGCTTCCAAAAATTTTTCAACGTCATTCATGAGCGGAAGGTTGTCGGCGATTTTTTTCATGCTCCAATTCCACCACTTGACGGCGAGCATTTTTTTAACGGTGTCCGCGTCGAAACGATACTTCACGACCCGCGCAGGATTGCCGACGGCAACAGCATAGGGCGGAATGTCTTTCGCGACGACGGCATTTGTGCCGATAACCGCGCCGTTGCCGATTTTCACGCCGCCGAAAATTGTAACGCCGCGACCAATCCAAACGTCATGCCCGACAACAACTTGAAAGCGATTCGGGCGTTTGTACGGCAGTGGTTTAATTTGCGGATTATCGCTGCCAAAAACATCGCCGATTATTCTCTGCACATCAAACGGAAAGGACGTGACGTTTCTTGTTGAGTGATTGCCGCCAATGAAAACGCTGATTCTGTTAGCCCACGAATTGAATCGCCCAATCAAAATGTGCGGCGAATTGATATTCTCTGCCCACAAATTTACGTCGCAATCGCCAATATAAGAGCCTGCACCGAGCGTAAAAAGAATTTCAACGCCGGCATGTCCCGGAATGACAGAATTAAATTGCCTGTCAATCGGAGCGGACGTTGCATTGATAATCAAAGGTTTCGCCTCCCGAAATTACTTCTTGATTTTGACGCAGGCGGCGAACTTTTCGTGATTGGCTTGAACAACGGGATTGGTCGAACTTTGTGCGGCAGCCTTCTCAAGTGAAGCCCACGCGTCGTCGTATTTTTTCTGGCGGAAGTAAGCGACGGCAATGTCGTTGTACGCGTCGGCGTTAATCGTTTCAATGGCAAGCGCGGCTTCGTAATCTTTAATCGCGCCCTTGAAGTCGTTCTTGGCAAGCTTGAGCCGCGCGCGATTGTTCCACGCGTCAACAAATTTATCGTCGACGGCAAGCAGTTTGTCGTAAGTCGCAATGGCGGCGTCGGGCTTGTTGATTTGTTCCTGCGCCAACGCAAGGTCGAAGAGTGCTTCCGTGAGTTCGGGCTCGGCTTCCAACGCGGTTTCAAAGTCGGCGATTGCGGAGTAAAAATTTTCGCGTTCCATGTTGACCAGCCCGCGATAGACGTAAGCCGCCGCCTTGTCGTCTTCAAGCAAGACTTTCAAATCGGCAGCGTCCATTGAGGCTTCGGAGGCGTCGGGCATCTGCGCTTGCATCCACAAGTTCAAAATGTCTTCGCCGTAATGGTTGCCGGGGACAGCCCACACGCCGTTGAGTTCCGTCCACTTGGTGAGCTTGCCGAAGATTTGCGGGCGGAATTTTTGAATCAGCTCGTAACGCGGGTCGACGATTTCGACACGGGGCGGACGTTTCGACGCGTAGGACAGCAGGTGTTGAATGTGCGCGCGAACGCCCAGTTGCGGTGTGTCGAAGAACGCGCCTTTGACGCCGCCGCCGGTCGTGCCCAGTCCGCAATAATTATTTTGTTCGGGAATGACGTCGCCGCCGTAGCCCCAAACGCCCGTCTCTTTAATCGCTTGGCAAATCGCAATGTCGGGACGAATGCCCTCGCGTCCCGCCTCGAAGTAGTACAGGTGCACGAGTTGCTTGACGGTGCAGTTGAGCTTGGGATTGGGGTTGCGCTTGTTGATGTAGTTTACCATCTGGTCTTGCGTGGCGACGGGTTCGCCCATTATCGGCACGTCGGAATAATTTTCACGCAGGACGATCATCGGGTTGCCGTGGCGCGGCGATTCGACGAGTTCAATTTTTTTGAGTTGTCGCTTGTTGAATTTGACTTTCGGCTTTTTCTCTGCGGCGTCCGCGCAGGCTGTCAGCGTCAAAATCAGCGTGACGATTAGGGCAAGGCTTAGAAATTTTTTCATGCGGCGTATCTCCTTACACGTTGAAGTAATCGATTTTCATGGCACGTTTGACGCGATTGAGAACTTGCGACGCCTTTGCGCGTGCTTTCTTGGTGCCTTCCTTGAGGATGTCCATAACTTCGTCGGGACGCGCCTCGTATTCGGCATGACGGCGGCGAATCGGCTCCAACGTCTCGTCAAGCACGCCGCGCAGATATTTTTTGACGGCAACATCGCCGAGTCCGCCGCGTTGATAATGTTCCTTGAGTTCGGCAACTTTGTCGGTGTCGGTCGCGAAGGCGTCAAGATACGTGAAGACGACGTTGCCTTCGACGTGCCCGGGGTCGCTGATTTTGATATGCGTCGGGTCGGTGTACATGTCCTTAATCTTGGCGGCGACGGTCGCGCTGTCGTCGCTGAGGTAAATCGCGTTGTTAAGGGTCTTGCTCATCTTCGCCTTGCCGTCAATGCCGGGCAAGCGTCTGCAAACTTGACTTTGCGGCAAAAAAATTTCGGGCTCAACCAAAATTCCGTCGCCGTAGAGTTCGTGCATCTTGCGGACGATTTCGCGGGTCTGTTCAAGCATTGGTGCTTGGTCTTCGCCGACGGGCACGAGATTGGCGTCAAAGGCAGTGATGTCCGCCGCTTGGCTGACGGGATAGCACAAAAAGCCTGCGGGTATGCTCGTCTCGAAATTTTTCTGTGCGATTTCCGCCTTGACGGTCGGGTTGCGTTCCAGGCGCGACACCGTGACGATGTTCATGTAGTACGCCGTGAGCTCGAACAGCTGCGGGATTTGCGATTGAATGAAAATCGTCGACTTTGCGGGGTCAAGCCCAACGGCAAGGTAGTCCAGCGCGACGTTCAAAATATTCTCGTGCACCTTGGCGGGAGTGCCCGCGTGGTCGGTGAGAGCCTGCGCGTCGGCAATCATAATGTAAATTTCGTCGAAGTCGCCCGAATTCTGCAGGCGCACGCGTTCGCGCAAACTGCCGACGTAATGACCGAGGTGAAGTTTGCCCGTGGGTCGGTCGCCCGTCAAAATTATTTTCATGCTGAAAACTCCTCTGCTAAAAATTTCGTCGATTATAACACAGTCCATGCAAATTTCATACACGGTGCAAAAAAATTCCCGACGCGAAAATTGGGGCGCGCATGGACGCGCGCCCTTCGCCGCGTCGCAACAGGATGTTGCGTGCGGCGACGCCCCTGCGAGGTGCCCTTTCTTTCGCTTCCTTTCTTTGGGCAAGCAAAGAAAGGAAGTTTAAACAAATGATTCTTTGAAACCTTTCATGCGACGGAAGAAAGGTCGCGCCGCCTGTTGACTTCGCCCGAAAACTTTGCTAACGTGAAACGCAAAGGAGGCAACTTTATGATACGCAAGGGAATAATTTTAGCGGGCGGTTCGGGCACGCGTCTCTATCCGCTCACGGAGGTCGTCTCGAAACAACTGATGCCAGTCTTCGACAAGCCGATGATTTACTACCCGCTGTCGACGCTGATGTTGGCGGGCATACGCGAAATTTTAATTATCACGACGCCGCAAGATTCGCCGCTGTTCCGCGCGCTGCTCGGCGACGGCACGCAACTCGGCTTGAAGATTTCCTACGCCGTGCAACCCAAGCCCGAAGGTTTGGCGCAAGCGTTCCTTATCGGCGAAGAATTCATCAACGGCGAAGGTTGCGCGCTTGTTCTGGGCGACAACATCTTTTACGGCTCGGATTTCGCAAAGCTCGTTCAGCGGGCGGCGTCTCACGACGAAGGCGCGACTGTCTTTGCTTACTACGTCAACGACCCGCAAAATTACGGCGTCGTCGAATTCAATCGCGAAACAGGTCAAGCCGTCAGCCTTGAGGAGAAACCAAAAGAGCCCCGCTCGAACTACGCCGTAACGGGACTCTATTTCTACGACAAAGACATTGTCGACGTTGCCAAAGCGATTAAACCTTCGGCGCGCGGCGAACTCGAAATAACCGACGTGAACAAAATTTACCTTGAACGCGGATCGTTGCGCGTGGAAAAAATGCGGCGCGGTTACGCTTGGCTCGACACCGGCACGCACGAATCGTTGTTGCAGGCGGGCGCGTTCGTCCACACCATTCAGACGCGACAGGGCTTGAAAATTTCTTGCATTGAGGAAATCGCCTTCCGCATGGGCTACATCGACGCCGCGCAGCTTTTAAAACTCGCCGAACCGCTTTTGAAGAACGAGTACGGAAAATATCTCCAACGCTTGGCAAAGCGCGGCAAGTGATTACAAATTATCGCAACGTGGCAACGCGTCAACAGGATGCAACGTCACGTTGCTTTTTGTTTGTCAAAGCGATTTGGATTTGTCCGTCGCCGCAAGCACCGCCTCAATCAGCGCAGAACGCACGCCGCCGCGTTCCAAGACGCGCACACCTTCAATCGTCGTGCCGGCGGGGCTGGTTACCTTGTCGCGCAAAACGTCGGGGTGTTCGCCCGATTGCAAAACCATCTTCGCCGCGCCGAGCAATGTTTGTGCCGCAAGTTCAATCGCCTGCGTCCGTGACAAGCCTGCCGCCACTCCGCCGTCAGAAAGCGCGTCAATCATCAGGAACGCGTAAGCCGGTCCCGAACCGCTCAAGCCCGTGACGGCGTCCATCAGCTTTTCTTCGACCGCGACCGCACGACCCAACGTCGACCAGAAAATTTTTACGGCGTCGTCGTCTTGCGCGGCAAGTTTGTTGAGCGTGTAAGCCGTCATGCTTTCGCCGACAGAGACCGCGACGTTGGGCATGACGCGCACGATTTTGTTGGCGGGCAAAATTTTTTCGACGCTTGCCAATTTCAAGCCCGCGACCGTGTAAGTTATCAACGTCGACGCAGGAACTTTGCCTTGCAACGACGCAAAAGTTTCGGCGGCGTCTTTGGGCTTGACCGCGACAATCAGCAAGTCAACCGCGCCCAAAAAGTCAGCTGTCGTCGAAACGTTGACGCCGTAACGCGCCGACAACTCGTCGCAACGCGCTCTCCGCAACTCGCAAACAAAAATGTCGTTCGGCGCAAAGAGTTTGCCGCTGATTCCGCGAACGATTGATTCGGCAAGCGCGCCGCCGCCGATAAAACCGACTGTGCTCATTTTTTTACCTCCACATCGACGAATTCGATACTGTCAAGCAGGCTCGTCATCTGCTCGCGTATCGCTGCCAAATAAATTTTGTAAAGTTCCTTTTGCTCGGCAAGCTCCTCGTCCGTCAAGCCGATTGTGCGTTTCTTGCGCGCCAAGTGATTTATCCGCTCCAACAGTTCGGGCGTTATCAAGTCAATCGCTCCCTTCAAGCAGACTTTCCATCAAGGCAAAAAGGTTGTCGTCGTCTTTAAGCAAAGCAAGAATTTCCTCGCCGAATTTGCCGTTGTGGTCGGTGCGCCGCGCGAACAGCGTAATCGTATTCAGCAGGTCGTTGCGACTCGTCAAGCCCTTGAGCGTCCCGGCGAACAGAATCAGTTCAAAAATTTTGTACGTCATGAGGAACACGGCGAAATTTTTTGTAAGGCTCGCCTTGAAACGCCACGGGTAAGCGTTCATGAAAATTTCGTTGACGAGATAATTTTCCAACAGCGTCGCACGTTGCGCCAAGAAATTTTTCCGTTCGGCGGCGTGTCTTTTGTAGCCGTCGGCGATTTTTTCAAGCGACAAATCCTTTCCGTCGGGTCGAAGTTGCAGGGCGTCAAGGGCGGCAAGCATAAGCCGTCTGTCTTGTGCGGAAAAATTCCTGCCGCAAAAAATATTCACCAACCGAAGCATACGCTCCGTAAATTTCGGCACGTCAAGCGCGATGCTTTTAATCACGGGCGGCACGCTCTCGCGAAGGAACACTTTCGGATTGTACGACGCGATTAATTGCTTGACACTGCGCACGACAGCGAACGGTGGAGCGTTGTCGGCGGGCTTGGTCGACAACAATTCTTGCAGCTTGTCGAGAAAAAAGCCCGTCACGATAAGCCGTTGATCGATTGTCAGGCGTCGCTCCTGCAAGATTGAGATTATAGCACCTTGGATTTCAAAGCACAGCTCCGCCATGATTTGCGAGCATTTGACGTCGGTAATGACGATTTTGCCGCCGCCGGAATGAATTTTCTCCGAGACCGTGACGAAGCCCGCTTGTATCGGCTCGCCGCTGAACAGAATCATTTCCGCCGCCACTGGACAGCTCAACGTCAATGCGCGTTCAAAAAATCTGCCGAGCTTGCGGGTGTAACGCGGGTAGGTCGTGCACGTCGTCGACAGAAATTCTTCGCCGTGGTCGCGTTGCAGGCGGCACAAATTGTTTTCCGTGAGAAACGGGCAGAAACCGCGTTTGTCCAGCGTCACGACGTGACGTTTGCGCTCCGAATCAAATTTCATGCGGCAAGTGATGTCCTGCGCGTTCTCCGCCCGCGAATACTGCTCGAACGTCTTTTCGTCGATGTCGATTGTCCAGCTCTTGCAACAGCGTGCATTGCATTTGGTGCCGTCGCATTTGAATTCGCCGACGTATTGCGGCTGAAAGTACAGATAAGTTTTTTCCATTGCAGTCACCCGAAAAATTTTTCGTTAAGTTTAGCACAGATGCAGGGATAAGGGAACAGGGGCAAGGGAAAAGAAAAAAAACTGACCCCTGACCCCTGACACCTTGTCCCTAAAAAAATTTGTCACTTGACGGCGAAAAATTTGCAGTAAAAATTTTTTGTGATATTATACGGCGCGAAAAAGCAATTATAGGGACTAGGGATTAGGCATGGAAAAATATTTTATGGCGGCACTCGGCGGCGCGGAAGGTTTGGGCAACAAAAGCATCTCACATCTCGTAGAATTCTTTGGCAGTGCAAAGGCGACTTGGTTCGCCGACGCAGCCGACCTTCACAAAGCAGGCGTCCGTAAAAATTCACTCGAAGCGTTCATTGCCTTTCGCTGTCAACATCCCGACGCGCCCGATAATCTCGCCGCCTACTGCGACCGTCAAAGAATCGGCGTCTGCAGTATCAACGACGACGACTATCCGCCCGTCCTAAAGGAAATCAATGACCCGCCCATGTCCTTTTACTATCGCGGGAATTTGGCTCCGGTCGTTCAACGAATCGCCGTTGTCGGCTCGCGTAAAAATACTCGTTACGGTCAAAGCGTCGCGTTGGAACTCGGCGAACAACTTGCGGCGGCAGGCTTGACGGTCGTAAGCGGTGCGGCTCGCGGCATTGATACATTTGCTCATCGCGGCGCGTTGAAATCGGGGCGTACCGTCGCCGTGTTGGGTTGCGGCATAAATTTTATTTACCCGCGCGAAAACAAAAAACTTTTGGAGCAGATAGCCGAAAGCGGCGTCGTCATGAGCGAATTCCATCCGCAATTTCCGCCGAACCCAGGCACCTTTCCGGCTCGCAACAGAATCATCGCGGGCTTGAGTCGCGGCGTCATTATCGTCGAGGCGGGTCACAAAAGCGGCGCATTAATTACAAGCACCTACGCCGGCGATTACGGGCGCGACGTTTTCGCCATCCCCGGTCAAATCTACGCCGAAAAAAGCGAAGGTTGCAACGAACTGATTCGCGACGGCGCGACGCTCATTAAGTCCGCACAGGACGTTTTGGACGAATACGACATCAAAGCAACTGCGCCGCCAGCCAAAGTCGTCGAGCTTGACGGCATTACGGCGAAAGTTTTTGAAATTATCCCTTCGGACGGTTACATTACCGATGACGAAATTTTAATGCAGATTGAGGAACTGAATCTCAACGAGCTTCCAAACATTATCCTCGCGCTTGATATGAAAAATTTAATCGTCGACGACGCGGGGCGATACAAACGCAGGTGAGGAACTAGGAACTGGGAACTAGGGACTAGCAGGAATTAGACACTAGTTCCTGATTCCTAGTTCCTAAATTGGAGGATGAACAGGTGGCAGGAAAAATCTTAAAATCGGTGATACTCGTCGAGAGCACAACCAAAGCGCGGACGCTCCGAAAATTTGTCGGGCGAAATTATTCGGTGCTGTCAACCGACGGCTTCTTGAAAGATTTGCCCAAAAGCCGAATCGGCGTAAGCGACGACTTTTCGCCGGACTACATCACCGTGCGCGGCAAAGGCTCATTGCTTGCCGAATTGAAGCGCGAAACACTAAACGCCCGAAGAATTTTTTTGGCGACGAATCCCGACGCGCAGGGCGAATTCATGGCGCGGCAATGTTGTACGATTTTCGGCATCAATCCCAATTCGCATTGCAGGATTCGGCTCGACGAACTCACGCGCGACACTTTCAAGGCGGCTCTGGCGGACGCAAAGCCCATTGACGAAAATCTTGCGGACGCCTTTCAAACCAAGCAGATAATCGACAAATACGTAAGCCACAAGATTGGCGAATACCTTGCGCGAAAAATCTGGCGCGGCGTCAAAGTCGGCAGGTTCCGCGCCATGTTGCTCAAGTTGTTCGCCGAGCCAAAACAATTTGTCCCTTGTCCCTTGCCCCTTGCCCCTTCGCTGACGCCCGCGACGCTCCAAGAACTCGCGCTGACTGAATTGCACTTTTCGGCGGCGCGCACGCGGATAATCGCCGATCAGCTTTACGAGGGTATCAGCTTCGACAAGGACGGCTGCACGGGCTTGATAACCTATCCGCACGGCAAAGACATTTCCTTGACGAGCGAACGACGCACGCCCGACGCCGTTAAGGAATATCTGAACGAATATCAGTTCAAGCTGTACAGTTTGATTTACACGCGCCTTACCGACAAAAATTTTGCCGCGACGCTTGAGCTTGACGGCTCAACGAACGACGCAAAGTTGATGACTGCGCTTGATGCGGCGGGCGTCGATTGGGCTGATTTCTATTCGGTCGGCGTCGCCAGCCTGCTCAAACGCAAATACATTGCGGCGGAGGATTCGGCTTACAAAATCACCGTGCTTGGTCAACGCGTGCTTGACGCTTTGGCGGGTTTCTTCGACGAGGTTTTCAGCGCGACGGCTTACAACGCTGTCAATGCTCAAGTCCGCGACGTGGCGGCGGGCAAAGCGCAAAAGCTCACCGTCATTGGAAACTACTGCACGAAGTTCAACGCGGCATTCGACGAGGCAATGGCGACTTTGGGCGAAGACGCTCAACCGCAAAACGAGCCCGTCGTCGAATCGGACGAGATCTGCGAAAAATGCGGGCGCAAGATGGTCATTCGTCGCGGACGTTACGGCGCGTTCTTGGCGTGTTCGGGCTATCCCGATTGCAAAAACACAAAGCCCTTGTTGGAGCTGCTCAAGCAGACGTGTCCGAAATGCGGCGGGAGTTTGGCGAAACGTACCTTGAATCGCGGACGAATTTTCTATTGCTGTCAGTCGTGCGACTTCGCGACGTGGGACGAGCCGCAAACCATAACGTGCAAGGAGTGCGGGGCGACGATGTTCGCGCACAAGTTTAGAGACCGCGTGCCTATGTATTATTGCGGCAACGAGGCTTGCCCGACGCGCGTAAATCACCCGATGAATAAAATTTTGGCTGAGATAAAACGTCGTGCCGAGGCGCGCAAGAATCGTAAGGAACAAGGAACAAGGGACAAGGGACAAGGGACAAGTGTTGAATAAAGTTCACATAATCGGCGCGGGGCTTGCCGGTTCCGAGGCGGCTTGGCAAGTCGCAAAACGCGGCGTCGAAGTCGTCCTGCACGAGATGCGCCCGACAAAATCCACGCCCGCTCATAAAACCGCTGACTTCGCCGAACTCGTTTGCAGCAATTCACTGCGCGCGGCGGGCTTGACCAATGCTGTCGGCGTCCTTAAAGAGGAAATGCGTCGCCTTGATTCCATGATAGTGGCGGCGGCTGACGCAACCAAAATCCCGGCGGGCGGCGCGTTGGCTGTCGACCGTACCGAATTCGGGCGGCTCGTCACGTCGAAAGTCAAAGCCGTCGTCAACTTCGTCGAGGAGGAAGTCACAAGCCTTGACTGCGACGACGTGTTGATTATCGCGAGCGGCCCTTTGACGGCGGGCGCGCTTGCCGAAGAGATTAAGCAGCTCACGGGCGGCGACGATTTTTATTTCTACGACGCGGCGGCTCCAATCGTCACGCTTGATTCGATTGACTTCGGCAAAGCGTTCAAAGCTTCGCGCTACGGCAAAGGCGACGACGACGCCTACATCAACTGCCCCATGACACGCGACGAATATCTTGCCTTCCGCGCAGAATTGCTTGCCGCCGAAAAGACTAAGCCGCACGACTTTGAGCGCGAAATTTTTTTTGAAGGTTGCTTGCCCGTCGAGGTGTTGGCTGCGCGCGGCGAAGACTCCATGCGTTACGGCAACTTGAAACCCGTCGGCTTGACTGACCCGCACACGGGACGCAGACCCTACGCCGTCGTTCAGTTGCGGCAAGACAATCGCGAGGCGACGCTTTACAATTTGGTCGGCTTTCAAACGCATTTGACTTGGGGCGAACAGCGGCGCGTCTTCCGAATGATACCGGGGCTTGAGGCGGCTGAGTTCGTGCGCTTCGGCGTCATGCACCGCAACACTTACATCAATTCGCCGAAAGTTTTGTTGCCGACGTTCCAACTGCGCGGCGAGCCGAAAATATTTTTCGCGGGACAAATCACGGGCGTCGAAGGCTACGTCGAATCGGCGGCATCGGGCTTGATGGCGGGCGTCAACGCGGCGCGGCTTGCAAAAAATCTTGAGCCGTTAATCTTCCCGCCGACGACTTGTCACGGCGCGCTTGCCAACTACATAACGACGGCGGTCGCGGAAAACTTTCAGCCCATGAACGTGACGTTCGGATTGTTGCCGCCGCTTGAAGACCGCACGCGCAAGAAACTCCGCAAGGAACGCTTGGCGGCGCGCGCACTTGACGACATTGAAAAATTTAGGGAGCTGATATAAATGGAATTTCATTCGACGACGATAGTTGCGGTCAAGCGCGACGGGCATGTTGCGTTGGCGGGCGACGGGCAAGTTACCTTCGGCAACTCAACCGTCATGAAGTCAACCGCAAAAAAAGTTCGACGCTTGTACCACGACAAAATTATCGCGGGCTTCGCTGGCTCGGTCGCCGACGCCTTCACGCTGTTTGAAAAATTCGAGGAGAAACTTGAATCGACGCACGGGCACCTTCAGCGGGCTGCGGTCGCGCTTGCCAAGGACTGGCGCACCGATAAAATCTTGCGGCGGCTTGAGGCGTTGTTGTTGGTCGCCGACAAGGACACGATACTTTTGCTTTCCGGCAACGGCGAAGTGATTGAGCCCGACGGCGACGTTGCGGCAATCGGTTCGGGCGGCTTCTACGCGTTGGCGGCGGCACGGGCACTGGTCGCGCACACCGAGATGACGGCTTCCGAAATCGCCAAGGAGTCGCTTTCAATCGCGGCGGATATTTGCGTCTTCACGAATCAAAACATAATCGTCGAAGAGCTTTCATGAGGAGGACACGCTTAATGGCAGACACGAAAAAAATTTCCAACGAATTGGGCTTGAACGACCAGACCCCGCGCGAAATTGTTGCGGAGCTGGACAAATATATCGTCGGGCAGGATGAAGCAAAAAAATCCGTGGCTATCGCGTTGCGCAACCGCTGGCGCAGTCACAAATTGCCGGACGAGATGCGCGACGACGTTATCCCGAAAAATATTTTGATGATCGGTTCGACGGGCGTGGGCAAAACCGAAATCGCGCGTCGGCTTGCGCGGCTCGTCAAGGCACCGTTTATCAAAGTCGAGGCGACGAAGTTCACCGAAGTCGGTTACGTCGGGCGCGACGTCGAATCAATTATCCGCGATCTTGTTCAGACTGCCGTGCGCATGGTTCGCAAGCAACGCACCGAGGAAGTCAAAGAAAAAGCCGCCGCCAACGCCGTCGAACGTTTGCTTGACGTGTTGGTACCGGAGCCCAAGCGTTCGCAAAATCCGTTGGGCAAACTCTTCGGGAACGCCGAATCCGAAACGCCGCCCGCCGAGGACACCGATAAAGACACTGCAAAAAAACCCGGTCGCGAATTCGTCCGCAAACGTCTTATGGCGGGCAAGCTTGAGGAACAGGTTATCGAGCTTGAAGTCGCAGATCACGCCAAGCCTATGGTCGGCATGTTCAGCGGTTCAAGTCTTGAAGGCATGGGCGACAACCTTCAGGACATGGTCAGCAGTCTCATGCCCAAGCGCATGCGCAAACGCAAAGTCACCGTCGCCACCGCCCGCAAGATTTTGGAACAGGAAGAGGCCGAAAAGCTTATTGACATGGAGGAAGTCAGCGAAACCGCCGTCGAGCTTGCCGAACGCAGCGGCATCGTCTTCCTTGACGAAATCGACAAAGTTGCCGTCAAAGGTTCAAGCTCCGGCCCCGACGTCAGCCGCGAGGGCGTTCAGCGTGACATTCTTCCGATTGTCGAGGGCTCAACCGTCATGACGAAGTACGGACCCGTCAAGACCGATTACATACTGTTCATTGCGGCGGGCGCGTTCCACACCGCCAAGCCGAGCGACCTTATCCCCGAATTGCAAGGGCGTTTCCCGATTCGCGTCGAGCTCAAGTCGTTGCTCAAGGCGGACTTCGAGAAAATCTTGACCGAGCCGCAAAACGCGTTGCTCAAGCAGTACAAAGCGTTGTTGCAGACCGAAGGACTTGCGCTTGACTTCCAAGCGAGTGCGATTGAACGCATTGCCGACCTTGCCGAACACGTCAACGAGCAATCGGAGGACATCGGCGCGCGCAGACTTCACACGTTGCTTGAAAAGCTGTTGGAGCAAGTTTCCTTCAAGGCGCCCGACATGGTTAAAGACGGCAAGACCGAAGTCACAATCGACGCGGCTTACGTCGACGAACGGCTCAGCGACATTGCCAAGAACCGCGACTTGTCGCAATTCATATTATGACGGGCGGCGGCACTTGCGGCGGGCTGAACTTCCCGACAGCGTCACGGAAATCGGCATGAGCGCGTTCGTCTTTTGCGGCAAGCTGGAGGAGATAAAACTTTCCGCCAACGTCGTAACGATTGACAAGTCGGCGTTCTGCGGCTGTTGGAACTTGTCGCGCATAAAGTTGCCCGCGAGTCTCGTTGCGATTGGCGATGACGCCTTCAGCAACTGCGCGGGCTTGCGCGAAGTGAAAATCCCCGCTGGCGTCAAGACAATCGGCGTCAAGGCGTTTCAAGGTTGCGAGCGGCTTGAGGAAGTCGAATTGCCCGCCGGCGTCGAACGAATCGGCTCCAAGGCGTTCGAGAATTGCGAGAGCCTGACGGAAGTGACGATTCCCGCGTCCGTCAAGGAAATTGGCAACGACGTGTTCAACCACTGCGCTCATCCGAAAACGATTTACTGCGCGGCGGGTTGCGGCTTTGAAGACATCTTGCGTGCCGTCAATCACGCGAAGATTGTGCCGACGGTTGCGCCCGTTGTCGACGGCTTGCAGTGGCGTCTGGACGGCGACACCCTCACTATAATCGACGCGGACAAATTAAAAAGCCTGTCGCACGACGAAAACGCTCCGTGGTTCGACAAGCGCGATTCAATCAAAAAAATTATTATCACGTCATAAAATGAGTTAGGAGTTAAAATCGTTTCTCCAACTCCTAACTCCTAATTCCTAACTCCTAACTGAACAATAAAGCCTCTGCGCGTTGGCGGTGGTGTAGGCGGCGACCTCCTCAAGGGTCTCGCAACGCACCTCCGCCAATTTTTTTGCTACTTCGACGACGTAAGCGGGCTCGTTGCGTTTGCCGCGATAAGGCACGGGCGCAAGATACGGCGCGTCCGTTTCAATCAACAGCATGTCGCGCGGCGCGGCTTTGACGACTTCGGGCACCTTCGCCGAATTTTTGAACGTCAAAGGACCGTCGACGCCGATAAGCCAGCCCAACTTCCAAACTTCGCGCGCCGTCTCCAAGCTGCCCGAATAGCAATGCAACACCCCGTGCAGGTCACGCGCCTCCGTCTGCAAAATCCTGAGCGTGTCGCCGTGCGCGTCGCGGTCGTGAACGCATACCGGCAA
This sequence comes from uncultured Selenomonadales bacterium, assembly GCA_947304355.1. Classification (GTDB taxonomy): domain Bacteria; phylum Bacillota; class Negativicutes; order Selenomonadales; family Selenomonadaceae; genus Quinella. The sequence continues at coordinate 85,491 of CAMZAX010000003.1, forward strand.
ATGCAACTGCCGCGCCAAATCCAACTGTTCGACGAAAATTTTCTGCTGAATCAATCGCCGCTCCGAATCCTTTTCCCAATGATAGTCCAAGCCGATTTCGCCGATTGCAACAACTTTTTCATCAGATGCAAGCTCGGCAAGGCGCGTGCAAGTGTTTTCGTCGAAGTCGTCAATCTCTTCGGGGTGAATGCCGATGCCCGCGTAAAGCTCCGAAAAATTTTTCGCAAGCTCCGCGACGGCAACCGAACTCCGCAACGTGCTGCCGAAATTTATAATGCGTTCGACGCCCGCCGATTTTGCACGGGCGATAACCTCTGCGCGGTCGGCTGAAAAATTTTCGTCCTCAAGATGACAATGCGTATCGATAAAAGGGACAAGGGATAAGGGACAAGGGACAAGTTCATTACGCATTACGCATTGCGCATTACTCATTGCTTTCAAGCTCCTCCAAGGCCGCGAAGCCCTCAACGATTTGTTCGGGCGGGATTTGCGTTATGCAATGCGCCTCGCGGTGATGACACCAGCCGTAAATCGGCGGTTTCGCCGCGCAGTCTTCAAGCTGATGATCGGGACGCAAGATAACCGCTTTTGACTGCCACGGCGGAAAGCGTCTGAATTCGCTGTAGAGCCCCGGCAAATGGTCTTCCTTGTCCTGCGCGTCGCGATAGATGGCAAGCACGGGGACTTTCGCCGCCGCCGCCATGTGCATGACGCCTGAATCGTTGCCGATGTAATAATCCATTTGCATGATAACAGCCTCGGTCTCGCGCAACGTCGTCTTGCCCGCAAGATTCAAAACTTTGCCCGACGGCAAGCCCTGTTCGACAGTGTTGGCGTCGTCAAGCTCCGACTGCCCGCCGACGATAACGAAGCACAAATCTTTTGCGGCAAGTTCTTTCAGCGCGACGAGAAGTTTTTCGACGGGATATTGTCTGCTGCCGAAGCCCGCGCCGATTCCCAACAAAACTTTCTTGCACGCGGGCGGAATGTCCTTGAGCAATTCACGCGCCCGCAAAAAATCAGCCGCGCCGTAGAAAAGCTCCATGTGGTCTTGATTGATTGCGAGCCCGACCGCCTGCAACAAATAGAAATGATGTTCGACCTCCGAAACGACTTCGCGGGGCGTCACGATGTTTTTCGTAAGCAAAAAGTTATCGAATGCCGCATCAGCCGGCGACACCTCCAAGCCCCAACCGCCGTAGGGTTTCGTGCCGAAGCCGACGCGTTCGCGTGCGCCGCTGAGCCACGCCATAAGCAAGCCCGGCAAATTGTCACTGCCCCATTGCGGAGAGAACGCAAGCGCAAAACGTTTCGACCAAAGATTTTCCTTGCAGAACGCCGCGATTCGTTCAAACTTCGTCGCGAAATTTCTGTCGGGCAAATCTTTGTTGAACGTCAAAATCTCGTTGACGTAGGGGCACAGTTCGACAATCGGGTAAGCGGCGGGCGAACACACCAACGTTATCCGCGCCTGCGGGAAATTGGCACGCACCTCGCGGATAAAACCCGAAGTCAAAACCATGTCGCCGATAACGTCGAGCCGCACGATTAAGATATTCGGCACGCCCGGCACGTCTTCGCGATAACCTGCGCGTTTGAATTCCTCTTCGGCGGTAATCATCAAGCGGACGGCTTTATCGGGTTGCGCTTGCATTTGCTGAATCAAGTTGTCGAAAAAATTTTCCATGCAAAATCCTCCAATCAAAGTGTCATTAATTTATCAAAGCCCTCAATGATGGCGTGCGGCGGGATTTGCGTAATGCAATGCGCCTCAAGGTGGTGACAGTGACCGTGAACGGGCGGCAACGTCGCGCAGTCGTCGAGCGGGTGCGCGGGACGCAAGATAACCGATTTCGTCTGCCACGGCGGAAAACGACCAAAGCCGCTCAAAATCGGCGGCAAAATATTTTCTCTGTCGGCAGCCTCACGATACAGGACAAGCACAGGCAATTTCGCCGTCGCCGCCATGTGCATTATGCCCGTGTCGTGCCCGATATAACAATCCGCAAGACTTATAACCGCCTCGGTTTCGCGCAACGTCGTCTTGCCCGCCAGGTTTATAACTTTGCCGCGCGGCAAACCCTGTTCAATAAAATTTGCTTCGGCAATTTCTTCACGCCCGCCAACAATGATGAATATCAAATCTCTTTTGGCAAGCTCATTAAGTGCGACCCAATATTTTTCAACGGGATACTTTTTGTTTAAGTCACTTGCGGCAATACCGAGCAAGATTTTTTGGCAATGCGGCGGAATGTCCTCAAGCAATTCGCGGGCGTGCTGAAGGTCTTCCGCGCCGTAGAAAAGCTCCATGTGCGTTTCGTTGACTTCGCAACCGCTTGCCGCCAACAGATAAAAATTTCTGTCGCCGTCGCTTACCATATCTTTCGGCGTAGTGATATTTTTCGTCAGCAAGAAATTATCCTGCGCGGCAACTTCGGGCGGCGGGTCTCCGAGCCAACTCTTGAAAGGATTCGTGCCTTAGCCGATTCGTTCGCGCGCGCCGCTGAGCCAAACCGTAAGCAATTCGATAATCGTGTCGCTAAACCAGCGCGGCGAAAAGGCGACGGAAAATTTTTTCTGCCAGAGGTTGTCGCGACAGAAGACCGCGATTTTTTCAAACGTCTCAACGAAACTGCCGAAGAGCGACTTTTTGTCTAAAGTCAAAACCTCGTTGACGTAGGGGCACAGCTCGACAATCGGCAAAGTCGTTGGCGAACAGATTAAAGTTATGCGCGCCTTCGGGAAGTTTGCACGCACTTCGCGGATAAAGCCCGACGTCATAATCGTATCGCCAATAAGGTCAAGCCGCACGATTAAAATATTTTCCACGCCCGCAGGGTTGGTGTCGCGCCAGCCGCGTCGTCTGAATTCCTCTTCCGCGCGAATCAAAAAGCGTCCGTAATCTTGCGGCGGTGCTTGGCGCATTTCGCGAATCAAGTCGCCGAAAAAAACGTTCAAGCGTTCGTACGGCTTCGGCGGCAGATAAATTGCCATTGAAGTCACTCCTCAAATCAAAGCGTTGTCAATTTCTCAAAACCCTTAATGATAGCGTGCGACGGGATTTGCGTAATGCAGTGCGCCTCGCGGTGATGACACCAGCCGTAAATCGGCGGCAAGGTCGCGCAGTCGTCGAGCGGGTGTGCGGGTTGCAGAATAATTGATTTCGTTTGCCAAGGATAAAAACGTCTAAGGATACTAAAAATGCCCGGCACAATATCTTTCCTGTCGGACGCCTCGCGACAAATGTAAAGCACGGGGATTTGAGCGGCCGCTGCCATGTGCATGACGCCCGTATCGTTGCCGACGTAATAATCCGCTTGCGCGACAACCGCTTCGGTCTCGCGCAGGGTCGTCTTGCCGACGAGATTGAGAACTTTTTCGGGCGGCAGATTTTTTTCAAGTAAGTTCGCATCGTCAAGCTCAGCCCGCCCGCCGACGATGACGAAAACCAAATCTTTTTTGGCAAGCTCTTTCAGCGCGACAAGAAGTTTTTCGACGGGATACTTTCTGTTGGCGTCGCCCGCGCCGATTCCGATTAAAATTTTCTTGCAATGCGGCGGGATGTCTTCAAGCAACTCGCAGGCACGTTGAAGGTCTTGCGCGCCGTAGAAAAGCTCCATGTGCGTTTCGTTTACTTTAAAGCCGCTCCCCGTCAAAAGGTAAAGATGCCGTTCGACCTCGGTTAATATGTCTTGCGGGATTACTATATTTTTCGTGAGGAAAAAATCATCCTGTGCTTGCAAGTTTTCAACTGAATGCCCCATGTAAACGTTGTGGGAATTTGTGCCGTAACCGACGCGTTCGCGTGCGCCGCTCAACCACATCATCAACAGGCTTGGAAAATTGTATCCGCTCCATTGCGGCGAAAAGGCGATTGAAAATTTTTTCTGCCACAAGTTTTCGCGACAAAAGACCGCGACTTTCTCCAAGGCTTCGACAAAATTGCCGGCAAGCGCGTTTCTGTCGAAAGTCAAAATTTCGTTGACGTAGGGGCAAAGCTCAACCATTGGTCGAATAAACGGCGCAACGACCAAAGTTATACGCGCTTGCGGGAAATTTGCACGTGCCTCGCGCAGAAAGCCTGAAGTCAAAACCATGTCGCCGATAACGTCAAGCCGCACGATTAAAATATTTTCCAACCCCCCCACACACAGGATTTGCATCGCGGTAGCCGATCCGCTCGAATTCCTCTTCCGTCCGCATGAGAAATTGTCCGTAAGCTTGCGGGGGTGCCTTGCGCATTTCGCGGAACAGGTCGCCGAAGAAAACGTTCAAGCGTTCGTGCGGCGGCGACGGCGGATAAATTGCCAATTAAATCACTCCTTAAATTTGTCGGGATAAATTAACGTCGCCATGATTTTCACGGCGTCGGGGTAGCGCAAGCCGGGACTCAACAGGAACAAATCTTGCGGCAGGAAGTACAGGCGATTGTTCTTGACCGCGCCTATCGCCAGCCACGCTTCGTTCGATTCGATTGCCTGAATCATTTTCGATTTGATCTCGTCGGCGTCGCCCATGCTCGTCACGAAAATGACGTCGGGGTTTTGTTCGGCGAGCGTCTCCATGCTGTAGGGTGCGGCGTCGGGATTTTTGGCAAGCGGCGTCATATCGGCGGCGACGTTTTGCCAACCCAACATCTTGATGATTGAGCCGGCGATTGAGCCGTCAAGCTGAACAGTCAAGCCCTGCGCGGTCGAGTGCAGGACGGCAACGCGCAACGGTTGCTTTGGAACTTTATCGACGACGGCGGCAATATCGTCGTCCATCTTGCGAATCAACATGCCCGCCGCCTCCGGGTTGCCGCTCAGCGTCGCGAAGGTCTTGAGCCCGCGTTTCACGTCGTCATAGGTTTTCATTTCGACGACAAGCGCGGGGATTTTGTTTTCGTCGAGGACGGGCAGAAGTTTTTCGTTCATGCCCTTGTTGACGATAACCAGGTCGGGCACGCAGGCAAGCAGGCGTTCCGTGTCGATTTGATAGACGGCACCGACGCTCGGCAAGTCTTTCGCCCAAGCGGGCATTTGGTTTTTGGAATCGGGACGCCCGACGACTTCGCCGCCGACAGCGTGCAACGGCTCAAGGAAGCCGGCACTCGTCACGACGATTCGTTCGGGTCGCGTGTTCAAGGTGACGTTTCTGCCCGCGTCGTCAGTTATCGTCGCGAAGACTTCTTGACGGACTTCGGCGGGCGCGGGGGCAACGTCGCTTTGCTGCTTTTCGCCGCCGCAACCGCTGATTAATAACACGCCCGCGCAGATTGCCGTAAAAAATTTTTTAATCATGTTGTCGCCTCGTCAAAATCGTCGACAAATAATTTAAGTGCTCGTGCTTGTGCGCGTCGACGTCCGTGATGATTTTTTCGTCGTCCAAGCCGCAACGACTGACCAAAACCGCGTCGTCCGTCATGCCGTGAACTTTCAGCGCGTCGACGATTTCGGGGAAGTTTTTATAAACCTTCATGAGTACTGTCGAATCTGCGCGGGCAAGCGCGTCGTCCACGACGGCAAGGTCGGCGGTCGCGGGTATTATCGTCAAGATGTCGTTGCCGTAAGCGAGCGGTCTGCCAATCTGCGCGGCAATCGCCAGGAATGCCGGCACGCCTGGTATCGTCACAATCGGCACGCCGCACGGCTCCAACAGCTTGAAAATATAAATGTACGTGCTGTAAAACATCGGGTCTCCTATCGTCGCGAAGCCCACGTTTCGCCCGCCGCGCAGGAGTTGTAAAATTTCGTCCTTGTGCGCCTCGAAGACAGCGGTTTCCGTCGCGAAGTCTTTAACCATCGGGAATGTCCGATAAAGTATCTCGACGTTCTGCTTGAGGTAAGGTTGCGCGATTGACAGGGCGACGCTGTCCGATTTCTTTTCGGTCTTGGGCGCAATCAGCACGTCGATTTTTTTCAGCGCGTTAATCGCTTTGACCGTCAAAAGTTCGGGGTCGCCCGGCCCCACGCCTATGCCGTAAAAAGTTCCTGAATTCATTTGCTTTGCCCCTTGCTTATGATAAAATCACTGTCGATAATAGCACAACCAAAATTTTTTGAACAGCGGAGAATCGTCATGAACATTTTTTTGGACATATTGTTCGTCGCGCTGGTAGTGTATTTCGTGTTCGCGATACGCCGTTCGATGCGCATGTCAAAGGCGTCGGTCGCGCTGATTGAAAAGTACGAGAACGACAAGCGCAACCCGCAACTGATTGAAGAAATTTTCGCGGCGATAAGCGACGACGTGTTGTTGAGCCGAATCCTCAAGCGACACAAAGCCACGCCGCGCGACATCGGTCGTTTGCACGCCAAGCTTCTGAAGTGGGGCGACTTCCGCAAATATAATCGCTATGTCCCGATAACGTCGTTCTTCAACGTCCATACGCTCGAATACCTGCTTGAACACAAGAACGACGACGCCAAGACCTTGACCGAAAAAATGATGAATCACTTCCACTTCTGAGGCGGCGACAATGAACGTCCGAATGATTTTGCGAATCCAAAGCCAAGCGTTGCTGTCGTGCGCGGTGGCGATGCTTTTTCCGAGTCTCTACGCCATCCTGAAATTCGGCGCGCTCGACGAGGGCATTGCCTTCGCAATACCGGCAGTGATTGCAGTCGGCGCGGGTGCAGTTCTTTCACGCTTCGGTGTCGGCAGATTTCAACGGGCACCGCTTGCCGAATCGGCGGCGGCCATCTTGCTGATGTATCCGCTTATCGCCGTGTTCGGTTGCCTGCCGTTTGTATTGTCGGGTTGGCTCGCGCCCGTCGACGCGTTCCTTGAAACGGTCGGCAATTTGACTTCGGCGGGTCTGTCGCTCCTGCCGGACAACGCGCCGTATATCCTGCGATTGTGGCAGGCGTCGCTTATGTGGTTGGGCTCGCTGTTGTTCCTTATTATGCTTGTGAGCGTCTTGCCCGAAGTAAGCGGCTGTTTCGGCATATCGTTGAGCTTGCAAGGCGGGCACGGTTTCAGCGCGATTATCGGGCAAATGAATTCAATGTCGTGGCGCGTGATTAAAGTTTACGTCGCGTTGACGGCAATAAGTTTCGCCGCATTCAAGTTGGCGGGGCTGGGCATGTGGGATTCGTTGCAAATGGCAATGCGTTGCATTTCGACGGGCGGCGGAGACTTTTTCCCGGCGGAGGACAGCGTTTACGTCGAATACGCCGCAATTCTGTCGATGTTGCTTGCCTGCGGAAATTTTTTGCTTTACCACAGAGCGATTCATACGTTGTTGCCGCCGCGCCCCGAATTCGGGCTGAACTACTTCACGCGCCTCAAGCAATATTTCCTGCGACTTAAGCGCACGCTTATCGGCAACGCGTTGACAATCCTGTTCAACGCCGAAGCCAAAGTTCTTTACGCGACGGTCGGCGTTATGATGCTGTTGTTGCTTGGACGCGTCTTTTGGCAAGAGATTTACTTCAACGCCAATGAGGCTTTTCGCGAATCGCTGTTCTATGTCGTGTCGTTTCTGAGCACCACGGGCGTTATCCTGGACGAAAGCGCGGCGGATATTCACGACTTCGACAAGCTGTTTATTTTCCTTATGGCGTTGACGGGCGGCTGTATCGGCTCGGTCACGGGCGGCTTTAAAATCATTCGGCTGATTGTCTTGGTGAAAATCACGGCGGCGGAGATTCGCAAGACGATTCATCCGCACATGATGACTGCCATTCACGTCGGCGACGTGCCCGTACCCATGCGCACGGTCGGCAGGATTCTGGGCTACTTTTTCATCGTGGTCGTGACGATGTTTATCTGCGCGACGGTGCTGAGCTTCGCGGGCGTGATGTTCTCTGAGGCGGTGGCGATGTCGGTTGCGTGCTTGGCGACTATTGGAAATTTGCCGGGCTTGTGCAATGCCGCAAGCTTCAAAGCCTTGTCGACGTTCGGGAAAATGTTTTGCACGGTGATTCTTATCGTCGGGCGGCTTGAACTCTTCGCGCTGTTTATCGCGGTCGCAGGCATTCGCTTCCGTCGCAAGAAACGTGATTGGTAACGACGACGACAAATAAAAATCCCGCAAGAGTTTTCCTGCGGGAATTTTTATTTGCACAAAAAAATAAAGCCTTTTGACGCGGGCGAAGTATCAACTTTCGCTTGACGCCCCGCCCGGTTCGCAGTATAATCACTGCTGAAAATCCTAAAAATCTGACGCGAGGTGCGTCCAAGGTTTCCGTATAATTATTATAGCCCAGGCAGTCTTTACTGTCAAGCAGTTTACTTGTAATGCCTAAAGGAGGCGGTGTTTATGCGGGTATGATTTGCAATCCGTCTGCGGCTCATGCCGCTTCGTCGAAACATTGAAAGGAAGTGTTTTTATGGACATCAAAAACTTTGTCCGCGTCGATTGGAGAGATCAGCGCGTGCTCACATCTGCGCAACTCGCTGAAGCTTACGAGTGTTCTGTAGACCAAATCAAGAAAAATTTCAGCAACAACAAAAAGCATTACAAAGAAGGCGTGCACTACTTCAAAATTGCGGGTGAACCCTTGAATGAATTGCGGGGGAAAAATCTTCACCTGCAAATTTCTCCAATGACTCGCGTGCTTTATCTGTGGACGTATCAAGGCTGTGTGCGTCATTGCAAGTCGATTAATACGCCCAAAGCGTGGGCGATGTTTGACAAACTGGAAAAGCATTATTTCAATCAGTCTGTCGTTGAGCCCCTCGCTGCGTCCGCTCCCGTCGTCGAACAACCGACCGACATCTATCGCGTCTATCTGTTCCTCTTGAGCGACGGCAATGTCAAAATCGGGTTCACCAAGCGTTTCCTCGTTCGTATCAGCGAAGTCAAACGCGAAACCGGCTTGTCTGTCACGGGAATTTATTTCACGCCCGAAATGCCTTACAAGAACGCTCGTATCATTGAACGTTGTTGCAAAGAAGTGCACTCCGACCAACGCGTTAAGGACGAAATTTATTCTGCCGCCTTCGCCGCAATGCGCGCGAGCATCGAAGACTACACGGTCATGGCTTTCGCCACGTTGCCGAATCAAATCGTCAACATCATCGCCGAAAAGAAACTCAATTGAGTTCGTCGGCGATTTTTTTTATAAAGAGAATCCTCCGCTTGAACGGGCGGGGGATTTGCCTTTTTCTTAACCGATTTTAAGTCGCCCAAAAATTTTTTCGATATTATAAGCAAACACGGAAGGTACACTGAAAAAATTATGCAAGGAGTGCAACAAACAGGCGGTGAACGTAATGATTGTAAACAATGTGAACTCGTCCGCGTATTACTCCAACTCGGTGGCGGCAACGAGGTACACGGCGGCGGCGACGGCTGTCCGCAGCGCGCAGAAAAGTGACGCCTTTACCCTTTCGCGAGAGGCGCAAACTTTCAGCGACATGCTCAACAAGCTCAAGAACGAATCCGACGTTCGTCAAAACAAGGTCGACGACTTCCGTCAACGAATCGCTTCCGGGCAATACTCCGTTTCGGCGGACAAAATCGCGGCAAGTCTTTTGACGAATCGTTATTGAGGCGGCGGACATGTGGCAAAATTTGATTGAAACGCTCGACAAGCTCGGCGAAGTTTACGACAACTTGACGGCTCTGGGCGAGAGGAAACGCAACGCTTTGGTCGTCGTCGACATGAAGACGCTTTCCAACATCCTCGACGAAGAACAGCTCATCAACGCCAAAATTCAAAAGCTCGAACAGCGGCGTATCGAAATCCTCAAGGGCTTGTCGAAATCAAATACAACTTTGACGGTCGACACGAAGGCGAAAGATTTTTATCGCACGGCACCTTCGGCGGCGGTCGGCAAGAAATTGATTCAGCTCCACGATCGGCTAAGCAAAAGCGTCGACAACGCGGTAAAGATTCGCGACAACAACCGCGTCTTGGCACAGTGCGCACTCGACGCCGTGCAGGGTCAGCTGAACAGATTGAGCGGCGCGGCGGTCGAACCCACGTATTCCGGCAGAGGCGCGGGCGTCGTCACTCACAAGAAAAATTTTGACTTCAAGGCTTGAGGGGGCAGCTATGGACGAAGCGATTAAACTTTTGCGCGAACGATCAGTCCTCTGCGCGCACCTGCCCGAACTCCTCAACGCGCTGATTGAAGTCGTGAAAAAAAATTCGCCCGACGTGCAGGAACCCGTTCGCAAAATCGAAGCCGTCATGCGCGACCTGTCCGACAACGAACGGCGGACGCAAGATTTTCTTAAACGCGTCAAGACTCCGTCGTTTGCAAAATTCCTTGCCGCGCAGGACAACGGCACTCAACGCGACGTGGCGGAAAAACTTTTGCAGACTGCCGCCGACGCTCAACGACGCCTCAAGGCTCAATCGGCTGAACTGGCTCTGCTCCTGCAACGCGGCAAAAATTACGTCGAATTTAACTTGAACATCTTGGCACGCATTTCGGCAAGCGACACTTACGGCGCGGAGGCTAAGACCGGCTCGCAACGGACGCAACGCCTGTTCGACGCCAATGTTTAGGTAGGAACAAGGAACAAGGAACAAGGGACAAGGGATTAGGGAGAAGGGAAGCATATGCGGACAACTTTCGCGGGACTGAATACGATGGTGCGCGGCATCATGGCAAATCAAATGTCGCTCGACACCACCGGTCACAATATAACCAACGCGGGCACCGAAGGCTATTCACGCCAAACAGTGACGCTCGTAACCACGCGCGGCGAAGAACGCGCAGGTATGCACGGCAACGTTATCGTCGGCACCGGCGTCGACACTTCAGCCGTCAGACGCGCGCGGGACATCTACGCCGATATTCAATACTGGAACGAAAACCCCACGCAGAAATATTACGAAGCCGTCGCCAAAAACTACGACAAGCTCGAAACCGTTTTCGACGACAGCCAAGATTTGGGCATCGAACGCAAAATCAACGATTTCTATCAGACGTGGGTTGACTTGTCGACGACGGCATCAAACGCCTCCGCTCGCACGCACGTCATTGAACAGGGCAAGAACTTAAGCGACATCCTCCAATCCAAGACGGCTGAACTGCAAGATCAGATTCGCTCGCTTTACGACGACATACGCGACGAAGTGGGACAGATTGACGACATCCTTAACAACATCGTCGCAATCAACAAGCAAATCACGACCTCGGAAGTAACGGGCGCAATGGCAAACGACCTGCGCGACGACCGCGATTTGCTCGTCGACAAGCTCTCCGATTACATGAACGTTTCCGTCACCGAAAACGAATTCGGCGCGTATCAAATCAATTCGGGCGGCGTCACATTGGTCAACGGCGCGGCGCGGGCGCATTTGATTATCGGTGACGGTATTTCGTCCAGTGCTTACGGCATTGATTACGGCGTCACCGATTTCAGCGTCGTTATTCAGGAAAGCGATATCGCCTTCATGCCGCAAAACGGTATCCTCAAGGCGCGCTTCGACGCCATCGCCGAAAACAAAGCTTATATCGACAAAATGGCGGACATTGCAAATTTCATGCTAAGCGTCTTCAACGACCAGCACCGTCAAGGTTGGGACATGCACGGCAATTACAAATTCGTTACCTATGATTCGAGCGGCGACTATTACGGTGTCGAGGCTGTGCAAGTCGACAACGAAGACGACTTGACGGCGGTCAATTACCTCAAAGCCGACGGCACCGCCGTTACGCCGACCGAAGAAAGCTCCGTTCTGATTGAAGACGGCAAATACGTTTTGAACGGCGAGGAAGTCAAGAAGCTCAATCCCGATACCGTTTACAGCTACAACGACACGCTGATAACAAAAATCCCCGACACGATTAATTTCTTCGGGCAGGGCGACAAGCGCTACGAATTCCGCTACGACGCCGACAACAACTTTAATTACCTTTACAAGTACGACGATTCACTGCAGGAGAGCGAGCGACTGTTGAGCGGCGTGCGAATTATCGCCGAACTGGAAGTCAATACCAAGTTCAACGAGAATCGCGGCGAACGTTACCTTGCAGCGGCGACGAGCATTGACGTTATCGAATCGCAAGACGAAAACTTGAATATCAATCGCCAATACCTTGCCAAGAATTGGGGCGAACGCACGGGCGACGGCACAAACGCCGTTTATCTCAGCGAACTGTTCAACATCGCGCAGGAAACCGTTCAAAGCGACGGCAAGGCAAATGCCCTCGTCTATCAGCACGCAGTCCTCCGCAATAAGGCGGGCGATCCAATCGCGCTTGACGACAAAAGCATTGCGTATACCTTGGGGGAAGACGACGACCCCGTATTGGCGACGGCTATGTCGAAACTCAGCATCAACTCCTACTATCAGCAATCGCTGTCGCACCTCGGCATTGACGCTTACTCTGTCGACGTGAACCATGACGCGTTGCAGGCAATCATCACGCAGATTCAAAATTGGCGCGACTCAACCGCCGGCGTCGACTGGAACGAAGAACTCACCAACATGATTCGTTTCCAAAAGGGCTTCGGCTCGTGTTCGCGCTGTTTGAACGCAATGGACGAAATGCTTGAACGCCTCGTAACTTCCACGGGCGTCGTCGGCAGATAATTAATTTACCAACACCCCCGCGCTTGTGTTATAATTTCACTGGTCGGAAGTACCAAACAGAATTCCCGGCTTGGAGGAGTTATGAATCACGTTTCAAAAGCACGAACTGCGATTGGCGGCAAGAAACGCTTTACCGTCAAGAAATTTTTGTTTTACGCGCTCGTAATCGCATTCTTCGTCGGCGTCGTCTTGGCGTATTACAACATGCTTTACAACCAGACGCGCGACAGCATTATCAAGAACGGACAAGCAGCCGCCATTCAGTCAAAAAATTATCTGAGCGAATACCTCTCCACAAGCATTGACGCCATTAAGCTTACGGCTTACACAATAGACGGCATGATTCGCAACAACAAAACCAACAAAGAAATCCTCGACTACTTGGTCGGTCAATCGACAGCCGTCACCAGCACGGTCTTTGAAAACACGACGGGGCTTTATGCTTACGTCAACGGCGAATACCTCGACGGCGCGGGTTGGGTGCCCAGCGCAGACTTTGTGCCGACAGAGCGTCCGTGGTATATCAAGACTATGGCAAGCAACGGCAACGTGACACTTATCGATCCGTATCTTGACGCCCAGACCGGGCAAATTACCATGACAATCTCAAAAAAGCTTGTCGACGGCAAAAGTATCGTGGCTATGGACATCGTGCTTGACAAGGTTCAAAACATAACCGAAGAGTCCGTCAAGGCAGGCAAGTCCGATTACGAATTCATCTTGGACAGTCGCAACATGGTCGTCGCTCATTCAGAAAAAGATGAGATCGGCAAGAATTACAACGACGAACACGACAGCATTTGGGGCGTCATTTTAGCCAATGCCAAAAGCTCTAACGAGGATTTTTTTGAGTTCAACTACAAGGGCGCGCACTACGTCGTTTACTGCGAGAAAATCGAAAACAATTGGCGGTGCCTGACCGTCAAAGACGCGACGAAGGTTTTCACACCGCTGAAGATTCTTTTGGCGATAACGATAATCGTCGTGGTTGTCATCGTGCTGATTCTGTCGTACATCCTCAACCAGTCCAATCAACGCTACGCAATGGCGCGCGAACTCAACGAGCAGTTATCGTCGCTGTCAAATATTTATCTGTCCGTGTACGACATTGACCTTATCGAAAACACGTTCAAGGAAATACAATCGACGCGTGCCTTGCCCGTCAAGCTGTCGGCGGACGATTCCAAAAACGCAAGCTCCATGATAACGGAGACAATGCGGCAACTGGTAAGCAAAACGTCTTTGGACGATACGCTTCGATTCGTGAACCTCGACACCTTGAACGAGCGGCTGAAAGACTTCGACACCGTGGCGATTGAATATCAAAACGTTGAGCAGAAGTGGCGACGCGTCCGCTTTATCGCCTCGCAACGCCTGAAGAACGGAATTGTCTCCAACGTGCTTTGGCTGATTGAAGACATTGACAAGGAGAAACAGGAACGCGACGCGCTTATCAACCTGTCCGAACGCGCCTTTGCCGCCAGCGAGGCGAAGTCGTCTTTCCTGTCGAACATGTCTCACGAGATACGCACGCCGATTAACGCGATTCTCGGCATGAACGAAATCATTCTGCGGGAGTGCAACGACGCGGCTATCACGTCATACGCCGAAAGCATAAAGACCGCCGGCAGCACGCTCTTGGGCATAATCAACGACATTCTCGACTTCAGCAAGATTGAGGCGGGCAAGATTGAAATCATTCCCGTGGACTACGATCTGTCGTCGCTGATTAACGACCTTGTGAACATGATTCAAACCAAAGCCGACGACAAGGGGCTTGCGCTGTCTCTGGACTTCGATAAACATTTGCCGAAGATGTTGCGCGGCGACGAAATACGAATCAAGCAAGTCATTACCAACATTCTGACCAACGCGGTGAAGTACACCGACAAGGGCATTGTGACGTTCTCCATAGGTTTCAAGCGCGTCGCGGACGAGCCCGACAGCGTGATTCTGCTTGTTACAGTCAAGGACACGGGTATCGGTATCAAGCCCGACGACTTGAAGAAACTTTTCGCCGAATTCGAACGCATCGACGAGGAACGCAACCGCAACGTCGAAGGCACGGGGCTCGGCATGGCAATCACAAAAAATCTGCTGTCCCTTATGAAAAGCAGTCTCCGCGTCGAAAGTATTTACGGCTTGGGCACGAAATTTTCATTTGAACTTAAGCAAACGGTTATAAACTGGGATCCGTTGGGCGACTACGAGGCGTCATACAAAGCCGGCTTGAAAGAGCGGACGAAATACCGCGAGAAATTCACGGCTCCGACGGCGAAAGTGCTCATGGTCGACGACAACCCGATGAATCTCATGGTCTTTAAAAATCTCTTGAAACAAACGCAAATCAAAATCGATACGGCAATCAACGGCGACGAAGGGCTTATCCTGACCAACGCCGGCAAATACGACATAATCTTTTTGGATCACATGATGCCCGACAAAGACGGTATCGAAACCCTGCAAGAACTTCGCGCGCAGGAGGACAATCCCAACCGTCAAACGATTACCGTTTGCTTGACTGCAAATGCCGTTTCGGGCGCGCGGGAAAAATATATCGCGGCGGGCTTCGACAACTATTTAACAAAGCCGATTAATCCCGACAAGCTTGAGGAAATGTTGCTTGACTACTTGCCGACGGAAAAGGTGCACGCGACTTCCGATGCCCCTGCCGAAATCACGACTCAAGCCGAGCCGCCGCCGAAGTACGAACACATGAACATCGCTGCGGGCTTGCAATACAGCGACGGCGAAGACATGTTCCGCAGCGTCGTGGAGCTGTTCTGCAGTCTCAAGGACGCCAACAAGCAAAAAATCCAACGGGCTTTCGCCGGCGGCGACTGGAAAAATTATACCGTCTTCGTCCACGCTTTGAAGTCAACCGCGCTTTCCGTCGGCGGCGAAAAATGTTCCGCACTTGCACGAGAACTCGAACAGGCTGGCAAAGTCCTTAAATCCGACAACTCTTCCGAAACGGACAAACGCGCCGCCGAAGAGTTCATAAAAGCTCACCACGCCGAAGCAATGACGCTTTACGACAAACTCGTTGACGACGGCAAACGTTATCTCAATACGGACAATTCATAACCAAGGAGGTTTTTTTATGGGAGTCAGAATCGGCAGCGCGCACTTCATGTACAACTATCAAGTCGCGCTGAACAAAGCTTATCAAGAGCAGAATAAGCTTTTTGAGCAATCGGACGGGTCGTCGTTGCACCGAGGCAGCGACAACCCAATGAACTATACCAAACTCATGCGCTACACCGTCAGCGACAACGAAAACGAACAGTATCGCTCGAACATAAAAACGGCAACGGCTTGGATGCATGACTCCGACAGCGTCATGGTGCACATGACCGAAATCATGCAGACGTTGAAGGAAAAATCTGTTGACGCGGCGAATTCCAAAAACGTTGATGACGACTACGACGCGATTTACAAGGAGATGTACGCCTGTATGCAAGAGCTGGTCTCCGTGGCGAACACTCAAATCAACGACAGATATTTATTCTCCGGGCAAATGGATTTGACGCCGCCCTTTACAATGTCGCTTGAACTGTACGAGCGCGGTCAAGCCAAAAACCTCGACACAAATCAATCGGCGTTCTTCAAGGGCACCGACTCCGATTACAACACCGAGCTTTTCCAATTCCTTACGGTCAAGGATGCCGGCGGCAACACGTTTTATCTGGACACCGACAACGGCAACCTGTATCGGGAAGCGTTCGTCGACGCGGGCTACAAAGAATTCATGCCGCGCCAATGCCGCACGATTGACGACGCACAAGCACTGGCAGAGACCGATGAAACCGTCGCCGCGATTCTCGACGACGCGATTGTCGGCAACGTCGCCGATTTCAAAGTCGCCAATTACTTCAACAATCAGGGACTGCTAAAAGACTCCGCGAACAACTCGATAACCGTTGACGGCGTGGATTACACGTTCCAGACCTTCCAACAGAATATCGTTACCTACAAAGGCGACGAAAATCTTATTTCGATGGTCAAGCTCAACGGCGCGACCGACCCCAATGCCGACACCGTCAACACGACGGGCGCGCGCATGTTCGGCAGAGATATTTTCGACAACGAAACTTCCGGCAACGAGCCTTCGGGCACGGCAATGCTCAATGAACTGTTCGGCATGTGCGAAAGAGTTCATCAACGCCACACGAATTGGATGTCCTCCGACGGCGTGACGATTTCCGACGTGGCGCACGCAACCTTGATCGTTGAAGAAACCCGCGTGGGTGCCCGTCAACAGCTTTACACCAGCGTCGAAACGATGCTCAACACGCAAGCCGACAACATCACCGAAGACATAACCAACGTCAGCGGCGCGGATATCGCCAAACTCGCGACGAAACTCATGGAAATGACGACGCTTTACAATCTGTCGTTGTCATTGGGCGGCAGGATTTTGCCGCAGTCTCTCGCCGATTACCTCTAATCTTTGAAAACCCAAAAAGCTTTAACCTGCAGGCGTCAACGAGCGTTTTCGTTGCCGTCTATTGCTGTTTTCGGAGTTTTGATTCTCGGCAAAAATTCCGGCGGCAGGCAGGAAATTGTATCGAAAGGGGGGAATTGTCATGATGGTGAGGTTAAATACTCGACACGAATTGCCGCAAATAGCGATACGGCAGACGCAGGGGCGGCTTGACGAGGCGGCGATAATCCAACCGCAAATTTCCGGCAGGAACCGTCAATCAAGCTCCAATCAAGGTGCCACGCAGTCGAGTCTTGAAATTAACAGCTACCCCAGCCGCAGAGCCTACGGTCACAGGACGATGGGCGATTTGACTGCCGAACAGGGTCAGCGCGGCAAATCGGACGTTCAAGCTGCAACGTCAATGCATTCGCGAAAAGCTTGGTCGAAAGCCGATAACGCGGCTAAGCGCGGCGACGACGTTGTTCAAGAAATCAAATCGGAAATCTTTTCCGACTACGGCGCACGGGCGGTGTTCACTTTTTCGGGTATCCCCAATCCGCAGATGCAGGGACATCCCGGCGAAGTTGTCGGCGAGCCCGATACCGGAGACATTTCAGTCGATATTGACACCGCGCCAACAGCAAGGATACGCTACACGCCGGGCTCCGTGGAAACTTATCTGCAAAACAAAGGCTTCATTCGGCATTGGGTTTCCTACGGCAACTACGACATCACCGCTTAGCCCGCGTCGCAGAGTGGTTTTCATTCCGTCGCCATAAGTTCAAAGGAGGAACGCTATATGAGCAAAGTTTACACCAGCAGATTTGGTGAGATTGAGGTTGACGAACAGAAAATTGTTCATTTCAAAAACGGCATCCCCGCGTTCGAAGAGGAGCACGAATTCATTATTCTGCCCTACGACGAAGAGAGCCCGTATTACTTCATGCAGTCGCTTAGGAGCCCGGATTTGGCGTTCCTGTTGACGATTCCGTTCATCTTCTTCCCCGAATACACTTTCGAAATCGACGAAGAGACTGTACAGGAACTCGACATCACCAACCGGGACGAAATCTTCTACTACACGATGGTGACAATCCCCAACGGCTCGATTCGCTACATGACGGCAAACTTGCTCGCGCCCATTGTCCTCAACAGCAAGAACATGCACGCCAAGCAAGTCGTTTTGGAAAAGAGCAATTACACGACCAAGCACCGCCTCTTCCCCGAACCTGCCAAAAAGGAGGGGTGATTGATGCTCGTCTTGACGAGAAAACCTCGTCAGCAAATCATGATTGGCGACAACATCGTTATCAACGTCGTGGAAGTCCAGGGCGAAAACGTGCGCATTGCGATTGACGCGCCGCGCGAAATCAAAATCTATCGCGGCGAAATCTATCGTGCAATTCAAGAGGAAAACCTTAAGGCGGCGCAAAAACTCGACGT
Source organism: uncultured Selenomonadales bacterium (assembly GCA_947304355.1). GTDB lineage: Bacteria > Bacillota > Negativicutes > Selenomonadales > Selenomonadaceae > Quinella. The sequence continues at coordinate 103,845 of CAMZAX010000003.1, forward strand.
TGATTTGCATGACGCGTTGCCCGGCAAAGGAATTCAGCGGGAAGCAGACTCTTCGTCGCCGACCGCATAACAAAGGAGTGTTTAAGTATGGTAGGGAAACTGAATGACATGGTATCTGCCGCAGTCGTTGTGGATTCGACCAGCAAAACCGGCAGCATGGTCACTTCCAAAGACTTCGCGCAGATTAAGCCTGTCGAGTCTCAGCCTTCAAAGGCAAGCGATCTCAAGCCGCAGACTTTGCAAGAGGTCAAAGAGGCCGAAAAGAAGGAACAGGAAAAGGAAGGTCGCTTGGCTCCCGGCACCATGTCGGAGGATTCTGTCAGCGAAATGACGGAGACTTTCAACGAGCTCATGGACAAAATCAACTGCAACATCGAGTTCAACTACAACAAGAAAGCAAACATGCTCAACGTCAAGATGATCGACAAAGAGACCAAGGAAGTCATCAAGGAATTTCCGCCCGAAGAAATGATTGAAAACATGATTAAAGCTAAGGATTGGCTGGGCGCGTTCATCGACAGAGCTATCTGATTCGCGCCTCCCGCTAAGGAGGGATTTACCATGGGTGTCAACGGAATTTACGGCTTGTCGGGTTCCGGGCTTGACATCGAGTCGATGGTTAAAGTCGGCATGATGGGCAAGCAAAACGAATACGACAAGATGGCGCAGAAGTACACCAAAAACGAGTGGACGAAAGCGGCGTATCTGGAAATCAGCAGCTCCATTTCGACGTTCAACATGACGAAGCTGTCCGATTACAAAATGTCCGCAAGCATGAACGCCAAGACGGCAGTCAGCTCCGACAGTTCAATTAAGGTCACGGCGAACGCAAGCGCAGTCAACATGACGCACAAAGTCGCAGTCACGTCGCTCGCATCAAACGCGTATCTTATCAGCGAAACGGCTGTGACGGCTAACCGCAAAAACACTTCGGTGGAATCCGGTAGCATTTACCTCGCCGACATGATTCTTAAAGGCAACATGACGACGAACGACGGCGGAGATACTTTCAACGTTTCATACGGCGCAAGCGACATCTTCAACGCGACCGTCAACAAAGACGACGTTGCGCTTAAGTTCACGATAAGTACGAAAGCTTACGGTGAATTGACGGACGAGGAAAAGAACAAATACACCGTCGAATACACTTACGGCGACCTTTACGGCACCGACGGCAAAGGCGTCACCTTCAACGACCTTGTCAGTAAAATCAACAAAATGGGCTTGAACGTCAAGGCGTCTTACGATTCTGTCTACGAAAGATTTTCTCTTTACAACACGGAAAGCGGCGGCGGCAACGACGTCGTTATCACGCTGGATTCCGCCTCAAGCACGAGCTACGGTTCTTACGGAGAAAGAAAAACTGAAACCACCACAGACCCGGATACCAGCGTTGAAACTACAACCTATGTAAAAAATGCAAACGGAACCTACGACGTTGACAATATCGCAGGTGACGAAACCGCCAACAACGCTATTGCCACGCTCAATGCCTGCGACTTTATCTCGGCACTGAACCTCAAGCAGTCCGTCAACGGCGAATTGGCGACAAATCAATTTACAGCGACAGTCGGCTCTTCCTCAACCGCAAAAGGCGCGGACGGCACGATTACAGTTGACGGCGTGGGCTACACGACGACCGACAACAAAGTCACCGTCAACGGCTTGACCTACGACACGTCGGCAGCAACTGCAGGCACCACTTCGGTTGTCTCCATTTCGCAGGACGTGGACGCCATTGTCGACAAGGTTAAGAGTTTCGTCGAAGACTACAACAAGTTGCTTGCGAGTCTTTACGAGAAATACGACGAGAAGTCCGATTCCAATTACAAGCCGCTCACGCAGTCCCAGAAAGACGGCATGAAGGAAGAGCAAATCACAAAGTGGGAAGAGAAGGCCAAGCAAGGTCTCCTTTACCACGACAGCACGCTCGGCAAAATTATCCTCGACATGCGCAACGCGATTTCAAGTTCGATTGATTTGGGCAACGGCGAAACGACTTCGGTGTTCAGCATCGGCATTTCGACGACGGGGCTCAAAGGTCAGCTCACGCTCGACGAAGACAAATTGCGCACGGCTTTATCTAACGATTCGGATGCGGTCTACAACGTCTTCGCCAAACTCGACGTCAACGATATGGATAACTCGGCGAAAATGGGTATCGCGCAACGGCTCGGCGACGTGTTCACCAAGCAAAGCACCGGCGCGCTCGCCCGAATCAAATCGCGTGCGGGCTCCTCGTCGGACGTCACCGAAGACAGCGACCTGAACAATCTCTTGCGCAACCTGCAGACCAAGATGAGCAACTTCAAAAAAATGATGAACGCCTTCGAAGACGCTCTTTACAAAAAGTACGACAAGATGGAAAGCGCGCTTGCCCGACTCGGCACGCAAATGAATTACATCATGGGCAGCAGCAGTCAATAATGACTTGACATTTTAGGGAGGGTGATTCAATGGTAAATGCGGCAGAAGCATACAGGCAACAGCGTATCTTGAACGCTCCGCCGGAACATTTGACGCTTATGCTGTATAACGGTTGCTTGAAATTTATCGACGACGGTATGGAAGCTCTCGGCAGGAAAGACTACGAATCTGCCAACAACTTTTTGCAACGGGCTCAGCGTATCATCTCGGAATTCCGCCTTACGCTCAACTTCGACTACGAAATTTCTCATCAGTTGTTGCCGCTGTACAATTACATTTACGACAGGCTCGTCGAAGGCAACATCAAAAGCGATTTGTCTCAAATCGAAGAGGCGAAAGGCATGATAACCGAATTGCGCGACGCTTGGGTTCAAGCCATGAAGACTTACCGTATCGACAAAGGCGAAGGCAAGGACGGCAACGGTTATGCTTGACGACAGCGCGGCGAAGACTTCGGCAACGGACGGCGATTCTGCGGAAGTTCTGAAACAGGCGCGTACCCTGTGGCAGAAATACTTCACGCTGACCAAAGAGTTGCTCAAGTTCAGCGACCAGACGGACAGCGATATATTCCTGGATCTCGTCGACCAGCGCGAACGGCTTATCGAGAAGATGAAGGCACTGCCCGCAAACGACTACCGCGAATCGGCGGAATGCAAGGCTCTGATTGAGCAAATCGTTCCGCTTGACAAGCAGATAATCTACAAGGCGCGGGCGTGGCTGAACAAATCTCGGCGGCAAAACAACACTGTGCGTTCCTACGACCTTGTCGGGGCGGCGGAACTGCGCGGCGTCGTCTTCAACAGAAAATATTGACGGCAACTCCAAATGAAAAGACCGATGAAATTTCACCGGTCTGATTTTTTTGTCCTTTCTTCCGCCGCAAGAAATGTTTGTTAGAATTATTGTAAACTTCCTTTCTTTGCTTGCCCAAAGAAAGGAAGCGAAAGAAAAGGCACCTCGCAGGGGCGTTAAGTCACAACTGCCGAAACGTCCGCGCAACCCAAAGCCGGGTGTTGCCCGCGGACTTCGCGTCACGCTCAGTACGCGGGCGGCCGCACGTCCTGTGCGGCCTCAAGTATCGCATGGCTGTCAGATGATATTCTTTTCGTAGGCGTCGTAAAGGGCTTTCAGTTCCTCAATCTTTGCGTAAATTTCGACCTGCAGGCGCGACGCCCGCTCGTATTCGCCCGAAGTCAATGCGGTTATCAGTTGCGTGAACAAAGATTTTTCGTCAATCGAATCCTTCGCCAACGCCGCCCGAAGTAAAAATATTTTGTTCCAGTTGTACGCGTCCAAGTCCGTCACGAAGTCCGCGTCGATTTTTTTTGCCTTGCGGACGATCTCGCGCAGTTCGGGCAGGATTCGCGAAATGAGTTCGATTTTCCAACGCAACAGAGCTCCTTCGCGAAAGGCTTTGATTATCCGTTCCTGCAACGCGCCGCCGCTCGATATGACCGCAACTTTGTCGGGATATTTGCTCAAAGCCTCCATGTTCTCCCAGACCGTGGCGGGCGGTTTGCCGAACAGACGATTGCGTTCGTCCTCGGTGAAGTCCTCGAACACGTCGCGTTCGGTGCGATAGGCACGCTCGGTTTCAAGGTAAAAGCCCTCTTGTCCCGCGTCCTTCGACAGCTCCGCCAAAAGTTCGGTCGTCTTGTGCGTGACAGCCATTTTCACGCCGTCCAGTATCGCCGAATACGACGCGGCAAGCACCAGGTAAATATTCGTGTAAGGGTTGCAACTGCGCAGCTCGAAACGCGTCGCCATGGGGTTTTGCAGGTCGCGAATCAAGCTGACCAAAATCGTGCGGTTGCGGCTCGGTATCTGCGGCGTGTGTCCAAGCGACGTGACGATACAAACGGGAGCCTCGAAGCCGGGCTTAAGGCGGTTGAGCGAATCGTTTGTTGCGCTCACGAACGGGTTTATGACTTCGTAATTTTTCAGCAAGCCCATCAACGCGCCGTAGCCGACTGCGCTCATGTAGTCTTCGGCGGGATTTTTCGCTGCAAAGAGATTGTGCAACTTGCCTTCAGCCGTTTTCGCCGCAAGCCCGATGTGCGTGTGTTCGCCGTTGCCGGCAAGCCCGATCATGGGTTTTGCCTTGAAGGTGACTTCCAAACCGTTGGCGCGGAAAATTTCTTTGACGACCGTCCGAACGACGATTTCGTTATCGGCAGCCTGCACGGCGTCGGCGAATCGCCAATCGATTTCAAGCTGTTCGCAGACGTGCGTTAAATGCCCCGACTCGTCGATTTGCGCTTTGAGCCCGCCGACTTCCTTGTGACCCATTTCGACTTGCAAGCCGTATTTGTCAAGCTCGATAATCGACTGCTCCAACGCGCAACGAACCGCGCCGTGCGTGCGTTCCCAATACTGCTCCTGCATTACTTGCGACGCGCTCATTTCCTCGACTGATGCTTCTTCAAGCGGCGTCTTAACCCAAAACTCAAGCTCCGTCGCCGACGTGAACACGATGTCGATAACGTCCGCGCCGCTCACGTCCAGCCCGTCAATTTCGGGGTGTTTGTGGAACAAGTCTACCAGCTCGCGCTTAACGAAAGACAGCGTATCGGTCAAAACGGCGCGGCTGTCGACGCGTTTGCCCTCGTGAATCAGAAAGCCGGGGATTCGCAGCGTGCCGACAGGTTGCCCCGTCGCGTTGTCGTAATGCTCGAAGTTGTAATCGACGAACCAATTAACCGTGGGGTCAACGGGCATGTCGACCTTTGCATTGTTCAGCGTGGCGATACCGGGCAGGACGACGCTTGAACCGTCCGTTTGAACAGCACGCCCGGCATAGAAGTCGTCGATGTCTTTAATGAACAGGCGCACAGGGATTTTCTCGTCGGTGTCGTTGCCGGCAAGATCAATGCCCACCAGCGACACGAATTTAATTTCGGGGTGCTCGCGCAGCTGACGAATAACCTCGTCTTTGGGAGTGTTCGCTTTGATTGTGTAAAGTAAATCTGCCATGAAATTCGCTCCTTACAGTAAGTTTTCGTAGACGCCGCGCAGAGCCGCAAGGTTGTCGGTGTTCAAATCTTTGCGGCAAGTCCACGCCTTGGCGTTAATTTCCATTGTTTGACGGTCGGCGGCGGTGTAGGGCGTCCATTGCGGAATCAGCGCGTTGTTCGGGTTGCCCGTCGCCGCGAACGAGTACCACGCCGCTTGCACCTGCTTAACCAACTTTGACGACGGCTTGGGCTCAATGCCTTCATACGCATTACCGAAGACGAACGGCAAATCAATCGAGTGACACGAACCCAAATCGTCGACGGGCGACTTTTGATTGAACAGATAGAAATACACCTCGTCGAACGCCGATTGATATTCCGCGCACAGCTCCTGCCCAACGCGCCAGTCAAGCTGATTGGCAAACTCAAAGTAACGTTCGGGCTCGGCAAGATCCGTGTGATTCGGTTGCCACGCGTCGTAAGCGTCTCCCAGTTGCCAACCCTCCGCCGTGTAGACGACGGAAGTAAGTTGCGCGTGAAAATCGCGCATGTGCTTGGTAAAATTTTTGTAATACAATTTCCAGTAGCCGTACTCTTCGGCGGTAGTGCCCGTCAAAAGTTTGACGCCCTTGCCCGCGCCGTCATGCAGGGCTTTGAGCGGCGACTTGGGTAAAAATTTTCCGTCACAGGTCGGCAAGAAACCGGTCTCCGAGGCAAAGGGTACCTCCACGCAAAATTTCTCGTAAAGCTGTTCGATTTCGGCGGCGGGCTTTGTCATGAGCTCCGACATTTTTTTACAGCCGGTCAGTTCCATGAATTTATCGGCAAGAGCAACGGACGCAGCGGGCTCGTGATAGAACATTGCGTGCCCCGATTGCGGAATTGCTTTGCCGAACAAACCCTGCGCAGCGGGCGTGACGGTCAGCAACGTGATTGAGATTGCGCCCGCGCTTTCGCCGAAGACAGTCACGTTGTCGGGGTCGCCGCCGAAGTTCGCGATATTTTCCTTAACCCACTCCAACGCCGCGATTTGGTCTTTCAAGCCGAGATAACCCGTGTCCGCGAAGTCCGAATCGATGTCGGCGAAGTTCATGAAGCCGAAGACGTTCAGGCGATAGTTCAGCGTGACGATAACGACGTCGTGCGCCGCCGCGAAGTTCGTGCCGTTGTAAACGGGGTCGCCGCTGCCGCCGTTGACGAAGCCGCCGCCGGGTATGTAAACCATGACGGGCAGATTCTTCGCCGCGCCGCGTGTGAAGATGTTCAACGTCAAACAGTCTTCGCTTTGCGGCAACAGCGAGGCGGGCTCAACTTCGTCGTGGTCTTGAATCGGCGAGTAACCGAATTTTTTTGCCTCGAAAGTTTTATTGGACGGCTCCAACTTTTCGGGCGCGCGCCAACGTAAAGCACCGACGGGCGGCTTGGCGTAAGGGATGCCCAACCACGTTTGCACGCCGCGTTTGCCGACAAAGCCGTTGTATGTGCCGTAACGCGTCCGCACCGTGCAAGTCTTTGCTGCTTGCGTGGTGCCGCTGAAAAAATTTGTCGTCGCAAATGCAAACGTCGTAAGGGCGGCAGTCTTTATAAAATCTCTGCGCGAAATCTTTTCAAACAACTGAATCTCTCCTTCCGAAATTCTGCGTCAAAGTTTAACGCAAACGGGCTTGAAAGTCTACGCGCGGCGGCGGCTTTTGCGATTGAAAACTTTTCGGGCGTATGGTAAATTAGGGATAAAGGACAAGGGACTAGGGACAAGGAGTATGTATGTCTGACGAGCTGAAAAAATTTTTAAGCCGCGAACTCGACGAACTCAAGCAACACAAAGTTCGGGCGATTGCGTTGGGCGTGTGCTTGGTCATCTTGCTGATTGTGTGGACGATTGATGACAGCTCCGGCGGCGAAGAAATTATTTTGGTCGACGCGCCGCCGCGCACGAAGGATTTGCCCGTTAAGCCGTTGCCTGTCAAGCCGTTAACCGTCACGAAAAGCCCCGACGGCGTGACAGTCGTCCTCGGCGCAAATGCAGACGCGTTGTTTATCGGCGATCCGTTCGCGGGCGAAGAAAAGCCCAAACCTGCACCGCAACCGCTGCAACAACCGACGCCTCCGTTGCCCGCCATTCCGCAACCGCAAGTCGTGATTCAACCGCCCGCTCCGACGCCGCAAATCGAACAGCCCAAAGAACCGCTTGCTTTGACGGGCACGGCGATAAGCGGCGACAACAAGACGGCGATGATTCTGCGCGGCAACGAAACGCTGTTCCTGACAATCGACGACGTGATTGACGGGCGGCGAATCGTCGACATAACGCCCGACTTCGTGACGCTCGACGACGGTGAACGCATTTATCTGCAAAAGGGGTTGAACTGATTGACGCTAAAAAAATTCCTGCCGCTGTTGGTCTCGGCAGCTTTTTTTGTGCCCGCGCAGATTCAAGCCGCACCGATGACGCTCAGCGTGCACGACGCCGACCTGCGCGCAACAATAATGCTGGTTGCGAAGACCGGCGGGCTCAACGTCTCAATCGACGACAGCGTCAAGGGCAAAGTGTCAATCTCGTTGGCGGGCGTCGAACCGCTCCAAGTTTTGCAAATCCTTGCCAAAACCAAAAGCCTGCAACTCATGCGCGAGGCGGGCGTTTATATTGTCACGGCGTCAACCGTCGAAGCAATGCAGAGTTACGTTTTCCCGATACGTTACGGCGACGCCGAAATCTTGAAAGAGGCTGTGATTATGTCGCTCGACCCCGACACCGAACGCTTGCCCAATCAGACGACGCGAATCAGAAATTCCGACGGCTCCTACACCTACCGCTACACCTATCGCGACGATGACAGCTCCGGTAGCGACGTCTACGCCGAAAACATCAAGCGCAGGGACAGAGTCTATGTCAATCCCGAAGTCAACGCGCTGATTCTCTTCGGGACGCCCGCCGAATACGAACGCGTCAAAAATCTTTTGGCGACGCTCGATGTTGAACTTAAGCAAGTGTCCGTTGAGGCGCAGATCGTTGCGATTGACAAGGAGGCAAGCAAAAATCTCGGCGTCGAATGGTTTTGGTCTGCCGTTCCCCAAAATTCTTCTATGCGTAGTGATAATATGAAAACTTCAAACGCTTACGGATTGGTTCAATTTGGTCGCGCTTTCGACGATGTTCGTAATGAATTTTATTTCAGCGCGCAGATTAACGCGCTGGTCACCAACGGCAAGGCGAAGATTCTTTCCCGCCCAAACGTCACGACGATTCAAGGGCGCGAGGCAGTGATTAACGTCGGCAGTTCCGTTCCCGTGCCGAAAATTTCTTCAACCAACACCGCCACCACGACTGAAATTGAATATCGCGACGCCGGCATTATCCTGCGCTACACGCCGCGCATAAACGACGACGGCACGATAACCGCGACGATTCACACGGAAGTCAGCACGCCGCAATACGTCGCTGAAATGCAGGCCTATCGATTCAACACGCGTTCGGCGGAAACGACTGTCACCGTGCGCGACGGCGAACCGATGATTATCGGCGGGCTAATCGGCGCGGAAGAGGCGAAGTCCGTCAGCAAGATTCCGTTCCTCGGCGACCTGCCGATTTTGGGCGCGCTGTTCCGCAACCACCGCAACAGCAAATCCGAATCGGAGCTGATGATTTTCTTGACGGCGCACGTCTTGGGAGGCGGCTCAAATGTATCCGATAAACCTTGACGTTGCGGGCAAACCGTGTGTCGTTGTCGGCGGCGGCGAAGTGGCTTTTCGGAAAATTCGCGGGCTGTTGGCGGCGGGTGCGCTTGTCAAAGTAATTGCCCCCGAAATCTGCGCGGGCGTCGCTGAACTCGTCAAACGCGGAGAAATTTCCTTGACGCGTGAAAATTTTTCGGCGGACATGCTCGGCGACGAACTCATCCTAATCGCGGCGACTGATAAACCCGAAGTCAATCAACGGGCGGCACAGGCGGCGACGGTGCGTAAAATGTTGGTCAACGTCGTCGACGCGGCGGGCGGCAATTTCAACGTCCCGTCAACGATTCGGCGCGGCGACCTGTTGCTTACAATCTCGACGGGCGCGCATTCCCCGGCGTTCTCAAAATTCCTGCGGCAAATGTTGGAGCTTGAACTCGGCGACGACTTCGCGGCGGGTTTGAAAATAATTTCGGAGCGGCGGCGGGAAGTCAAACACCTTTTGCCGAATCCCAAAGCACGACAAATTTTTTGGCAAAGCGTCTTGACTCAACGGACGTGGCAACTTTTGAAGGCAGGACAAATCGACGAACTGGAGGCATTAATCGACAATGCACTTGAAAGTTTTGGGGCTCAATCACACGACGGCACCGATTGAAGTCCGCGAACGTTTCAGCATAGGCAAAGACGCGATACGGCGCGGGCTCGAAAATCTTGACGGCTACGACGGCTTAAGCGAGGCTGTCGTCCTGTCGACGTGCAACCGCAGTGAAATTTACGCGGTGACGGCGGCGGGTTGCGAAGACGGCGTTTATCAATTCCTCAGCGACTTAATTGGCGGCAACGTCGACAAAAATTTTCTTTACGCCTTCGACGACGACGCTTGCGCCGAACACCTGTTCGAAGTTGCGGCGGGGCTCGATTCGCTGATTTTGGGCGAAGGGCAAATCCTGTCGCAAGTCAAGGACGCCTACGCAATCGCCAAAGCCGCGCAGGCTACCAACACGATTTTGAACACGCTGTTCCATCGGGCGATAGCGGCGGGCAAGCGCGTCCGCACTGAAACCAAAATCGCTTACAACTCGGTGTCGGTCAGCTCGGCGGCTGTCGACTTGGCGGCGAAAAAACTCGGCGGGCTCGACGGGCGCAGCGCGTTAATCTTCGGCGCGGGCAAAATGGCTCAGCTCACGGCTCAACACCTGTTGGCTCACGGCGTCGCGAAAATTTACGTGGCGAATCATCATCTGGAACGCGCGGAGGAAATGGCGGCTCGAATCGGCGGCGAGGCTGTCGCGTGGGAAGACGCCTTCACGGGCGCGGCACACGTCGACATAATCATCACGTCCACGGGCGCACCTCACTACGTCGTTAAGCCGTGGCAAACCCAACAGCTCATGACGCGGCGGCAAGGGCGCGGGATTTTTTTCATTGACATCGCCGTCCCGCGCGACGTTGACCCGGAAGTCGGCAAGATTAAAGGCGTCACGCTTTACAACATTGACGACCTTGAATCGGTGGTTGAAAAAAATTTGCAGGCTCGACAGCGCGAGGCTCGGCTTGCAAAAAAAATCGTCGCCGAAGACGCGGCGGCAGTAATGGAGCGTTTCAAGTACTTGAAGTTTCAACCGCTCATGGCGAATTTGTCGGCGCGCGCGGAACAAATCAGACTGCGCGAACTGCGACGCGTGGCGGGCAAGCTGTCAGACTTAACCGACGACGAACGCAAAATCCTCGACCACATGACGCGGCGAATTGTCCGCAAGCTGTTGCGTATGCCGATGATGAACTTGAACGCTTCGGCGGGCACCGACGCCGAAAATTTCTACGCGCAGGCCGTCAAAGCTCTGTTCACGGAGGAGGCGAAAACTCTTGCGCAAGATTAGAATCGGGACGCGGGCAAGTCGCTTGGCTTTGTGGCAAGCCGAATTCGTCGCGGCTCGGCTTAAAGATTTTTTCCCGACGCTCACAGTCGAACTTGTCAAGGTGCACACGACCGGCGACAAAATCTTGGACGCACCGCTAGCGAAAATCGGCGGCAAAGGGCTCTTCACGAAGGAACTCGAACTTCAACTGGCGGCGGGCGCGATTGACTTGGCGGTTCACAGCCTGAAGGACGTGCCGACCGATTTACCCGACGGCTTCCGAATCGCGGCGATAACAAAGCGGGCGCAACCCTTTGACGCGTTCGTAAGCAATCGTTTCGCAAACTTCGACGCACTGCCGAAAAATTCAATCGTTGGCACGTCAAGCTTGCGGCGGGCGGCTCAAGTGCTGTCACTGCGTCCCGACCTGCGAATCAAAAATCTGCGCGGCAACGTCGAAACACGGCTCAAAAAATTGGACGCGGGCGACTTCGACGCGATAATCTTGGCGGCGGCGGGCTTGGAGCGATTGGGCTTCGCGTCACGAATCGGCGCGCTCATGACGGAGCTGATACCGGCGGCGGGACAGGGCGCGTTGGCGATTGAAACCCGCGCAAATGACGACGAAACCTTTCAAGCCGTGCAACGACTCAACGACGCGGAAACCTGCGCGGCGGCTCAAGTCGAACGTGAATTCCTGCGGGAAGTCGGCGGCAGTTGTCAAATACCCGTGGGCGTGTTCGCGGCGGTTGACGGCGGGCAAATGACGGTTCGCGCGCTGATTGCCTCGACGGACGGTCTGCGCGTCGTCAAAGCCTCGGAGGTCGTGCCGCTTGCCGCAGTCGACGGCTTGGGCAAAAAAATAGCCGCTCGTTTGCTCAACGACGGCGGACGAGAAATTTTACGAACGATATAACATGCACGAAAGCCCCCGTACTTGACGAGGGCTTTTTGATTGCTTTGTTGGTCGGAACGACGAGATTTGAACTCACGACCCCTACCACCCCAAGGTAGTGCTCTACCAAACTGAGCTACGTCCCGAAAACGCTTGCTACTTTAACACAGCTTGAAAAATTTTGCAAGCACTTTTTTTTACTGCAGAGCTTTAATCAGCGTCAAGGTGTTTGTCAGCATTCGGTCGGGGTAGTCAAGCAAATTTTCGGGCTTGGCTTCGCCCGTAACGATCGGGTCAAGTTCGTAAAGCTGTGCGCCCGTTTCGCGCGCTATCGTCTCGGCTGCCTTGGGCGAATACTGCGGTTCCGTGAATATCACCTTGACGGGCAGCGCGTTGATTTTTTCAATCGTGTCGGCAAGTTCCTGCGGTGTCGGCTCGGTGCCGGGCTCGCGTTCGATTACCGCGACGATGTTCAGCCTGAATTCCGCCGCCAAATACGGAAACGCCTCGTGGAAGGTCACAATGTCTTTGTTCGGCATCATGTCAAGCGATATGTGCATTTCGTCGCGCAGTGTCGTCAGCTCGTCGACGTATTCCAGCGCATGCATGCGATACTTTTCGGCGCGTTCGGGGTCGAGTTCGCACAGCTTCGACAAAATATTTTTCACCTGCTCAATCGAATAGGTAAGGCTCATCCAAACATGCGGATTAGGCACGCCGTCTTCGAGTATCGGGACGATTTTGGGCGTGTCGGACGCGTTGATTATCTTCAAGTCGGGTCGCGCCTCCGTCACCTTGTCGAGGAAAGCTTCCATGCCCAAGCCGTTCACTACGAAAATATCCGCCGTCTCAAGCGTCTTCATGTCTTCGGGCGTCAGTTGGTAATCGTGCAGGCAACCCGTTTGCGGCGGCGTCAAGTTCACGACATCAACGCCCTCAACGCCGCGCGTTATGTTCAGCACGTCGAGATACATCGGATAAAATGACGTGACGATTTTCAACCTGCCGTCTTGCTTTTCGGAGTTGCCGCAACCCGTCAGCGCGAACGTCAGCAAAATCAGCGCAAGGCTTAAAAATTTTTTCATGCGGTCAGCTCCTGTATTCGTCGGCAAGCTTTTTGAACAGCGGCAAAGAACGTTCAATCGTCTCGGCCTTTATGCAGTAAGCCGCGCGGAAGTAGCCGGGCGCACCGAAATCGGCTCCGGGCACCAACAGCAAGTCGTATTTCTTCGCGCGCTCGCAAAAGGCGTAATCGTCCGCCTCCAACGCCTTCGGGAACAGGTAGAACGCGCCCTGCGGCTTTACGCATTCAAAGCCCGCGTCGATAAGCCCGTCGTACAGCAGCTTGCCGTTGCGTTCGTAAGGTGTCACGTCGACGGATTTGCCTGCGCAACGTCCAACGACCATCTGCCACAAGCTCGGAGCGTTGACGTGCGTGAGAACACGCGCCGCGCCCGCGACTGCGCCGAAAATTTTATCGAAGTCGTCAACGGCGTTGGGCACGACGATATAACCGATGCGCTCGCCCGGCAACGAAAAACTTTTGCTGTAGGAGTAGCAAATCAGCGTATTGAAATAGAACTTCGTCAGCCACGGCACCTCCACGCCGTAAGCAAGCTCGCGATAGGGCTCGTCGCTGATAAGGAAGATTCGCCGCCCGTAACGGTTGAACTGTTGCTTAAGGATTTCGGCAAGCTTGGTCAGCGTCTCGCGCGAATAAACTGCGCCGCTCGGATTGTTCGGCGAATTGATGATAACTGCCTTGGTCTTGTCGCTTAAGAGTTGCTTGAAGTCGTCGAAGTCAATCTGCCAATCGGCGGGACGCGGCTTGACGACCTTGAGCGTTGCGCCGACCGATTCGACGAAAACTTTGTATTCGGGGAAGTAGGGCGCGAACGTGATGAACTCGTCGCCGGGCTCCGCCAACGCCTTGAAACAAATCGTGATTGCCGCCGCCGCGCCGCTCGTCATGAAAATATTTTTCCCGAAGAAGTGCGTGTTGAATCGCTTGTTGAGGCTCTCGGCGATTGCCTCGCGGACGTTGGGATTGCCGGGCGCGACCGTGTAGCCGTGAACTTGCGCGGGCGGATAACTGCGCATGATGTCGATTGCGGCGTCCGTGACAAATTTCGGCGTCGGGACGTTCGGGTTGCCCAAGCTGAAGTCGAAGATATTTTCCTCGCCGACCTCGGTAGCGCGCTTGCGCCCGAATTCAAATATCGTGCGTATCGTGGATTTTTTAGTGCCCAGTTCGTACATTTTCGCTGATACCATTTGATTCACTCCTTGCTTTTGAGTTGCTTGACTTCGTTTTCAAGCTCGGCGATGCGCGCCTGTGCCTGCGCGGCGAATTGGTTGAAGCGATTGACCTGCTCTTGAGCCTGCGCCGCGAATTGATTGAATCGCTGAATGGTCTGCATGTGTTGCAACTGATGAATGTTCGCCCTGTTGAAAGCGAATGCCGCAAGCGCAACATTGTCGCCGACGGAAAACTCTTCGCGCAAAATCGTGTCGAGTTGATGCGCGGGCACTTGCGCGTAAATTTTCAGCAGATAATCGATTATTTCGCGGTAGTAAATTTCCAGCGCAAGATATTTGGCGTCGGGGTGTTGAACGAAAAATTCTCTGCCGCTCAAAAATTCGTCAAAGTAGCGAATGCCCGTCGTCAGCGCGTGAGTATACTTCAGAAAATACTTGTCGAAGCTGTCTTTTCTGTGGGACAAAGAGTCGCTCAATTGACGGTAAATATTTACGACATTCGGCACGCGAACAAATCTCTTTGCGGCATAAATCAAGCAACAAGTAAACAGCATGTCCTGAATAATATTCTGAACAAAGCGAATTTTGCTTCCCATCAAGAGGTTACGGCGAATTAACTTCGACCAAATATTCCAGAGAAATTTTCTTTCAAAGCAAGTCTTGATGCGCTCAAAGAGATTGTCACTCAACAAAGTCGGCTCGCTGACAAACTCGCCTTGTTGATAGCTGTAAGGTTGGAGTTTTTTGCGAAACTCCGCGTCATACCAAAACTTTTCGGGCACGTCATAATATTTTTCGCAGGCAACAACATCGGCGTCAAACTTTTTCGCAAGGGAATACAGCTCGCTCAAAGCAGTCGGCGTTATCGTATCGTCGTTGTCCAAAATCAGCAGATATTCTCCGCGTGAAAAAGCTATGCCGATATTGCTCGGCTCGCCGGGACCGCCCGAATTTTTTTGCGTCTTGGTGAGTGTGAGCCGCCCGTTGAATTTCGGTGCGCAAGCATTGACAACTGCGGGGCTTGAATCGGTCGAGCAGTCGTCGACAACAATGACTTCAAAGTTTTGAAACGTCTGCGCCAAAATGCTGTCGAGACATTCGCCGATATATTTTTCCGCGTTGTAAAGCGGGATGATAATCGACACCGCAGGATAATTG
The DNA here is from genome assembly GCA_947304355.1 of uncultured Selenomonadales bacterium. Classification (GTDB taxonomy): domain Bacteria; phylum Bacillota; class Negativicutes; order Selenomonadales; family Selenomonadaceae; genus Quinella. The sequence continues at coordinate 119,075 of CAMZAX010000003.1, forward strand.
AACGGCGTGGGGGGGGGGATATGAACGTGGTCAAGATGGGTTTCGGGCGCGGGCGGACGTTTGGACGAGTTAAGAGACTTGCGAGAAACTTTTTGCTTGAGCTTTGCCAAAAAAAATCACTCCTTGCTGTTTAGTCGCTTGAGTTCGTTTTCCAGTTCGGCGATGCGGTCATTTAGCCTGTTGACATTTCGTTGACTGAGGATGGTGCTGCCTAAAAGGAACGCCGCCGTCGACAGGTCGGAGGAATAGTTCTCTGCGCCGAATTCGCGGCACAAATTTTCATAGACGCTTGAAGCATAGACGCGTTTCATTTCCTCGGCGATATGCCCCATGCACCAGTTGAACTTCAAAGTCAAAGCCCTGTGACGATAGGCGGGATTGTCGCGCAAAATGTCAAGGCGATCGGCAAGCGCGCTGAAAGCCCGTGACCAAGCCGTAAACGCCTCTGTCCAATAAGCGACTTGTTCGGCAGGCTTGCGCTGTTTGCGCAAAATTGATTCGGGATTGTAACTCCTGTAAAAGTAAAACGGCATGGTGACGCGTAAAAATTTCTTGCAGTGCGCGTACAAATCAATCGTCCAGAGAAAATCTCCGCCGGTGGATATTTCGGGAAATACAATGTCATTCGTCGTCAAGAAATCCCGCCGAACAAATTTTCGCCAAGAAGCCGGCATACTCTCGCTGAACAGCAGGTATTTAGGGGTTGTTGGTAAACTCAAGTAAAAGAAAAACATAAGCAGTTCTCTGA
>CAMZAX010000004.1 GCA_947304355.1 uncultured Selenomonadales bacterium
AGAGAACTGCTTATGTTTTTCTTTTACTTGAGTTTACCAACAACCCCTAGTTCCTCAAGCGACTGAAAGGAGCGTAAACAATGAGCGTCAATCAAGTTTCGGTTTTCCTTGAAAACAAGCCCGGCACGTTGAACAAGCTGACAGAAGTCCTCGCGACCAACAACGTCAATATCCGTGCGCTGAGCCTTGCCGAGACCAGCGAATTCGGTATCGTGCGCATGATAGTCAATGACGTGTTCGAGGCTGTCAACGTCCTCAAGGAAAACAATTTCGTCGCGATTCTCACGCCCGTGTTGGCTTACGCAATCGCCGACGAGGCGGGCTATCTCAACGGTTTGTTGCAGAAGTTCACGGCGGCGGACGTCAATATCGAATATATGTACGCCTTCGCTGGCAAGGAGCGCGCCTATATGATTTTCCGCGTCAACGATACCAAAAAGGCTGAGGCCGTACTCACCGGCAAAGGCTTGAAGTCTTTGACGCAAGAGGAAATTTCCGCCGTATAAAATTTTCCAATCGAATAATCCGATGCGTAATGCGTGATGTTTTAAAAATTTCATTGCGCATTACGCATTTCGCATTCCTTATTGCCTTTCGGAGGTGACGCTTTGGACAGATACAGACTTACCGTCGACGCGCAAAATTTCTTCAGCCTGTTCAACGACGCGGAAGGCGTCGCCAATCTCAATACCTGCAAGCTCAAGGATGTTATCATCACGCCCGAAATAAATCATTGGGAAATAACGCTTGCCACCGATAAAAACTTCGACCAACAGACCTTGCACGCCGCCGAAGAATTTCTGCGCGGCAAATATCGTGCCGATGTCGAAATACGCCGCGAAGTTTTCTCTTCCGACGAAGTTAAAACCGCCGAAAAAAAATCGTCCGCAAAGAAAGGGACAAGGAGTAAGGGGCAAGGGACTAGGGACAAGGGACTAGGGACTAGGAAAATTTCCGGCAACGTCATCAAAATCAGCGACATCGACGAGAACGGCGGCTCGGTTGTCATAATCGGTGAAGTCGGCAGCGGCGACAAGAACGGCGTCAATCTGCGCGAATTCAAGAACGGCACCGTTTGCGTATCCTTTTGCGTGACCGACGACACCGACGGCATCACTTGCAAGAAATTTTTCAAGGGCGACAAAAAGGACGATGCGCAACCCTTTGCCGCCGGCGTAAAGGCGGGCAGTCTCGTCAAAATCGCAGCCAAGCCCCAATACGACGATTACGCCAAGGAAGTCGTCTTGTTCGTCAACGCCATTGAGCCCGTCGAAGTCGCCGACGCCGCCCGCGTCGACACCGCCGAAATCAAACGCGTCGAACTGCACGTGCATACGCAAATGAGCGCAATGGACGCCGTCATTCCCGTCGACAAGCTGATTAAGACCGCCGCCGATTGGAATTGGCCTGCCGTCGCCATAACCGATCACGGAGTGATTCAAGCTTTCCCGAACGCCGCGCAGACTGCCGAAAAGCTCGCCAAGGCAGGCAAGCCGATTAAAATTATTTACGGCATGGAGGGCTACCTCGTCGGCGACGATTGGAAACAAAAATTCGCCAACCACGTCATAATTTTGGCGCGCAACAAAGTCGGGCTCGGCAACCTGTACAAGCTCGTTTCAATCAGCCAAATCAAGTTCATGCACTACCGCCCGCGCATTCCGAAAAGTTTGCTCGCCGAATTGCGCGACGGCTTGATTATCGGCTCGGCGTGCGAAGCGGGCGAATTGATTCGGGCAATCGTCGCGGGCAAGGACGACGCCGAACTTGAATCAATCGCCGCGTTTTATGACTATCTTGAGATTCAGCCGATTCACAACAACGATTTTCTGATTCGCAGCGAAGAATTCCCGAACATCACGACCGACGAAGATTTACGCAACATCAATCGCAAAGTCGCCGCGCTCGCCAAAAAGCTCGGCAAGCCGCTCGTTGCCACCACCGACGCGCATTTTCTCAAGCCCGACGATTGGATTTGCCGCGCAGTTTTAATGCACAGCAAGGGTTACGACGACGCCGACAAGCAACCGCCGCTTTATTTGCGCACGACCGACGAAATGTTTGACGAATTCGATTACCTGGACAAGGAGACGGCTTACGAGGCAATCGTTACCAACCCGAACAAAATCGCCGACGCCGTGGAGTTTTTAAAGCCGATACCCGACGGGCTCTACTCGCCGCAGGTGCCGGGCGCGGAGGAAGAAATTCGCGAAACGTCCTACGCCAAGGCGCGACTGCTTTACGGTGAAAATCTGCCGCCGCTCGTTGAGGCGCGTCTTGAACAGGAACTCAAGCCGATAATCGCTCACGGCTTCGCGGGGCTGTATCTTATCGCTCAGCGGCTCGTCAAGAAGTCCAACGACGACGGCTACCTTGTCGGCTCGCGCGGCAGTGTCGGTTCGTCTTTCGTGGCGACGCTCACGGGCATAACGGAGGTCAATCCTTTGCCGCCGCACTATCGTTGCCCGAAGTGTCAGTACAGCAAATTTTTCACGGCGGGTGAAGTCGGTTGCGGCTACGATCTGCCGAACGAGACTTGCCCCGTTTGCGGCCACCCGCTGATTAAGGACGGGCATGACATACCGTTTGCGGTGTTCCTCGGCTTCGACGGCGACAAGGTGCCCGATATTGACTTGAACTTTTCGGGCGAATATCAGGCGACCGCGCACAAGTACACGGAAGTTCTTTTCGGCAAGCACAACGTCTACCGCGCGGGGACGATTTCAACTGTCGCGGAGAAGACTTCGTTCGGGCTCGTCAAGAAATATTTCGACGACCGCAACATAAAAAAGAACAACGCCTTTATCGCGAAGATTGCGGCGGGCTGTCAAGGCGTCAAGCGCACCACGGGTCAGCATCCCGCCGGGATTATGGTTGTGCCGCGCGACATGGACATTCACTACTTCACGCCGATTCAATATCCCGCCGACAACAAAGACGCCTCCACGACGACGACGCATTTCGATTACCACTCGATAAGCTCGCGGCTCGTCAAGCTCGACATCCTTGGTCACGTCGACCCGACGATGATTCGCATGTTGGAGAACTTGACGCACCGCGACCCGAAAACCATTCCTCTCGACGACAAGCCGACGTTAAGTTTGTTCAGCTCGACGGACGCGCTCGGCTTGACGGTGGGTCAGCTCGGCACGAAGTCCGGGACATTCGGCTTGCCGGAGTTCCGCACAAGCTTTACGCGGCAAATGATTGACGACACGCACCCCGATTGCTTCAGCGATCTGGTGAGGATTTCGGGCTTCTCGCACGGCACCGACGTTTGGCTCGGCAACGCGCAGGATTTGATTCGCCAAAAGATTTGCACGCTCAAGGACGCCATATCTGCCCGCGACGATATTATGATGTACTTGATTCACCACGGCGTCGACGCGTTGAAGTCGTTCAAGACGATGGAGGGCGTTCGCAAGGGCAAGGGCATTAAGCCCGACGTTGTCGACGACCTCAAGGCGCACGGCGTCGAAGACTGGTACATTGACTCCTGCCAAAAGATTAAGTACCTGTTCCCGCGCGCGCACGCCACCGCCTACGTCATGATGGCTTACCGTATCGCCTACTGCAAAGTTCATTACCCGCTTGCCTACTACGCGGCGTATTTCAGCAAGCGCACCGAAGAATTTGACGCCAACGAGATTATTAAAGGGCAACAGCACATCAAGCGCAAGCTGGACGAACTGGACGAGCTGGCGGACGAACGCAAGCTTGACGTTAAAGAGAGCGACCGCCTTGCCGATTATCAAGTCGTGTACGAATATTATCTGCGCGGCTACAAATTCGAGCGGGCGAATCTTTACGAGTCGGCGGCGGAAGATTTTATCATCAAGCCGAACGGTCTGCTTATGGCGTTGAGTTCGATTGACGGCGTGAGCGAGGCGCAAGCGAAGTCAATCGTCGAAGCGCGTGCGGACGGACAATTTTCCTCCGTCGACGACCTTAAAACCCGCGCAGGCTTGAACAAGACGACGATCGCCGCGTTGAAGTCGCACGGCTGCCTTGACGGTCTGCAGGAGACAAATCAATTCACGCTGTTTTAAAAAAGAAACCCCCAAGCACGATGCTTGAGGGGTTTTTTATTAGGGGGGTTAAGTGGCCGTTAAACAGTTACTCCGTGAAACTTACGTTGTTTCGCCTTTGAGCAGGGCGGCGGAAGCCCAAACGTCCGTCGACTCGTAAATCGCGGTGCCCGATACCAAAATGTTCGCGCCCGCCTCGCGCAACGATTGAGCATTTTCAATCGTGACGCCGCCGTCGACTTCCAGCAAGCAGTTGTAATCGTTTTCGCGAATCATGTTGTGCAAGCGTTTCACTTTGTCGAGCGAGTGTTTCAGCAGTGGTTGACCCGCCGCGCCGGGTATCGCCGTCATAAGCAGGACAACATCAACGTCGTACAAAAGCTCTTCAATCATGCAAAGCGGCGTCGCGGGATTCAGTGCAACGCCCGCCTTCGAGCCCGCGCCTTTGATTTTGTGGATGACGCTTTGCGCTTGACCCGTCGCCTCAATGTGGAATGTGATTAAGTCTGCGCCGGCTTGGGCGAAGTCAACGATTTTATCTTCGGGCTTGACCGTCATGAGGTGCGCCTCAAGAATCGCGTCGGTGACTTTGCGCAAACTCTTGACGACGTGCGCGCCGACCGTGACATCGGGCGAGAAAACTCCGTCGCCAACTTCAATGTGGATCTGCTCAATGCCGGCGTCCGTCACGCGTTTAACTTCGTCAGCCAAGTGCGCGAAGTCAGCCGACAAAATCGACGCCGCGATTCGCATTTCCGATTTGTTGTCTTTCCAAAACATGTTCGTATCCTTTCGTGCTTAACCGCGCGTTTTGCCGCCCGCGACGTTGTAGGTGACGCCGTGAATGTAAGACGCCCTGTCGCTTGCCAGGAAGACAACCGCGTCCGCGACTTCGGTGAGCTTGCCGCTGCGTCCGAGCGGAGTGGTTTTCGTCGAGCTGTAACCTTTGCGCAAATCGTCGACGGTGATGCCGCGCGTGTAAGCCAGAGCCTCTTCGTAAGCCAACGTGCGCAAGCCCGTCGCCTCCATGATGCCGGGTGCCATGCCGACGACACGGATGTTGTACTTGCCGAGCTCCTTCGCCCAGCTGCGCGTGAAGCTGTTGACGGCGTTTTTCGTCGCGGCGTAAATGCTTTGACCTTCGGAGCCTTCGAGACCGGATTCGCTGCTCATGTTGATGATGACGCCGCCGCCCGCCTTAACCATTTCGTGACCGACAGCCTGCGCGACGAGGTAGACGCCCTTGATGTTGACGCCCGTGACTTTGTCGTAGATTTTTTCGTTGAGTTCGTATTTGCCGTGAGGATCTTTCGGGTCGACGAGCAGGCAGGGGATGTTGATTCCGGCGTTGTTTACGAGGATGTCGATTTGCCCGAATGTGTCGATTGCGGTCTTGACCATTGCTTCAACGCTTGCCGCGTCGCAGACGTTGGTAACGACGTATTTGACTTTGCCGCTGTTCGGCGTGAGGTTGAATTCGGGTTCGTTGGGGTTAAGGTCGCAGACGACGACGTTTGCGCCGTTGTCGAGGAACGCTTGCGCGACAGCCTTGCCGATACCGGACGCCGCGCCCGTTACGACAGCCGTTTTGCCCTTGAGACCGAGCCATGAGCCGTCAGCGATTTTTTTGCTTTCCGACTTGAAGACTTCAATCATGTCGCCGGGCTTGATGTCGGGAACGGGTTTCTCTTCGACGTGAACGGAGCCTTCCAAAAGTTCGCCCGCGCCGCCGTCGAACTTAATCGTGATGTGACCGAGGTTCATGAGGTTCTTCTGGACTTCGCTGCCGACCTTGATGATTTTGAATTCGGTGCCGCTGATTTTGTAGATGTCGCCGGGCTTAATCATGCCGGTGAGTTCGTTGCCCGTGTGCATAACGCAAGCGTCGCGCAATTCGGGCAGAGCCATCGCTTCGTCGAACATGATGATCATATTCGCGGCGGCAATGAAGTCTTTGACTTGTCCGCCGAGTTCGACAACTTTGCTTGAATAAATCTTTTCAGCCATTGTATAATTACCTGCCTTTTATTTTTTGTGGCGAGCGTTTAAAAGACGCCCGCCTGTATTTTTTTGCGATTAGGATTCGTACAGCCCGAAGCTTGCGAGCCACGCGAGGATAACGGAAATCGGGCCCGTGATAAAGCGCGAATACAGCACCGAGGGCACGCCGACTTCGACGGTTTCAGCATCCGCCTCTGCCAAGCCGAGACCGACAGGCACGAAGTCGCAAGCACACTGCGCGTTGATTGCGAACAGCGCGGGCAATGCCAAATGCGGCGGGATGTTGCCTTCGCCGATCTGCACGCCGATAAGAACGCCGATAACCTGAGCGATAACCGCGCCCGGTCCGAGGAACGGCGACAGGAACGGGAACGAACATATGCACGACAGGATAACCAAGCCGACGATGTTGCCCGCGAGCGGCGAGAGCAGGTTTGCGATAACGTCGCCAATGCCCGTGCCGAGTATGACGCCGATAAGCATGGAGACGAACGCCATGAACGGCAGAATTGTGCGGATAATCGTGTTAATCGAATCGCGGCCGGCTTGATAGAAGACGCTGACGATACCGCCCATCAGCTGACCGATTTTCGCCATGAGACTGCCCGAAGATTGTTCGGTGATTTTCTTCGACGTGTCGTAGCCGCCCTTTTTAATCGCGCTACCCGAATCGGAAGACGCTTGCGCGGGCGCGGCGGCGGCAGGTGGCGGAGCGGGAGCTGCCGAGCCGTCGGCGTAGGAAATATTTTCGGGTTTGACGGCGGAACAATAAATGTCTGCCTTGATATGGTCGGCGAGAGGCCCGCTGGGACCTGTCGCATTCAAGTTGATTGTGTAGATTCGTTTCTGAGGATAAATGCCGCAACGCAACGTACCGCCGCAGTCGATAACGACAACCAGAATTTGTTCGTCGGGGACGCGTGTCTTGAAGCCGTCGACGAGTTCGCAACCCGTCATTTCCGCGAGCGTCTGCGCGACCTTCGACATGACGCCGCCGGTGATGTTGACGACTTTATTTTTCTGCGCGTCGGGCACGAGTGTCAAAGGGCCGCCGAAACCGCCGCTGCCGGCTTTGACGACGACGGATCTGTAGCCGCCGCCCGCCGCAGGTGCCGCGTCAGCCGCAGGAGCTGCCACGCCCTCCGCGAACGAAATATTTTCGGGCTTGACTGCCGAACAATAAATATCAGCCTTGATATGGTCGGCGAGCGGACCGCTGGGTCCCGTCGCGTTCAAGTTGATTGTGTAGATTCGTTTCTGGGGATAAATGCCGCAACGGAGCGTACCGCCGCAATCGATAACGACAACCAGAATTTCGTCGTCGGGTACGCGCGTTTTGAAGCCGTCGACGAGTTCGCAACCCGTCATTTCCGCGAGCCGTTCCGCAACCTTCGACATGACGCCGCCGGTGATGTTGACGACTTTGTTTTTCTTCGCGTCGGGGATGAGCGTCAAGGGGCCGCCGAAGCCGCCGCTGCCCGCCTTTACGACTACCGCTTTGTAATCAGCCATGTCAATCACTCCTTAAGCCGTCTTGAGCGTCTTGCTCAACGAAATGCCCTGCTGTTTCTGCACGTAAGCCGTCGTGAAGTCGGTTACCCAGCCGCGCAGGAAGTTAATCACGATACCGATAAGCAGGTAGCGGAGCGCAAGGTCGACGTGATTCAAGCCGAGCGTCGTGATGCCGTTGGCAATGCCGAGATACACGAACAGCTCGCCCGGGTTGATGTGGGGGAACATCCCATTCAATGTATGACATTGCCCTGTTGCGGAGGCATAGTAGGAAGGTTTGAAGAACTCAGGCATGAACTTACCGAGCGATAAAGTCATCGGATTGCAAAAGAAAAACGTGCCGATAACGGGCAGGACGATGTAACGCGACAAGGGATTGCCCGCGCAGACGCCCGCGAATTTTTCGATTCTGTCGTTGCCGATAAGTTTGACGATTGCGTTCATTGCAACGAGCAGAACGATAAGTGTCGGAATGATGCCGGAGACCCAGCCGGCCAAAGTTTCACCCCCACGGTTGAACAATCCGATGAAGGCTTGGGCGAAGGTTACCATTGTGTCCATAAAATACCCTCCTAAAAAATTTTTTGAAATTTATCCGTAAAGACCGAAGCCCCTCTGTGAAGGTTGCGCGCTCAAACTTCGGTCGTTGCCGGCGCAAATTGTTACGAAATTATTTTTATGCATTGAAAAAGACGCTCCGATAAGCTACAATGTTGGCAATGATACTCACCAACAGCCTTTCGAGGCGTCTGTATTTCAATTTTAACGTCTCAAAGGCACTTTGTCAAAAATTTTGGAGGAGATTGCTTATGAGGAATAAGGAAGAAATTTTCAAGCTCCTGCGCGAGTCCGTCGAGACTCCGCAAGAGTCGTTCGCCGTCGAAGAAATGATTTCAAAGATCGAAGGAAACTTGCCGCCGATTGAAACCGTAAGCGATACGAAGAAAACGTTTAACGGCATCAATTTTTACAAAGACCCTCGTGGCAATTACGTTTGCTCCACTACTCTGCACAGGTTCATTTGGCTCTATGTCAATGGCGAAATTCCCGAAGGTTACGAGATTCATCATCGCGATTTTAATCACGACAACAACGACATCTCGAATTTGGAATTGCTCCAAAGAGAAGAGCACATAGCGATTCACAAGGAATTGAAGAAAAATAAGAAACCCGTAATGAAGAAGGAAAAATTTGTTTGTGTCTACTGCGGAAAAGAGTATGAAGCATTTCACGTCGGAAGCAACAAGTATTGCTCTGCGGAATGTCGCTATGCGGCGGCTCGTGAACAGTATGATGAAACTCGCGTTTGTCCGCAATGCGGTAAGTCGTTTTCAGCTTACAAATATGGCAAGCAGAAATTTTGTAGTTATGAATGTATGTTTGCCTCTATGCGTAAACAGGAGATTAAAGTTTGTATTGTATGCGGCAAGCAGATGAGTGTTAAACAATCGCGCAACAGAAAATTTTGTTCAAGAGCGTGCTTTTATGAATACCGCAAACTTCATCCGTCCGACCATCCTGTAAGACCCAAGAATGCCCGCGAAACGCGCATTTGTCCTCAATGCGGCAAAGAATTTATTGCTGAAGTCAAAAGCACACAGCGTTTTTGTTCGATGACGTGTTTTCGCGAATATCGTAAGCTTCATCCGTCCGAATATCCCACCAGACCTATGAAGGCTCGCGAAACTCGAATCTGTCCTCAATGCGGCAAAGAGTTTACTTTTAATCCCTATCGCGACAGAAAGTATTGCTCCCGCGAGTGCTTTAACAAGGCAAGGCGCAAAAACCCTGACGGCGAATAACTCAATCGGCAACCAACTCCTCGTCTTGAATCTTCAAGTAGTTTTCGTAATCGTGGCGAGCCGAGACGACAGCTGCCGTCTGCCGCGCGTTGAGTTTCATGCCCTTGCAAAGGTCTTCGCTGAGTTCAAAGAGCGTCACGCCGTTGAAGTCGTCGAAGGGCTTGAAGCCGGTGAAAACTGTGCGCCCTTCCATGATTTCGCCTTTGATGATTCGGCAGTAAGGATCAATCACGAACAGGACGAGAATGCCCGCCCGGAAGCCGCCGCGAGCCCGCCCGATTGCCACGCGTCCGAGCTTGCGAAGTTCCTTCAAGTGCGCGTTGAACTTTTTGAACTGCCGCAAACCCAAGACCGTCTGCGCTATCCAAACGACGACTGCCAAGGCAACGAAGTAACCAAGCATATCAATCCCCTCACTCGTTAAGCATAATCTTTGCGGTTTGTTCGTCCGTGATCAGGACGTTAATGGCTTGACCGGCGCACGCGGCCATAATCGCGGGAACTTTTTCGCGGGAAGCCGCCATTCCGATTGAATAATTCAAATTGCGGAGCGTGTCGAGGTCTACAGCAATAATTCTGTCGGAAAAGCTTGTTTTTACTTCGCGCCCGTTCTTGTCGAAGAAGACCGAACAAATTTCGCCGACGGTGCCCGTGCGCGACAGAGACTCAATCGCCTGCCGCCCGAATTCGCCCATCCAAACGAGATTCGACGACTTGACGGGCGCGCCGATTCCCACCAAGCCGATGTCGAGTTTCTTCCAGAAGTCAGAAATTTTTTCGTAGTTGGCGTCCTGAACAATGGCGTTGCGGATTTCGGCAGTGCGTGTGATGACGGGCGCGTAAATATAATGACACCGCCCGCCGAACGCCCGCGCCAATTCGTAGCACAGGGTGTTGACGTGCAGTTCGCTGTCGATATTTTCGGGGCCGCCGTCGAGCGGAACGAAGTCGGCGTCGATTTGCGGCACCTTGGAATTTTGCGCGTGGTGAGTGAGTTCGCGAATCGACGTGCCCCACGCCAGCCCGATAACCTGTTTGTTGGCGACGATGCGGCGGAGCAGTTGCAGTCCTGCGCGTCCCATTGCCTGCTTGACGGCGAGGAGGTCGTAGCTGCGCGGGACGATAAAGCATTCCTTGAGCCCGAAACGCTTTTCCATAGCCGATTCGATGTCCTCAAAATTTTCGTTGGCGACGGTTATCGTGACAATGCCCTGGTCGAGAGCGCGCTTTAGGTGTTTGCTGACGGTCGTGCGTTCGACGCCGAGGCGTTTGGCGATTTCGGTCTGCTTCATGTGTTCGAGGTAGTACATGGTTGAAACTTTGATTAAAATCCTACGCTCAACCGGTGTCATGTGATTCATCCTCCCGAAAATTTTTCCGTCCTATGTTGGCGCGATTGTAAAATAAATTTTGTGACGCGGCAAGAATTTTGCGACGTTCAAGCGTGATTTTCGGACAAAAAACCCGAAAACGCCGTTCGATTGTCACATTTGAGCGATTGGCGGCGATTTTGCCGATTCGCGTGATTGCCCGTCACATATAAGGGAACAGGGGTCAGGGGGCAGGGATTGGAAAAAATTTTTCCCTTGTCCCTTGTCCCTTGTCCCTTGACCCTTTAACTGTTATAATCGGCGGAGTAAATCTTTTGGGGAGTGATTGAGCCATGATGAGAGTACTGCTCGCCGAAGACGACAGCCGCCTCGGCAAATTGATTGAGTATATGCTCGTCCAGAATAAATTCAACGTCGAGTGGATAACCAACGGCGCGGACATCTTTGAATACGCAATGTACTCGGAATACGACATTTTGATTTTGGATTGGATGATGCCCAACGTTTCGGGCTTGGACGCCTGCCGTCAACTGCGCGAAGCCGGCTACGAACGCGCGATTATCATGCTGACGGCAAAGGACACCGTGGAAGACCGGGTGCTCGGCTTGGACGCCGGAGCGGACGATTATCTTGTCAAGCCGTTTGAATTCGACGAACTGCTTGCAAGGTTGCGCGCGCTCGGCAGACGTTCCACGCAAAAAATTCAGCAGGAAATTTTGGATATCGGCGACTTCACGCTCAACCGCACGACCAAAGTCCTCATGTGCCGCGAACAGGTTATCCAGCTGTCGCCGCGCGAATTTCAAATCTTCGACCTGTTGGCGCAAAATCTCGGCGTCGTCGTGCCGCGCGACATTATCCTTGACCGAATCTGGGGGCTCGAACGCGACATCACCTCCAACAATATCGATTCCTACATGAAAATTTTGCGCAAGAAGTTGCAGGAAGTCAACGGCAACATTGCGATTAAAACCGTGCGCGGTATCGGCTATCGTCTCGAAGCGTAAGGCTCGCTGAATCATGGAAATATTCGGGCGCAGTCGCCGACAGCTCGCTTTTGCTTATGCGCTGATAATGTGCGTCTTCATGGCGATGATAATTTTCGTCGTGCACATGGCAATGAACTGGTCAATGTTTTCCGAACAGGCGCAGGAACTTTCGGACGCGGCGACGGGCGTTGCCGAGGCGCAAATTTTTTATTTGCAAAACCCCGACGCCGCCGTCGACGAGAACCGCTATTACAAGAGCGTCAACGACCGGCTGTTTTTTTATATCTTCAACGCGGACGGGCAACTTGTGCGCTTTGAGCGGGCGTCCTTCCGGCTTGAACAATTCGTCCTTGACGTCATCGAAAACCGCGACATTGCGGAAGGCGAAGTCGAAGTTTTTCAGCACTCGAACGAAATCGGGCAACTGTCAACCGTGATGATGACGGCGAAAAGAATCGTGACGGACGACGCCGTTCAGACGCTTTACGTCGGCAAGGACGTGACCGCGTTGTATTCGGGCTTGCGCAAGGCGACTTACGCGCAAGTCGTGTTGGGCTTTATCGCGGTTTTAATCGGCTCGGCAATCGGTTATTACATGGCGGGTCGGGCGTTGGTGCCGCTCAAGGAGGCTTACGAAAAGCAGAAACAATTCGCGGCGGACGCGTCCCACGAATTGCGCACGCCGCTTGCAGTCGTCATGGCGTCGGCAGATTTGCTTTTGGCAGACCCGTCGATACAAAATCCCTTCCTGCGTCAGGTTATCGAAGACCTTAAGAGCGAAGTCAAAAAAATGACCAACCTCGTCAGCGATTTGCTGATGGTTGCCCGCAGCGACAACAACGCGCTGAAAGTCAACATTAAGCGGCTGGATCTGCTTGAGTTGCTTGAACAGGTTATCCGCATGATGACGCCCATTGCCGAAAAGAAAAGTATCGTGCTCGTCGGCGACAACCTGCAACGCGTCTACGTCAAGGGCGACGAAGACCGATTAAAGCAGCTCGTGATTATTTTGACGGACAACGCGATAAAGTACACGCCCGAAGGCGGCCGCGTCGAAGTCGGGCTTATCTTGAAAGAACGCGTCGGCATAACCGTCACGGACAACGGAATTGGGATAAGCAAGGACGACCTCGGCAAAATCTTTGAGCGGTTCTATCGCGTCGACAAAGCTCGTTCGCGTGAGATGGGCGGCAACGGTTTGGGCTTGTCGATTGCCAAGGAACTCGTGCGCATGAACGGCGGCGAAATCGGCGTCGAGAGCGAAGAAGGTGTCGGCACGCGCTTTACGGTTTGGTTGACACGCGCATAAAAAAAAGACGCCGAAGCGTCAAAGGAATTCGTAAGCGTTTCTTTATTTGAGGACTTTCGCGGCACCTTCGTTGAGTTTGAGGAAGTCGATACCGGCGCGAGCGTTTTCTTTCGAGATGTTTTTGGCAGCCGAGTGAGCCGCTTGAAGTTTATCGAGATTATCGAAGAGTGCAGTTGCGATTTGTTCGCCGACCTTGGCGTCAACTTTGTCGTTGGCGACGAGGACAGCCATAACGGACACGGATTGAACGTCAGTGGTTTGTCCGGCGTAGGTGTTGGCGGGAATGACGATCTTGCTGTAGAACGGATACTTCTGCGACAGCGCGGCAAGGTGCGCGTCGTCGATTGTCAGGACGTTAATCGGGTTTTGAGAAGCAACGTCTTGGACGGCGGCCGTCGGGAAACCGGCGGTGACAAATGCGGCGTCAACAGTCTGGTCTTTGAGCGCGTAAGCACTTTCGGCGAAGGACAGGAACTGTTCGTCAACGTCGTCGTAAGTGAGCCCGTAAGCGGCAAGAATTTGGCGGGCATTGGCTTCCGCGCCCGAACCTGCCGCGCCGACTGCAACGCGCTTGCCCTTCAGCTGAGAGATGTCGGTAATGCCGCTGTCTTGACGGGTGACGAATTGGCATGTTTCGGGATAAAGGCTTGTGATTGCGCTGAGACCTTCAACCTTTTCCTCGAACATTTCCTGCCCGTTGACGGCGTAATAGGTGATGTCGTTCTGAACGATTGCAAGTTCAACCTGCTTGTCGCGAAGCATGTTGATATTGGCGACGGACGCGCCCGTCGATTGTGCGGCTGCGTTCATGCCGCTCTTGTTGAGAATGTCGGCAATGGCTCCGCCAATTGGATAGTAAGTGCCGGCAGTGCCGCCGGTCGCGATGTTGATGAATGTGCCTTTTTCGCCGCCGCACCCCAAGCAAAGGAGCGCGACGCAGACAAGCAATAACAGACAACGCTTCATGATGAATGCCTCCTTAGAATTTTGAACTTATCGGCAAAACTGTTCTCGCCTGCAACGGGCAAATTGTTTATTCGGCAGTGTTATACGTACCTCCGATCCGCGTTATTTGCCGAATGTTTGCCGCGTCGCTGCCGGCAAGGTATGAATCATTATGTCGGTTGCAAGTATATCTTTTAGCAAATTCAAAGTCAATCTGTTTGTTGGCAAGCGAATAACCTTTCCGTCAAGCGGGCGTTAAGAGTGTTTTGGCAAGACGGACAGCCTCCACGCCGTCGCGGGCGTAGGCGTCGGCACCGGCAGAATCGGCGTATTCTTGCGTGAGAGCCGCGCCGCCAACCATAACCTTTGCCGAACAGCCCGCCGCGTGTAAGTCCGCGATAACCTTGTCGATTTGAATCATCGTCGTCGTCATGAGCGCGCACAAGCCCACAATATCGGCGTCGTGTTCCAAAGCGGCGCGAACGATTTCGGCAGAGTCAACGTCCTTGCCCAGGTCGACGAGTTTGAAGCCGCTGTTGGCAAGCAACGCGCCAACGATATTTTTGCCAAGGTCGTGTACGTCGCCCTTGACGGTCGCGATAACGAATGTTCCCTGCGTTTGAGTTTCTTGCGCGGGGAAAATTTTTTTCAGCTCGTCGAAGGCAAGGCGCATGGTTTCCGCGCTCAAAAGCACCTGCGGCAGGAAAATTTTGCCGGAACCGAAGTCGTCGCCCATTTCGTTCATTGCGGCAGTCAAGGCGCGTTCGGTTATCGCGTCGGCTGAAAAATTCGCGTCGACGGCGTTTTTAATCAGCGCGGGGATTTCGTCCTTGTCGCCTTCGCGAATCGCCAGCTTAATCGCGTCGAGCGGCGGCAATTCAATTCCCTTGTCCATTGTCCCTTGTCCCCTGTCCCTTTCTCTGCTGAAAGCCAATCCGTTTGCGTCGTGACCGAGGAGCGCGGCGGCGGCTTTAAGCACGTCCTGCATTGATTCGTTGTAGGGATTCATAATCGGCGCGTCGAGTCCGTTGGCGAGGCACATGGCGAAGAACGTCGAATTAATCAGCGGGCGATTGGGCAGACCGAATGAAATGTTGCTCAAGCCCATGGTCGTCGGCAGGTTGAAGCGTTCGCTATACAGGCGCAAAGTCTTCAGTACTTCAAGGCACGCGTCGGCGTCGGCGGAAATCGTCATGACCAGCGCGTCAAGCAGGAAGTCTCCTTCGCCGAGCCCGTGCGCCTTTGCCGCGTCGATTATCGTTGCCGCCACTTCAACGCGTTCGTCGGCAGACTTGGGCACGCCGTGTTCGGTCAAGGGCAGAATCAAAATCGCGGCACCGTAGCGTTTGGCGAGCGGCAAAAATTTTTCGAGGCGTTCGGGCTCCGCGCTGACCGAGTTAATCAATGCACGTCCGGGAAAATTTTTCAAGCCCGCCTCCAATGCTTGAGCGTCGCCCGTGTCAATGGCAAGCGGCACGTCGGTTATCTGCGCGATTTCACGGACGGCTTGTGCCATCATTGCCGCTTGGTCGATTCCGCCAACGCCCATGTTGACATCGAGGACTTGTGCGCCCGCCTTGACTTGATTGAGTGCGTCGCGCTTGACGCCGAGCAATGAGCCTTCGCGGATTTCGGCGGCGAGTTTCTTTCTGCCGGTCGGGTTGATTCGTTCGCCGATTAAAGTTGTCGACGTTTTGTCAATGACGACAGTTTTTGAACGGCTTGCCAACATCAGCGGACGCCTGACCCTGCTCCCTGCCCCCTGCTCCCTGACCCCTTTCACGGCGTTGGCGAGTTCGCGGATATGGTCGGGCGTGGTGCCGCAACAGCCGCCCAGATACGTCGCGCCCGCCTCCACGAGTTTTGCTCCCCGGCTGCCGAATGTCTTGGCGTCCATGGGGAATTTCGTCACGCCGCTTTCAAGGTAGGGCATACCGGCGTTGGGTTGCACGCTGACGGGCACGCGACAATTTTCCGCCAAAATTTTGACGACGGGGACGAGCTGTTCCGGACCGAGCGAACAGTTGACGCCGATAATCGACGCGCCCATTGCTTCAAGAATCACGGCGGCGGATTGCGGGTCGGTGCCCGTGACTGTGCGCCCGTCCTCCGAATACGACAACTGACAAATCACGGGCAAGTTGCAAGCGTCCTTCGCCGCGAGAAGAGCCGCACGCATTTCCTGAATGTCAATGCACGTTTCGATAATCAGAAAATCTGCGCCCGCTTCGGCAAGAGCCGTCGCCTGTTCGCGAAAAATGTTGTAGGCGTCGTCGAAATCCAAATCACCCAGCGGCGCGACGAACTTGCCCGTCGGACCGATTGAGCCGGCAACTTTTGCTTGAGCCTGCGCGGCGTCCTTGGCGATTTTCACGGCGGCGAAGTTGAGTTCGCGAACACGGTCGGCAAGCCCGTAATGCGCGAGCTTAATTCGAGACGCGCCGAAGGTGTTGGTTTCGATAATCGTTGCGCCCGCCGCAATGTAAGCGCGGTGAATTTGCTTGACGACATCGGGCGCGTCGACGTTCATGAGTTCGGGGCACGCGCCCGCCTTGAGTCCGCCCGCTTGTAACATGGTGCCCATTGCCCCGTCAAAAATTTCAATCATAAAATCCCTCCGATTGATTTAAACTTTAAAGCGCGCATTGCTGCCCGTTTTATCTTTGTAAACTTCAAGGCGAACGGGTATTTGATTTTTCAGCTCTTCGACGTGCGAAATGATACCGACCAATCGCCCGCCGCTCTGTTCGATAATCGTCGATATTGCCAAGTCGAGTGTTGCCATGTCGAGCGAGCCGAAGCCTTCATCGATAAAAATCGTGTCGAGCTTGATGCCGCCGACTCTGTTGCGCACGACCGCCGCCAAGCCCAGTGCCAACGACAGCGACGCCAAAAAAAGTTCACCGCCGCTTAAAGTTTCAATCGGGCGCGTCTCGCCGCTGTATTCGTCCAGAACTTCCAAGTTCAAGCCGGCAGTCTTCGCCTTCGTCCTGCCCGCGTCTTTCATTTGGAAGAGATAATGCCCGCCGCTCATTTTGGCAAAGCGGTTGTTCGCTTCGTTGACGACCTCGTTGAACATCGTCGACAAGTAGTAGCGTTGGAAGGAAATTTTCAGATCCGCCTCGCCCTTGCCGGTTGCGTTGGCGACGTCGGAGAGTCTGTGCCACATGTCGGCGATTTTTTGTGCCGCGTCGTATTTCGCTTTGGCGGCGGCGAATTTCGCAGAGAGATCTTTCAGCTTGTTGAAGTCCGATTCGAGCTTTGCGGTCTCGCCGATTGCCGCGTTGAGATTCGTGCTTGCCGTCCGTGCTTGTTGTTCCAGCGAATTCAAATCGGGCGGCGTTTTGTTTTCGACGGCGGCTTGAAGGTTGTCGAAATTTTTTTGTATATTTTGGAGCGTTGCCGCCCGCGCAGATTTTGTGGTTTCGGCTGCACGGAAATTTTTTTGTGCATCTTGCCAAGCGGTGTCGAGTTGCTTGAATTCGCGTTGCACGGCGTGCAAGTCGGCAACGAGCCGCTGACGATCGGACGAATATTTTTCGGGCACTTTGCTTTGAAGACCGTCGATTTCGCCCTTAAGCGCGGCGACTGACTTTTCGGCGGCGGCTTTGTTTTTACTGGCGGCGTCCAAGGCGGCGCGATTTTTTTTGATGTAATCGTTGCCTGCGTCGATGCGCTGTTGACAGTCGGCGAGTGCTTCGGATTTTTTCTGCGCGGCGTCGTGACTTTGCTTGACGGTCGCGGTGTCGGGCACGTCGGCAAAATCTTGCAACTGATTTTCACGCGTCGACAGCTCACCGATTGTCTTGTTGACGATTCGTTGTTGTTGGTCGTTTTCTTTGTTCAAGCGGGCAACGGTGTCTTCGGCGGCTTGCAATTCGGCGGCGGTGGGGATTGCGTCGGCAATTATCGCAGGGTGTTCGATTGAACCGCACACGGGACAAGGTTCGCCGTCTTTGAGTTGTGTTGCCAAATGCGCCGCGCTGTTGACGATTTGCAAGCGCGTCAATTCAATCTGCGCGGCTTTGAGTTTATCGGCGACGACGGAAATTTTTTCCTGTTCAAGTTCCAAAATCTTTTTGAGGCGCGAAATTTCTTTCAAGAGATCGTCGCGTTGCAGAGCCCTGTTCAAGACCGTCTTTGCCTGTTCAAATTGAACGTCCGCGCCGGCGAGCTTGACTTTATCGGCTTCCAACTCGTCAAGTCGTGCTTGATAACGTGTCGCCTTTTCTTCGCAGTCGTCGAAGGCTTTCTTCGCCCGCGCAAGCTTTTCGTCTGCTGTCGTGAGCGCGGATTTTTTTTTGTCCAATTCGGCGAGCGTGGCTTGAATTGCCTCCAAGTTGTAAGCCAGCGTGTCCAGTTCCTTACGCCGAGCCGCTTCGTCTTCGCGCCGCAGATACTCCGCTTGAGCAGTCGCGAAAGATTTTTCGGCTTCGGCAAGTTGAATCTGCGCGGCGTTGAGTTCGGAAGTCGTTTGTTGCAAGGCGTTGAATTTGCCCGCCAAAATTTTCCCGTCGGTCAGTTGAGCCTGCGCGGCGTCGGAAATTTTCTGTAACGCGACGATGTTCGCTTTGGCGGCTGAAAGTTTTTCGGCAACAACTTCCGGAGATTGAGAGCCCGCGTCCTTTAATTGGCTTTCCAAATTGTCGCAAGTGGTTTTGAGCTTGTCGGCGGTCTCGCCTGTAACTTTTGCGCGATCGGCCAAAGCCGCTTCGACTTTTTGATAGGGCTCGGCGTCGAACAGGACGTTCAAAACCTTTTGGCGGTCGTCGGCGTCGGAGGAGATAAATTTTTTGAACTCGCCCTGCGGCAACAAAATCACTTGCCTGAACTGTTCGGCGGTGAAGCCCAGCAGTTCAAGGATTTTGTTTTTAATGTCGCCTTCCTTGGACGCAATCAAATGCCCGTCGCAATGCAGTTCGGCTTTCTTCTGGTATTTGTTGTCCTTGCGGTTCGGGTAGTAACTTATCTCGCGCCAAATACTGTAAGTCTTCGCGCCGAGTCGGAAGGTGAATTCGACTTCGGTCTTAACGTCGTCAGTCACGCCGTTTGAGCGCATGTCTTCGCCCTTGCGCGCCTTGCCGGACGTTTCGCCGTACAGCGCGTAGGAAATCGCGTCAAGAATCGTTGTCTTGCCCGCGCCCGTCGTTCCGTGTATCAAAAAAATTTTTTCGTCGCCAAGCCCCGCCGCAAAGTCCAACACGGTTTGCTTGACGTAAGGGCCGAAAGCTGTCATTTGCAATTTTATCGGCGTCATGGTTTATCCTCCGCAAATTTCTTTCATGGCGTCGCGTTCGTCGTCGGTCAAGGCTCTGTGCGTCATTTCCTCGAAGAAGTCGGCGAACTGTTCAAAAATCGACGCGCCCTCACGGATTTGCCTGGTCGGCGCGGCAACGTATGCAGGCGACTTGGCGGCGTTCTTTGCCTCCATCAAATGCGGGAAGACCCCGCGCAACTTCGGGGCGGCGTCGTAAACAAAGTCTTTGTCCGTCAGCGTGACGTAAGCGTAGGCGTCGACGGGCGGCTGCGACTGAAAATATTCAAGCGTGCCCGAAACCTCAATCAAATCGCGGCGCGGCGTCAGCGGGAAATTTTCTGCGCTTACAAGTCCGTTGGCGTCAAGTTCGACGAGCGTCACGCCTTTTTTGTTCGACGCCTCGCGTGCAGAATATTTGAGCGGCGACCCGCTGTAGCAGACGCCGGCGGAAATTTTTTGCGGCTTGTGAAGATGCCCCAGCGCGGCGTAATCGTAACCCGAAAAAGTTTGTGCGCCGACCTTGCCCGCCGTCCCGACGAATTTGCGTTCGGATTCGGGCGTTTCCTCGCCGCCTTCAATGAAAACATGCGCTATCGCGACGCTCCTTTTGCCGGCGGGAATTTTCTTGCGCGCCTCGCCGATGTAAAATTTGTTTGCGGCGTCGAACGTCAATCGTTTTTGGTCTTCGCCAAAAAATTTATCGTGAATCTCGGCGGGCTCGAAGTACGGAATCAGCGAAAAATACACGTCGCCGAATTTGTCGTCCAGTGGGATGGTTTTGGGCGTGAGCGCGGTTTTCGCCGTGATGAAAAATTTTTTGTTAGCGAAGAGCCGGCTGCCGAAGTTCAATCGCTCTGCGCTGTCGTGGTTGCCTGCAATGCACAGCACGGGGATTTTCTTTTCGGTCAGCTTGAATAAAATTTCGTCGAAGAGATCGACGGCTTCGGGTGAAGGGTCTGCCCTGTCATACACGTCACCGGCGATTATCACCGCGTCAACGTCCTTTGCGATGTCCAAAATCTGATTCAGTATGTGTCGTTGGTCGTCAATCAGCGGCGTGCCCTTGAGAGTCTTGCCAAGGTGCCAATCCGCCGTGTGGAGCAATTTCATAAAAATCACCTCCGAAAAATTTTTCACGGCGATTATATCATACGGCGGAAAAATTTTCGCGGCGGGCATGAACTTTCTGCGCGGCTGTGATATACTCTGAAAAATTTTTGGATACGGAGTAAATGCGCATGAAAAAATTTTTCGCGGCAATAATTTTCTTAACGGCGGTGGCAATGAGTTCGACGGCGTGCGCGGCGGACGAGCCGAAAGTTTTGGCGGACTCTGCGATTTTGGTCGAGGCAACGACGGGACGAATCATCTACGAAAAAAATTCCGACGCCGAACGCGAACCCGCAAGCATGACGAAAATGTTGACCTGCGTCATTGCGTTGGAAGAGGCAAACCCGCTTGCCGAAGTCACCATGAGCCGTGCGGCGGTCTTCGCGGAGGACAACACCTTAGATTGGTCGGCGGGCGATTCGGTCAGCGCACGCGATATGATAACAGCCGTCATGCTTGTTTCCGAAAACGGCGGCGCAATCGCCCTTGCAGAGACAATCGCGGGCAACGTCCCCGAATTCGCCGCAATGATGAACGACAAGGCTAAGCAACTCGGTTGCAGGCATTCGCACTTCGCCAACCCCAACGGTCTGCCCGAACCCGGTCACTACTCGACGGCGGCGGACATGGCGCGCATTGCCGTCTACTGCATGAAAAATGAAGTCTTTCGCGAAATCGTCGGCACGCGGCGCACGTCGATTCATTGGTTGCGCCCGAAGGAAAAATGGGCTGAACTCAACAACACCAACGAGCTTTTGGGCAAGTACAAGGGTGCCAACGGCATAAAGACAGGTTGGACACGAGCGGCGGGCGGTTGTCTCACTGCTTCTGCCAAACGCGGCGAACTTGAACTTATCGCGGTGATAATGCATTCGCCCGACCACGACACGCGCTTTGACGACGCTTCAAGCATGTTCAACTACGGCTTTGAACGCGTCCGCATGGTCAACGGCATAAGCAAGGCACGCGCCGAGCGGACAGTTTTCATTCGCGGCGGCAAACGTGCGACTGTTCGCGCGGGCGTGACGGAAGATTTGAAATTTCCGCTGATGGCGGGCGAAGATCCGAATTTGCTCAAAGTGACTTACGACTTGCCGAAGGTTATCGACGCCGACGGAGGCATTGACGCCGGTGCGGTTTTGGGCGAGGCTGTCCTGCGCTACGACGGCAAACCCGTTGCCCGTGTGCCGCTTGTTGCCCGCGAAAGCGTCGAGGAAGGTTTCAGCTTCGGTTCACTGATTGTTAGGATTGTCGCGCCGTTTTTGACATAAAAAAAGCCCCCGACGTTTCGTCGAGGGAAAAGCACCGATTAACGATTAACTGTTCCCGAACATCATTGCGCGACGGTAAATGGTCGCCGCCTCCAGAGCTTTGCGATTGGGCGCGTCAATCTGTCGCCGTGGCTTTTTGTTGACGGTCGCCGCGTCGATTGTGTGTTCGGGCAAGTCTTTGTATTCCTTGGAGTTGGTGAATTGCGCCCATTCGTCTTCGAGCGCACGGATTATCATTAAATATTTTTCCATGATGTCTTCGGGCGTGTCCTTGTCGTCGTCCGAATTTTGTTGCGCGTTGTGATTGTCGTTCGTGGCGTTCGTGTTGTTGAAAGGTTGAGCGGTTTGGTTGCCTTCGACGGACGTTTGAGCTTCCGCGCCGAGTAAATTGGCGTTGCCGTCCGCCGCCGTGACTTCGCCGCCCGAAATGTTCATTGCGCCCGCGTCGCCGCAACTGCTGACCCCTGAGCCCTGACCGCTGACACCTGACACGCCGCCGCATTGACCGAGTGCGGACAATTCGGTTATCGCTTCCGTCGACGCTTTGACCATTGCACGTGTCATGGCTTCGCGAGCTTCCGATTTGGATTTGGCGCGCCGGAGTTCGTCTTTGAGTTCTTCGCGAGCGTCGTCGGCAGCCTTCGCCTTTTTGTAGAGCTTCGGGGCATTGACGCGCAGGAAACCGAGTTCTTCGTCCGAAAGTTTCTTGCCCGTCATGAGTTTGTGTTTGATTCGGCGGAGCTTGGCTTGTTTGGCTTTGTCGTTGCCGGCTTTGGCGGCGTCGCGCAATTTGTCGAAAGTCGTCGCAACGGAGCTGCCCGTCGATACCAGATTGCCGTTCGCGTTGGTGAGCGTTTGACCCGTTCGGATCTTGTGTTTCGCGGCAAACGTCAAGTTTTTCGTCTTGACGTAGTTGCTGATTCGTCCTATGACCGCAAAATCCATTTCAATCGCCTCCTTGGCTGAAAGAAAAAATCCTTGAGTTAATCGCTTACATTTTACAAAACGCCGCGCAGGTTGGCAACTAAATTCGTCGGCGCGCTTGCAATTTGTTTGGGCGTGAAATAAAATTCAAGCCGTTTGAAAAATTTCTCGTGGCTTATGAGGAGTGTTTGACTTGATACTTGAGCGGCTTGAAAATTTGCCGGTCGGCTCGTTCCATTACAAGCTGTTGGTCGTGACGGGGCTGGGCTGGCTGTTCGATTCGATGGACACGGGCTTAATCTCGTTTGTGTTGCCGATTCTCGCGAAGGAGTGGGGTTTGTCGCCCGAACAGGTCGGTTGGATTGGCAGCGTCGGTTTAATCGGCATGGCATTGGGCGCGGTGTTGGCGGGCACGGTCGCTGACAGATTTGGGCGCAAAAACGTCTTCGCGGCGACGGTCATCCTTTACAGCGTGTCAACGGGACTGTGCGCGGTGGCGTGGAGCTACGAATCGCTGTTGGTGTTCAGATTCTTGGTCGGCTTCGGCTTGGGCGGCGAATTGCCCGTTGCCGCGACGCTTATGAGCGAATACGCGCCGTCGGCTCTGCGCGGGCGTTTTATCGTCTTGCTGGAAAGTTTTTGGGGCGTCGGCTGGCTGGTCGCGGCGTTAATCTCCTACCTGCTGATACCGCGTTTCGGTTGGCAAATCGCGTTCGTAATCGGCGCATTGCCCGCGCTGTACGTTTTCCTGATTCGCCTGCACATGCCCGAATCAATCCGCTATCTGCTGAGCAAAGGCAAAGTCGACGAGGCGCGACAAATCATCTTGACGCTTGAACAAAAGCTTGGCGTCGTGAGCAAGCCGTTCGATAAAGAGTTCGCAGAAGACGCGACGCCGATTTTCAAGCTGAACGTCTTCACGCTGTGGAAACCGATGTTCCGCGTCCGCACGATTATGTTATGGCTGGCGTGGTTCGGCATAGTCTTCAGCTACTACGGGATATTCATGTGGTTGCCGTCAATCGTGTTCACGCAGGGCTTTGAGGTCGTAAAAACATTCGAGTACGTGCTGATAATGACGTTGGCGCAGTTGCCGGGCTACTTCGCGGCGGCGTGGCTCGTCGATATAATCGGGCGGCGCTACACGTTGTCGTTGTTCCTTTTGATGTCGGGCGTGTGCGCGTATTTCTTCGGGAACGCGGCGACGGCGACTGAATTGCTGATGTGGGGCGCGGCAATGAGTTTCTTCAACCTGGGCGCGTGGGGCGTCATTTACACTTACACGCCCGAACTTTACCCGACGGCGATACGAGCGTTGGGCAGCGGCTGGGCAGCGGGCTTCGGACGAATCGGCGGGATGTTGGCTCCTATATTGGTCGGCGTGTTGCTTGGTCACGGCGCGCCGATGAATTTAATCTTCGTGATGTTCGCGTCGGTGTTCGTCGTCATTTCGATTATCGTGCTGAGCCTGGGCATTGAGAGCAAACGCAAATCGCTTGAGGAAATCGACGCGTCGTTCAAGGTCAAGACGACTTAATCCCTAGTTCCTAGTCCCTAGTCCCTAAAGGCGGGTGATTTGCTTTGGTGTATGTTTTAAAATTCGGGGCGAGTTGGATTTTGCCGCCGGGAATTTTTATCCTGTTGCTGGTCGCGCTGTGCGTCAAGCTGTTCCGAATCGACAGGAAGCTGACGGCGGCGGTCGCGGTCTTCACGATAATCTTTTACTTGCTGTGCACGAGTCTTGTCGCCGAACGAACGATGGGTTGGCTTGAAGAACTGCACACGCCGCCCGCGCAGATTGAAACGTCGGGCGCAGATATAATCGTCTTGCTCGGCGGCGGCGCGATAAGTCAAGTGCCCGATGTCGACGGCGTGGGAGCGTTGTGCGCAAGCCCCGCGAATCGATTGTTGACGGCGGTCAGACTGCAAAAGATTTTGAACGTGCCGATACTAATCAGCGGCGGGCAAGTCTACAGCGATTCGGGCGCGGAGGCTGAAATTTCTGCGCGCGTGCTCAAGTCTTTGGGCGTCCCCGAAGACAAAATCCTAACCGAAACCAAAAGCATCAACACCACGCAGAACGCCCGCTACTGCGCAAAAATCCTGCGCGACAACGGTTACGAAAAGCCCGTGCTGGTTACGAGTGCCTTCCACATGAATCGCGCAATGCTGAACTTCAACCTGTGCCGCTATCGCCCGATTGCCTACCCGACGGACTTCACCGTTGCGCACAAGCCGACTTTCCACTACACGAAACTGCGCCCGCAAGCCGAAGCACTGCTCCTGAACGTGACGGTCATGCAGGAGCTTTTAAGGACTTGCGTCACGGAAATTTTTGGCATTTGAATTGAAACCGTTCGCAAAGGAGGCGAGACTGTCATGTTCAATTCCATTGGCGGCTTCTTGCTGATGCTGGTCGTGATAATTTATCTTATCGGCTTTGTTCAAAACAGCATACACACGACGCGACAAATCATTGACGCTTGGGAAAACGGACTGCCGCCCTTGCGCGAAGGTTACATACCGCCGAGCAAACGGAAGATTGAAGGCGTTATGTTCGTGCCCGAAGGCGAAGACCCCGCCAAGTACATAAAGCCTTAAAACCGACGCGGAGGCGATGTCATGAAAAAATTTTTGCTTATTCTTGCCGTAATGCTTTTGACAGGCGGCGCGACTTGCGCGGCGGAGGATTTGAAGTTTATCGACGCGATGGGCGATACCGGCTACTATTACGACGCCGACAGCGTCAAGATTGCCGGCTCGTCCGTCATTTACGTGAAGATGGCGGTCATCAAGGCTAATTTCAATCGCATGTACACTTACGACATTCAAATCACGCACCCGAATCGCGTCTACGAAATTTTGTCGTCGAAGATTCTTTCCTACGACACGCGCGCCGAATTGGAGACGAACAACACCCGCCGCCCGCCCCAACGTTACGCCGACAAATCCGAGATGGGGCAAATGGTACGCTTGATTCTTTACGGCGAATAAGAAAATCCCCCGCGTACTTGCGAGGGATTTTTTTTGCGAAAATTTCTGCGCGGCTCATTCGATTTGAATATGGAAACGGTCGCGGGCAGGCGGCAATTTAATTTCCAACGCCTCCGCCAAAATGTTCACCATTGTGCAATCGAAGTTGAAAAATTCTTCGCGCGGCAACTGTAAGAAAAACGGCAACGTCCACGAATTGTGCAGGAGCAACATATCGGCGTTTATGTCCGTCAAGTGCAGACTGTTGCCGAAATAAAAATCGCAATACGTCCGTATTTGCGTATCGGTGTCGACGTTCGGGATTGAATCCGGCATGACGATATTCTTATCGATAATTTTTATTTCATCGGGAAATTTCTTTGCGTAGTCGTCGATAAAGCTGTTGCCGAGAAAATCCCAATTAACGGGCGTCGCGTCGTTCAAGTTCCAAATTTTTTCGCGGACGTACTCGCGCCAAAGATTCATGCACACGGCACCGGGCGGCGTGTTTATGAAACATATGCGCGGGATTTTGGTCTTGGGGTCGCCGAAAAAAACAGTGCGGTGTTTTTTGTCGGGCAAGAAATATTTTTCGGCGTCACGGCTCAAAACAATCGTGTCGAGGTCGAGCCAAACGCCGCCGTGTTTTGCAAGCAACGCAACTCTTATCGCGTCGGCAATGAGCATGAGCGGTAGCTTGCCCGAAAACAAATTCAAGCCGAGTTCGCGCACGTCGAGCAATTCGCCGATGTTTTTGTAATCCAGGACGACAATCGTTGCGTTCGGCAAATTTTTCTTCCAAGTCTCCATGCAAAGTTGCAGATAATACGGAATAGCCTCTCGCGGCTCCCAAAACGTATAGACAAACAATTCAACCACCTCCGCGAAAAGTTTATCACGCCGTCCGCGAATAAGCAACGCGCACGCGCAAATCGGGCGCGGCAAAAAATCTTGACAAATATTCGCGGGCGAATAGAATACAATCACAAATTAACGGCAACGTTATCGCGGAAGAAGGTCGCTTATGTTCCAGAAAATAGTAAGCAAGTTAAACGATCTGCGGCCTCGGCAGCTGATGATTCTGGCGGTCGCCGCAGCTGTGCTTATGTTCATCACAGTTTATTTCGGCATGAGCATGTTGACGAAGGAAAAAATCATCGTGCAACCCGCCGAAGAACAAGCCCCGCCTCCGCCGCCCGAAGTCACGAAAACGGCGGTCGTCGTCGCGAAGACAACAATCATGCCGCGCACGCGCATTCAAGACACTATGATTCAAATGAAGGAACTGCCCGACGACTTGGTGCCCGAAGGCGCGATTAAAAGTTTCAACGACGTGCTCAACGTGCAAGTCAAGGTTACGATTTTTGCGGGCGACGTGCTCACGATTCAAAAGGTTTTCGCCGACAAAAGCGCGGAAGGTTTTATCGGGACGATACCGCCCGACTGCCGTGCCGTCTCCATTAACGTCAACGAAATTACGGGCGTGGCGGGCTTCGCAAAACCCGGCGACTTCGTTGACTTGCTCTTGTCCGAAAAGAGCGAATACAGCGCAACGACCAGCGTCCTGTTGCAAAACGTCCCGCTCCTCAGCGTCAACCAGGACATGGGCAACGGCGTTATGGACGGCAACAACGGCGGCTCGGCGATAAGCAACCCGACTATCGCGACATTCGCTCTGCGCCCCGACGACGCCTTGAAGTTGATTTCCGCGTCAAAGCTCGGCGAAATTTACATGTCGTTGCGCCCCGCCACGCCTTACAGCAATTACGTCGACACGGTGGAGTATACGTTTGAATCGGTCAACTCGCCGAACAGAGCGCAAGCCGCGACGGTGCCCGCCATTCCCGAAGGACAATTCGCGCCGATACCGCAACTGCCCGCCGAACCGCCCGTCCCGAAAATCGAAATCATTCAAGGCGATCAGATTGTTCAATCGCCGCATGAAGACCCCGTGCCCGCACAGGCGTCACCCGGCATATCAAGATCGCCTTCGGGCACAAATCCGCCTTTGCCCGTCATTCCGTCCGGTCAACCCGCGCAACGAAACCCGTTTGAAAATTCCCCGGCGTCGGCGGCTCTCGACAGCGTGCCGCTGTCAAGTGCACGCGCCATAACCGGCGGCTAATCATCAATGTAAGGAATTATCAATCATGAGTTATTCATTCCTAAAAAAATTTTTCTTGACGGCGGCGGCGTTCGCTTACCTGTCGCCGACCGCGCAGGCAATGCCCGAAACGATAAACATCAACCTCAAAACGTCGCACTACATGAGCATGGATCAGACGATTAAGCGAATCGCCGTAGGCAACCCGACTGTGGCAACCGTCATTCAGTTGCCCGGCTCGGCAAGCGAATTCCTTATCGTCACGAAGGAAACGTCCGGCTCAACCGCGCTGTTCGTTTGGACGGCTGACGGCGTGCGCCACGAATATTTAATCATCGTCTCGCCCGAAGACCCCGGACGCGCCTTGCTTATCGAACAGGCAATCGGCTTGCCCGACGTGCATGTCAAAATGGTTCAAGACAGAATCATGCTCACGGGCACCGTCGAAAACCAATACGAAAAAAATTACGCCCTGCAGACCGCGCGCCTGTTCGTCAACGCAAATTCCGAAAGCAGTATCCTTGTCGGCAGCGGTTTCGACATGGACTTGGAAACGCAACAGGCAACGTCAAGCGGCTCCTCAGGCGACTTGGAGGCTACAAGATCCGAAGCGCAAGGTCAAATCATCGACCTGTTGCAAATCCGTCACCCGACGCAGATTCGCCTTGAGGCTCAGATTATCGAAATAAATTCCGACAACGCCAAAGACCTCGGACTTCAATACGGCACGAGCGGCAGCGGCGGCATTTTCAGTTTCGGCGAAGACTACACCGACCGCTTGCGCACATCCTATTCCGAAAGCTGGACGGACAGCGGCTCCGGCTCCTACAACAGCGGCAATTCAAACACGTTCAGCGGCAGCGGCACCGATTCCTACAGCGGCAGTCGTTCAAACACTTACAGCGGCAGTCAAGACAATTCCTACAGCGGCAGTCGTGATAATTCTTACAGCGGCAGTCGTTCGGATTCCTACAGCGGCTCCAACACGCCCTCGGACAACGCAAGTTATTCCGACAGCTACAGCAACAGTTACGGCAACAATCGCAGTGCCAACTACGGCGACGGTTACAGCAATTCCTACAGCAACAACCGCAGCGGCAATTACTCCGACGGCTACAGCAATTCCTACAGCGGCAGCGGCAACAACGATTTTAACAACAGCCTAAATCAGCAATTCAGCCGCGTGATAACGTCGTCGTGGAACGGCATGGTTCAATTCAGCAACAACCCGCTCAAGTGGATAACTCAACACTTCGCGCCGATTAACGCCACGCTCAATCTTTTGGTCACGCAAAACAAGGCAAGGATTCTGTCGCGCCCCAGTGTCATGACGCTCAGCGGCGAACAGGCGACGATTCAAATCGGCGGCAAGATTCCCTACGCCACGATCAACAACAACGGCGGCAGCAACACGCAGTTTGAAGACTACGGCATCATTTTGCAGTTCAAGCCCGTCGTCGACGCGCAAAACCGTATCAACTCAATGATTCACGCCGAAGTAAGCAACATCAGCGGGCAGGCAGTCAACGGTCAGCCGATTATCGCCACGCGCCGCGCAGATTCGGTCATCAATCTCAGTTCGGGCTCGCCAATCGTTATCGGCGGGCTTATGGACTCATCCGAAACAAAGACCGTCGAAAAAATTCCTCTCCTCGGAGACATCCCGATTTTGGGCGAATTCTTCAAGCACACGTCGAAAAGCCGTGACAAGCGCGAAATTATAATCGTCGTGACGCCCTACCTTATCGGCGAAGACGAAGTGTCGCGGACGCCCATGTCAAAGCCCATGCGCGAATGGTTTATCGAAGAAGAAAATTATCGGCAGGCAATGGAAAAATTCGACTTCACGCGCCCCTACGAAGAGCCCGAACTTGTCGACGAGACGGGCGACGACGGCAGGATTTTGCCGCCCAGCCGCCTCAATCCCAAGACCGGCAAGCTTGACAA
Source organism: uncultured Selenomonadales bacterium (assembly GCA_947304355.1). GTDB lineage: Bacteria > Bacillota > Negativicutes > Selenomonadales > Selenomonadaceae > Quinella. The sequence goes on from CAMZAX010000004.1 coordinate 29,504, forward strand.
AAAAGACGACGAGCCCAAGGACGAAAACGCCGTTTATATCGCGCCCGAAGATGCGGAAGATCCTTTCAGGTAGGAGTTAGGAATTAGGAGTTAGGAGTTAAAAGCTCGTCCTAACTCCTAACTCCTCACTCCTCACTCCTAACTGACAGAATGGGGGATTTTTATGGCAATCGCAACGCAAAATTCAATCGAACGAAGCAGCGTTATAATCAGCGTATTCAGCACGACGCCCGGTATCGGCAAGACGATTGTCGCGATTAATTTGGCGGCGGGTTTGGCGCACGAGGGCTACAAAGTTTGCCTTGCCGATTTGGATTTGCAATTCGGCGACGTGCTCAATTACTTGAAACTCAGCTCCGTCAACACCGTGGCGGGTGCTCAACGCGCTTTGCTTGATCACCCCGAAAAATTCCGAATCGGCGATTACCTTATGCAATACAACAACAGCGGCGTGAGCTTTTCGATTTTGCCCGCGCCGCTTTACGTGTACGACGCGTATCAGACCGATATTCAAATCGTCACGGATATAATAACGCACCACTTGAATTTTTTCGATTACGTCGTCCTGGACTTGAATTCCGTGTTCAGCGCGCTGAATTTGGCAATGATGGACATAAGCACCGTCATAAACTACGTCGGCGTTATCGACTTCCTGCCCGCGTTGAAAAATTACAAAATCGGCTACGACACGCTGATTCGCTTTGAATACGAGGAAAGCAAGATTCGCCTTGTCGAGAACCGCGCCGACTCGCAGAAACTGATTGACGGGCGCGACGTTGAACGGCTTTTGGGAGAACCGTTTTATCACCGACTGCCGAACGATTATCCGTCCGTCAACAAGTCAATCAACACGGGACAACCGCTGATGTTCGCCGCGCCCGATTCCAAGCTGACCAAGAGCTTTGACGATCTCGTCGGGCTTTACACCAACCGTCAAGGCGACAACGCGCCTTTGTCGGAGGTAAGCGGCAACGGCTTTTTCGGCAACATAAAAAAATTTTTCGGCTTCTGACCGGTCTCTAGTTCCTATTCCCTAGTCCCTACAAGGAGGCTTCGCCGTGGCTTATCGAGTTATAATCATTGAAAAAGACCAAGACCTTTTGGACGATATGATTGTCGTGTTGCGTCGCTCGCCCGACTTTGAAGTGGCGGCAACCTACAAAAACGCCAACGCCGCGATTAATCCGTCAAGCATGTTTCACCCCGACTTGTTTTTGATGAACGTCGACGACGACGACGAAACCATTGAAATTTTGCCGGACTTCGTTGCGCGATTCCCCGGCGCGTTTATCCTCGGCATGATGAGCCGTTGGGACCCGCTGACGGCACGCAACGTAATGGAGGGCGGCGCGACGGGTTGTATCCTCAAGCCGTTCACCGCGAAAGATATTCTTGAATATTTGCAACTGTACTCGGCGCGCGGGCAACACAAACCTGCGCGGCTTATCTCGTTTTTCAGCCCGAAAGGACGCGCCGGCAGGACGACGCTCGCGGCGGTGCTTGCCCTGCTTATCGCCGAAAAAACCGGCGAACGCGTCGCGCTGATTGATGCCGATTTGCAATTCGGAGACCTGCCGATTTTCTTCGACGTGGAGCCGAAACGTACAGTCGTCGACGCCACGCAGGATATAAGCTTGCTGACACCCGTGACGTTCGCGCCGTATTTCTACCCGATTAAAGACGGCGTGTCTCTGTTGAGCAGCCCCGAACGCCCCGAATATGCCGAATTGGTCGCGCCCGAAGCTTTGACCGATGTCGTCTTGATGGCGGGCAATATCTTCCGTTACGTCCTCGTCGACTTGCCCGCCGGTTTCAACCCGATTACGTTGAACGTCTGCCGCGTGTCCGATGTCGTCTTCGTCACGACGATGATTAACAGCGGCTTTGAAGTCAAGCACGCCCGCAAGACAATGGAGATGTTCGCCGCGCAGGACGACGGCCGCCGCAAAGTTCATGCGGTGTTCACGCGTGTCAATCCCTTCACCGAAGAGGAACGCCTGAAAATTTCGCTCAACCTCGGCTTTCCCGTCGAAGTGATGATTCCCAACGAATACCGCATGATTTCCGTCGCGAACAGCGGCCGCCTCGCCAAGGGCTTACCGATGGATACGTTGCTTATGAAAACTATCAGCGGCATGGCGGACAAAATCATTGACGCGGGAGGGGGCACCGCAAATTGATTGCCCTTGTTGCGTTTCTGTGCGCCGTCGAATTTTTCTTGCTCGTATTCTTCGGGGCGTTGTACGTCCGTCGCCAACAGAGCACGGATATTTTCCACAGATTGCGCCGCCACGTCGACGAAGACGACGGCAAATCGAAAAAGGCCGAAGATTTTTTCCGCCGCGCCGTTAAACTCGTCAAGCGCGCGTCAAGACCGCTCCGACGTATGCAATTTACCAAAAACATGGACTTCAAGCTTCGGCAGGCGGGCATTCCGCTGTTCGGCGCGGAATTCATTATCGTCGCGATTATCAGCGCAACACTCGGCACAATCATCCTTTACGTCATAACGCTCAACATGACAATCGCGCCCGCCGGCGGCTTGATGATTCCGTTGCTTATGTGGCTTTGGGTCGTGATGAAGCTCAATCGTCGCCGCAAAGCCTTCACCGAACAGCTCGGCGATTGCTTGACGACGGTCGCCAACGCGTTGCGCGCGGGCTACAGCTTTCAACAGGCAATGGACGTTGTGGCGCGCGAAATGGAACCGCCAATGAGCACCGAATTTGAGCGCATGTCAACGGACGTGGCAATGGGCGTGACGCTTGAAGACGCAATGCAACAAATGAACAAACGCGTCGGCAGCCCCGACTTCGATTTGGTCGTCACGGCGGTTTTGATTCAGCGCGAAATCGGCGGCAACCTTGCTCAAATCCTCGACACAATCAGCGAGACTATTCAAGAGCGCATTCGCATGAAACGCGAAATCAACGCGCTGACCGCGCAGGGACGATTCTCCGCGATTGTGCTTTTGATGTTGCCGATCGTCACGGCGGTTTTCTGTTGGATATTCAATCACGAGCAAATGCAGCTGTTTATCACCGAGGACGTCGGGCACGTCGCCATTGCCGTCGCCGTCGTCTTGGAGCTTATCGGATATTTCGTCATTCAAAGAATTGTCGACATAGAAGTTTAAAAATCCGGTTAAGCAAACTAAAAATTTTTCATGAAGCGCGCCGCGCAGATTTTCCGCATGGCGGCTTGTTTTTTTGCCCGAAAGCACGTCGCGGTGGCGGCTTACTATAACCCGTCGCGCCCTCTTGTCGACGTTGTAATCTGAAACTTTGCTGAAAACATTTATGAAAGCACTTGCATTTTTCAGACGCCCGTTGTATAATGCATATGCTTGAAAAAGTTAAGCGTGGCTCCGAGGTGACAGCCGGGGTCGAAAAAATTTCTTTCACGGATGGAGGAGATAATCGTGATTGGTTACATCCAGAAGCTGATCGACAAGATCAAGAAGTCCGAGAAAGGGCAGGGCATGGTCGAGTACGCGCTCATCATTGCATTCGTCGCGGCAATCGCCATCTTCGTCCTCAACGGCAAACTCGGCACCGCTATTGATAACGCGTTTAATCAGGCCAGCAGCGCGGTCAACAGTGCTACCAATGGTGCCACCGCGTGGCAGAACGGCAGCGGCAACGGCGGCGACGGCGGCACCGGCAACTGATTCATTCTGCTGACGGTCGGTAACGAAACGGCACACGCGTAAAGTACGATTAGCTTAAAAAACAAGTAACACAGCGGCGATAATTCTCCTGCCTGCGCGGCAACGGGAAGTATCGCCGCTACTTGCTTTTAACGGCAAAAAATGTAATAATCCCCTACCGAGAGGCGGTGATTGACATGAAGAAGCAACGAGGTCAAACTTTAGTAGAATTCGCATTAATGGCACCGATGATGTTCTTGCTTATCTTCGCCATGATTTACGGCGGCGTCATGTTTATCGATTACATGAATCTCAACAACGACGCGCGCGCGCTTGCCCGCCGAATAGCCGTGGCAGATACGACTGCCGAACGACAAGCCTTGTTGGAGAAATACTCCGCAAACAGTTCATCACTTAAACGCTTCTACGACATAAAAATGACGGCCGATTACAATTACGCGGACAACGACACCACAAAGCCTATTGACGCGGTCGTTACTGTCACGTTTGATCGCGACAACACAGACTTGCCGTGGATTGTCTACAAAGTCGGCTTTCCGCCCAAACATTTCGAGATACAGTACAAAATGAAGCTTGAAAAGATTAGCAGCTGACGGAGGTTAATTTTATGGCAAGACCACTGTCCTTGCTTGAACGTTTGGGCGTCAAGAAAAACGACCCGCCGAAGCCGCCGCAACCCGAACGCACGCGCCCGACTCAACCCGAAGAACCCGCTCCGAAACAACCGCACGAACACGAACCCGAACATCACGAACACCACTTCCAACACCACGAACACGTAACCTACACCGAAAAGCAAATTCGGCAGGAACGCGAAGCGGCTGTCGAGGCATCGGCATTCGCGGGCAGACGCACCACCACTTCCAAAAGCGACTCAATGCAGGAAATCAAGCTCGCCGTCCACCGCCGCATCGTCGACGAAATGACGCCCGAAGAGCAACAAATTTTGGTGCGCGGCGAAGAGGCTCGCGAACAGATTAAAAATATCATCGCCGTCTACAGCGGGCGTGAATTGGCGGAAAGCTCATTCACATTGACGCGCGGCGAACGCCTTCAGCTCGTCGACGACATCAGCAACGAATTGCTCGGCTTGGGGCCGCTTGAACCGCTCCTGCAAAACGACAGCATAACCGAAGTTATGGTCAACGGACCGCGACAAATTTTTATCGAACAGGCGGGCAAACTCAAGCTGACGGACGTGCACTTCTACGACAACGTGCACTTAATGAACATAATCGAACGAATCTTGACGCCGTTGGGCAGGCGCGTCGACGAATCATCACCGCTGGTCGACGCCCGTCTTGCCGACGGCTCCCGTGTCAATATCATCATCCCGCCGCTGTCTTTGGTAGGCCCCGTCATCACGATACGAAAATTTTCAAAGCGCGCGCTGTCAATGGACGACTTGATAAGTTTCGGGACGCTCAGTGAGGATATGGGCATGTTCCTCGACGCGTGCGTTAAGGCGCGGCTGAACATCTTGGTAAGCGGCGGCACGGGCTCCGGCAAGACGACAACGCTTAACGTTCTGTCGTCGTTCATTCCGCACACCGACCGAATCGTCACGATTGAAGACGCGGCGGAATTGCGCCTGCAACAAAAGCACGTCGTGACGTTGGAAAGCCGCCCCGCCAACTTGGAAGGTCACGGCGCGATAACGATTCGCGACCTTGTGCGCAACGCCCTGCGCATGAGACCGGACAGGATTATCGTCGGCGAAGTTCGTTCGGGCGAGGCGTTGGACATGTTGCAGGCAATGAATACCGGTCACGACGGCTCCTTGACGACCGCGCACGCCAACACCCCCCGCGACGTTGTAAGCCGCCTTGAGACCATGGTTTTGATGGCGGGCATGGAACTTCCCGTCCGCGCCGTCCGCACGCAAATTTCTTCGGCGATTGACTTGATTATTCAGCAGTCCCGCATTCGCGACGGCTCACGCAAGATAACCTATATCACGGAGGTTCAAGGCATGGAAGGCGATACGATCGTCTTGCAAGACCTGTTCCGCTACGTGCAAGATCAAATCGACGAACACGGCAAATCCGTCGGGCATTACGAAAGCTTGGGGCTTATGCCGAACTTCATGGACAAGTTCCAAATGAACGGCGTCGAATTGCCCCGGACGTTCTTCACGAGCGGGCGCGAGCGGAGGTAACCGATATGCTTTTCCTTGTCGCGCTGATAACGGCAATGCTGTTCGGCGTGTTCGTCTTTGCGCTGTTGTCGATTAAGCAAGCACCCGAAGCGCAACTGCGAAAGCGTTTGAACGATATGATTGACAAGGCGGAGGCGGACAGAGCCCTGCACCCGAAACAACGCAAGAACGTCACGCCGACGGTCGTCGCGATGCCCAAAATCGTCGAGCAACAATTTTCGCGGAAAACGGCTCTCGCCAAGCGCGTGTTCCAACCGATTATAGAGTCGATTGACGAACGCCTGCAACGCCTCACGCCGACGGAGATTCGCCTTCAGCTTGAAGATAAAATATTCCGCGCGGGCAAGTTGGGCGTGTGGGGCTTGCGGCGCGTCATAACGATTTGGTGCGCGTCGATTGCGGTGGCGACGGTCATTTCGATAGCTTTGATTTACAATTCGGACATTCACCCGTTGCAACGCGTCATGACGATTTTAATCGGCGCGTTCGTCGGGGCGGCTATTCCATTTGCCGTGCTGAATTCGACCGTCCGCAACCGACAAAAGGCTTTGCGCAAGCAGTTACCCGAATTCTTGGACATCCTCTGCGTAAGCGTGCAGGCGGGCTTGTCGTTCGACGGCGCAGTTGCCAAAATGGTACGGCGTATGCACGGACCGCTTATCGACGAATTCAAGCGTATGCAAAACGACGTTGCGCTGGGCATGACGCACCAATACGCGTTGACGAACATGGCGCGGCGTTGCGACTTGGAAGAAATTTATTTATTCACGACATCAGTCATTCAGGCGGAAAAGTTGGGCACGAGTATGACGCGCACGCTGAAACAGCAGGCGGACAACATTCGCGACCGTCACCGCCAACACGTCAAGGGCGAAGCCTTAAAAGCACCCGTCAAAATGATTTTTCCAATGGTCTTGTTTATCTTCCCGTCAATGTTCGTAGTCTTGCTGTTCCCGGCGGTTTTGTCGCTCCTGCGTAATTTGAACTTTGGTCAATGAGTTGGATTTAAAGGGTTATGGAGATTAGTAAGGGTATTCGGGCTAAGGTTTTCTTTTTTTTCGTCGTCATGGGAGCAATCCCGTTTCTGATTCTCGTCATTGCAAGCGCGTTAAACACCGTCGACGAGTTGGAGGACTTCAGCAAGCAAAGCAGTTTGCTCAGAAACACAATCATATCCGAACACATGAGCGAGCTCATTGAAAAAAATCAGGCAGTGTTGCATTCAATCGCGTTGAGCCCGAACTTGGTTGATTTCCTGCAAAACCCGACCGACGCCAAGCGCGAATACGTCTCGAATATAATGCGCGACACGGATATTATCTTCGACGACAACAACACCACAGCTTTGACGGGTGCCGACGGTTGGCAAATTATTCGCACGGATCATTCCACGCTCGTCAACGTGACAAAGCGTCAACACTTTCAAGAGGCAATGAAGGGCAGGCATTACGTTTCCGATATTATCTCAAGCATGTCGACGGGCAGGATGATTGTCGTCATATCGGTGCCGGTTGTTGACGCGACAGGCAAGCCAATCGGCATGGTGCAGAGGAATTTCGACCTTATCGCCCTGCAGGACTTCGTTCAGAATATCGACGACAGCGAAAGCTCGATTATCGTAATGGATCGCACGGGGCGCGTCATTGCCAATTCCGACAACTTGCCGGGAATCGGCGGCGGCTACGTCATTGACAACAACTACAAATTCCTTTTGGACAGGATTTACAACAGCAGCGGCGTCCTGCACGACAATATTAACGGCGAAGACTCATTGGCGACTTATTCGCGCAACATGGACACGGGCTGGATGATTGTCACGATTCTGCCGTATCATTACATCATGGATCAAGTTTACGACCGCGCGGCAAAGGCTCTCATCTTCGGGCTCGCCACGCTTTTAATCGGAACGCTCCTTGCTTATATGCTGACGATTCGCGTGACCAAGCCGATTATCGAAATGACGGAAGTCGTCGACGAAATTGCAAGCGGCAAGTTGCCCGCCAACGAAATCAAAGTCAAAGGCTCCGACGAATTCAAGCAAGTTGCCGTCGCCGTCAACAAGCTACGCACCGAACGCGACGCCTATCAGCTTGAATCCGAACTGGACAAGCTCACCGAGCTCTTCAACAAGAAGACCATGGAAAACCTTTGCAAGATGAAGCTCAAGACTTTCAACGAGAACGAGGCGGCAAATATTTTCATGGCGTTGTACATCGTCGACCTTGACCACTTCAAAGAAGTCAACGACCTTTTGGGGCACCAGTTCGGCGACAAAGTGCTTGTCGAATTCGCGAAAGGCTTGCGCAAGATTTTCCGCCCTAATGACTGTATCGGACGCTTCGGCGGCGACGAGTTCGTTATCGTCGTCGACAGCCTGCCGAATATGGAAGTCGTGATTCGCAAGGCGGAACAGATTAAGCAAATCGCGTTCAACTTGACGATAGACGGCGCGGGTAAGTTCGTCACGGCGAGCATAGGAATCGCCATTGCTCCGCAGAACGGGCGCAATTACGACGACCTGTTTGCTTCGGCGGACAAGGCACTTTATTACGTCAAGCGTCACGGCAAGAACGGCTACTATTGCGAACTGTTCGACGAAGACAGCGACAATTAAATCCGCAACAAAAAACCCCGGCAACCTGCGCGGGGAATTTTTTTTTGCTCAAAAGACAGCTTCGACCAAGAAGAACGCCGACGCGCCGATTGCCGCCGTGATAGGTATCGTCATGCCCCAAGCTTTGACCATCTGTTGAGCCGTGCCCCAACGGACGGCATTCACGCGTTTTGCCGTGCCCACGCCCATTATCGAACCGGAGACAACGTGCGTCGTCGAAACCGGCAAATGCAACAGCGTCGCGCCGAAAACAACGCACGACGAATTCAAATCCGCCGCAAAGCCGCTCGGAGGCTCAAGCTTGAAAATTTTCCCGCCGACCGTCTTGATTATGCGCCAGCCGCCCGAAGCCGTCCCGATTGCCATTGCCGCCGCGCAGAGCACCTTGACGAACGTGGGCACCTCAAATTCCGAAATGAAACCGCCGCTGAACAGCGCAAGCGTTATTATGCCCATGGACTTTTGCGCGTCGTTGGAACCGTTGGAAAACGCGATCATTGCCGCAGAGACGACTTGCATTTTGCGGAACTTGTCATTGATGAATTGCGGCGGGAACTTCTCGAACAGGCGGAAGATTAAGTTCATGACGATTATCCCCGTGACGAAGGCGATAGCGGGCGAACAGATGAGCGCGGCGATAATCATTCCGACGCCGCCCCAATTCAGCCCGTCCACGCCGACAGAGATTAACACCGCGCCGATAAGCCCGCCGATAAGCGCGTGCGACGAACTCGACGGCAAGCCCAGCCACCACGTCAGCAAGTTCCAGGTGATTGCGCCGATAAGCGCGGCAATTATGATTTTCTCGTCGATTAAGTTCGGCGAAGAGACGATGCCGGCACCGATTGTTTTGGCGACGCCCGTAGAAACCATTGCGCCGAAAAAATTTAAACCCGCCGCCATCATTACCGCATGATTCGGATTGAGGGCGCGGGTGCTTACAGATGTCGCTATCGCGTTCGCCGTGTCGTGAAAGCCGTTGATAAAATCGAATACCAATGCCAAGATTATTACGAGGAAAATCAGATACTGCAAGTCTGCCATTCATTTCAACTCCTTTGCAATCGTCGCCATCATTTTGGGCACGTCAAGCGGTTTGGCAATGTGGTCATTCATGCCCGCTGCCCGTGCGCGTTTAATGTCTTCGGGCATTGCGTTCGCCGTCATTGCGATAATCGGGACGCAACTGCCGGTTTTTCGTATCGCCTGCGCGGCGTCGTAACCGTTCATGACGGGCATTTGAACATCCATTAAAATCAAGTCGTAAACCGTCGCAGCCGCCTTGTCGACAGCCTCGCGACCGTTCGTCGCCGTGTCAATCACGAAGCCGAATTGGCTCAGCAACATTATAGCAATTTCGCGGTTGACTTCAATATCCTCGACAAGCAAAAGTTTGACGCCGCTGAAATCCGCTTGCGAAGGCTCGACGACCTGCGCGGGCGCGGCGTGCGGCTCTTCGACGACCTTGAACGCGACGTGCACGATAAATTCGGTGCCCTTGCCCTTCTCGGTCACGACGTCAATGGTGCCGCCCATCAGCTCGACGATATTTTTGGTAATGGCGGTGCCTAAGCCCGTGCCTTGAATGCCGCTGACCGTCGCCGTCCGTTCGCGCTCGAAGGCTTGAAAAATTTTCTTCGCGAACTCCTGCGACATGCCGATACCCGTGTCCTTGACGTGCAGTTCAAAATTGCCGTCGTCAAGCTCGATCAACTTAATGGCGACGCTCTTGCCCGACGGCGTGAATTTGTAGGCGTTGCCGACGAGATTCAGCAGGATACGATTCCAACGGTTTTCGTCGCAATTAACATAGCGGTGCTGAATGTTCGACGCGTCGACCGTGAACGTGACGCCCTTCGCCTCCATTTGCGTCTGGAACATCGTTTTCAAGTCGTCAAGATTTTTTTTCAAGTCAACCTCGGAAAGTTCAAGCTCCATGCGCCCGGACTCAATTCGGCTCATTTCAAGGATGTCGTTAATCAAATCAAGCAGGTGCTTGCCCGACACGTCGATTTTGTTAAGGAAGTCGCGCATTTCGTCGAAAGTCACGCCGTCGCGCTTGGCAAGCGTCGTGTAGCCGATAATGGCGTTCATGGGTGTGCGAATGTCGTGGCTCATGTTCGACAGGAAAGTCGTCTTCGCCTTCGAGCTGTCTTCGGCTTTGCGGCGTTGTTCCTCAAGCGCGACCATCTCCTTGCGCTGAATCCGCGAATAAATGTTGAACAGGAATATCAGACTTGCCAGCGTGAATATCAGCAAAATCATCGTGTTGTCGAGCAGGACGGCGCGCATCTTCAAGATTTGCGCGTTGGTGTAAGCGAAGCGCGGCGTGTAGACGTTGCGCGTATAAAATTGATTCGTTTCGTGAATGAACTCCTTCAGCTCCGCGTACATTTTTTCGCGCATCCACATCAGCGCGGAGAAGAACACCAGGAAAAACATCAGTAGCCAGACCGTCGCTGACGTGCCGAAGCGTCGTTCGTCGCGCTTGAACAGAAAATTGAAATACGCAAAGCCCAAAATTCCCCAGACCGCCAAAATGAAGTAACTTTCCTGCGCAAGCACGCTGATTGACCACAGGTTGGGTATCAGCAAAAAGACCGTGAACGACGCCGCGCAGATTAATCCGGCAATGCCCGTGACTTCTGCCCGACGATTGTTTTCGCGCTTGGCAAGGACGTAAGCGCAGGCGGACGTATAACCGTAAGCAATCGTCGCGCCAATCGTCGTCACGTCCGTCAGCCAGCCGATAACCGTGCGCCCGAAAAACGGTATCGCCAACGACGTGCCGAAAATAAAAATCAACGCGTGGCGGCGCGTGGTGAACCAGTGCGGCAAAATATTTTCCTTCGCCAAAGACTGCGTGAGCCCGCCCGCGACGCGATAGTAGCCTATTAAACTCGTCGTCAGCGCGGCGGAAATCACCAAGCCCAAAATCCACAGCCCGCACGTGCCGAAAGTCTCCGTCGTCACTAAAAACGTCGGTATGCGCTCAATGCCCGTCAAAGTTTTCAGACTGCCAAGATACGCTGCGGAACTTTTGAACTCGGCGGGGAAACGCAACGTCGCCAAGCACGTCATGCAAATGTACACGACCGCCGCGCAGATTATCGCCGCCGCCATGAGCGGGAAGGCACGCCGCATTTGCATTTTAAATTCGTTGGTGTATTGCGAAATCGTCTCGAAACCGATAAACGCCCACGGCATCAGCGCGACGATTGTAAAGACTTGTCGCCACGGCGGCTCGCCCTCCGCGAAGTAAAATTTCGGCGGCTCCGACGCGTTGACTGCCGCGACAAAAATAAACAGCACGCCCAAAAGCAGGACGACCGCCGCAATTTTTTGCAAGAGCTTGGCAAGCGGACTGAAATACACGAACATAATCCCGAACAGCCACAGCAACGCTATCGTGACAGCCACTTCGCCGCCGTAAACGTGATAGCCCGCGAATTCGTAATGAAAGCCGACTTCCAACACGTCGCCGAACAAATTCCTGCCCATGAGCGTGACGGCGGTTGCGTTCGCCCACAAAAGCGACATGTAAGCAATCCACAGGAACCACGCGCATAAAAAGGCGTTGTCCCAACCGAAAATTTCCTTCGTGAAGGTGAAGACGCCGCCCGAACCCTGAATGCGTTGCATGACGTAATGATAATTGTACGCGATAAGAATCATGACGACCGCGCCGAGTGAACAGGCAATGACGGTGCCCGCCGTGCCCGCTGTCGGCAAAAACGTCGTGCCGGGCATAATGAACGAGCCCCAACCTATGCAACAGCCGAACGCCAACGCCCACAGCGTCAACGGGCTCAATCTGCGCTGAGTCATCGAGAAAACCTCCTTGCGCTGTAAATTTCGCCCTTGACGCGCCATTTCCTTTAGGACAGAATTAATCGCAACGGAGGATTGATAACATGATTGATTCGCGGATTCAAGCCGTGCTGAATTTCGTGCGGGCGGGCAGTCGCGTCGCGGACATCGGCGCGGATCACGGATACCTGTCCATTGAACTCGTAAAGCGCGGGCGGGCGGCGCGCGTCATTGCCACGGAAAAAAATCTTCACCCGTGCGAGGCGGCGCGTAAAAATATTTCGGCGGCGGGTTTCGGCGGAGTGATTGACGTGCGCTTGGGCGACGGCTTGCAAGTCCTTGAGGCGGGCGAAGTAGACACGATTTGTATCGCGGGCATGGGCGGTGCGTTGATTCAGAAAATTTTCGACGACGCGCCCGAAGTCGTTCAATCTGCGCGGCAGTTGATTGTTCAGCCCATGAACGCTGCCGACAAAATTCGCGCGTGGCTTGCGGCGAACGCTTGGACGATTGACGACGAAGACCTTGCCGAATCGGCGGGCATCATTTACGAAATCATAAGCGCGGTCAAAGCTCCCGACGCGCCGAAAATTTTTAAACGTGAATCGTCGCCGCTGTTGCAGAAATTTTTGGCGCAACGTATCGACAAACTTGAACGCGTCCTTGCCGAAATGAGCAAAAGCCCCGTCGCCCGCGCTTCCGACAAATTTTCCGCGACGCAAGCCGAAATCGCCGACCTGCGACGCCTTTGCCGTGCGCGCGTTTCGTGCTACAATGGCGGCGGAGGTGTTGACAATGCTTGAGAATTTGTTTATCGACAGCCCGCTGAACGGCACGTTGATTGAGCTGGCAGACGTTGACGACGAAATTTTTTCGGGCGGCGCGGCGGGCAAGGGCGTTGCGATTAAAAATCCCGACGGAAAAATTTTCGCGCCCTTCGGCGGCAAAGTGGCGTTCATTGCGTCGCCGGGCGTCATCGGCTTGAAGTCGTTCGGCGGCGTCGAACTTTTGATTCACGTCGGTCTGAACACCTGCAAGCTTGTCGGCGAAACTTTCAAGCCTCACGTGGCGGCTGGCGACATCATCACGCGCGGGCAAGTTTTGTTGACGTTCGACCCGCTTGAAATCAGCCGCGCAGGTTTCGACGCGACGACGCCCGTTGTCGTGACCAATCCCGAAAATTTTGGCGACATTGTTTTTAATCTCGGCGGGCAGAAAATTTTTGTTCAACGCGCCACCCGCGAAGGATTCTTCTTTACGCTTAGGAATTGGTTATGCTACAATCTGCGCGGAGGTGTTGAATATGGGATTCTTTAATAGTATTGACGTACTTCGAGCAATGAATCAAGCAACGAATCAAGCAACGAATCAAACAATAAATCAAACGAATGACACGCCGCCGCCCGCCGAGGAAAAGCGCAAGCCCGCCAAGTCGAAGAAACAAGCAGACAAAGCGCAGGACGCGCCGCCAGCGGACACAGAAAAGCTTAAATTGAATGTCGAAGCGTTGAAGGGGATGGACGTGGAAAATTTATTGCAACTGCGCGCGGAACTGCTTGAAAAGATTCGGCGAATCGCGGAGACGTGTGAAGGCATCGAAAACGAGGCGAACGCCCGCCGCGTCACCGAGCTCAACGGGCGGCAAGCCGAATTGCTCGCGCAAAAGGACGAACTCAAAGCTAAGTTGTCCGCGCTCGACGGCGAACTCGGCTCTATCGTCAAAAGTATCAACGACTTGTCGGGTTCAGGGCTCGAAAAGATTTTGCAGGCGATAAAAAATCAGCGGTGGTTTTTCTTCGCCAACAAGCCTAAAGTTTTGATGGACAGAGACACCGCGCTCCTTTGGGCTGATTTGAATTATTTCCCTTACGGTAAAAACAACAACAGCGATTATTATTCCTCTTCAAATTCTTACTCCGAAGTCAAAACTTTAATTAAAAAAACAAATTCAGACAGCTGGGGTGGCTTTGACGATTGGAAAGTTACAAAGCTGGTTGAGCTTTGTAAAATGATTGAGGATAGAACGTTTCCTTTTAAACAAGGTGACTATGCTTATATAAGATATTGGCGATATTGGTGCATAAATAATAATGATGTGATTGCCAGCAAGGACTTATATTACTACGATAACGTGCCAGCAGGTATTGGCAGTACTGGTGTTGATGTCATTCCCTGCAGTCATGCCTACGTGCCCGACGACTACGAGAATAATATTTCGCTGTCGAATAATTTCTACACGGAGACGGAAAAGCTTCAATTCACGCTGAATATCTTCGTGCAAAATGATTTAATCCCGATGTTCGACGACGAGGCGATAACGCAGCTGTACCGTGCGATTTTCGTCGACAAACCCGCGCTATTGAAACAACTCGCCGAAGTGGAAACGCAAATCGCCGAACTGCAACCCGCACAAACGAAACTCACCGCGAATTTCAATTACAAGCCGTTGTTGGCGAAGTATGACGTGCCCGCGTTGGCGAAGTCGCCGATAAAATATTTCGACGCGGTGCTGAACGTTTCGGACGAGTTCCTTGACATACTGAACGAATACGAGACCGCGCAGGCAGAGACAATCGCGGCGTTCTTGAAAATCGCGCTCAAACTCAAGGCGAAGTACACCGACAACCCCAACTTGACGCCCGAAGAAAACGCCTTGCTTGCCGACCGTCAAAAATTTTTGGCGGCGCGTCTGGAATTGGCGACCGACGAGCCGAAACGAAAAATCCTTGCCGTCAAGGCGCAGGCAAATAATTTCTTCACGCGGCTGGAGGCAGCCAACGCCGGCGACAATTCAATCAGCGACCTTGCCGCCCTGCAAACCGAACCCCGCGCAGATTTCGAGTTGCTTGTCGAAAACCTTGCTCGAATCGTCCTTGACACTCAACGCCGCGTCGATTTCTTCGCCGAAAATAAAAATTTCGTTGCAAGCGTCGTGAATTCTCAAGCGCATTGGAGCGACGACTACAAGGCGTTCAAAACCAGTTTGCGCGAGGAACTTGCCGCCACCTGCCGCAATGACGCAATCGAAGACGAAATTTTTTCCGCATGGTATGACGATTGGCAGGTTAAGCGTTTCGCTATTGAACAACGATTTTTGCCGCTTGTCGAATTCGCGATTAAGGGCAACCTGATTGACGCGTTCGACGTAATTTTGGGAAGCTTGCACGCCTACCGCGACGCCGTAGACAAATTTTATCTGAACGAGCGCAAGAATATTTATCAAAAGTTCGTGTTCCAAGCGGGCGGCGACTTGCAAGAGAAATTCGAGACCGAAAGCGAGCTTTACAAGTTGGCGGAAAAACTTCAGCGCGATTTGCAGGAAGTAATTTTCAAGCGCGACAAGACCGAGGAGCGAATTTTCCTGTTGCGTTGGGCGGAGCCGCTGTTGAATTTGCCGCTGGACGAGATAAGCAACTTTATTCGCGACCGCGAGCTTGACGCGATAGCCGAAGAGGTTTTGAATCAGTTCGCGGAATTGCGGCGTCAAAATTTCGAGCAATACCTTGCCGACAGCAAAAGCTACGGCGAGGCGACGCAGAAACGCGAAAAGGAATTCAACGCGCTGATTTTCCGTATGCGCAAGGATTTGCATAAATCATGAACATTATCGCGGAGCCGTTGACGTTTGATTTTGAGCCGTCGGAAATTTGGACGCACAAGCCTCCCAAGCGCGGCGACCACATTCGAGTTAAGCGCATGAGCGGGCTTTATTATCACCACGGCATTTTCGTTTCGGACGGCGAAGTGATTCACTTCACGGGCGACGACGATGACAGCGTTCTTGACTGGTCGAAAGCGCACGTTATCAAGACCGATTTGCAACAATTCCTGCGCGGCGGCGACGTTGAGGTTAAAGAGTACAGCGACACGGAACTTGCCGACCTTTACCCCGTCGAAGGGATTGTCAGCTACGCGCGGACGTGCTTGGGCGACGACGGCTACAATCTGATTTTCAACAACTGCGAGCACTTCGCCAACGCCTGCACGCTGGGCAAGTATCGCAGTCGGCAAGTCGAAAATTTTTTCGGAGGTAAAACCATGGGCTTATGGGGTTCGATAAAAAGTTTCTTCGGATTCGGTTCGTCGTCTAGTCGTTCATCGAGCAGCTACAGCTACAATTACGAGCCGGATAAAGTAAAAATCGCGGAGATTGAGCGCGATACGAAATTAAAGCTTGCAGACAAGGAGGCGGAGCGGATTGAACTCATGCGCGACGCACAACTTGAGCTGATTGAGGCACAAACGCGTAGTCAGTTGGCAATCGAAGAGGCGCGAGCACGCGGCATGACGGCGGCAGCGCAACAATTTATTGCCTTGCAGACGAAATTGACGGAACTTGCCGAAAAACGCATACAGATAATCGAAAAGTGTTCGTTACCGATTGTCCACGAAATTGAAAGTTTTTACGACGAAGTTGGCGATAAAATATCGGCGTCGAATGACGAATACAACACAAAAAAATTGCCCCAACTGCTTGCGATTTTGAGGCAATACGAAAAAGATACGCCCGAACACGAAATATTTTTCGCGCAGATTCAGGAAGACCGAGCGCGGCAAGGAAAATTCATCGAACAGCAAATGTTGCGAGTCAGCGAGCGACAAAACATCGTCCTGCAAAGTTTTCTGTCGACAAAGGAAAAAATTTTGGAGCAAACGGGACAAATCACGCAACAAATCGCCGAAGGTTATTTAAAGCGTCCGAATGAAAATCTTTTGCCGCAAGGTTCGGCGTCATTGCCGGCACTGCCGAACGCGGAGCCAAAGCAACTGCCGCCCGCCGAATGAGGCGGTTTTTTTATGCAAAGTACTGCTGATAAACGACGACGCCGAACAGGATTATCGCGAGAATCATTGCGGTGTAGCCCGTGCGCTCCAGCCACAGGTCTTGCTTTTCGGTGAAGTTGTAATGCCGCCGCGCGTAGGTCGTCGACAGCGACACGAGCAACGCCACGTACAGCCCGCGATTGAGTGCCGTGAAGTTTGCCCAGCCGAAAATCAGGAAGACGATTGTCAGCGCAAGCACGCCGATTAACAGATAATCCTTGCCGACTTTTTCGGGCTTTTTATTTTCGGGCTCAGCCGGTTTCTTGGGCTGAATTTTTTTTGCGATTTTTCTGGACTGTCGCGCCATGACGATTCCCCTTTGGAAAAAATTTGTTGTTGCAGTTTATCAAAGGCGACGTCTTCGGTCAAGGCGACGACACTTCGGGCGCGGCGAAAATTTTAAAGCTCAGCGCGCAGGAAATGACATTGCCGCCCGAACTTTCCGCCGAAAAACTTTCCAACACCGTCAGGCGTTCGCCGTCGAGTGTCGCGCGAATGAAATTCAGCAACGCGACATAATCCGCCTCCAAGCGGACGTTGATGACCTGCGCGGCGATTTTGTCGTCGGCAGTCTCGTTGCCCGCCTGCACCGAAATGATTTGCGCCCGCGCAGATTCAGCCGCCCGATAAAGCCCGCTGATGAATTCGTCCTGCGAAAGCGTCGGCGGCAAAAAATTTCGCATGTCGTCGAGCTGAAGTGCTTTTGCCTCGGCGAACGCTGTCAAATCGCCGTGGCGCGCCTTGAGCGTTGAAATTTCTCGTTCGACTTCGCGCAGCCGCCGCGTCTCCAATTCCATGCCGGCTATTTCTCTTTGCGTCATCTCGTAAAAAAATTGATACCACACGACGAATATCAGCGCACATATCGCCAACGTCAGCGGCAGAAAAAATTTCTCGCGCATGATTCAAAGCTCCGCAAACCAAAACGAGGAATCGGGCGAAAAATTTTTCATTCCCAATTCCTCATTCCTAATTCCTAATTGCTTTTTAGTCGGCAGTGAACGGCAAGAGCGCAATGTTGCGGGCGCGTTTGATGGCGATCGTAACTTGACGCTGATGCTTGGCGCAGTTGCCGGAAATGCGACGCGGCAGAATCTTTCCGCGTTCGGTGGTGAAGCGGCGCAACTTGGCCGCGTCTTTGTAGTCTATTCTTTCGATTTTGTCGACGCAGAACGCGCAAACTTTCCTGCGCGGGCGACGACCTCTTTCTCTGCGCATATTAATCCTCCTGTGGAATCAGAACGGCGTATCTTCGGGGTCAATGGGCTCGCCGCCGAAATCGTCGTAATCTTTTTTGGGCGGCGCGGGCTCGCGGTTGCGCGAATAGTTGCCGCCCGAATAATCGTCAGCGGGCTTGGAATAGCCGCCGTCGTTTGCAGGTCTTGAATAATTGCCGCCGCCGTCGCCGTCGCGTTTGCCGCCGGCGAATTCGATGTTATCAACAACAACGTCGACAGTATTGATTTTCACGCCGTCCTTGTTTTCGTAAGAACCCGTTTGCAAGCGACCTTCGACAAGGACGCGTGTACCTCTAAGCATGTAGCGTCCGCAAAATTCGGCGGTCTTTTCCCACGCGACAAGGTTGAAAAAATCCACGGCGTCTTTGTCCTTGCTGAATTGACGACGAACCGCAATGCCCATTCGTGCGAAAGCTTTGCCGCTTTGCGTGTAGCGGACTTCGGTGTCACGCGTGAGGTTGCCGGAAAGAAAAACTTTGTTCATTCTTTGGCCTCTTTCTCGTCGGAACGAACGATCATGTGCTTAAGAATTTCGTCCGTGATTTTCATGACGCGGTCGCATTCGGCAACGCAGGCGGGCTCGCATGTCACGTAGAACAGCACGTAGAAGCCCTCGGACTCCTTTTTGATGTCGTAGGCAAGGCGACGCTTACCCCAGCGGTCTTCCTTGGTGATAGTACCGCCGTTCGCCGCAATGAGTTTCGCGAACTTGTCGATAACGGCGTCGGTTGCCTCCTCTTCCATGGAGCGAATAATGAAGATAACTTCGTACTTCCTCAACTTTTGCACCTCCCTTTGGTCTTCGGCTCGCTTGCGACGAGCAGAGAGTTTAATAACAAGCTTAACGGGCAGGAATTATATCACCGAAATTTTTTCAAGGCAAGCCGTCAGAAAAATTTGTTCGCGCTTGCCCGCAACGGCGTTTCATGTTAAATTAAGTCAAAGCTTTGATTGGAGGAATCAGCATGGCGACAATTCAAAACAACTACACCAGTTACATCAACGGCACAGACTCCGCCGACTTGATTTATAACTACGTGCCGGCGTACATTCACGGGCGCGACGGCGACGACCAAATCGCCAACGCCGCGCAGACTGCCGCGATAAACGGCGACGACGACAGAGACGCCATTGTCAACTACGCCGCAAATTCAATGGTCTACATGGAGGGCGGCGAGGACAACGACTACGTGGCAAACATGGGCAGCGGCACCGCCACGCTTTACGGCGGCTACGACGTGGACTACTATACCGAAGACAACGACATCTTGGTAGGCAGTCCCTACGCCACGGACGTTTTCGTTGTCGGCGAGTATTGCGGCTACGACGTGATTCAGAATTACAATTACAACGACGTCATCCTTTGCGCCACGACGAGCGGCTATCCGCCTGTGCCTTACGTTTACGGCTCCGACGTTATCATTCAGGGCTACGGCATGACGGTCGTTGTGCAGGGCGCGGCTTACACGCCGTTCAATTTCGGCTACATGAACGCTTACGGCAACATTCAATTCGACGCGGCGCAGGACGGCAACCTTTGGGGCACGCGCGGTGTCGTCGCCACCGCCGGCGCGGACGAATTGTTTGCGGGCAGATTCGACGGCAACGAGATGATTTTCGGCGCGGCGCAGGACGATACGATTAATCTTTACGACGCGACGCTTGCAGACATCGTTGCGACCTCCGTTAATGAAAATGCCGTTTCCGTGACGTTCAACACGGGCGAAACCGCGATTGTCGCGACGACTGAAAATCTTTCCCCGACGTTCAAGTTGGGAAGCGGCGAAAGTTACATTTACAATCGCGAGGCGGGTTCTTGGCAACAAAAATAATTTAAGTTTCGTTCGTTCGTTCCAGCCCGCGCAGGTAGAAATCAAGCGCGTTGCCGTGAAAAGTATTGCAATAATCGTCGTCCAGCGCAAAGATGTCGCGCAATTCGGGGGCGACGATTTTTTTGTCCGTCACGAAGGCTCTTACCCACGCGTCGACGAAATTTTTATCGACGGGCACGCGCAGGAGTATGTCGCCGAAAATTTCCGCCACGTCCGCGCAAAAATCCTTAATGCCGTCGTGAATTTCGCTGATTTCCTTGAAATATTTTTGTCCGGGTTCGGGCTCGCCGAAGACGGGTTTACCCGCCGCGTCGAAGTGTTTAAGCTGAGCGTCGGGCGCAGTCAAAATCGTCTCGAACAGCAACTGATAGCGATAGACGGCGGATTTCGTCTTGCCGTAGTCGTCATTTTCGGTGAAGCAGCCGCGCATCCTTTCGCCCGCCGCGTCGCCGAAACGATTTGTCGCGCTCGTGGCAAAATAGTAGCCCGTGAAGATTTTCCCCGTCAATTCCTGCAAATAAAATTGAATTGTGCCCGAATAACCCATGTCGACGACGCCGATTTTATCAAAATTCCCGCCGAGGCTCGCGATATATTTTTCGTAATTGTTGCGCTCCATTTCGGCGTGATTAAGGATTTTTGACGCGTTGTCGTCGATAATTTTATTGGCGACGGTTTCATAATCGGTCGTGGAAAATAAATTCGGCAAAATGATTTTTTCGTCGCCGCCGAGTTCCATGCCGAAACGTTCGCGGAAAAGTTTTCGTTGCGTGCCGTCAAATCGGAGCTTGATTAATTCCTTTGCGTCGTTGATGTTGCGAATTGACGCGACGGTCACCGCGCGCCGCGACGCCAAAAAATATTCGGACGGCAACGGCTCGATTTTCAGCAAGTCCGCCACGAATTTATACAGCGGTTGCAAAAAATATCCGTCGCGTGCCAAAAATAAAATTCGTTCGACGCCGTCAGCCCGTGTCCGTTGAATCAGCCACAAAATAAACGTCAACAGCGGCGCACCGTACAGCCAATAGCCCAATTCGCGGAAAGTTTTTATGATTAATCGATTCGTGCCGTCGGTCAGCGCGGCTTGCAGGCGGAACGGGCTTTGAAATTTTTTCGCAAGCACCATTCCGAAGCAAATTCCCGCGTAAAGTGATATTTTCCCGCCGATTTGCTCCAAAAACGACCGCCCGAACGGGATTTGCGAAAATAAATTCACCGCGCTCATAATGTGATAAATTCCGAATTTCCTGTCGCCGGGCAGTTGTAAATCGCTTGTCTCGTTGTCGCCAACGTGCACGATTTTCGGTTGCGAATTGTAGCCGTCGTTCGCCAACTGATCCCAAATCGCCGCCGTGTCCTTACGCAAGCCCGTTTCGCTCGAAATCAACAGCTTGTCGTAGCCCGCGACGCCGCATTTGTTCAACAGCCGCTTAACGTCGGGCGTCTGCATGTACATATCGGAAATCAGCCAAATTTCGCGTCCGCGCTTGTGAATTTCGTTAAACCAATTAATCATATCTTGACGCGGCAAAATTAATTTTAATTCGGTCTCAATCTCCAGTTCACGGATTTTTTTGCAAGTGTCGTCGTCCAAGCCGCTTATTTCGCCGAAATTTTTATAAATCTCGTCAAGCGTCACGTCGCCGACGGTTTTATTTTGGCGTGCGCGATTTTCCGCGTCGATTCGCATTTTCGGGAAATTAAATTCGCGTCCGAGCAAATCTTCAACTTTAAATCGAATAATTTCGTTGACAAGCGCGGGTTTTGCGACAAATCTCATCAACAGCGTGTCGAAAATATCAAAGGAAACAATTTCGCCCTGCGCGAGCAGCCAGAGCAATTCGGGTTCGCCGCCGTTGCGCGTGTCGAAATATTGCCAAAGATTTTTTCCGCCGATATTCACCGAGTACGAATCGTCTTCGGGATTGAATTCGTAAAAATTCATGCCTTCGGTCTGCGCGGCGAGCAAAATCGACCGCTCAAAGGCGTGCGCGATCGTGCCGTCGTTTTGACCCAATTCGGGCGGAAAATCCTCAAATTTCAAGTCCAACGCAAAAAATTTCTGCAACGCTTGACGCCGAGCCCAAAACATCGTTCCTGCGGGAAAATCAAAATACTCCGTGCGATTCGGCGCAATGCGGGCGCGATTTAACAGCATTTGCCCGACGGCGCGATTCGACATCCACGTAAAGGCGGCGTAGGGCACATTGGCGGCAGGACGCGGATAAATCACGCCGACGCGCTCATCATCGGCGAAGGCGCGGAAAATTTTTCTGATTCGTTCGGGCGTGCCCAACAACGCGTCGAATAAATAATTTCGCCAATTTTGCTGTTCGGAGCCCGTGTAAAGTGATTTTTTCGAGTGAATGTGCGCAATAAAATCATATTCGGGCAATAAATCGCCGAAACCCGCCAAAAAAGGCGCAACGTCACGCCCGCGATTGGGCACGACACGCACGACGCATTTTTCGACGGTCGGGATTTTTTTGAACGCGGCGCGCACTTTATCAGCCGCCGTTTCGTCGACGACCGAAATCAGCGCGTCGAAGGCAAAGGGCATATTCGCGCAGTACGTCGCCATTTCGTCAAGCAAGTCCAGGTAAAAAATGTGCGCCTGCACCGCGATTTTTCCCGGCTGCGAAAATAATTCTTCCGCGAAAAAATTTCCCTCGGTCGCCTCCAAATTCGGGCGCGTCGCCTGTCCGGTGCTGATTTGCCAATTTTTGTAGCGTTGCGTGTTCTTCAGCAACGGCGCAAATCGCGTGTAAAATTTATTTTTCAGTTCGGTTTTTTTGTCGTCGTCGAGCGGCAAAGCCTTGTACAAAAGCCGTCCCGCCGCAAGTGCTTTGTCCTTGGAATCGTAATTCAGCCACTGCCGAAACGCCCGAAACGGCTCGGTCATTTTCCACGAATTGGAATTCAACAGCGAGTCAATAAATTGCGCGAGACGTTGATTTTCTGCCTGCAGATTTGCGTTTTGCGCATTTAAATTGTCGATTTGCACATTTAAGTTGTCGTTCTGCGTATGCAAGTCGGCAATTTGCGCGTCGCGGTCTTCGATGTGATGTTGCAGGTCGTTATTTTTTGCCAAAAGTTTTTCGTTGCGTTCTTCGAGTTGTTTACCCGTCGATATGAAATTTTTTACGGTTTGCTCAAGAATTGCGGGATAATTCGCCTCCAATTCGCCGAAAACCTCAAAAGTCACGTCGCCCGACAAATTTTCTACATCGAAAACAAATTGCGGATCGGCATTCCAAAAGCGGCAGAACCCGTCGACAACCGCACCCGCGTTGCTCCGGAACGTCTTAAGGTCGACGCCGTTAATCGTGACGCGTTTGAGCTTGACGGAAACAAAATCGCTTGCGGGGTCGAAGCGCAGGTATCGCGCGGGGCTTTCGAGCGTGAAGGCGATTTTTCCGTAAAATCTTTTCGACGCGTCGACGCTGATAATTTTGTCGGCAACCTTCGACAACGCGCCGCCGTCGCTGACAAAAATTTCCGAATGTAACATGCCGAGCTTTTGCGCCAAGTTGAATACGTCGACAGTGCCGCCGTCGCGCAGGAAAGCTTTTTCGTCGTAATCGTACAGCGTTTTAATTTCGGCGGCATTGGCGGGCGAGTTTAGCAAATCTTTCAGCAATTCGAGCCCGACGAGTTGGAACGGCGAAATTTTTTTCTCCAAGCAGATTTTCGCGAAGGCAAACCGCCGATTAATTTGCCCGTCGACGACGAATTTCGCGGCTTCGGGGAAAACTTCCAAGAAAAATTTGTTGTCCGTGAAGTTGTAAATAAATTCCCGCGCGATGAAAAAGAATTCCAAGTCCGCGCGAATCAATCGGTCGAAAGTCGTCGCCGAAGTGTTTTCCTGCCGTTCGCGGCGCAAACGGAATTGCGTCAGCCGTTCGGGCAAAATAAAAAGCTCCGCGTGAAAACACAGCCGAATCCACATCAGATAATCGGGCAACTGCCAAAAGCCGTGCACCTCAAGCAGACGAAATTTTTCGTAAGCCTCGCGCCTGAGCATCGCCGACGGGTGGCAAAGGCAGTTCGCGTTGTAGAAAAAATAATTCAGCCACTCCGCGCGCGTGCGATTCGGTTGGTCGAAAACATTTTCGTAAAAGTCGCCGTGCTCCAACGCGTGAACGTTGCCGCTCTCGTCGACGAAATCAACCCAAGTGAAACACGCCGCGCAATTCGGATTGGCGTCGAGGAACGCAACTTGCCGCGCCAGCTTTTCGGGCGTCCAAAGGTCGTCGGAATGGTGCACCGCAATGTACTTGCCCCGCGCAGATTGAATCGCGTCGCGAATCGCAATGACGGGGCCGCGATTTTCCTCGTACAGGAAAAATTTTATGCGCGGGTCGTCGAAGCCTTTGATAACGTCGCGGCTGTTGTCGGTCGAGCCGTCGTCGATTATCAAAAGCTCAAAGTCCGCGAACGTCTGATTCAGCACGCTCTCAATCGCCGCCGCCACGTATGCCGCATGATTGTAACTCGTCAAAATCACGCTGACCGTCGGAGATTTTTTAGTTCGAGCCATCAACATCCCCCTTTAACATATCGGACAGGTCGGCGATACAGCCCGCCCAGCTCAAGCCCACGCCGAAGCCCGCCAACATCACGCGCTTGAGTTTCGTCGCGTCGCAACTCTTAACGACCTGCTCAATCGCCAACGGCACGCTGCCCGAAACGATATTGCCCGTCGTCGAAATTTCGTTGTGGAACGGCACGTCGTTCAAGCCCGCCTTGTCGCGCAGGTACGTCATCATGAATTTGTTCGCCTGGTGAAAAATGCAGTAGTCCAAGTCGGCGCGAGTCATCTGCGCGGCAGCAAGCACGCTGTCGACGAGTTTCGGGATTTCGCGCAACGTGAAATAAGTTATCGCCATGCCGTCCATGAAGACTTCGTAATTCGAGCGGTAATTGTGATTGTCGTCGGTGGCGAAAACTTCGGGCGTGTCGCGGGGCATGAAACGACTGCCGCCAGCGGGGATTATCAGCTTGTCGTAGCGCGAGCCGTCCGAGCCGAACACGAACGCGCTCAAGCCCGCCGTGTCGTCGCCCTCAAGCCAAGTCGCCGTCGCTCCGTCGCCGAACAGCGGCCGCGCAGATTTGTCGCGGACGTTTATGTACTTGCTGTAAATGCTTGACGTGACGAACAAAATTTTTTTCGCGAGCCCGGTTTCAATCAGCCCCTTCGCGACGGCGAGCCCGTAAACGTAGCCCGAACAGCCGAGCCCGATGTCCATGCTGCCGACGTTTTTGCCGAGTCCGAGGCGGTGCTGAAGGTGTGCGGCGGTGTGCGGCATTTGATAATCGGGGTGTTGCGTGCAGAGCAAAATGAAATCCGTCTCGTCGCGGTCAATGTTGTGTTCGGCGAAAAGTTTTTCTGCGGCGTTGAAAGCCAAATCGCCCGCCGATTCGTCCGTCGCCACGTGACGACTTTGCACGCCGATTTTCTTCATGAAGCGCGCGTCGACGATTGCGGCGTTGTCTTCAATCGTCGGCGGCAGGTATGAGCTTATCGCCCGTATCTTTGCAAACATGTCAGCCTCCAATACGTCATCTGAATTTTTTCGCGTCCAAAACCTTCCGCGCAATCGCCATCATCAGCTTGATACGGTTGACCTGGTTCACTTCGCTGGAGCCCGCGTCGCAGTCAATCGCAACAAGATTGGCGTTACTGTAATTTTCGCGCAAGCTGTGAAGGATTCCCTTTAAAATTATGTGGTTCGGCATGCAAGCGAACGGAGACAAACCGACGATATTTTTGACGCCCGCCTCAATCAGCGCGACCATCTCGCCGCAGATAAGCCAGCCCTCGCCGTTCAAGTTGCCGTTGCTCAAGAATTTGTTCGCAAACTTCGCGGTGTCCTTAATCGAATGCGGCGGGCGGAAGTGCTTGGAACTTTTCAGCGCGTTTTTCATCGGCAGGCGGAAAAATTCAATGAACTTGATAAACAGCTCGGCAAAGATACCGGCGCGACGACTGCCGCCCAAAAGTTCGCGCTTAACAATCGCGTCGTATGCGCAGTACAAAAAGAAGTCCGTCAAGTCCGGCATGACGACTTCCGCGCCTTCGTCGGCAAGCACGCGCTCGATAAAGTTGTTGGCGACGGGATGATACTTCACGAGAATTTCGCCGACAATGCCGACCTTGGGCTTGGCAAGCGTCTCGTCAATCGGAATCGCGTCGAATTGGCGGACAATCTCCTTGACGTTGCGGCGGTAGCTGAAATAATTGCCGTCAAGCAAATCCGCCTTGGCAAGCGTCATCCACTCGGCGAAAAGCTTATCGGTCTCGCCGCGCCGCAATTCGTAGGGGCGCATACGATTTAAAACGTTCTGAAGCAAATCGCCGTAGACAGCCGCCTTAATCGCGTCCGTCAAACAATCGCGGCTCAGTTCAAAGTCGTCAGTCTCGTCGGGCAAGCCCCAACACGCGAACACCGGCACTTGACCGAAGCCCGCGAATTTCAACGCCCGCCGCATGACGCTGATATAATTCGTCGCTCGGCAGCCGCCGCACGTCTGGAACAGGATTATCGACGTGTTGTCGGGGTCGCACTCGCCCGATTGCAACGCCGCAAGCATTTGCCCCGCCACGACGATTGCCGGGTAGCACATCTCGTTGTTGACGTAGCGCAAGCCCAAATCGATTGCCGCCTTGTCGGGCAGCGCGGGTATCAGCACGCGGTATCCGTATTTGTTCAAAACCGCCTGCACCAGCTCAAAGTGAATCGGAGCCATCTGCGGCGCAAGGATTGTGTGTTTTGACTTGCAGTCGGCGGTAAAGCGCGGGCGGTCGGGGAATTTTTTCGGCGAATACGCAACGGGTGTTCGACGCCGCAAAGCCGCAAGCAATGACCGCAAACGTATCCTTGCCGCGCCCAAGTTCGACACCTCGTCGAGTTTTATCATCGTGTAAATTTTTCCGTGCGATTCGAGAATTTCTTTGACTTGCTCAATCGTCAGCGCGTCGAGCCCGCAACCGAACGAACTCAAGTGAATCAGCGTGACGTTGGGATTCTGCGCGGCGAATTGCGCGGCGTGATAAAGGCGGGCGTGATAGCTCCATTGATTGACGACGGAAATTTTCGGCGCGTCAACGGGCACGTGATAAACCGCGTCCTCCGACAGAATCGGCAAGCCGTAAGACTGAATCATTGCGTCGATACCGTGATTGATTTCGGGGTCGATATGATACGGTCGCCCGACGAGTAAGATCGCGTGTTCGCCCGTCTGTTCGATACGTTTCAACAGCGCGTCGCCGAAGTCGCGAACGTCGCGGCGGTAGTGTTCGGTTTCGGCAGCCGCCTTGTCGACAGCCGCAGAAATTTCCTTTGCCGTCACGCCCTCCGATTTGAATTCCTCGGCAAGACGCCGCTTGAGCTTTTTCAAGTCGTGCACGGGCAGGAAGGGTTGAATGAATTTAATGCCGCGCTCCTTAAGCACGTCCATGTTGTTGCGAATGTTTTCGGGGTAACTCGCGACAATCGGGCAGTTGTAAAAGTTGTCGGGGCGCGTGTCGAAGTTGTACGGCTCGCAGGGATAGAAAATCTTCGTCAAGCCGCGTTCAACCAAATCCATAACGTGACCGTGCGCAAGCTTGGCGGGGTAGCACAGCGAATCGCTCGGTATCGACGAAAGCCCTTTGTAATAAATCTGCGCGGACGACTTGCCCGAAAGCTCGACGCGATAACCCAGCTCCGTCAACAGCGTGAACCAAAACGGATAGTCCTCGTAAATGTTGAGCACGCGCGGAATGCCGATTGAGCCGCGACGGGGATTGTCAAGCGGCTTGTAGTCGAAGACGCGCTGATATTTGTAGGCGTAGGCGTTCGGGATTTCGGCTTGAGCTTTGGGCTTGCCGCCCGCGCCGCGTTCACAACGATTGCCCGTGAAATATTTGCCGCCGTCAGGAAATTTCTGCATGGTTATCAGACAGTTGTTGCCGCAACGCCCGCAACGATACGACTTCGTGACGACGGAGAAATTTTCCAACTCGTCAGCAGTCAAAAGTTTCGACACGCCCGCACAGTTTTCACGCGCAAGAATCGCCGCGCCGTATGCGCCCATCAAGCCGGCAATGTCGGGGCGAATAACGTCGCGGTGAAGAATTTCTTCGATTGCGCGCAAAACGGCGTCATTGTAAAAAGTTCCGCCCTGCACGACGATGTTTGAGCCGAGGTCGTCGACGTTCTTGAGTTGCATGACTTTAAACAGCGCGTTCTTTATGACGGAAAGCGCAATGCCCGCCGAAATGTCGTTGACGGTCGCGCCGTCCTTTTGCGCCTGCTTGACTTTCGAGTTCATGAACACGGTACAGCGCGTGCCGAGGTCAACGGGTGCTTGCGCAGTCAACGCCTTGCCCGCGAAGTCGCCGACCGTCATGTTGAGCCCCTGCGCGAAGTTCTGAATAAACGAGCCGCAACCCGCACTGCAAGCCTCGTTGAGCGTGATGTTGCCGATTGTGCCGTCCTTGACGAAAAAGCACTTCATATCCTGCCCGCCGATGTCCAAAACGAACGACACTTCGGGACAAAATTCCTGCGCGGCAGTCAAGTGGGCAAAGGTTTCGACTTCGGAGCCGTCAGCGTGCAAAGCCGCCTTGACAATCGCTTCGCCGTAGCCCGTCGTATAAACCCCGGCAATCGTCGCGGCGGGCGGCAAGTGAGCGTACAGGTCGCGAATCTGTTCGACGACGATTTTGAGCGGCGCGCCTTCGTTCGAGCCGTAAGCCGTGTAAAGAATCTGCTTGTCGTCGCCAATCGCGCAGATTTTGGTTGTCGTCGAGCCCGCGTCTATGCCGACGAAAATTTTGCCGCGATAAGTCTGCAGGTCGCCGCGTTTGACTTTTGCCTTGCCGTGTCGTTCGCGAAAGGCTTGCAAGTCCGCCGCGTCTTTAAACAGCGTGAAATCAGCCTTGCGCGTTTCGGAACGAGCCGCCTCCTCCGATTTGGCAATCGACGTTTCAAGTTGCGCAACGGAAATTTCTTTCGCCTCGTCGCTGAGAGCCGCACCCGTCGCAACAAAAAAATTTCCGTCGGGCGTGTCGACGACTTCATCTTTGGCAAGTCCCAACGTCTCGACGAAACGTTTCTTGAGTTCGGGCAGGAAGTGCAGGGGACCTCCGAGAAACGCGACGTTGCCGCCAATCGGACGCCCTTGCGCCAGGTTGCCGATCGTCTGATTGACGACCGCCTGGAAAATCGAAAGCGCAATGTCAGCCTTTTTCGCGCCATCGTTCATCAGTGCTTGAATGTCGGTCTTCGCGAAGACGCCGCAGCGGGAAGCGATTGTGTAAATCTGCTTGCCCTTTTCAGCCAGCGCGTTCAAGCCGAGCGCGTCGGTCGACAGCAAAGCCGCCATGTGGTCGATAAACGAGCCGGTGCCGCCCGCGCAGACGCCGTTCATGCGGACTTCGGGCGCGTTGCCGAGATAAATGATTTTCGCGTCTTCGCCGCCCAATTCGACGACGGTATCGGTTTGCGGGATAAATTCTTCGACAGCCTTTTGACAGGCGATGACCTCTTGCACGAAGGGCAACGAAATTTTTTTGGCGATACCCATGCCCGCCGAGCCCGCAAGCGCGATTTTGAAAGTTTTTTCGCCGATAACATTTTTCAGCGACGTAAGGGAATTCGTCAGCGCGGTGCCGATTTCCGAGAAGTGCCGCGCGTAATTTTTAAAGATAAGCCGTTCTTCGTCCATGACGACCAGCTTAATCGTCGTGGAGCCGATGTCAATTCCGACTTTCATAACCCAATCACCTCATTAAGCGAATTCTATATTTCTGCCTGCGCGGTGTCAATTCTTCAGGGAAGTTTCATTAAAAATTTTCTGCAAATTCGACAGGAAATTTTTTCCGCGAATAGAATACAAATTTCAAAACTGCAACGAGAATTTCAAAGGAGCGTGTAGAGTATGGCGGTAAACACCTCCGGCTTCGGCGCGTATGACATTCGCGGGATTTATCCCGAAACGATTGACCAAGAGCTTGCGTACCGAGTCGGCAGAGTTTTTCCCGAATTGTTCGGCGCAAAAAAAGTCGCCGTCGGGCACGACATTCGCCTTTCGGGTCCCACGCTGAGCGACGCGCTTGTTCGCGGCTTGACCGAGGCGGGTTGCGACGTGTTCCACATCGGGCAATGCGGCACCGAAATGATTTACTTCACGACGGGCTTTAACGACTTCGACGGCGGCATCATGATTACCGCCTCCCACAACCCGCAGGAATACAACGGCATGAAATTCGTCGGCAAAGGCGTGCGCCCGATGGCTCCGCAAAGCGGCTTGCTGACTATCAAAGCGGCAGTCGAGGACGAAAGCCGCGATTGGTCTTATCGCAAGGCAACGGGCACCATTCACAGGCTTGACATTCAGCCCGATTACATAAAACGCCTGCTGTCTTACGTCGACATGAAAGCCCTTAAGCCCATGAAAATCGTCATAAACTGCGGCAACGGCGCGGCGGGTCCGATTATTAACGAGCTTGAAAAATATCTGCCCTTCGACATGGTGAAAGTCCACAACAACGCCAACGGTTTCTTCCCGCACGGCGTACCCAATCCTCTGCTCCAAAACGCCCGCGCAGAAACGTCCGAGGCTGTCGTCAACACGGGCGCGGCTTGCGGCATTGCCTTCGACGGCGACTTTGATCGTTGCTTCCTGTTCGACGAAACGGGCGCATTTATCGAGGGCTACTACATGGTTGGCTTGCTGGCGGCGGCGTTCCTCACGAAGAATCCCGGCGAAAAAGTCATACACGACCCGCGCGCCATTTGGAACACGATTGACATTGCCGAGGCGCACGGCGGCAAAGCGTTGATGTGTCGTTCCGGGCATGTTTACATAAAAGAACTCATGCGCGCCGAGAACGCGATTTACGGCGGCGAATTGTCGGCGCACCATTACTTCCGCGACTTCTATTACTGCGACAGCGGCATGATTCCCTGGCTGTTGGTTTTGGAGCTTTTGAGCAAAGCCGATAAGCCGTTGTCCGCGCTCGTCGGCGACATGATTGCCAAATACCCCGTCAGCGGCGAAATTAACACGCGCGTCAAGAACGTCGACAAGGTGACCGAAATTATGGCGAAGATTGAGGAACGCTACGGCGCGGCGGGCAAAGTCAATTACGTTGACGGGCTGAGCGTCGACTTCGACGATTGGCGTTTCAATCTGCGCGGCTCGCAAACCGAACCTTACATTCGCTTGAACGTCGAGGCTCGCGGCGAAAACGCCAAAGCCTTGATGGAGACCAAGCGCGACGAAGTGCTTGCCGTCATTCGCGGCTGAAATTTAAGAAAGAGGTGCCCATGACACTAATAGACCTGTTTAGAGAATTCAGTTCAGTGTCGACACGTGAATTATATTCGACGTCAAGTAGAGTCCTGTACTACACGTTGCTGTATTTATGGAACGAACAGCGTCGACCCGAAATCGCGTCGTTGACCAGTAAACAGCTGTACACGCTGGCAGGTCTGCCGGAGACGACCTTTAGGGACGCCTTCAAATACCTGGCCGACAGAGGCTGGGTTAAGCGGCTGAAATCCCGCCGTCGCGGGATTACCGCGTGGCAAATGCGCTTTAACGGCGCAAACGCCGCGCCTGCCGCTGGCTTTCCTATGGACGCGCCCGCGCAGAGAGTGAGTGAAGAGGGGGAAAAATCCGCCCCCCCCAAGGGCGGATTTTTCCCCCGTCGCTCAAGAGGATACAGAGCACAGCAACGATTCACCAGGGATACCCGCGAAACCCGAAACGTCGAAAACACCCTTCGACGATGACTTTCCCTGGGATTAAGCTTAAAGTCGCTCTATTGAGCATGTGATAAACTTTTTCAACCAAAGGAGGATTTGCCATGAGCAAAACCGTTGTCAACCTTCCGTCACTAATCAGCGATTACTACACGCTGGCACCCGACCCCGACAACAAGACGCAGGGCGTCGCATTCGGCACGAGCGGGCACAGGGGCAGCTCCAAACTCCACAGCTTCAACGAGGAACACATCCTCGCAATCGCGCAATCGGTTTACGAATACCGCACCGCCCAAAAAATCCAAGGGCCGCTCTACATCGGCGCAGACACCCACGCGTTGAGCGAACCCGCATTGCGTTCCTGCGTCGAAGTCCTTGCGGCTAACGGCGTCGAAATCATCCTGCAGGAAGACTTCAAACCCGTCCCCACGCCCGTCGTCTCGCGTATCATCCTCGAACACAACTACGAGAAGAAAGCCGACAAAAAGGCTGACGGTATCGTTATCACGCCGTCGCACAACCCGCCCACGGACGGCGGCATCAAGTACGACCCGACCAACGGCGGCCCTGCCGACACCGACATAACCAAGACAATCCAGAATCGCGCCAACGAAATCATCAAGGAAGGCGTCGCCAAAGTCGTCAAACGCGTGCCCTTTGAACGCGCCGTGAAAATGGACAACGTTCACTTCATGGACTACATGATGCCCTACGTCAAGGCTCTCAGTCGCGTTATCGACATGGACGCCGTAGTCAACAGCGGCTTGAACGTCGGCGCAGACCCGCTCGGCGGCAGCGGCATTTACTATTGGGATTTGATTAACGAAGTCTACAAGCCCAAAAATCCCATTAAAGTCGTCAATCCCAACATCGATTACACGTTCAGCTTCATGCCGCCCGACCACGACGGCAAAATCCGTATGGACTGCTCGTCGCCGTTCGCAATGAAAAATCTCATCGCGCTCAAAGACCAATACGATATCGCCTTCGGCAACGACACCGACTACGACCGCCACGGCATTGTTACCCCGCAAGGGCTCATGAATCCGAATCACTACCTGGCAGTCGCGATTAAATATTTGTTCACGAATCGCCCCGGCTGGAGCAAAGACGCGCAAGTTGGCAAGACGCTCGTCAGCTCGTCGCTGATTGACAAAGTCGCGGCGGACATCGGGCGCAAACTCTGCGAAGTGCCCGTCGGATTCAAGTGGTTCGTTCCCGGCTTGTTCGACGGCTCAATGGGCTTCGGCGGCGAAGAATCTGCAGGCGCGTCGTTCCTGTGCAAAGACGCAAGCGTTTGGACGACCGACAAAGACGGAATTATCATGGACTTGCTCGCCGTCGAAATCACCGCAAAGACGGGCAAGAATCCTTCCGAACACCACAAGGAATTGACCGACAAATTCGGCACGTTCTATTATGCGCGCAAGGATACGCCCGCCACGCCCGACCAGAAAGCCGCGCTCGGCAAATTGGCACCCGAAAACCTCAAAGCCGACACGCTCGCGGGCGCGAAGATTACCGGCAAGTTCACGAAGGCTCCGGGCAACGGCGCGTCTATCGGCGGCTTGAAAGTCGTCACCGACAAAGGCTGGTTCGCGGCTCGTCCCTCCGGCACCGAAGACATGTGCAAAGTTTACGCCGAAAGCTTCGTCAGCGCGGAACACCTCGCGCAAATCCAGAAAGAGGCGGGCGAAATCGTCGCCTCCGTCGTGTAATATAAGGGACAAGGGACAAGAGCGAAGGGACAAGTTAAAATCAAAAATCTTGTCCCTTGTCCCATGTCCCTTGTCCCTCAGGTAAGGTTTGTGGATATTTGAAGGGAGACTTCATCAATGGCATTGACTCTGAAATCGGGCTTCAGCTTCGACTACGACAACCTGTTCGGCGAAGGCAAAGTCACTCAGGCCGACCTCGACGAATGCAAAGACGCCCTCGCAAAAGCCCATGCGGCTATGAAAGTCATGCGCGAAAGCGGCTTCATCAAAGCCCACCTCAGCAAGGACGGCGCGCCCGAAAAAGTTTACTTCTCGAAACTGCCCTACATCACCGAAGAAAACGGCAAGCTCAATCTGAACAGCCCCGCGTCAATCAAACGCCTGCACGCCTTCACGGAGCGCATCCGCAACAACGTCGACGCGGTTGTCTCGCTCGGTATCGGCGGCTCGTTCCTCGGCAACAAAGTCCTTTTCGATATTTTCTGCGGCGAATTCTGGAACACGTGGACGCCCGAACAGCGCAAGGGCTTGCCGAAAGTTTACTTCAGCGGACAGAACATCGACCCGCGCAGAACCGGCGACATCATCAACCACCTGAAGGCTATGGCGGCAAACAAGGGCGGCAAGTTCAAAGTCATGCTGATTTGCATTTCCAAGAGCGGCGGCACCCTCGACACAATGAGCAACTTCATGGTCATGCTCGACGCGCTCAAGCAGGACGCCAATATCGAAGTCGAATGCGTCGCCGTCACCGACCCGAACATGGAGAAAAAGACGTTGCTTAAACAAATCGCGGTTGACAACGGCTGGGAATGCTTTGCCGTGCCCGACGGCGTTGGCGGACGCTTTACCGTGTTCTGCGAAGTTGGTTTGTCGACGGCTGCGGTTATCGGCATGGACATCGAACAATTCTTGCAAGGTGCGCAGGATATGGACAAGGCTTGCCAAAACGACGACATCTTCCAAAATCCCGCCATGCTCAACGCCGCGCTGAAGGTTATCGCCTACAAGAAATACGGTCGCAATATCGAAGTCATGATGCCTTACGGCGATTACCTCAAGTCGCTGTCCGAATGGTACATCCAGCTGTTGGCTGAATCGCTCGGCAAGCAGTTCGACAAGGAAGGCAAGGAAGTTTGCGAAGGCCGCACGCCGCTCGTCGCCGTCGGCACCACCGATATGCACTCGCAGACGCAACAGCACCAGGAAGGCACGCTCGACAAAGTTGTTCAGTTCATCAAAGTCGACAAGTGGGCGAACGACCTCGTTATCCCGAACGTCTTCCCGAACGTCAAGAAACTCGCGGACATTTCGGGCGTCACCATGAGTGAGGCTTTGGAAGTTGCTCGCCAATCCAACGCGGACGCGCTCAAGTCCAACAAACGCTTCAACGCGTGCTTCACGCTCCCCGAACTCAACGAATATCACCTCGGCGAAATCATGTACCTGTTGGCGATGTCGGTTGCCTACGAAGGCGAATTGCTCAACGTCGACGCGTTCAATCAGCCGGGCGTCGAGGCTTACAAGCGCATCATGGGACCGAAACTCCAAGAACTCAAAGCCTCCAAGGGATAATATTTTACTTGCGAAATAAATTTAGCCGCTCAATCAACGGGCGGCATTTTTTTTGACGGGGTGATTTTCATGAAAAAATTTTTAATCGCACTGACGCTGTTGCTCGCCGTGACGACCTGCGCGGGCGCGGAGCCTGCGAACATTCTTGCCAAGAGCGTCAACGACGTTTGCTGGAAATATTTCGCCACGCTCGAACGCAACGAAAATATTTTCTACTCGCCTTACGGGATTCACACCGCGTTGAGCACTTTGGCGAACGGCGCAAGCGGCGACACCCGCAAAGAAATTCTCGCCGTGTTGGGCACCGACGACCTCGACGCACTGAACGACGCCCGCGCAGATTTTTCGGCGGCGGTCAAAAAAAATTATCGCGGAGAAAACGTTCTCGGCGACTTTAATCTGATACTTATCGACAAAAAATTTTTTAATCGCGGGCTCGACAAAAACTTTAAACGCGTCGCGACGGACGTTTACGATTCGGAATTGCGTAAATTTAACTTCGCGGGCAACGCCGACGCCGAAAGCCAAAAAATTTCTCGTTGGGTTACCGACAAAACCAAAGGCTTCGTGACAAATTTTTATCCGTTTTCCTTGCCCAACGCGCAAGTCGATATTTTTAATCTCGTTTACTTCAAGAGCAAGCAGGCTCTGTCGTTCAAAATCGAAACCATTAGCGAAGGCAATTTCACAGGCTTGGACGGCTCGCGCGGCAGCATCTCCATGATGAACAACGTTTTCAAGGGCGAAATCTCTTACCGCGCCGACGACAAATTCAAGGGCATTGAACTGCCGCACACCTCGAACACCGCAATCAGTCTGATTCTGCCCGTCGACGACAACGCGCTTAACGTCGCCGAGCTGTGGAACGCCCAAACTATTGACTACCGCGCAGATTTTCTCGACGCCTTGAAAAATGCGCCCGCCTTCGACGGTGAAGTCTTCGTGCGTATGCCGCATTCCGTTTTTGAGTATGAAAATTCTATCGTCAAAAATTTTTTGAATATGGGCATTCGTCGGGTGTTCACGGACGACGCGAAGCTTAATATCGTCAAAGACACGCCGCTGAAACTTTCCGGTGCCAATATTTACGCGAAGCTTGACCTTTCCGAGCACGACACCAAAGTCACGATAGTTGATGCGACCGACGTCCTGAACAACCTTCCGCCGTGCGATGTTTACTTCACCGCCAACAGACCGTTTCTGTTCGTGATTCGCGACGTTGAATCGGGCGTGATTCTGTTCGCGGGCGTCATGAACAAATTTTAATTCAACAGCCTCATATCGCGAGCCTGTTCGCGCAAGCGGGCAATCCTGTCGTCAGTGTCAGGGTGCGTCGAGAAAAGATTCTTCAGCGTTTTCTTGGAGTTCTCCAGCGGGTTGACGATAAACATGTGTGCCGTCGCGGTGCCGGCTTGTTTCATGGGCGCGGCGTGCGAGGCGTAATATTCGATTTTCTCAAGCGCGTTGGCAAGATACATCGGGTTGCCGCAAATTTCGCCGCCGGTCTTGTCTGCGTCGTATTCTCGCGAGCGTGACACGGCAAGTTGAATCAGCGTGGCGGCGAGCGGTGCAATGATAATCGTGGCGAGCGTACCAATCCAACCGCCGTTGTCTTCGCTGTCGCGTGTGCCGAAAATCGCGCCCCATTGCACAATGTCGGCAACCATGGAGATGACGCCCGCCATTGCCGCCGCAATCGTCCCGATTAAAATGTCGCGGTGCTTGACGTGTGCCAATTCGTGACCGAGCACGCCCGAAATTTCGTTGGCGTCGAGAGCTTTCATGATGCCCGTCGTGACGGCAACAGCCGCGTTGCTTGGGTTCCTGCCCGTCGCGAAGGCGTTGGGAACGTCGCTGTCAATAACGTAGACGCGCGGCATCGGCAAATCGGCGTTCTTGGCGAGCTTTTCGACAATGCCGTAAAGTTGCGGCGCGTCGGCTTCGGACACTTCGCGGGCGTTGTAGCTTTTCAGGACAATCGAATCGCTGAACCAGTAGCTGAAAAAATTCATGCCGATTGCAATGACGAGCATAACCATTGCGCCCGTCGAGCCGCCAATCATTCTGCCGACCGCGACCATTAAGCCCGTCATGAGTGCCATTAAAATTGCCGTCTTGAATATGTTCATGCAAATACCTCCGTATGCAAAAGCGATCCCGCCTTCGGGCAAGACCGCTTAATTTCCCTAGTTCCTACCTATACCGATTGACAAGATTCAAATGTTCGTCGTAGGTGTAGGCGTAGTGATTGTGTCCGCTCCTGTCCGCCACGAAGTAAAGATAATCGGTGTCGGCGGGGCTGAGGACTGCCTCAATCGACGCCATGCCCGGATTGGCAATCGGACCGGGCGGCAAGCCCACATGCTGATACGTGTTGTATGGCGAATCGATTTGCGTGTCTTCGATTGAAACTTCCTCCTTGGGTGCGTCCATTAAGTATTGCAACGTCGCGTCGGTCTGCAGAGGCATGTTCAGCTTGAGCCGCTTAAGCAACACCTGTGCGACAATCGGGCGGTCTTCGGGGTAACGGACTTCGCGTTCAACCATCGACGCCAACGTTATCAAATCGTAAACGGACAAGCCCATTTTTTCCGCCTGCACGCGCATTTCGGGCTTAAGCTTTTGGTCGAAGGTGCCCGCCATCAAATCCAACAGCTCGTCAATTTCCATGTCGCTTTCGACGGTGTAGGTGTCGGGGAAAAGAAAACCTTCCGCCGCGAAGATAACGTCCTTGCGCTTGCGCATGTAGTCATACGGCGCGAAATCCTCAGCCGCCTGCAGAAAATCTTCGCGATTAACCAGGTCAAGATTGTAAAGCCGCTCGGCAATTTCCTTGACGCCGAAACCTTCGGGCACGGTGAATTTAATCAACTTCTTTTCGCCCGTCAGCAACTTGGCAAAAACTTCGTCGTAAGCCATGTCGGGCGTGAAGGTGTAGGAGCCGGGGCGGAGCTTGTCGTCGTAGCCGCGCAGGCGTGCCAAAATGCGGAACTTCAAACTGCTGCCGATAACGCCCTTTTCGACGAGACGGTCGGCAATTTCGGCGGTGGACAGTCCCTCCCGGATTTTGACGTTGACGCGCCGTTCGACGACGGTTTCGGATTCGGATTCGGGCGGCGCAGATTTGTCAAGCTTGACGACGGAAGGGTCGGCGAAGACAAGCACCACGCCTACCAACACGACGCACAGGAACACCGCGCCCGCGACGTTCGCGACGTATCGCCAAGAAATTTCCTCGAACAGGTCGCTCAATGAAACGTTCAGCTTGCCGAGAAAAGATTTGGATTTGCCCGCGCTGCGTGAAGGAATTTCAATCAGTTTGGTGTCTTTGTCGGCTGAAGATTTTTTTTCGTCGGGCGTGTTCATTCTTCCTCGTCCAAAAGTTTTTCGTAAGCGGCTTGAACTTTTTCAAACTCCTCGTCGGTCGGCTCTATGTATTCGTCTTGCCCGTCCGCGCCCGTCACGATTTTGGCAATGATAACGTCGTCGTCGCAATCGCAGTCGCAACCGCAACCGTCGCCGTGCTCGTGGTCGCAATGGTCGTGGTCGCCGTGCCACTCAACCAACAGCGCGAAGTTCACGCCGTCGACGGGGATAATCATTTCCTCGACGTAGTAGAAAACGTTGCCGTCCTCGTCGGTCATCTCAATCAAAACGTCGTCTTCCAAAAATTCATCGTTGCGCATGTCCGCCATTTAAAATCCTCCTCGGCTGTCCAACCAGCCTTGCAAAATGTAAACTGCCGCCATCTTGTCGATAACCTGTTTGCGTTTCTTGCGACTTAAATCAGCCGCGATTAAGTTGCGCGTCGCCGCGACTGTGCTCAAACGTTCGTCCCAAAAGATTTGCTTGACGGCGGGGAACGCCGCGCCGAGCTTTGCCGCGAACTTGCGAACCAAATCGCAACGGGTGCCTTCGGTGCCGTCCATGTTCTTGGGCAAGCCGATAACGAACGTGTCAGCCTCGAATTGCGCAATCAATTCGCCGAGCCGGTGCAAATCGTTTTTGTTCGACGTGCGGCGGATTGTCTCGACGCCCTGCGCGGTCAAGCCGAGCAAATCGCTCACGGCGACGCCGATTGTGTTGTCGCCGACGTCAAGAGCCAACGCTCTCACGGCTTGCCCTCCAGTCGTTCAAGGTAGGCGCGAACGAGTTCTTCCAACAGTTCGTCGCGTTCAACCTTGCGAATTTTGCTGCGCGCCTCCATGTAGCTTGTCACGTAGGCGGGGTCGCCGCTCAACAGGTAGCCGACAAGCTGATGGACGGGATTGTAGCCCTTTTCGGTCATTGCGCGGTATGCGTTCTTTATGACTTTCTGCGCGCGATTTTCCTCGACGCCGAAGCTGAACATTCTGGTTTCGTCGCCTACGGTTTTGGTCTCGTCGCCGCTCATGTAATCACTCCTTTTTAAGGGGCAAGGGACAAGGGACAAGGGACAAGTTTAAAACTCTTGTTCCTTCTTCCTTATTCCTTGTTCCTGAATTCATTTCGCGCATTTTACACCAAATAAGCGGCGGGTGACAAGAAAAACTTTACCGCCGAATCAATTTGCCCGCAATATCGTTGGCGGCGTGCGGGCGTGAAATTTTTTCGGCGCAACGTTTCATTGCCGCGAGCCGCGCAGGTTCGTCAAGCAGAGCCTCGACGACAGCCGAAATTTTTTGCGAGCCGACTTCGACAGCCGCGCCGTGCGATACCGCATAAGCCGCGTTGAGAGCCTCCGGACCGGGTATCGGCGCGTGAAGAATCAAAGGCAAGCCCGCCGCAAAAGCCTCCGTCATCGTCAGCGCGCCGGGTTTCGTGATTAGCAAATCAGCCGCCGCCATGAGTTTATGCACGTCCGAAACGTAGCCGAGCACTTCGACTTCGTGCGACAGCCGCAACTTTTTCAGACGCGACAAAAGATTTTCGTTAAGACCCGCCACGACCAAGATTTTCAGCGGCTTGCGAACTTTGTCCAGCTCCGCGAGCGTGTCTTCGATTGAGCCGAGCCCCAAGCCGCCGCCCATGATTAAAATCGTCGTGCGCGTCGCGTCGCAGGATTTTTCAAGCGAATCGAACTCCTCGCCGATTGGTATGCCCGTCGCGAAGATTTTCTGTCCCGCCCGACAGTGAGCCGCCAATTCGCGCCGCATGTCTTCCGTCGCCACGAAGTATGCGTCGACTTCCTCGTAAATCCAAATCTCGTGCAGCGAATAATCGGTCAGCACCGTCGCCAACGTGAATCGCCGCGCAGATTTTGCGTGCAGGAACTTCCACAGCGACGCCGCCGATTCGGGGAAAGGGTGCGTGCAAATCACGACGTCGGGGCGAAATTTGTTCAGCAAGCGCGCGAACGGCAAATACATCAGCGCGGAACTCAAAAAGCGTGCCGATACGCCCGCGCGACGTCCGTCCGCGAACTTGTAGATTCGGTCGTAAAGGTCGGGGATGAATCGCAACGCCGCAAGGTAAAATTTTTTTGTCAGCCAATTCAGCGTCGACACGTCGCGCGCCATGAAATCGACAACCTGCGCGGACGAGCCGAAAACTTTTTGCAACGCCTCTGCCGCCCGCGTGTGACCCGAACCGATTGACGCCGACAAAATCAGCACCTTCACGCGGTTAAGCCTCCGTCGACGCTCAACACCGCGCCCGTAATGAAACTTGCCGCACCGGACGCCAAAAAGTAAATCGCCGCCGCCACTTCGTCAGCCGTGCCGATTCTGCCGAGCGGATAAACTTGCGCCAAGTCGTCAAGCGTCGCGCCGGAAATTTTAAGCTGTGCTTGAGTCAGCGGCGTGAAGATGTCGCCGGGCGCAACGCAATTCACGCGCACGGGAAAGCTTGCCAACTCCAACGCCAGCGACTTCGTGAATGCGACGACCGCGCCTTTGCTTGCCGAATACGCCGCGCAGAAATAATTGCCTTTGATGCCCGCGTCGCTTGCCACGTTGACAATCGCGCCGCGACTTTTGACGAGTTCGCCGACCGCCGCCCGCGTCACGAAGAACGTCCCCTTGACGTTGGTGGCAAAGATGTCGTCGAAAAATTTTTCATCCGCAGCGGTTATCGCGCCTTCGCCGTAAATGCCCGCGCAGTTTATCAGCACGTCGACGCCGCCGAAAAGTTCAACCGTCCGCGCAACAATTCGTTCGCAGTCGTCAACGCGCCGCACGTCCGCCGATATGAATTCGACGCGCCCGCCGAGTTCGTGTTTAACGCCGTTGAATTTTTGTTGACTTCTGCCGACGAGCACGCAATTAAAATCGTGCGCGAGAAAAATTTTGGCGGCGGCGAGCCCGATGCCCGACGTGCCGCCCGTAACAATTACCGTCATAACAAATACCTGCAAAAAAAACAGAGCCGAGCAAATAACTCGACTCCGCGAATGTCCCGAATCAGGGATTGACCGCTTCTTTCAAACTCTTGCCCGCCTTGAAGGACGGAAGGCTTGACGCTTGGATGTCAATTTCTTCGCCGGTTCGGGGATTGCGTCCTTTGCGCGCCGCCCGCGTGCGATTTTCGAACGTGCCGAAGCCCAACACTTGCACTTTGTCGCCGTCAATCAACGCCTGTTTAATCGCGTCAAAAGTCGCCGTGACAGCACGCTCCGCGCTTTTCTTGTCGAGGTTTGCCTTTTCGGCGACGGCTACTATCAATTCAGCTCTCGTCATAAAATGAATCCTCCTTGCAAAAAATTACTTGCAGAATTTAACAGAATGCCCTTGAAAAATCAAGTACTTTTTATTACGCCGTTATGTCGATGTTGTTGCCGAGCGCGGGGTCAAGGCTTTCGACGACTTCCAACGCCTCTTCGACGCCGGCAGTTTGCGTTTCCATTGCAAGTTTCAAAACTGAAATGCCAAGCTCTTGCTGAGTCCTTGCCGAGCTCATGTCGACCGACAATGCCGCGATGCTCATGTCCATTGAAATTGCTCCTTTCCTTAGACGCCCGTATATTAGCACAGGATTTTTTTCGGTGCAACAGAAAAAATCATTTGGTTATGATAATCAGCGGCAACGTGACGTTGCATCCAGATGACGCGCCGTGCCACTCATGATTCAAACGTTGTGACCGCGCCGCAATCATTTCGTGATTATAATCAGCGCGATAAAAATCAAATCCTCGTCGCCGACGGTCTCAATGCCGTGGAAGTCGCCGTCCGCGCAGAAGGTCGTATCGCCCGCCTTGACGGTGTAGGTTTTGTCGTTATCGGTGTAAGTCGCCGTGCCTTGGAGTATGTGATAAGTTTCGGTGGTGCCGACGTGTTGGTGGACGCCCAACGACGCGCCGGCGGGGATTCTGACTTTCGCGAACATGCCGCACTTGCCCGCCAATTCAGCCGGCGTCAACAGGTGCGTGATAAAAATTTCGCCTTTGCCGCCCGCTTTGTTCAAAGCCGAAACCGTGTTCTGCTCAATAATCGGCATCGTAA
Source organism: uncultured Selenomonadales bacterium (assembly GCA_947304355.1). Classification (GTDB taxonomy): domain Bacteria; phylum Bacillota; class Negativicutes; order Selenomonadales; family Selenomonadaceae; genus Quinella. The sequence goes on from CAMZAX010000004.1 coordinate 72,120, forward strand.
TTCCCTCCAATTAAATGTTGCCTTCGGTCGGCTCGACGACGGTGCTTTTTTGTTGGCGTTTGGTTTTGAGCCGCTTGAGCCGTTCGACCATGTGAATGATTTGTTCTCTTGTGTAGGGTTTGTGAATGAAATCAATCGCGCCCATTTTCAGGCATTGAATCAATTTCTGCGGCGTGCCCATGGAACTGAGCATGACGACGGGCACGTCGGGCGCGACGGTGCGAATGACGTCCAAAGCCTCAATGCCGCCGACGACCGGCATGACGATATCCAAAATTACGCCGTCAAGATCTTGTTCCAAGACCGAAGTGATGGCCTCTTTGCCGTTGACCGCCTCGAAAACTTCGCAACCGAGTTTTTCAAGTTCCTCACGCAGTTTCTTGCGCAAGAGCCGCGAATCGTCGGTTATAAGCAATCGCAACTGTATTTCGTTCATAAAAGCCGTCGCCTCCCCTAAAAAGAATCGCCCGAAGGCGAAAATATATTTGAAACTCCTCGCGGAAAAATTTCTGTCGTGGCGGAGAGGGTGGGATTCGAACCCACGGTGCCTTTCGACATCACCGGTTTTCAAGACCGGCTCCTTAAACCGCTCGGACACCTCTCCTTAAACGCCGCGATAATAACAAAAACGCCGCGCAATGTCAATGCTTGTTGCAAAAAGGTCGCGCCTCTGCTATATTATGCCGCGTTATGAAAATTCTGGTGATTAATCTCATGCACTTGGGCGATTTGATGTTGGTCACGCCCGCTTTGACGACGTTGCGGAAAAATTTCCCGACGGCGCATTTGGCGTTGCTTGCCGACAAAAAATTGGCAGACCTTGTGCAATACAACCCGAACCTCGACGAGTGCATACTGATTGACAAAAAAGGCGTCGACGATCACTTTGCAAGCTTCGTGAAGTTCATTTTCAAGATTCGCGCGGAGAAATTCGACCTCGTGATAAATTTGCACCGCAACGAACGCGCGTCTGCTTTGGCGGCGTTCAGCGGCGCGAAAAAAATCGTCGGCTACAGCAAGCCGCTGTTCTCGTGGCTGTTCACAAAAACTTTGCCGAATCCTTCGATTGCGCGGCACATCAAGCGCGGCTTCAAGACTGAATACCGCCCCGGCACGCAACATCAAGTTCATTCGCACTTTGACGTTTTGCGGCAGGCTGTCGGCGTCGAGACGATTTACGACGACGGTCTTGAAATGAAAATCCCCGCCGAAGTCGAACGCGCGGCGACGAAAATTTTTCGCGACAATTTCGGCGACGCAAAAGTTGTGGCGTTCAATATCGGGGCGAGCTGGCTGACGAAACGTTGGCTTGATTCGTACTTCGCCGAATGTGCCGACACGCTGATTGAGCGCGGTTACGGCGTGGCGTTCCTTGGCGGCACCATGGACACGGAAATCGTTGCGGGTTGCGTGGCGAAGATGCGTCATGCCGACAGCGACCGCCTGAAGATTTTTACGGGTGAATTCAGCTTGGCGACGGTTGCGGGCTTCCTGGATAATTGCGCGCTGTTCCTCACGACCGATTCGGGACCCATGCATATCGGTGTTGCGCGAAACATCCCGATCGTCACGATGTTCGGCGCGTCGCCCGTGCCCGGCTTTTACCCCTACGACGCGAAGGACGTGCTGATTAAGTCGCCCGAACCGTGTCACCCGTGCGGCAAACACACTTGCCCCCGCGCAGGCGACGACAACTTGGCTTGCATGAAAAAAATCCCCGTCGCCGTCGTCATGAAGTACGTCGACGAGTTGCTTGCGGCTTACGGTCAGCCCGCTAAAAAAATTCCCCGCGTGCACGGGGCGTATCAATGTCGCGTCGTCGACTTGGCGAAGACCGCCGATTGAAGTACTGAAAAAAATCCCGCGCTTTACGGCAGGAAAGCCGCGCAGTTCGGGCGAATAATCACGCAAAATCTTACAAAGGAGGTACTTTATGGCAGAATATAAATTGGAACTTTTGGGGACGCCGCTTGCTGAACCGAAGCCCGACTTGGGCTGTCCGAAAGTCTCGGTGATTATCCCGCTTTACAACGCCGAACCGTATATCGGCAAGGGCTTGGACTCTCTCCTTGCGCAAACGCTTACTGACTTCGAGGTCGTGGTCGTCGACGACTGCTCAACCGACAAAGGCGCGGCGGTCGTCAAAAGTTACATGTCGCGATTCAAGGGCAAGTTGCACCTTTTGCAGACGGAAAAAAATTCCGGCGGCGGAGCGATACCCCGCAACAAGGGCTTGATATTTTCGCGCGGCGAATACGTTTTCTTCGTTGACAGCGACGATTTCCTTCCGAAGAATTCATTGGAGTATCTGCACAACGTCGCCAAGGATTTTGACGCCGACGTCGTCTACTGCGAACGAAATTTTGAAACGGACGCAGCGGGCGCAAATGTTCGCTTGGTCACGCACCAAAAGGGCACACTCGTCGAGAAGCCGACGTTCGAGCCGGAACATTTGGCGCAACGCGTCAACAGACTTTTGGAGTACGACATTTGGGGTTCGCCGTGGTGCAAGTTCGTCCGCCGCAACTTCCTGATTGAAAACGAAATAATGTTCCCGCACGTCTTCCCCTGCGAAGATTATTTTTGGACGCTGAATCTGCTTTTTGCCGCGAAAAAATTTCTGCACGCGCCGAACGCGGCGTATTTTTGGCGTCAAACAAAAAAATCGTCGATACGCGGCAACAAAACCGATACGGACAAGTTCAACTTGTGGCTCCACCCGATGATTTTGGGCTTGAAAGATCTCGACAAGATGATGGGCAAGTTTGAATTCTTCCGCGACAACGCGCAGTATCGTCACGCGATTTTGGATTTCGTCGTCAAGAGGATGTTCACAATGAGCTTTCAAGCCGGCATGGCGATTCCTCAGTTCAAAATTTACAACTCGATAAAAAATGAATTCGGCGCAAATCTCGACGAGTACGACGTTTTGATTCCCGCGCTGTGCACCGCGATTAACACGCAACAAAAAATCATGGTCATAAATCAGCGCAACTTCAACAAGGTCATCGCGAGCACGGACAAAAAAATCGCCGAGCTTGAAGCGGAACTTCAACAGCTTGCGTAAAAAAAAAATTAACTCCCTGCGCGGCGGGGAGTTTTTTTATTGCGGTGAAAGAATTTTGACGGGATTGAACGAGCGGCGGTGAATCGGCGTGGCTCCGTGTTTGTAAATGGCGTCGAGGTGCGCTTTGGTGCCGTAGCCGCGATTGTGTTCAAAGCCGTATTCGGGATAAGTCAACGCCCATTGATCGGCAAGTCGGTCGCGCGTGACCTTGGCGATAATCGACGCGGCGGCAATGGAGGCACTCAACGCGTCGCCGTGAACAATCGGCAACGACGGAATTTTTTCGCCGAAATCAACGTGCATGGCGTCCGTCAAAACGAAATCCGGCTGAACGTCAAGCCCTGCGACGGCGCGTTTCATGCCCGCCAACGTCGCTTGATAAACGTTCAGCTTGTCGACTTCTTCGACGGGCACCGCCACGACGCTCCAACTTACAGCAACCGCCGTGATTCGTTCGTAAAGCGCGTCGCGGATTTTGGCGGAAAGTTTTTTTGAATCGTCAAGCCGCTCAAGATACAAATCGGAGGGCAGGACGGCCGCCGCCACGACGACGGGGCCGACAAGTGAGCCGCGTCCCGCCTCGTCGACGCCCGCGATTAATTTGTAACCCTTGACGCGTTGTTCGTCTTCGAAGCGGTAAAGATTTTTGACGCGTTCCATATCCGCCGCGACGGAAAATTTTTTCATAGGCAAGCCCTCACTTCGACGCTCGCCAAATTAAAATCGCGCCGGAAATCAAGCCTATGATGTTCGGTATCCACACGGCATACATCGGCGGAATCGCGCCGCTGCGCCCGATAGCGTTCGCCAACGTCATAATTGCGTAGTACAGGAAGATTATCACGACGCTGAGCGCGAAACCCATTGACGACGGCGTTCGGGTCGGTTGCAGTCCCAACGGCACACCGATAAGCGCGAAAATCAAACTCGCCATCGGCACCGTGATTCGCTGATAAAGTTCCGTCTCAAGCGCGTTGGTGTTGGCGTATTGCGCCTTCATGATTCGGATTTGGTCTTTAAGTTCGCGCATCGTCAATTCTTCGGTCTTTTTCTGTTCGCGAACGATTTGACGCGGGCTCGCCTTGACGGGCAAAAGCTGACGGTCGAATTTCATTGTATGCGTCCGCTGGTCGTCGGCAAGGTCGTAAATCATGCCGTCATGCATAATCCATTGCTCGTTGCGCCACTCGGCGAAGGTCGCGTTCTCGACGTGCGTAACCTTGCCCTCCTCGTTGAAAATCTGCATCGTCACGCCTTCAAGAATCTCGTCGCGCGCGCGGTATTGGCGGGCGTAAATCAGCCGCTCAATCCTGTCGCCGGTCAGCTCCTTAACGATAATGTGATCCTGCGATTTGAGCTCGGTGTTGCCTTGAATCTCGTAATAGACGACGTTGTTGTAAGCGGTGTTCGCCCACGGCACGACGTGTTCGTTGAAGAGAATCGCGCAGACCGTGACGATAAAGCCCAAAACAATAGCTGGCGCGGCAATGCGGCTGAAACTTATCCCGCAGGACTTCATTGCCGTGATTTCGCTCGAACTCGACAACCGCCCGAACGTCAACAGCGTCGCCAAAAGCATGGACATCGGGAACGTCCACATGATAATACTCGGCAACCCGTAGATAAAAATTTTCACCACGGAGGTAAAGCTCGCGCCGTAGTCGGTTATGTACTTGGCGATTCTGAACAGCGTGCCCGAACCTATAAACACCGCCGTGAACGCGCAAATCGCGAACAGGAACGCTAAAACGACTTCCCGAAAAATATATTTGTCAAGTATCCTAAGGCGCATTCAATGACCTCCTGTTAGGAACCGGGAATCAGGAACTAGGAACTAGTTTCTAAATCCTAGCCCCTACTAGTTCCTAGTTCTTAGTTCCTACAAAGTGAAATTACTGCCGAGATAAAATTTCTTGGCAAGGTCGCTGTTGGCAATTTCGTCGGCGGAACCTTCAAGCAGAATCTTGCCCTCGTTTAGGATGTAGGCGCGGTCGACGATGTGCAACGTCTCGCGGACGTTGTGGTCGGTTATCAAAATGCCCATGCCGCGCTTTCGCAAGTATTTGATGATTTCTTGGATATCGGCAACCGCCAACGGGTCGACGCCGGCAAAGGGCTCGTCAAGTAAGATGAATTTCGGCTCCAACGCAAGACAGCGGGCGATTTCCACGCGTCGCCGCTCGCCGCCCGAAAGTTCCGTGCCCTTGCGTTTCTCGACGTGTCGTATGTTGAATTCGCGCAACAGCTCGTTGAGTTTCTTTTGGCGTTCGTCTTTGTTGAGGTTAAGCGTCTCCAAAATCGCCATGATGTTTTCGCGGACGGTCAGCTTGCGGAAAATCGACGCCTCTTGCGTCAGGTAGCTTATCCCCAACTCCGCGCGACGATACATTGGCAGCTTGGAAATGTTCACGTCCGAAATGAAGACTTCGCCCGAATCGGGTCGCTCAAGCCCGACAATCATGTAAAAGGAAGTCGTCTTGCCCGCGCCGTTGGGTCCGAGTAAGCCGACAATTTCGCCCGTCTCCACGCGCAACGAAACCTTGTTGACGACGGTGCGCCCTTTGAACGACTTGACTAAATCGCGTGCCTCAATGTTCATTACTCGTCGCCTCGTCAGCGGGATTGATTACAACGGTCTCGTCGGACGCGTCAGCCTGCGCGGGCTCCGATTTGTTTTCGGACGCGTCAAAGGCTTCGTCGACGGTCTGCGATTGCGGGATGTCAAGCTTGGGCAGTTCAAGCTTAGGCGCAGAGTCTTCGGCTTTAAGCTTGCCGTCGTCAGCCATGTAAACCGTGAGCCTGTTGCCGCGAATTCGGTTATTGTCTTGATAAGCCCACGCGTTGCCGCTCAGGACAGCCTTGCCCGCGTCTTTGCCGGAATAATCGACTTGGTCGCCGCCCGCCTCCATGTTGCGCGCGGGGCTGATCATGTGCGCGTTGCCTGTGCCGATGTAGTGTTCGTCGTCAATCCAGCCCTCCATGCGGTCGGCGGTGAAGGTGCCTTCGACTTCGCTCTTGGCGACGCCGCCGTTAGGGATAAGGAAATGTTTCTTGTCGTCGGGGAAATAATCAATGTGTTCGCCCGTGAAAGTGCGCGTGTCGCCGTTGGGATATTTGGCGTCGGGCGCAACGGTCTGCGTGGCGATAACGTTGCCGTCTGCCGCCATGTAACCCTGCCCGTTGCTCGCAAGCGCGTTGCAAGTTATGCGCACGTCGTCACGCACGACAATCACGTTGCCCAAAAGATTCGCCGCCTTGGTTTTGACGTTGTAAAGCGCGTGAAGTCCCGTGGCTCGTGTCGCGCCGTGCTTGAGCAGGATATTGCCCGCCGCCGTCATGAGTCCCGATTCCATGTCGTAAGATACGGCGTCGGCGTTGAGTTCGGAGACGGATTCTGGATTTTCGGGCGCGCCGTGCTTTATGAAGACGTTGCCCGCCGCCGCGACTTGTTTGGTGTTCATGTCGTATTCGATAGCCTCGGCAGTGACTTCGGAAGGCGTGTTGTCTTTTTCGGGCTTATCTGCCGCCGTCGCCGCCGAACTGATTAACATCGCTGCCGTCAAGCCCGCGCAGATTTTTTTTAGCGTCGTCATCATCTGTGACCCCCTTGGTGATTTTGGCGTTGCCCATGAGCCCGACTTTGTTCAGAGCGGTTTGCGAATAAGCCATATCGCCGTAAGCGCGCATGTCGTCCTTGGAGATTTTGACGTTGCCGTTGGCGATAATCATTTCCTGATCGGCGAACCAGTCGAGCTTGTCGCTTTTCATTTCCGCGCCGTCGCTGTTGGTGACCAAAACGTCGCCTTCGACGTGAATGACTTTGTTGACTTGATAATAGACGCCCTTCGCCGCCGTCAGCTCCCAAGTAGTTTCTTCGTCGGTGTCTTTGTCGAACTGGTGAAATTTCGCCGATACGCCGTCGAGCTCAACGTTTTGCGTCAACATGTCGAGCCGCATTTTTTCGCACGTCAGCTCCCAGAGGATTCGTCCGTCTTTTTCTTCGACGAGCGTGTTGCCTTCGTATTCCATGACGGTCGGCGGCTCAAAGTTTTCAATGGGCGGCGGAGTCGGCGGCGTCGTGCGCACAGCCCACACCACGACGCACACAAAAAAAATCACGACCGTCGCTGCCAAAATTTTTTCGCGTGTACTCATGGCGTCTCCTCTTTGGGCTTGCGTCGCCCCTTAACCGTGTGGTGCTTGTTGGTCTTTTGCATTTCGGGCGGCGTGTTCCAACGCTTTTGGAACCAGAGCCACTGCGTCGGGTTTTCGCGGATAACGTCTTCCAAAATGCGCGTCATCTTTTCGGTGAAGCGCAACAGGTCGGCGTCGGTGTCGCCCGTGTCTTCGAAGTGCATGACTTCGCCGATTTTGACGAGGTGGCGTCCGTCGTCCTTGCGCAGGATAAATGCGGGCACGACGGGCGCATTGAACCTGCGGGCGAAGACAGCCGGTCCCATTGGCGTGGAAGCAGTCTTGCCGAGAAAATTTATGAACGCGCCGCCGGGACCTGCGTCTTGGTCGGCGAGGAAGCCCAAAATTTTTCCGTCCTTGAGCGCACGTCCCGCCGCCCGCAATTCGTTCGTGCCGCGATTGAAAATTTCTACGTGAATCGTCGCCCGCAAATCGTCCAGTGCCCGCGAATATTGCGCGTTGGGTTGGAGCTTGGCTATCGCGGTGACGGGCATGCCGTTCAACGAGAAAGCCGCGCTCAGCCATTCCCACGTGCCGACGTGACCCGTCAACACGACGACGCCGTTGCCTTCCATGAGTGCCATCCGCATTCGTTCGAGGTGATCGATTTCCATGTACTGCGACAGATTTTTTTCGTTGAGGTTGGGCATGTAAAGAATATCGAGCATGTTGCGCGCCAGGTTGACGAACGACGCCCGCACGAGCTTGCGAGCCTCCGCCTCCGAAATGTCAAGTGCCGGCATCATTTGCGCGACTGCCCGTTCCCGCTGCTTTTTGACGAGCAGATAATACAAATTGCCCAGCCCGCGCCCCGCGAACAGCAACGCGTCGTAGGGCAACAGCCGTATGATTCTGCTCAACATCATCAGCGCGTTGTAAAGCATGTCAGCCTCCTTTGAGGAACTAGGAACTAGGAACTAGGGACTAGGGACTAGATTTAATCTTCCATGACGACGACATCGCCGTCGAGAACGTAACAAGTTTTTTTGACAGGCATACGAAATTTTCGTTCCGCCGCCAAGTCGACAAGCTCACGGTAAAAAGTCTCGGTGTCTGCGCTGTCAAGGCAATGCGCCTTGTACATCAGCGAACCCTTACGATAATCGTCGACGTTGAAAACCTGCGCGAAGTCGTCAAGCTTGCCGAGAATCTCCAACGCCAGCAACGTCCGCAAGCATTTGGAACACTTGCCGCAGTTGGTCGTATCCGCGCCCCGCTGCAACAAGCAAACGTTTAAATATTTTCGCGCAATCGCCCAATTTGTCAAGTCTTTAATCTTATCGACGCGCCGCCGCTGACAGCCGTCAACGATAAGCTCCGTGCGTTCGCTTTGAATCAGCGGGATAAGATACGAATCGCACGCCGTCGCCAAGTCGTTATGGTGCGCTCTGTCGCCGTAATCCTTTATACCTTGATAACTGCAGCCGCTCGGAATGTAGTAACGTTTGACGGCGTTCTGAAGGCTCAAGACGCAGGCGTACATCGAAATGAACATCACGGTTGACTTGTTGCGCTTGTTGCGGAAGCGGTGCAGATTTGTATCGACGACGACGAGCGGCAACTTCAATTCGTCGGCAACGGCAGCGGCGCGCTTGATTCGGCTGTTGAAAATAATTTGCGTGTCGGGCGAATCGAAGTCGCCGTGCGTGCCGCAGTTGAAAATAAACAGCGCGTTGATTCGATAGTCGCGGTCGGTCTCCTTGACGAAGCGATCGTAAATCGTCGCGAGCGAATCGACGCCGCAGGAAATCCCCGTGCCGATTAAACGCCCGTTGCCCTTCGTCGGCGCGAAACCGTCAACGATAACGTCAACGGGCGCGAGGTCGGCGGAGAAGTCGCACAAAATTTTTTGAATGTACCATTGGGCGTTCTTGTAAAGCTTTTTGGACACGTTGCCGCGAATCCTAAGCGGCGTCTTGTGATACATTGCCAAGTACAGCCCGATTATAAAAAACGCGTCGTAAGTGTCCGCCGCGAACATTGAGCCGCAGTCGCTCCGCGTCTCGAAATAGAGCGTGTCGGCGGGATAGTCGGCGTCCGTGTCGACGAATTTAATCTGCGCCTCCAAACGAACGCGCTTGCCGCCGGCGGTGACGTATTTGCGCAGACCGGAAATTTCAATCATCGTCAAGCCTCCGTCAAAAATAAATCAGCTGTTCGCCGAGAATGTACGCGTCGTGTTTCGTCGGCATGGGGAAATTGTTTTCGCGGGCGAAGTCGACGTTTTCTATCTCGAATGGATCTTTGCCGTAATTCTGCAGGCAACGGATTTTGTAGTTGAAAGAAATTTCGCGGTAGCGTTCCACGTCGAAGACAGCCGCGAAGTCGTCAAGCTTGCCCAAAATCTCCAGCGGCAACAGCGTCCGCAAACACTTCGGGCAAAGTCCGCAATTTGAGCCGTCGGGCGTGTATCCCCAGCAAACGTTCAGATATTTTTGCGCAACGTCCCAGTCGGCGATATTTTTCAGCTTGTCGACGCGCCGATATTGGCAGCCGTCAACAATCAGCTCCGTGCGCTCCGTTTGAATCAGCGGGACAAGATACGATTCGCAGAAGCCCGACATATCGGCGTTGTGATAGTGGTCGTTGAATTGCTTAATCTCCTGATAATTCGTGCCGCTCGACACGTAGTAGCGCGAAACGGCGTTGCCAAGGCTCAGCGCGCAGGAATAGACCGCGATAAAGTTCAGCTTGTTCATGTCGACGATTTTGCGGAAGGCGTGCAAGTTTGAGTTGACGTAGTAGCACGGCAAGCCCAAATCCTTTGCGGCGCGTTTGCCGGGCTCGTTGCGGTTGAGCGTGAGTTCAAGAAATTTCGCGTCGCCGAATTCGCCGAAGATGCCGCAGTTGAAATAGAACAGCGCGTTGATTCGGAAGTCGGGGTCGCGTTCGCGGACGAAGTGGTCGTAAATTGTCGACAGCGAATCGACGCCGCAAGATATGCCCGTCCCGATGAGTTTGCCGCGTTTCTTCGGCGGAGCGGCAAAACCGTCGACAGTGAGCGTCACGGGCGACAGCTCGTCATAAAAATCGCACCAAATCTTTTGCACGTACCACTTGATGTTTTGGTAAAGCTTGGCGGAAATTTTCCCGCGAATGTGCAAGTCCTGCTTGTGTAGCATGGCAAGATACAGCGGCACGAGGACGAACGCGTCGTAAGTGTCGTCGGCGAACATGTAAGAAAATTTCTTGTCAATCTCGAAATACAGCGTCCGTTCGGTGTAGGGCGATTCCGCGTCGATAAAATTCATGTCGACTTCAAGGCGCGTCAAAGCCTCCCTCGTGTACTTGCGCAGATTGGAAATTTCTATCATGGCGCGAACCTCCTGTTAGGAACTAGGAACTAGGAACTAGATTTTTTGGTTGCTACCCGCGCAGAGCCGTCTATTGATTGAGCGCGGTGAGTTCCTTGTCGTCGAATTCGGGCGCGGTGTAGCGTTCGATAATGTCCGCCCAAAATCCTTGTGCCTTCAAAATAAATTCTATAACTTCGCGCACGGCACCGCGTCCGCCGAAATTGTTCGCGACGAAGTGAGCGCGCTCAATAACCTCAGGCACGGCGTCGCCGACCGTCGCACGAAAGCCGACTTGCACGAAAACGGGCAAATCAATCACGTCGTCCGCAACGTAGCAAATTTCCTCGTCAGCCAATCCGAATTGCGCCTTGATTTTTTTGTAGGCGTCGCGCTTGTTCATCTGCCCCTGCATGACGGCGGAAATCTTCAGCTCGGCGGCGCGCCACGTCGTCATTGCGGAAGTCCTGCCCGTGATTATCGCCGACTTCAAGCCGCACGAATGCGCAAGCGTTATCCCGAAACCGTCGCGGCAGTGAAAAGCCTTGAACAACTCGCCGTGCCCGCCGTGATAAATCCCGCCGTCAGTCAACACGCCGTCCACGTCGAAGATTATCAGCTTGACGCGTCGCGCCCGTTCGATTGCGTCACCCGAAAATTTCATTCAAACCACTCCTTGCCGCAACAAGTCAGTCAAGTGAATCATGCCGACGGGGAAGTTGTTCGCGTCAATGACGGGCAAGACCGTGACAGGACGCGGTTTGTGCTTTTCCATGACCGACAGAGCCGCCGCCGCCAATTTGTCCGCGCTGATTATCAACGGCGTCTTGAACATGATGTGTTCGACGGGCTCGTCAATGAACGAACGCTTCTTTTCCAACGCGCGGCGAATGATGCCGTCCGTGACAAGCCCGACGAATTTGTTGCGCTCGTCGACGACCGATACCGCACCCAAGCCTTTTGCCGTCATCTCGAACAAGGCGTCTTTCGCCGTGGCACCGACCTTGACGATCGGATTGTCGTCGCCGCTGTGCATTACGTCGCCGACGGTGAGCAAAAGTTTCCTGCCCAACGCGCCGCCGGGGTGGAACAGTGCGAAATCGTTCGACGTAAATTTTTTCTCGTCCATCAAAGCCATTGCCAACGCGTCGCCCATTGCAAGCGTCGCCGTCGTGGAAGCGGTTGGCGCAAGTCCAAGCGGGCAAGCCTCGCGCTCGACGCCAATGTCGATAAAGTAATCGCAGTTCTTGCCAAGCGTCGAAGAGCGTTTGCCGCACATTGCCACGACTGCCGCGCCGATTCTGCGGACGACGGGCAGGATGTTGACAATCTCGGACGACTCGCCGCTGTTCGATATGGCAATCAGCACGTCGTTTTCGGTCAACATGCCCAAATCGCCGTGATAAGCCTCGGCGGGGTGCATAAAAAATGACGGCGTGCCCGTCGAAGAGAGCGTCGCGGCAATCTTCCTGCCGACGTGTCCCGATTTGCCCATGCCCGTCACAACAACGCGCCCGCGACAGCTCATGATTTTTTCGACCGCCGCGATAAATTCGTCGTCGACGCGCTCAATCAGAGCCTCAATCGCCGCCGCCTCAATCCGTAAAGTTTCAATCGCCTTTTCTTTAATCATTTCAACGCCTCGTGAACTTTTAATGCCGCCGCCAAAAGATTTTCAAGTTCGTCAAGCGGAATCATGTTCGCGCCGTCCGAAAGACCTTCGGCGGGGTTATCGTGCACTTCCAAAAACAAACCGTCGACGCCGACCGCACAAGCCGCCCGAACTAACGGAGCGACGAATTCGCGTTGTCCGCCCGACGACGTGCCCGCGCCGCCCGGCAGTTGCACGCTGTGAGTCCCGTCGAAAATCACAGGACAGCCGAAGCCGCGCATAATCGGCAAGCCGCGCATGTCGACGACCAGATTGTTGTAACCGAACGAAGTCCCGCGCTCGGTCAGCAAAATTTTTTCGGTGCCGCTCGCCCGAAGCTTTTCGACGACGTTAATCATGTCGCGCGCGGAAAGGAATTGCGCCTTCTTGACGTTGACAGCCTTGCCGGTCTTGGCGGCGGCGACAAGCAAATCGGTCTGTCTGCAAAGGAACGCGGGTATTTGCAAGATGTCGGCGACCTCTGCAACCTGCGCGGCTTGATAAGTTTCGTGAATGTCAGTAACAATCGGGACGTTGAGTTCGCGCTTGATTGCGTCCAAAATCTTCAAGCCCTCGACGAGTCCGGGGCCGCGATAGCTTTTAATCGACGAACGGTTTGCTTTGTCGAACGACGCCTTGAAAATGTACGGAATGCCCAATTTGTCGGCAATGTCCTTGGCGCGTCGACCGATTTTCAAACTGCGCTCGAAACCCTCAAGCACGCAAGGACCGGCAAGCAAAACCAACTGCCCGCCGCCGAATTCGATGTTGCCGACTTTAACGGTATTCATGTCGAATCGCCTCCCTCACATTGCGACGATGGCGATACCCTTGGCGTCTGCAAGCGAAACCATCTGTTCGCGTTCGACAAGCAAAGTCTTGCCCGCCTCGATAGCAAGAGCCGTTGCGCCGACCTTCGCCATGTTTTCAATCGTGCGATAACCGACCGTGGGCATGTCGAAACGGTTATCCTGTTGCGGCTTGGAAACTTTGGCGACGACCGCGCCGCCGCAAGCCAACTGCCCGCCGCGTTCAATGCAAGCGTCCGTACCTTCAATCGCCTCCAACGCCATGACTGCGCGGCTTTTGACGACGACGGTTTGACCGATGTCAAGGCGACCGAGTTCCTTGGCAATGCGGAAGCCGAATTCCATATCCTGCCGTTCAAGTTCGGTGGGCTCGCGTTTGGTTATGGTGCCCCTGCGCGGCATAAGCTTACGAATCAACGCGGTCTGGTCGAAGGCTTGAATGCCCGCCTTGGCAAGTTCGCGAACGAACGCCATCATAATCGTATCGTCCTTCCTGTCGGGCAGGCTCATGATAAGTTGCAACATGCGCATATCGGGCTGAACCGCGCCGTTGAAGAGCAACTCCTTGGTGACTTTGCCAATCATGGTTACCTTTTCGACTTGGTTGCTCTTGAGGTAATTCAAAATGGCGTCGAGTTGCGCGACGCTGATAAATTGATAATCCTTCGAGAACTGTGCGATAGCCGGGTCGCTGTCCGCGAGCAGTCCCACGGCGTAGACTTCGTAGCCGAGCTGTTTGGCGGCGCGTGCACATTCGACGGGCAGTTTGCCGACGCCCGCCAAGATTCCGAGTTTCTCCATTATAAAACCTCCGATAATCAATGCGTAATTCGTAATGCGTAATGCGCAATTAAGGTCGAATTCATTACGCATTGCGCATTTCGCATTCCTAATTGCTTTTCAAACTTTAATGGCGGGCATGGTTGCGGCAAGTCGTTTTGCCTCCGCCGCGCGCTGACGAAGCTGATCTTCAACGAACTCGTGAAACTTGGAAGACAGCACCGACAGCGATATAAAAACTTCGTTTTCGGTCTGAGTTTCGTGACGCCGCTGCGCCATAATATCCTGCGCCAGCCGCGTGGAAGTTTCAACCGTAACTTTATTGCCGCGATCCCAATTCGTCAAATCGGTCTGCACGTATTCGCGTATGATGTCCGCGCCCGCGTCGTCGAGTTTCCTGCCGTCAAATTTCAGCGTCGTCTGTATAGAGTTGGCAGTCCACGCGGCAAGATCGGCAATCTCTTTGCTTGTCATGAAGTCACATCCTTATTTATCGTCGAAGTCGCGCCGTTCGCGACAAATGCCCCGTTCGGCGTTGCGCAAGAAGCGCAGGAAGTGTTCAACCTCCTCGCAAGAGTCAACCTCCTGCTCAATGACGGCAATCGCCTCCGGCAAGCTCAAGCCCGAACGGTACAGAATTTTGTACGCCTTTTTGATAAGCCGCCGACTTTCGAGCGGAACGCCAGCGCGCGATATGCCGACGTTGTTTAAGCCGACGACTTTGGCGGGGTGTCCGTCGACAATCGTGTAGGGCACCACGTCTTGAACGAGTTTGCTCATGCCGCCGACCATTGCGTTGCGCCCGATTTTAACGAACTGGTGAACGCCCGCCATTCCGCCGATAACCACGCGGTCTTCAACGATTGCGTGACCCGCGCAACTTGCCAAATTGCTCATGATGACATGGTTGCCGAGCGTGCAGTTGTGCGCCACGTGAATATAAGCCATAAGCAGGCAGTCGCTGCCGATACGCGTTTCGTTGCCTTCGCCCGTCGCGCGGTGAATCGTCGCGCCTTCGCGTATAGTCGTCCTGTCGCCGATTACGGTGGAGCTGCGTTCGCCCTTGAACTTCAAATCCTGCGGCGCGGCACCGACCGACGCGAATTGATAAACCCGGCACTCTTTGCCGAGACTCGTCCACTTTTCGATAACCGCGTGGGGGCCGATAACCGAGCCGTCGCCGATTTCCACTTCGTCGCCGATAACGCAGTAAGGTCCGATTGTGACGTTTTCGCCGAGCCGTGCGCTGTCCGCAATGACCGCGCTTGGATGAATATTCGTGCCGCCCGTGACGAATTCGCCTTTGCTGTCAAAATTAATCATTCCATTTACTCCTTAGGGACTAGGGACTAGGGACTAGGGACTAGGGCTTTTGTTCTCATTCCTAATTCCTAATTCCTAATTCCTAATTGCCTTTCAAAGTTCGTTGTGACCTTTGAGCACGAAAGTAAAATCGGCAACGGCAACCAATTTGTCGTCAACATAGCCGTCGGTATGCAACACGCCGAAGAGCCCGCGCACCTTGACAATTTCAGCTTTAGTAATGAGCGTGTCGCCGGGGACGATCATTTTTTTGAACTTGATGTTGTCCATTGCGCCGAAGAGCGCGATTTTGCCGCGATGTTCTTCGGGATAAAGCATAGCGACGCCGCCGACTTGCGCCATAGCCTCAAGCTGAAGCACGCCGGGCATTATGGGATGATTGGGGAAGTGTCCGCGAAATTGCGGCTCGTTCATTGTGATGTTTTTCAAGCCCGTCGCCGACTTGAACGGGTCTATCTCCAAAATTCTGTCGACCATGAGCATGGGCGGGCGGTGCGGCAAAATTTTCATGATGTCTTCAATTTCCAATACCATTTATGTCACTCCTTTGTAGGGACTAGTAACTAGGGACTAGGTTCTTGTTCCTTGATAAATCTTTTTTGCGAGCTGAGTGTTTAACGCGTGCCCCGAAGCCGCCGCCACGATATGACAATTAAAAATGCCCGCGAGCCGCAAGTCTCCGATAACGTCCAGAATCTTGTGGCGGACGAGTTCGTCGGGATATTTCAAGTCGTTGAGCCAGCCCGCGTCGTTGTAGACGATGACATTTTCAATCGTGCCGCCGAGCCCCAAGCCCATTTCGTGCAACGCGTCGATTTCCTTTTCGTAGGCGATGGTTCGCGCAGGTGCAATTTCCGTCGCGTAAATTTTTTCGGTTATCTCGAAGTCGGCGTATTGAATGCCAATCAGCGGGTGCGGATTGACGGACACGAAGCTGACGCGGAAGCCGTCATAGGGCAAAGCCATAACGAAACGCTTGCCGTCGTCGCCGTCGACGCGGTAAATTTTTTCCAAGCGAATAATTTTGCGCGGCGCGTCCTGTTCGACGATGCCCGCCGCCTGAATCAAGTTGAAAAAGTCGATTGAGTTGCCGTTGAGGACGGGCGGTTCTTCCGCGCTGATTTCAATCTCGCAGTTGTCGATTCGGCAGGCGTTGAGCGCGCTTAGCAGGTGTTCGATTGTGAAGACTCGCGCGCCGTTTTCTTCCAGCGTCGTCGCGCGCAGCGTTGCCGTGACGTTGGCGGCGTTGGCGTGAATCTTCGGGCGGTCGGGCAAATCCGTTCGCAAAAAAATTATTCCGCTGTCGACGTCGGCAGGTTTCAGTTCAAGCCGAACGTCTTTGCCGGAATGGAGCCCGACGCCGCAACAGGAAACTTTACCGCTTAAAGTTCGCTGTCTCTGCAAGACCTAACCCCCTTTCAGAAAAAATTCCCGCTTATTATAGCATTAAAGGTTTGCAACGTCGACAAATTTTTGACGCAAAAAAAATCTGCCGTATCGAACGACGCGGCAGAAAAAATTTTATGGCTATGAAACAAGTTATCTCTTGTAAGCGGTGACGGGCTTGTAGTGTTTTTTGAAGAATTCCTCGGCGACTTGCGGGAAGAGCGCGTAACTCAGAACGTCTTCGTCGGTCGGGTTGAGGAAGCCCTTGTTGATGACTTCGTCTTTGAACTGCGCGAAGGTTTCGCCCTTGGCGTCTTCAATCGAGCAATCTTCGATGATTTGGTCTTCGGGGATTTTGAGCGTCTTTGTAATGAATTCACGGTCGACGGGGACGGGCGTGCGTCCGAATTTGCCGCGAACCATGTCTTTGAATTCGTTGGGAACGAGTTTGTAACGTTCGCCCGCAATGACGTTCATTGTCGCTTGCGTGCCGACGATTTGGCTTGACGGCGTGACGAGCGGCGGGTAACCTGCGTCAGCGCGGACGCGCGGCATTTCGTCGAGCAAGTCTTGATACTTATCCTCTTCGCCGGCGTCGCGGAGCTGTTTGACGAGGTTGGACAACATGCCGCCGGGGATTTGGAAGTCGAGAACGTTGACGTTGATGTCGAAGTAGCCGGGCAGATTGAATTCTTGAATCAGTTCCTTTTTGACGCCGAGGAAGTGTTTCGCAATGGGCGTCATTGCTTGACGGTCAAGCCCGGTGTCGCGTTCTTGACCCGCCAACATTGCGACGATCGTTTCGGTGCAGGGTTGCGACGTGTCGCTTGCGAACGGACTCAACGCGCAGTCAACGATGTCAACGCCCGCCTCAATCGCCTTGAGGTAAGTCGCGTGACCGAAGCCGCTGGTGCAGTGCGTGTGCAATTCGACGGGAATATCCAAGCCGGCTTTGAGTTTCTTAACGAGGTCGTCGGCAGCGTAGGGCGCGAGCAAGCCGCTCATGTCCTTAATGCAGACGGAGTGGCAACCCATTTCCTGCAGTTCTTTGGCGAGTTCGACGAATTTTTCGTTGGTGTGGACGGGGCTTATCGTGTAGACAAGACAGCCTTGAACTTCGGGCTTTTCGGGGCATTCGAGTGCGGCTTTGATTGCGACGCGCAAGTTGCGAACGTCGTTAAGGGCGTCGAAGATGCGGAAGACGCCGATGCCGTGTTTCGACGCGTGCTGAACGAATTTTTCTACCACGTCGTTGGAATAGTGGTTGTAGCCGAGCAGATTCTGTCCGCGCAGGAGCATTTGAATCGGCGTGTTCTTGAGGTTGGCTTTGAGTTTGTCGAGGCGTTCCCAGGGGTCTTCGTCCAAAAATCTCAAGCAGCTGTCGAAGGTCGCGCCGCCCCACGCCTCCAGAGCTTTATAACCGATTTTGTCGAGGCTTGCCAACATCGGCTCCATTTGACGATAACGCATACGCGTGGCGCACAGCGATTGGTGCCCGTCGCGCAAGACTGTTTCCATGATTTGAACCGGTTTCGCCATATATTTCACCCTCCAAAATAATTTTAAAACGTTGCGTCGATTATAGTTTTTATTTATCGCAATGTCAATCAGCGCGCCGAAATTTATAAATGACACTTATGCTACGATTTGCGAACGACGACGACAAAGCGACTGAAAAAAATCTGTAAAAGAATATTGGCAAGCGGCGCGGGATTATGTATAATGCAGGCGGAATCATTTTTAATTCACAGGCGGTGATCAAGATGAGTGACATAGTAACGATTAAGGGGCTCAAATACGGGTTGCAACTGACGTTCGCCAAGGGCGCGACCTTCGACGACGTGCAAGCGAATCTGCTGGACAAGTTGCAATCGGGCAACGGTTTCTTCATTCGCGGGACGACGGTTTTCGTTCCGAAGGGTTATTTCGCCGAGGAACAGAACGAGGCTCTGCGCAAAATGTTTCACCGGCACGGGATGCTTTTCAGCACCGAGCTCAAACGCCCGAATCTCGCGCCGCCCTCCCGCGACCGTGACGCTGCCAAGACTTCCGAGCAAAAACTCAAAGCAAGCGTCGAAGAAGCGCAAAAGATGATGGTAATCAACCACACGGTGCGCGGCGGTCAGGAAGTCAAAGCCAACTGCTCCGTGCTGATTTGCGGCAACGTCAATCCCGGCGCGCAGATTATCGCGGGCGGGTCGATTGACATTCGCGGGACGTGTCGCGGTTTCGTGCACGCCGGTGCCTTCGGCGACAAGACCGCTTGCGTCGTTGCCGACAGGTTGATGCCCGCGCAGATTCGTATTGCCGACTTAATCGCCCGTGCGCCCGACGAGCCCGAACAAGTCAGCCAAGCCGAACGCGCCATGATTCGCGGCAACCAAATTATTTTCGAGCCCGTTTCGCGGTAAAATTTTTTTGTGAAAGGGAAAAGTTTTATGAGCCAAATTTTAGTGATAACCTCCGGCAAGGGCGGCGTCGGCAAGACGACCACCACGGCGAATATCGGCGTCGGGCTTGCCATGCGCGGAAACAAAGTCGCGCTGATTGACACCGATACCGGCTTGCGCAACCTTGATCTCTTGCTAGGCTTGGAAAATCGAATTCTCTACGACCTCGTCGACGTGACAAGCGGGCGCGTCCAATACAAAAAGGCTCTCGTCCGTCACAAGAAATTCGAGAACCTGTACCTGTTGCCCACGTCGCAGATTAAAGACAAATCCGCCGTCAATCCCGAACAGCTCGTCAAGCTCTGCGACGAAATGAGAAAGGACTTTGACTTTATAATCATTGACTGCCCCGCCGGTATCGAACAGGGTTTCAAGACCGCGATAGCCGCCGCCGATACTGCGATTGTCGTGACAATGCCCGAAATTTCCGCCGTGCGCGACGCCGACAAAATCATCGGTGAGCTGGGTCGCGCCGACAAGGAGAACATTAAGCTTATCGTCAACCGCATTCGCCCGCAAATGGTCGAAAAGGGCGACATGCTTGACATGGGCGACATTGACGAAATTTTATCGGTCGGATGTATCGGACAGGTGCCCGACGACGAAAGCGTTGTCGTGGCGACGAACAGAGGCGAGCCCGTCATCACCATGAACGGCTCGACGGCGGGTCAAGCCTACAAAAACATTGTCGCACGGCTTTGCGGCGAGAGCGTTCCTTTCCTCAAACCGCAAAAGGAAGGCTTCTTCGCTCGGCTGAAAAAACTTTTCGGCTTGCTGTAAGGAGGGCTGTCCATGCTTGATGTTTTGAAAAGGGTCTTCGGTATGTCAGAAAAAAAATCGGGCGCAGTCGCCAAGGAACGCCTGCAGGTTGTTTTGATTCACGATCGCGCGAGCATTTCGCCGGAGATTATGGAAAAAATTAAGGAAGAAATTATCAGCGTCCTGTCCAAATACATGAACATAAATCGCACCGAAATGGAGATTGCTCTGGAAAACGACGCCGACTCGGTTGCGTTGGTCGCCAATATTCCCGTCAACTCCATGCGTCATGCGCGGTAAAATTTTTCTTGAGCGGTCGAAGGCGGCCGCTATTTTTTTGCCTTGATTCAATGAGCGTCTTCATGTAAAATCAGCACGTCACCGAGAACTCCTTCGGGTGACGGAAGGGGGGTGGCAGGAGTGCTAACGTCGTTTTTGGTGGCGGTCGCAGCAACCGTTGTCGGGAATGTAATTTCTCACTACGTTTGCAAGTGGCTTGACCGTCACAACAGGTGACAAAAGCCCGTGGTTATCGTTACTCTATAAAACGAGCGAAAACCCCCGATACCGGTCGGGGGTTTTCTTTTGTGGCAATTATGCTAACGTCTCGTTAGAGTTCCTCTAAACACGCGCAGTTTATCACAGCAGTAAAAATTTTGCAAGCCGCAAATCAAAGGAGCCCCCGAATCACTCGGAGGCTCCCGTTATTTACGTTATGAGATTGTCACCGCCCGAAAGCGTCTGTCGGCTTAGTAGAAGAATTCCACACGACCGAAGATACGTTCCGCATCGCCAGGGCCGGTAATGTATTTGCCCTTGAAGTACTTGGCGAGGACAACGATTCTGTCGAACGGAGCCCAGGACGCGCCTGCAACGAAGCCTTTGGTGCCGGCATAAGCGTCATCCCAGCTGATTGCGATCGGGGAGGCGTTGGTGCCGAGGCGTTTGTAACCTGCCCAAACAGCCCATTGACCCTTCTTGGTGCTCTGGTTGCCGCCGCCGTAGAGGTTGCCGTATCTTACAAGAGCCTGCCAAGACGTGGCTTCGAAGTCGGCCTTGCTGTTCTTCGCGTATGCGCCCCAGATTTGCGCTTTGCCGAGACGCCAGCCGGCGTTAATGGTATAAATCTGCGCTTTGTCGGTGTTGCCGTGTCTGGAGTACCAGTAGTTGGGAATCTTTTCGCCGTCGAGGTTGATGTACTTGAAGTCGTCGTCTTTCATGGCGTAGTAGCCCAAGCCGCCGAAGAGACCTTTTTCACCCGGGTCATACTGAATATTGATACCAACCATGCTGGTCGGGTCTTCGCCCCAAGAACCGATGGTGCCCGCTGCCGTTGCGAAACGAGCTTCGCCCGAACCGCCGTCTTGTCTGCCGTCCCAAGCACCCGCGTGACGGATACCGCCACCGACTTTGCCCGCATTGAGGCGACCGCCGAAGATAGTAGCTCTCAAGCCGTTGGAGAGTTTGCCGAAAGTAATGTCTGCGCCGGTGTACTCAGTATCCCAAACGAGACCGTCTTCATTGGTGTAGAGGGGTTGACGACCGACTCTGATTTGGAAGTTGTCGTAATCGCCCTGCGCCCAACCGCGAACGAGTTCGAAGTTGCTGGAGGTGTCGCGGCTCAAGTCGACGTGTGCGTCAATACGAGCGCGGAGTGTCCAGTGGTCGTTGACTTCCATGATCGGCTCAAAGCGGAAGATCCAGTCGTCCTGATTGACACGGAGATGTCTGTTGGTGCTGTGATGATTTCTGCGCTGGTCAGCCCAAACTTCGTCGGTTCTGTGTCTCTTGAAGGTGTACTCAATCTTGCCCTGCCAGATAACTTTGTCGGCATACTTTTCGAGTTCGGCAACGCGAACGCCGAGGGCGTCGAGTTCATCACGGAATTCAGCCGCGAGACGATCGAGTTCGGCTTTGCTTGCGCCGCTGGGGTTCTTAGCCATAGCTTTTGCAATCATCTGTGCCATTTCGTAACGGGTGATTTGACGGTCGCCGCGATAGGTGCCGTCGCCGTAACCTTCGATAACGCCCGCCGCCGCGAGCTTCGCAACGGACTGATAAGCCCAATGCGTCGAGGGGACATCGCTGAACGGATTTGCCGCCGCGAAGGTGGTTGCGCTTGCGCCGACTACTACTGCCGCCGCAACTGCCGCTGCTACTGTTTTCTTCATTTTGAACATCCTCCTTACAGATGCCGTCAAAGAAAATTTACTTCAGTGACCGTTGGCACTTGGCTCGGAAGTTGTTCAACCTTGAGTGGCCGTGTTTCCTCAACCTGACTTGGCTTCGTCGCCTTGTCCCTTAGATCGCCGCAATAATAGCGCAGAATTTTTCGGCTGTCAATAGTTCCCGAAAAAATTTTTAGTTTTACTTTCAGATTTGTTTCATGTTACAATACAAAGTTTTGCCGTTGTGTTTTCAGTCAAAAGTCATTAAGTCTTAAATAAGCAAGAAAAAAGCCCCCGATTGAATCAGGAGCCCAGAAATTATTCAGATTCGTCGGCGCGGCTCAGAAGAAGAGCTCGACGCGCCCGAAAATGTGTTCGGCCTTGCCGTGCCCGCCGTAAGCACCTTCCGTGATGTATTTGCCGTTGAAGTATTTCGCGATGAAGCCGATATTTTTGAACGGAGCCCAAGACGCGCCGATTACGAAACCGCGAGTGCCGCGCAAGGCGTCTTCAGCCGTCGGTGCGAAGGAAACGTTGGTGCCTTGCTTGCGATAGCCCGCGAAGACGTTCCATTGACCCTTTTCGGAGGCGTCGTCGTAGTTGCCGTAGTTAAGTTCGGCCTGCCAAGCTTTGTCCTCGAAATCGGCTTTCGTGTTTTGAGCGTACGTGCCGTAAACCTTCAGCATATCGTTGAACTTGTAACCGAGATTGACTGTCCAGATGTTCGCCTTTTGATAAGCCTTGCGCGCGTGTTCGTTTTCGAAGTCGATGCTGTCTCTGAAGCCTCTGCGGTAATAGCGGTTGCGACTCCAAGCAAGGTCGTCGTCCTTGACAGAATACCAGCCCGCACCGCCGAATAAGCCTTTGTCGCCCTGGTTGTAGTCGATGCGCACGCCGATAACCGTCGCGGGGTCGTCTTCGGTAACATTTTCGCCGTAGCCGCCGCCGCCGACAACATCATCTTTGACGCGCCCGCCGGTCACGTTGAATTTCCACTTGCTGCCGAACGTCAAGGAGCCGCCCGAAATTTCCGTATCCCACAGCAAACCGTCTTCACCTTCGGGGTAGAACTCGAACTTACCGACTTTGACGTTGAACTTGTCGTAATCGCCTTCAGCCCACGCGCGTTTCAGTTGCAAATGGCTCGTCTCGTCGTGTTTCATGTCAACATCGGCGTCGATACGCGCATTAACCGTCCAGTGGTCGTTGACTTCGGCGCGCGGCTCAAGGCGGAAGATAAAGCCGTTGGCGGTTTCCTTATCCTTGCGTCCAGTGTTGGCGGGGTCGGTGCGAAATCTTTCGTAGGTGTATTCGATTTTGCCGTTCCACGTGACTTTGTCGGCGTATTTTTCAAGCTCAGAAACGCGAACGCCCAAAGCGTCCAATTCGTCACGGAACTCGGCGGCAAGTCTGTCAAGTTCGGCTTTGCTTGCGCCGGTGGGATTTTTCGCCATAGCCTTGGCAATCATCTGCGCCATTTCGTAGCGGGTGATTTGACGGTCGCCGCGATAGGTGCCGTCGCCGTAACCTTCGATAACGCCCGCCGCCGCGAGTTTCGCAACGGACTGATAAGCCCAGTGCGTCGAAGGAACGTCGCTGAAGGGGTTTGCCGCCGCAAACGTTGTTGAACTTGCGCCGACGACGAGAGCCGCCGCCATTGCTGCTGTCAATGATTTTTTCATGATGAAAACCTCCTTACTGTCGACTTGCGACGATTGGGAAGTCGTTCAAATTGAGTTGCCGTGTTTCCTCAAATGATTAAACTTCTCGTCTCGTTGAAGTCGCGGCAATGATAGCGCAGCCCGTCGCTCGTGTCAAGCTTTTTGATAAATATTTTCGTTTAGCGTTTCGGGCAAGCAAAAAGCCCCCGCCGATAATCGACGAGAGCTTGAAATTTCTATTCGGTTAAAACGTCACGTTGTTTACATCATGCCGCCCATGCCGCCCATGCCTGCCGGAGACGGCGGAGGATTGGGTTCGGGCTTATCGGCGACGAGCGTTTCGGTCGTCAGAATCATAGCCGCGATTGACGCCGCGTTCTGCAGAGCGGAACGAACAACCTTAGCCGGGTCGACGATACCCGCTTTAATCATGTCGACGTACTCGTTGGTCAGCGCGTTGAAGCCGACGCCCTTTTCGGACTTCTTGACGGCCTCGGCGACGACGGAACCTTCTTGACCGGCGTTGTTGGCAATTTGACGAACGGGCTCTTCGATTGCGCGTTTGACGATTTCGACACCGACTTTGGCGTCGCCTTCAGCCTGAACGTCGTCAAGCGCGTGTTGAATGTCAATAAACGTAGTGCCGCCGCCAGCAACGATGCCTTCTTCGACAGCCGCACGGGTCGCGTTGAGAGCGTCTTCGATGCGGAGTTTCTTTTCTTTCATTTCGACTTCAGTTGCCGCGCCGATTTCGATAACCGCGACGCCGCCCGCCAACTTGGCAAGACGTTCCTGAAGTTTCTCTTTGTCGAAGTCGCTGGTGGTGGTTTCCATTTGCTTGCGAATCATGGCAACGCGGGATTTAATTTCGTCCTTGTCGCCGCTGCCTTCGACGATGGTGGTTTCCTCTTTGGTGGCGCGAATCTGGCGTGCATGACCGAGGTCGGCGAAAGTTGCACTGTCGAGTTTGCGTCCGAGTTCTTCGCTGATAACCGTGCCGCCCGTCAAAATGGCGATGTCTTCGAGCATAGCCTTGCGGCGGTCGCCGAAGCCCGGAGCTTTGACCGCCAACGCCTTGAACGTGCCGCGCAGTTTGTTGACGACGATAGTAGCCAACGCCTCGCCGTCAACGTCTTCGGCGACGATAACGAGCGATTTGCCCTGCTTAACGACTTGCTCAAGAATCGGCAGAATGTCTTGGATAGATGAAATTTTTCTGTCAGTCAAAAGGATATACGGGTCGTCCATGACGGCTTCCATTTTGTCGGCGTCGGTGACCATGTAGGGCGAAATGTAGCCGCGATCGAATTGCATACCTTCGACAACTTTGAGGTTGGTCGTCATGGTCTTGGACTCTTCAACGGTGATAACGCCGTCGTTACCGACTTTTTCCATGGCGTCGGCGATAAGCTGACCGATTTCGGTGTCGCCCGAAGAGATTGCCGCGACTTGGGAGATGGCCTCTTTGCCTTCGACTTTCTTCGCGTTATTTTTAATTTCGTCGACGAGTTTCGCAACGGCGGCCTCGATGCCTTTTTTGATAATCATGGGGTTTGCGCCCGCCACGACGTTTTTCAAGCCTTCGCGAACGATGGCCTGTGCAAGGAGCGTTGCGGTAGTGGTGCCGTCGCCGGCGACGTCGTTGGTTTTGGTTGCGACTTCTTTGACGAGTTGCGCGCCCATGTTTTCAAAGTGATTTTCAAGCTCAATATCGCGAGCAATCGTCACGCCGTCGTTGGTTATGGACGGTGCGCCGAATTTCTTTTCGAGAACAACGTTGCGACCTTTGGGGCCGAGCGTAACTTTAACGGCATTGGCAAGCGCGTCGACACCGCGACTGAGCGCGCGACGGGCTTCTTCGTCGAACAAAATTTCTTTTGCCATAAAATAATTACCTCCGAAAACTTCGCTGAATTAAAGGATTGCCAAAATGTCACTCTCGCGAATCACGAGATAATCTTTGTCGTCCACCTTGACTTCGCTGCCCGCGTATTTGTTGAAGATGATTTCGTCGCCGGCTTTGACTTCCATGACGGCGCGGGTGCCGTTGTCGAGGAGCTTGCCGGTTCCGACCGCGACGATCTTGCCCTTTTGCGGTTTCTCTTTGGACGTTTCGGGCATGATGATGCCGCTTTTGGTCTTGAGTTCGACCTCGGCAACTTCAACGACAACTCTGTCTCCAAGTGGCTTTATCATAAATATCTGCCTCCTACGGGAAATTCAAACCTTTGCAGGGCGTCTTCGCCCAAGCACAGGCGGTATGATAATCCCAATTCAACAAAATGTCAAGGGTGAACTTTCTTCCGCCGCAAGAAAGTATTCAAAGAATTATTTTCAAATCTACTTTTCTTTTGCTGCGCCCAAAAGAAAAGTAGCAAAAGAAAAGAGCGAGCCGCTCACGACGCATCACGCGTCGAAACGCGGCAACGGCCGCACGTCCTGTGCGGCCTCTAAATGCGCGCCCTTAAAAGGCGTTGGCGAAGTCCGCGCAGATTTTTTCCAGATAGTCGCGACGCTTCAACGTGTCGAGCCATTCGGTCGGAATCGAATCGACGCCGTAAATCATGCCCGCCAAGCCGCCGGCAACCGCGCCTGCCGTGTCGGTGTCTTCGCCCAAGTTGACGACTTTCAAGGCGAGCGATTTGTAATCGTCGGTATTCAGCAGGCACCACAGAGCCGCCTCCAACGTGCTGACGACGTAGCCCGCCGCCGATATTTCGTCTTCGTCGAGCGCGGCAAAGGTTTCGTCGCACAGCCGTGAAAAATTTTTGAACGCGTCGTCCGTGCCGTAAAATTTTTGCGCGTCGCTCATGCCAAGTTTGAACGCGTCGAAAATATTTTTCCCGTCGAGAATCTGCGCGGCAATCAGCGAGTAAATTCCGCACGCCATGCAACTGATGATGTGCCCGTGAGTCAGCGCGCTGAAGTCGTGAATAATTTTCAACTCATCGCCGCCGATTCGTCCGCGCGTGCCGTAAAGATACAGTGTCGCGGGCAAGATACGCATCAGGGAGCCGTTGCCGTTGGAATTGATTTCCGTCGAGCCGCATTTGGTCGGCGGCAAAAGTCTGCGCGAAAAACGAACGATAGCCGCCCGCGTTGTGTTGCCAACGTCGAAGCGTTCACCCGTCGCCGTGAATTCGCCGCGTTCGTACCAACTCAAAAAATTTTCCGCAATGTCTTGCCAGTCAATCTTGCCGCGCCGCGAAATGCTTTCCATGGCCGCAATCGTCAAGCTCGTGTCGTCAGACCAAGTGCCCGCCGGCTGATCCCATGAGCCGTAGCCGCGCATTCCCGTCACGGGGTCGCTTTGCAAAAGCCTGCGCGATTCAAACTCAACGGGCACACCCAACGCGTCACCCGTCGCCAAACCCAAAAGCATGTCGCGTACAATCTTCACATCCATTTAATCACGTCCCTTCCGAAAAAATTTCTCGTCAAGCACAAAGCCGATAATCGCGAAAAAAATCACGCCGCCGATTATCAGCAACGCGAACACTGCGGCGGGCAAGTCGGTCGCGGGCGTCGCAAAGATGTGCTTCATTAACAGCCTGTCGCCGACGCGATTCAAATACAGTCCCGCCACGCCGCACGCCGCCAACATTACCGCCGCCGTCACGAACAAACTTTCCCGCCGCGAATAAAATTCCTCAAGCCCGGACGTCTTCAACAGCCTCTGCCGCAGCTCACGCCAATGAAAGCCCAAATGCACGCCGATTAAAATCATCATTGCGTACGGCGCGGCGACGTGCAGTTGGTGCAGCGTCATATTGCGCCGAAGTTCAAAGCTCACAAAATCCGCGAACAGGTAATTCGACAGAACCACGCCGTTGAACAAAACAGCCGCCGCGCAGATTATAAGAGCCAAGTCAATTTCGGCGTTGAAAAATTTTTGCGGCGTCACGTTCCTCAGCAAGGATGTGAATCGCCGCCAATTTATCGCGACGTGCAGAATTATCGCCGCCGCCATTGCCACGCCCAAGACCTCGTGCAAAATCTTCGGCAGGTGATGAAAACTCATCTCCGCCACGAACAGCGCGAACAAAATCGCGTCGAGTAAAATATTTCTCATAAGCCTAACGAATCAAGCCAAGTCTTAACCTCGTCGCGTGAAGTGATGCCAAGACGTTTGCCGCTCGTGACGGTCGCGCCCTTGCAAAGTGCCTGCAGATTTTTTTCGGCGGTCATAATCTCGCTGCCGCCGCTCGTGCACACGGGGACAATCGTCTTGCCCGCCAAGTCGTAGTTCTCAACGAACGTGTCGATAATGCGCGGCTCGGCTCCCCACCAAATCGGGAAGGCAATGACAATCGTCTTGTACTGCGCGGGGTTGGCAAGTTTGCTTTTGATTTCGGGGCGGGCGTTGTTGTCCTTCTGCTCGATGTTGGCGCGGCAGTCCTCGACGTTGTAATTTAAATCTTCGGACGTGTAAGCCTGCGCGGGCACGATCTCGAACGTGTCGGCTTTCAAGATGTCGGCGACTTCAAGCGCGGCTTTTTTGGTGTTGCCGGTGCAGGAAAAGTATGCGACCAAAATTTTATTGGCGGGTGCTTCAACCTGCGCGGGCTCCGTTTTATCGGCGGGCTTTTCGGCGGAACTGCCGCACGCCGTGCAAATCATCATCGTCAGCGCGACGAGAGCGACGCTTAAAAATTTTTTCATGTCAATCGCCTCAATCAAGAATCTTGTCCAAACCGACGGTCAGCCCGCGCAGATTGCGAACTTTTTTGCAGGCAAGCACGACGCCCGGCATGAATGAATCTCTGCCCGTCGAGTCGTGGCGAATCGTGAGTGTCTGCCCCAAGCCGCCAAAGATAACTTCCTGGTGCGCGACGTAGCCCGGCAGGCGCACGCTGTGAATCCTTATGCCGTCGACATCGGCTCCGCGCACGTGGTCAAGGCGTTCGACCTCGTCGGGGTGTCCCTGCTTATGCGGCGGACGCACTTCGGCAATCATCTTTGCAGTCAGCTCGGCTGTGCCCGAAGGCGCGTCAAGTTTCTTGTCGTGGTGCAGTTCGATTATCTCAACGTCGGGCATGTACTTCGCGATTCGTTGAGCCGTCAACATCATCAGCACCGCGCCCAATGCAAAGTTCGGCGCGATAAACGCGGGCGTGTCGTTCGTCTCTGCCGCCGCACGAATTTTTTCTTTGGCGTCATCGCTCAAGCCCGTCGTGCCGACAACCGGCGAAACTTTGTTGGCAAGCGCAGTCATCACGTTATCGAAGACGACAGCGGGGCGCGTGAAGTCAACCATAACATCAGGCGTCAATCGTTTAAGCGCGGCGTCCAGATTCGTTTCAACTTTCATGCCGTCGACTTCGCCTTCGTAAGCGTCAACCGCGCCGACAAGTTCAAGCTCCGAATCGGCATTGACTGCGGCGACGACCGTGCGTCCCATGCGTCCGAGTGCGCCGTTAACCAAAACTTTAATCACGTTAAAACCTCCGCATCAAATTTTTTCGTAAGCAAGTTGCAAAATTTCTTCGGGCAAGGCGGGATATTTTTTCCGAACTTCGGCACGCGGCACCAGTCGAAAGCCCTTGTAGTCGAAGCGCGGCGTAGTCATGCAGGAAACGAACGTGTAGCCGTCCTTGTCGATATTCTCCGCCGCGAAAATCGTGCCCTTGGGAATGATAACCATGGGCTGTTCGTTGCGCGCGGTGTCGGTGCCGAGCAAAGCCGTCTTGACTTGCCCGCCGCTCAACATGAAAATTTTCATGCCGCAACCCGCGTGGTAATACCAAATTTCGTCGCAATCAATCTGATGGAAATGCGACACGTCGCCCTTGTCGAGCAGGAAGTAAATGCTGCCGGCAGTGGAGCGTTTGTTTTTCTGTCGGAAAGGCGCGGTGTAAATTTCGGCGAACCAACCGCCTTCCGAGTGTCCTTGCAGATTGTAAGCGTCCTTGAATTTTTGCGCGTCATCGACCGCCTCCGTCGTCGAAGCCGTCAACCAAATCGCCGACGCCGCAAGAATCGCCGTTAAAAATTTTTTCATGATTCACATACTCACGAGCCGCCCGCCGTTTAGCAGGTAAAGATATTTTTCGGCGACGGTTATGTTAAGCAACGCTTCGACAGCCGCCGAGTAAAGTTCAATCTGAATTCGGTAGCGGTCGGCAATGTTGGGCGCGTCGCGGTCGGTCTTGTAGTCAAGCAGAATCCACTTGCCCGCCGCGTCCTTGAACAGCAAATCGATTATCCCTTGTATGAAAATTTTTTCGTCGACGTTGAAGAATCGGCGCGCGTCAATCAGTCGGCTGAAGGGCAATTCGCGATAGAATTCCCGTGCCGCGATTAAACGTTGACCGAGTTCGCTTGCAAAGAACTTCGCGATCTTGTCCGCCCTGACTGCCGCGACGTGTTCCGCCGAAATGATTTCGCGCCGAGCCAACGACGCAACCTGCGCGGCGATTCCGCTTGCCGACAGGTCACCGTTCAAGTTCAAGCTTTGCATGACTTTATGCATGAGCGAGCCGAATTCCGCGCCCGAAAGTTTTTTCGTCTGCATGAAGTTCGGACGGCGGTAGATGAATTTTTCACGCGGCGCGAAGTCTTCGAGTTGTGGCAAGGCGTCTTCCTCTGCGCGGCGTTTGAGCTCCGTGACGGACAATTTTGCGGGGATGTTGGCGAGCGGCGTCGACGGAAGTTTTTCGGGTGCTTGAGAAATTTTTTCTTGAGCGGCGGCGAGCGGTCGTTCGCGAATCTCCAAAACCTGCGCCTGTTCGACGAGCCGAGCGTGCAGGACGTTCGACAGCGCGTCTTTTATCGGCAACAGCCAATCCATGAACTTGCCCGCCGATAGGATGTCGTAATCGTCGGGCGCGTCGACGGGTCGCAACTTTTCAAGCGCGGACTTCGACGTTGTGCCCACGAGGATTAATTTTTCTTTCGCGCGCGTCAACGCCACATACAAAAGCCGCAACTCTTCGGCAAGCGATTCGTCACGGATTTTTTTCGACACGGCTTGCGTCGCGAGCGTCTTGACTTTCAGCTGTTTATCTTGCGGCGTCCTGTGCGCGCCTATACCGAAGTCGCGGTGGCGGAAGACAATGCCCTTGGTGTAATCGTCGCCGTTGAATTGCTTGCCGATGCCCGCCACGAACACCACGGGATATTCGAGCCCCTTGCTGCCGTGAATCGTCACGACGCGCACGACGTTTTCGTTTTCGCCGAGCGTCGACGCAGTTGGCAAGTCCCGTTCGAGCCGTTGAATCTTGCTGACGAATTCGACGAAACGCGACAGCCCGCGAGCGTTGGTCGATTCAAAATCGGCGGCGCGGTCGATTAAGATACGCAAATTCGCCTGCCGCACGTCGCCACGCGTCTCCTTGCCGACGGAATCGTAGTAGCCCGTTTCGCGATACAGACTGCTCAAAAGTTCGGGCACGCCGAGTTGACGAGCCGCGTCGCGCCAACGATTCAGCTTGCCCAAAAAATCTTTGCACTTGTCCGAGCCGCGTTCGACTGCCATATAAAAATCGACGCCGGGATTTGCAATGCGAACTTCCGCCAATTCTTCCGCGCTGAAGCCGCCAATCGCACTCATCATGACGGCGGCAAGCGGGATGTCCTGTCGCGCGTTGTCGAGCAAATTCAACAGGCTGACGACGACTTGAACTTCGTTGGCGCGGAAATAATTTTCTTCGTCGGGCACGTAAGCGGGAATGCCGAATTTTTTCAGCGTGTCGAGAATCTCAAAGGCTTGCGTCTTGGGCGAGCGGTGCAGGATAACGATGTCGCGAAACTCCACGGGGCGATAAGCGTCGCCGTCGCGCACGAGCTTGCCCGAATCAATCAGCGTGTGAATTTTGCCGGCGATAAAGCGCATTTCGAGTTCGATACTCTTGCTGTCGTCGCCGAGGTCTTTATCCGTCTTGATGAAATAAAATTCGGGGCGTTCGTCGAAGTAAGCGTCACCGCATTCGTAATTCGCGCCGTATTGCAGAGCCGCCGCGTCGTCGTAATCAATTTCGGTCGCGCGCTTGTTCATGAGCCGCTTAAAAATTTCGTTGACCGCCGCGAGGATTTTGTCACGGCTGCGGAAGTTCTTCGACAGGTTGATAGTTCGATAAGTCGCCATCTTGTCCTTGAAGTTGGCGGCGTCGACGAGGCGGAAACGGTAAATCGATTGCTTGACGTCGCCGACGAAAAACAGATTGTCGCCGCTTGAAATTCGTTGAACGATTTCTTCCTGCACGCCGTTGGTGTCCTGGTATTCGTCCACCATGATGAACTTGAACTTCGCACGGTAGGCGGCGGCGACTTCGGGCGCGGCGTCGAAAATTTTCAGCGCGAGGTGTTCCATGTCGTTGAAGTCAATGATACCGCGTTCGCGTTTGGCGGAGGAGAATTTTTGCGCGAAAGCCTTCGTCACGCGAATCAGCTCAAGAATCGGCGCATGAAGTTCGCGCACGTCTGAAAGCATTTTGGCTTCGTCGGCGAGAAAATATTTATCGCGCAACGTCTCAAGCTTGTCTTTGTAACCGTCGTGCAAAGCTTTGATTCGACTTTTGATTTGTTCGTCGCCCTTGCCGATAACGCAACGTTTAAGATTAATCGCGTGAATTTTGTCGTAAAGCGCGTCCCAATCGTCGAGCGAAGATTTCAGCGCGTCAATCTGTCGGCGGTCGTCGGGCAAGGCGTTGGCGGTGATGTGATTCGTTTCGGCGAGGCGGTTGGCTTCGGCGCAATCGGCGAAAATTTTTTCCAGCGTCGCGCGAATGTACGGCTTAAGGAACTTGAACCAGATCGTATCGTCGAGCCGCGCAGATTCGGGCAAGTCGTAGGGGTCGGCGAGCCCGTCAAGCCACGCGTCGGGATAGGGCATACTCAGCGAAAAGTCGTGCAGGTCGATAATCATGTCGTGAAGTTTGTCGTCGCCCTTGACGTTGCCGCCGAACGCGTCGGTAAAATTTTTGAACGTGTCGCCGCCGTCCGCGTAATTTTCTTCAAACAGCTCCTCAATGACTTCGCGTTTCAGGATGTTGAGTTCGTTGGTGTCGCCGGCGCGAAATTTCGGGTCGAGGTCGATTCGCGAAAAGTTACGCCGCAAAATCGTTTGGCAGAACGAATGAAACGTCGAGATGTGCGCGCCGCTCAAAAGAATTATCTGCCGTTCAAGGTGCGTTTGCTTGTCGGCGTCGAGTTCGGTTTCAAGGCGTTTGGTCAGCGCGTCCTGAATTCGCGAGCGCATTTCCTGCGCGGCGGTGTTGGTGAAGGTCATGATAAGCAGTTCGTCAACTTGGCAGGAATTTTCTTCGAGCAACTTCACGACGCGTTCGGTTAGGACACGAGTCTTGCCCGCGCCCGCCGCTGCCGCTATCAAAAAATTTTCGTCGCGAGCGTCAACCGCCGCCTGCTGTTCGTGTGTCAGTTCCATTTTAGAACACCAATTCGCCGCGTTCGAGACGTTCGCGGAGCGTCGGAGCCTTGGCGTCTTTGTCGGCGAGAATCGTCGGCGGGAACGGCCAATCAATCATGATGTCGGGGTCGTCCCAACGGATATTGCCGTCGCACGTCGGCGCGTAGAAATTGTCGGCTTTGTACTGAATCTCAACGTCGTCGGTCAGCGTCAGGAAGGCGTGCGCGAAGCCGCGCGGAATCAGCAGTTGCTTTTTGTTTTCGGCGGTGAGTTCGACGGCAACCCATTTCTTGAAAGTGTCGGAGTCTTCGCGAATATCAACCGCCACGTCGAGGAGTTTGCCGCGCGTGCAACGGACGAGCTTTGTCTGCGCGAAAGGTGCCGTCTGATAGTGCAGACCGCGCAGGGTGCCTTTGTGCGCCGAGTAGGATTGATTATCCTGCACGAATTCAAACGTCAAGCCCGCCGCCTGGAATTTGCGCGCCGACCACGTTTCCATAAACCAGCCGCGTGCGTCGCCGAAAACTTTCGGCTCAAGAATCAATACGCCTTCGATAGCTGTCTTGGTCACTTGCATAAAAATTCCCTCCAAAAATTTAATCGCGTGCAGTTTAGCGGTTTTGCGTTTGCACGTCAATCAACGCAAAAAAATAAGCCGCAGGCGCGGCAACGGCGGAAAATTTTCACGGCGTCAAATTTCTTCCAAATCTTCGGGATGTTTTTTGATATAGTCGCGATACTTGTTGTATTCGTCTTCAAAGGATTTATCTTCGGACGCGGCGAGTTGGAAGGACATCATGGCGACAGCCATTATTCGGGCAATCTCGTGCGCCTCAAAGGTTTCAACCAGGCGGGAAATGGTGCGTGCCGTCTCGTCGAGCAATTCTTGATCGTCGGCAGCGAAACGATTGAGCAACAACATATCGAACATCTGCTGTTCCAAAGCCGACCAACCGAGCGCAATGCCGGCGTTGGAGTGCGGAACTCTGTCGTGAACGCTGTCAAAGGCTGAATCGTCGTCGCCTATTTCCGGAATGTAAACTTCGTCTTCGTCTTCAAAACGCGGCCTGAGCATAAATGATTCCCCCCGAAAAAATTATTGAAAAATATGTTGAAGGTATTGTACTATAAGAATATGCAAAATGTAAAGCAAGGCGGAAGTCTGTCATGCAAAAATTTTTACTGGGAATCGGAATCGCGCTGATTCTCGTCGGGATATTCGGCGCGAGTTACACTTGGCACCACGACCACCGCGAGGCGCAAACGTTGGACAAATATGCGGCGACTGAATTTCAAGTTGCGCGCGACGGCGACGGCAACTGGGAAAGCGCGACGCTGAGCCTGTGGGATTATCGTTACGACAAAGCGCGGCTCCTGGACAAGGCGATTGTTTTCACCGACGGCGCGCCCTGGGAGATTGACGCCGTGACCAAACAGACGCAAGCCGGTTGGCGCAACGAGAATAAATTATTTTTTCATTTCCCGAAGTCAAGTTTAAAAGATTTGTTGCTTGCGAAGGAGATTCGCGTTAAATTTTTCTACGACAACGGGCAGTCGATTGACTTGCCGCTGAGCCGGAAAGATTTGCTTGCGTGGCAAAGAAAGTTGCGTTGGTAGCTCTTTCTTCCCGCACAAGAAAGTCTCTTAAAAATTATTTGTTTAACTACTTTCTTTCAGCGCGCGAATGTACAATCCAAGTGTGCAACAAGTGAAAAAAGCCAAAACGCGTTACAAACGCCGCCGCAAGAAATGTCGCCCGCACAAGTTACTTGAAAATCCGGAGTTGTACCTTCCCCAAAACACTGTTGCAAAGTGTAAAAAGTATGATAAAATATTTTCGCTTAGCGCAGGCAAAAAATCTAACCAACGGAAGGGAGCAATTTTTCAGATGTGGGGTTTTTTTGGCGGTCTGTCGCACGACATGGGCATTGACCTGGGGACGGCAAACACTCTGGTGCACGTCAAGGGTCGTGGGATTGTCCTGCGTGAACCTTCAGTCGTGGCGATAAAAAGTGACACGGGCGACGTACTTGCCGTCGGCGAAGAGGCCAAGCAAATGATTGGTCGCACGCCCGGCAACATAATCGCGATTCGCCCGATGAAAGACGGCGTCATTGCCGATTTCGACGTAACTCAAGCAATGCTCAGATATTTTATTCGCAAGGCAATGAACTCAAAATCATTCGTGCGCCCGCGAGTCGTCGTCGGCGTGCCTTCGGGCGTCACGGAAGTCGAAAAGCGCGCTGTTATCGACGCGGCGACACAGGCCGGGGCTCGTGAAGCGTACCTTATCGAAGAACCTATGGCTGCGGCAATCGGCGCGGGTCTGCCCGTCGAAGAAGCAACCGGCAACATGGTCGTTGACATTGGCGGCGGCACAACCGAAATCGCCGTTATATCGCTCGGCGGCATTGTCGTGAGCAAATCCATTCGCGTCGGCGGCGACGAAATGGATTCGTCAATTATCCAATACATTCGCCGCATTTACAGCCTGATGATTGGCGAACGCACGGCGGAAGATTTAAAAATCAAAATCGGCACCGCGATTATCACGCCCGACAAGGAAAAGTCCATGCAGATTCGCGGGCGCGATTTGGTCAGCGGCTTACCCAAAACCATTGAAGTCAAGTCCGGCGAAATCCGCGAAGCTTTGGGCGATCCGATTTTCAAAATCGTCGACGCAGTTAAGAGCACGCTCGAAAAGACACC
Source organism: uncultured Selenomonadales bacterium (assembly GCA_947304355.1). Taxonomy (GTDB): domain Bacteria; phylum Bacillota; class Negativicutes; order Selenomonadales; family Selenomonadaceae; genus Quinella. The sequence goes on from CAMZAX010000004.1 coordinate 107,737, forward strand.
GCCCGAACTTGCCGCCGACATTATGGATCACGGCATAGTGATGACGGGCGGCGGCGCGCTTTTGGCCAACCTCGATAAACTTATCGCGAAGGAAACCGGTATGCCCGTTATCGTCGCCGACGACGCGTTGAGCTGCGTGGGCGAAGGCACCGGCAAATCACTTGAAGATTTAAACTTGCTTAAGCGGGTCGTCATGACATCCAAAAAGCTGAGACAATGAGCAAAAAAATTCGCAGGGAAAAAGCATCGGCAAAAAAAATTATCGCGCTGATTTTTGTATTTATCAGCGTGTTTTGTTCTGTCTTTTTCGCGGCGCGCAGCAGATTCGCAACGCCCGTGACCGACGGCTTGGCAATGACGATTATGGCTCCGTTCCAACGCGTCTTCTCGTGGGTCGGCAGTCAGCTGATGTTCGTCAAGGACACCGTTACCGAAATTTCTCACCTGCACGAACAAAATCGCCTGCTCCGCGAGGAAGTTGAAATCTTGCGCGCGCAAAATTTGACTGCCTCCGAATACGCGTCCGAAAATCAGCGGCTCCGCAATTTGCTCGGCTACAAGCAGGCGTCGATTCAATTCGATTTGGTCGCGGCAAGCGTCATAGGTCGCGAGTCGGCAACGTGGTCAAGCGTAATCATGATTAATCGCGGCACAATCGACGGCGTTGCGAACAACATGGCAGTCGTCACCGAAATGGGCTTGGTCGGTCACGTCATGGAGGCGGGTGTCAATTCGTCGAAAGTTCAGCTGTTGATAGACCCGCGCTCGTCTGTCGGCACGTTGATTCAGCGTCCCGAATCGCGCGTTGCGGGCATTGTCGAGGGCGACATTAAAAATCCAAGCTACCCGCGCATGGTCAACATCCCGAAAGATTCTGACGTGCAGGTCGAAGATATGGTCGTCACGTCGGGTTTCGGCGGCGTCTACCCCAAAGGGCTCGTCGTCGGCAAAATCGTCGACATTCACAACGAGGAAGGCGGCTTGCTCAAATACGGCGTGATTGATACGTCCGTTGACTTCCAAAAACTTGAAGACGTGGCGGTAATCGTTGCGTCGCGCGAGGCTCCGCCCGAACCGATTCAGCCGCCGCAACAGACGCCCGGCACCGAGACTGATCCGCACGAGACGGCGCAGAAACTTCAGGCGGCGCAACAGCAGATTCAAGACGCGCAACAGCAACAGTTGCAACAGGCGGGCTACGTTGCCGAAGAACCGCAACAGGTCGAGGGGGTTGCCCCGCAATGAAAATTATCGGGCTGTGGGCGGCTCTACTCGTCCTGTGCTACGCTTTGCAGACGTCGCTTTTGACGTTCGTGAGTTACAACGGCTTCAGCGCAAATCTCTTGCTCCTGCTTACGGTTTCGGTCGCGTTCCTGCGCGGGCATGAGCAGGGAACTTTTTTCGGATTCATGGCGGGCTTGTTGCAGGACGCGACGGCGGGCAGTTACTTCGGCTTGGCGACGTTCAGTTACATGACAATCGGCTTGATATTCGGAAGATTCTCGGTCAATCTTTTCCGCGAACAGTCGCTGTTGCCCGTGATAAGTTCAATACCCGCGCTTGCGATTCACTTCGCGATAACAATCGGCTTTCTGTTCATGCTTGACAGACCGATTGACGTGGCGAAGTTCATTCGGCAAGACTTTTGGCCGGCGGCGATTATGCAAATCGTTTTGGCTTATCCCGTGCACAGATTGATTTTGGCTTTAAACGAATTTTCCAAGCAACGACGGTAATGCAATGCGCAATGCGTAATGCGCAATTAAAACATTAGGAGGCATTGACATTGAAGATAAGCGAACAGGACATCAAAACGGTCGCGAGCTTGTCGCGGCTGCGGATTCGCGAGGAGGAGGCGGACGACGTTATCTTTCAGCTGAACAAAATCTTGACATACGTCGAGAACTTGCAGGCGATTGACACGACGAACATCGAGCCGACGACTTACGCGCTGCCCATGCAAAACGTCTTCCGCGACGACAAAGTTAAGCCGTCACTTGAACGCGAACTTGCGCTGTCGAACGCGCCGCTCAAAGAAGACGGTTATTTCAAAGTACCGCGCGTGTTGGAAGAGCAAATTTAACGCATGGCAAGTCATGCGATTTTGTAAGTTTTATAAGTTTTGGAGGTTTTTGTTATGAAGAAGTTTTTTATCGCCGCGATTCTGGTTTGCGCAATGCTGTTCAATGCTGCGACGACCTTCGCCAAGCCCGCGCAGGACAAGGACACGATTTATCAAGTCGCGCTGTTGCAGTCGTTGACGCTCGGCTACTTCGACGGCTCCGTCACGGTCAAGGAACTGAAAACGCACGGCGACACGGGTATCGGCACGTTTGAAGGTCTCGACGGCGAAATGATCGTCCTTGACGGCGTAGTTTATCGCGCCAATCGCGATTGCAAGATAAACGTCGTCGCCGACAAAGTGCGCATCCCGTTCAGCAACGTCACGTTCTTTGAAAAAGATTTCGCCGTCAAGCTCCGCAACATCACCGACAAGAACGCGTTTGAAAGTGCCTTGAACGCCCAAGTCGACAAGTACGGCATAAACAATTTTTACATGGTGAAAGTCCACGGCGACTTTGCCGAAATGCACGTCCGCAGCGAAAGCGGAAGCGTTGAACCGTATCCCACGCTCGTTGAGGCGTTGAAGTCCCAAAACGAAATCACGCTCCAAAACATCAGCGGCACGCTCGTCGGCTTGTATTGCCCCGCGTTCATGAGTTCGCTTAATTCGACGGGCTGGCACTTCCACTTCGTCTCCGATGACAAGAAATTCGGCGGACACGTCCTCGGCTTGCATATTGCGGATGCCGAAGCGCAATTCGACAAGACTGACGCTTTCCGCATGGTTTTGCCGAAGAAAGAAAATTTCCAGTCGTTGAACTTCGACGTTGACTTGAAGGAAGACATTCGCAAGGCGGAACAGGACAGCCAGCGTTAAGGGACAAGGGATTTGAACTTGTTCCTTGTTCCTACCAAGGAGGCAAATAATTTGACCTTACACGAGAAAACGGCTCACGAATTGCACGAGCTGTTACAGACCAAACAAATTTCGTCGGCGGAATTGACTGCCGATATTTTTTCGCGTGTCGACGAGGCTGAAGACAAAATCGGCGCGTATCTTACACTTACGCGCGACAAGGCTGCGGCTGACGCCAAGGCCGTCGACGACAAGATTTCTCGCGGCGAAAAAATTTTCCCGCTTGAAGGCATTCCCTGCGCGGTCAAGGACAACATCTGCACCAAGGGCATAAAGACGACGTGCGCGTCGAAAATCCTTGAAAACTTCGTGCCGCCCTACGACGCGACCGCTTACAAGAAACTCGCCGCGCAGAATCCGATTCTGATTGGCAAAGCGAACCTCGACGAATTCGCAATGGGCGGCTCAACCGAAAATTCCGCGTATCACGTCACGCGCAACCCGCACAATCTCGAACGCGTGCCCGGCGGAAGTTCGGGCGGCTCGGCGGCAGCAGTGGCGGGCGGCGAAGCGATTTTTGCGCTCGGCTCCGATACGGGCGGCTCCATTCGTCAACCGGCAAGCTTTTGCGGCGTCGTCGGTTTCAAGCCCACTTACGGGCGCGTGTCACGATACGGGCTCGTTGCCTTTGCGTCGTCGCTCGACCAAATTGGTCCGCTGACTCGCGACGTGACGGACTGCGCCCTCGTGCTCAACGCCATTTGCGGGCATGACGAAATGGATTCGACTTCGACCGCCGCGCAGGTGCCCGACTTCACCAAGTCGCTCGTCGCCGACGTTAAGGGATTGAAAATCGGGTTGCCCGCCGAATATTTCGTCAAGGGCATTGACGCCGAAGTTGAAGCCGCAATTCGCAACGTCGCCAAGAAATTTGAATCGCTCGGCGCGGAAATCGTCGAAGTCAGCTTGCCGCACACCGAATACGCCATTTCGACCTACTACCTTATCGCGCCCGCCGAAGCCGCCACGAATCTTGAACGTTATGACGGCGTGAGCTACGGGGCGCGCGTCGACGGGGCTGATGTCGTCGAAATGATGACCAACACCCGCACGGAGAAATTCGGCGCGGAAGTCAAGCGGCGCATAATGATCGGCAACTACGCTTTGAGCGCGGGCTACTACGACGCTTATTACCTTAAGGCGTTGAAGGTTCGCACGCTGATTCAGCGCGACTTCGTTGAGGCTTTCAAGACGGTTGATTTGATTTTGACGCCGACGACGCCCAACGCCGCCTTCAAGCTCGGCGAAATGACAGCCGACCCGCTGAAAATGTATCTGCAAGACATTTGCACGGTACCCGTCAATATCGCGGGCTTGCCGGGCATTTCCGTTCCCTGCGGCGTCACCGGCGACAAATTGCCGCTAGGTTTCCAACTCATCGGCAAAGCACTGGACGAGGCGACGATTTTGCGCGCGGCGTTCACCTACGAACAAAACTTGTAATTTCCCGCAGGTTATGTTAATATAATCGCCGCATTGCATAACGAACAGGAGGTTGAAATTTTGAAACTCACTCAAAAGAAGATAGACGACTACAACATCGAGTTGACCGTCACGGAGGACGCGGCGGAATTTTCCAAGGCAATCAAGCGCGCCACGAAGATGCTCGGCGAGCGCGTGAACATTCCCGGCTTCCGCAAGGGCAAAGTCCCGCAAGCCATTCTTGAACGCCAAATCGGCAAAGACGCGATTATCGACGAGGCAACCAACGCGCTCCTGCAACAGTCGACGCGCAAGGCTCTTCAGACGCTGGGCTTGATTCCCGTAAGCGAAAACAAAGCCGACGTCCTCACCAACGAGGAAGGTAAGGATTTCGTCTTCAAGCTGACGTTTACGCCCTTCCCGAAAGTCGAACTCGGCGAATATAAAAATCTCGACGCCGAAAAGGTTGTCGAACCCGTCACCGACGAAGACATTGCCAAACAGCTCGAAACCCTGCGCGGACATCACGCCAACTTAATCGACGCGGCAGAGGGCGACGCCATTGTCGACGGCGACTTTATCACGCTGGACTACACGGGCACGATTAACGGCGAAAAATTCGCGGGCGGCGAGGCAAAAGACGCTCCGTTGGAAATCGGCTCCCATAAATTTATCGGCGATTTTGAAGAACAGCTCATCGGCGCGAAGGTCGGCGACGAACGCACCGTCAAAGTCACGTTCCCCGACGAGTATCACGCCAAGGATTTGGCAGGGCGCGACGCCGAATTCGCTTGCAAAATCAACAGCATCAAGCATCGCGAATTGCCCGAACTCAACGACGAATTCGTTCAGAAGGTCAGCACCTTCAAGACGCTCGACGAATACAAAGCCGACATCCGCAAGAACATGGAGACCAACGCCGAACGCCGCGCCGTCGAAAATCAGCGTCAAGCGATTATCGACAAGGCAGTCGACAACATGAAAGTCGATTTGCCGCCCGTCATGATTGAAAATCGTATAACGCAAATGATTAACGAACTCGACGCCAACCTTCGGACGCAGGGCATGAACCTTGACCGGTACATGGCTTTTTCGGGTTTGGATATGGACAGGATGCGCGAAGACCACCGCGAGTCGGCGAAGAAAAACGTTTTGACGGATCTGTTGCTTGACCAAGTCGCAACCGTCGAAAAGATTCAAGTCACCGAACCCGAACTCAATTACGAAATCTCAGTGATGGCGCAAATGTATCGCACGCCGCCTAAGCAAATCGCAAAGTTCCTGCAAGACAACGGGCAGCTCATAAACATCGTCGAAAACATTCGTCGCCGCAAAGCAATGAAATTCATCCTCGACAACAGCGCAATCGCGGCGCGAGCAAAGGCGACACCGGCTCCCGAAGTCAAACCTGCACCGGCTCCCCAAGCCAAACCTGCACCGGCTCCCCAAGCCAAACCTGCACCGGCTCCC